>CAZNFM010000030.1:0-59814 GCA_964572385.1 uncultured Planctomycetaceae bacterium | reverse complement strand
CGAGTACTTCTTCCTCAAAATCCGTGCCGCGTTCCCCGGAAATCCGTGAAGAACCAAAAAAAGGGAGCGGCGGGGATACCAGCTTGACCACGAGGTGTTCGGGCCGGAGAGAGGAAGGAATCGTGGTCAAACCTTGGCGGTATACCCACCGCTCATGGGCTCTGTGCATTGAATCCTAACAAACCCTGTGCCAGAAGTAAAGACCATCGGATTGAAAAGTTTCTTTTTTGCGTTTGTGGACCTGACCAAGATACGCCATGAGGAAGGCACCCCCCTTCCGCTCAGGCCCCAGATCGCGTTTCGCTCTCGCCGCGGTGCGATGAACCACCCCTCCGGAGCCGGATTGTCTGCTTCTAAAAACCGCGACCCCGGGGCGGATTCCCGCAACTCACCCCCCTGCGAAATCCTCGAACCGGCGAAAACTTTCGCACCACATGCGGGAATGTGCGCCTCTCACGCCCCGCGTGGCGAATCGCCCACCAGCGGCGGCACAACGGTCCCTACATGGTCAGGCGGACAGCCTTCGGAAAACGAATGGTGATCCGGGTCCCTACCCCGGGGGTACTTTGCAACTCGATGGCCCCGTCCATGGCCTGCGCCGCGTGCCGAACAATGGCCAACCCCAGGCCCGTTCCGCGGCTGGGGCCGGAGCGGGACCGCTGCACTTGGTAGAAACGCTCAAAGACGCGGGCATGGTCGGACGGAGGGATCCCACAGCCGGTGTCTTCCACGCTTAGTACGAGCGTTTCCGACTCCGCACGGCAATCCACCGCCACCCGGCCGCCGGGGTCGGTGAATTTGATCGCGTTGTCTACCAGGTTGTCCAGGATCAGCCGAAACAGGTGCCGATGACCCCAAACCGTGCGGCATTCTCGGCCCACCGCCGTCTCCAATAACAGGCTCTTGGCCTGCGCGGCAACCAGGAATCGCTCCCGCAAGTCCTGGATGATCTCCTCCAGCGGCACCGCAGTCCGCTCGAACTTCGCGGAGGGCGACTCCAGCCGGGAGAGGTCCAGAAGGTCGCTCACCATGGCTTCCAGCCGCGCACCGTGGCGGCGGATCACCCCGGCCAGTCGCTCCACCTCCCGCGATTCCGTCGCGGGGTCCAGGCTGGCCAGCGTCTCCACCGCGGCCCGGATGGCGGCCAGCGGCGTCCGCAGCTCATGCGAGGCGTTGGCCACGAAATCGGCTTTGACCTGCACCGCCCGAGTCAACTCGGTGACGTCGGTCAGGACCAGCAACCGGCCGGTCGTCGGGCCGGCCTCACCCCGCTCCGCGGAGAAGGAATCGTTTCCGAGCCGCTCGTCCACGTCGGTCGGCAGCACAATGTTACCGGCCCGGCCCAGAATCGTGACCTGGCCTTCCGGGCTGGGCCGGGTCAAGCGGCACTCGGTGAGGGGTGCCGGGCGGCCGGCCGAATCAGGCTGCCCCGTCACGTCGCCGGAGGACGACGCCGAATCGGTGCCAGGTCCTCCGGCAGCCGACGGAGATGAATCGGTACCGGGCCGCCGCGGGGCCAGCAGCTCCCGCAATTCCGGATCCGGCAATCGCTCGTGCAGGAGGAGACCGGCCCAGTCCCGCTCGTGGTCAACCCGCGCGCCCAACATGCCCAGAATCCGGCGTGCCGCCGGGTTGATCAGAATCAGGCGTCCATCGGAACCCGCCACGATGACACCCTCGTGGAGTTGCTCCAACAGCCGCTCCAGGGTCCGCCGCTGCCGGTCGATGGTCCGCAACTGGGCCGCCAGGTGGTCCCGCATCTGATTGAGCGAACGGGCCAGCAAGGAGATCTCATCGCGGCCGCGGGTGTGGGCCTTGGCCGACAAGTCGCCCGTGGACAGGCTCCTCGCCGTGGCCGTGATGCGCGCCACCGGACCGCTCCAGAGGTGGGCCAACCCCAGGGCCAGAATGACCGCACCCAGCAGGACCACGCCGGCCATCGTCCAGAAGAGCCGGCGGACCTCCTCGGCCCGTTCGACGATCGTGCGGGCCGGCATGGCGGCGCGGACCACGCCGCTGGGGCCGGCACGGCCGTCCACCCGAACCGCCACGTACTTCAAGTCACGATGGAGCGTGTGCGACCAGCGGGTGCTGACCCCCACGCCGTGGGCCAGGGCCGCGCTGATCTCCTCCCGACCGGCGTGATTCTCCATGGCGGCGGGCGGCGATTCCGTGTCCGCCAACACGTTGCCGGCGACATCAACCAGGGTCAGCCGAATCGTGTGGCCGGTATCGTCCGCGACCGCCCTGGCCAGCTCTTGCAGTTCGGCGGCATGTTGCAGATCGAAATCCGCGGCGACCTGGCGGCGGAAGATCTCGGCGTGGGTCTTCAGTTGCCGGGTCAGCTCCCGGTCCTGAAACTCCACGAAGGCCCCAAAGGTCAGCCACACGCAGGCGGCCACCACCAGGACCAGCAGGGACACGTTGCCGAGAAACAGCTTCCAGAAAAACTTGCTGCGCATGCCGTGCCGTGCGGCGGTCAGGTCTTGCGGGCAGGCGACTTCGCCGGCGGGCGGAAGGTGTAGCCCACGCCGCGAACCGTCTGAACCCACTCGGCCGCCGACTTCAGCTTACGGCGAACCGCCGTGACATGCACGTCGATCGTGCGGTCGGTCACGATGGTCTCCGCGCCCAGCACGATGTCGATCAGGCGGGCACGGTCCAGCACGCGTCCCTGGGCCTTCATCAGCGCGGCGAGCAACCGGAACTCGGTCGCGGTCAGCGGAACAGGCTCTCCGTTCAACGTCACCTGGTGATGACTGGTGCTCAAGCGCAGCGGGCCGGCCTCCATGACGTCGTCCACCGCAGGGCCGGATTCCACGCGGCGGAGCATGGCCGTCACGCGGGCCAGGAGGACCTTCATCGAAAACGGCTTGGTCACATAGTCATCGGCGCCCAGCGCGAACCCGACGAGCTGGTCCGACTCCTCCGCCTTGGCCGTCAGCAGAATGATCGGAATGCCGGAGGTCGCGGGATTCTTCTTGAGCTGGGCGACGATGTCGTCGCCGGAGAGGCCGGGCAGCATACGGTCCAGCAGGATCAGATCCGGCCTTGCTCGTCGGACCTCATCCAGAACCACGTTGCCCGCGCCGACGCAGCGGCATTCGTATCCTTCTCGTTCCAGGTTGTAGCAGATCAGGTCGGCCAGGTCGGTCTCGTCTTCCACGACGAGGATCGCTTTGCCGGCAGCAAGTGTGTTCTCTTTGTCCATGGCGGGCGTCACTACAGCGGGCGATTCAGCCGGTTGCGGCGCTTCCACAGCACCACGGTCGTCACACCATCTTACCGTGCCCCACAGCCCTCGTCGTGAGGACGCGAGCGTTGGAACCCGCGCTGCGACGACCCGCCGCGTCTTTGGTGCGGTCCATGCGGGGCTTCGCGGCCTGCTTAACCAAACATTAGCGCCAAACCCACGGCGACTTAACAGCCTGAATCCCTCCCGCACTCGTTGTCGATCCGATCGGAACAGCCGACTGCGGCCCTGTCCCGACCGACCTCCGCGGTCAGGCTGGTCGGTCGTCAGCGAACGTGCTAAAATGGCTGGTTTGGACTCCGCTATGAACAGCGCCAGCACGTTCGAAGACTGCCTCCGCTGCCTGCAAGATCGCTCGCTCCAGATGGCCAATCTGGTCGAGGACATGATCGAGGAGGCCTGTGAAGCCGTCTTCAGCCTGGATGCGGCCCTGGCCGAACACGTCATCCGTCGCGATCGCGGGATCGACGCCGAAGAAGTCGCCGTCGAGGCCGAGGTGATCCGACTGCTGGCGGAGTTTCACCCCGTCGGCCCCGAGCTGCGGCTGCTCTGCACGATCCTGAAGGTCAACGGGGACCTCGAGCGCGTCGCGGATTGCGCCGTGAACATCGCCGAGCGGGCCGGCCACCTGGACCGCCGCGAACTCCCCGGCCTGCACGAGGTTCGCGAAATGCTCAGCCCGGTGGTGAAGCAGATGCTGCACCACGCCGTGCAGTCCTATGTGACGCAGGACGCCGACGCCGCACGCGCGGTGTTCGCCCAGGAGCACGCCGCGGACGCCTTCTACAGCCACATCGTCAAGACCATCGTGGCCGAGGATTCCGTCTCGCCGGACACCCTCGCCGCCTATCTGGATCTTCTCTCGGTGGCCAAGAACCTCGAACGCATCGCCGACCACGCCACCAACATCGCCGAAAACGTCATCTATCTCCGCAGCGGTCAGATTGTTCGGCACCAGATTCGCTCGGCCGGTCCCTGACGCCGCCGCCGGCCTGCTCTTGAGGACCGCTGCCGACTTCCCGGCGACCGGGCACCACGGCTAACGCGGCGTGCTTCCCAGCGGAAGCACGCCGCGCCGGCTTGGAACTGCCGACGGCAGCCGCCGCCGCTCCGGCTCGCTCCGGATCTGCCGCCCGCTAGAAATCGAGCGGCCCCGAATCCGCCGCCGTCGCCACGGGCTGAGCGGGCGTCGCCGCGGCCTTGGGTTTGACGCGGCCCGGCGAGGTCGAAGCGCCCGACGACGGAGCGGCCTTGGAGGTCGTCGGCCCCACGCTTTCGCGGCGGCCGGCCCCGCCGACCATCGCTTGCAGTTCCTCGACCATCCCCCGGACCGTCATGGCCTGGGCGCTCAGTTGCTCGGCGGCGCTGGCGGATTGTTCGGCCCCCGCCGCATTGGCCTGCGTGACCTTGTCCATCTGCGACACGGCGGTGTTGATCTGCTCCACACCCTGAGCCTGCTCGCCCGAGGCCCGGGCAATGCCGTTGAGCAGATCCGCGACCTTGGCGATGTCCCCCACGATGGCTTGCAGGACGCCGCCGGCTCTGGCCGCCACCTCGCTGCCCTCGCTCGCCCGGGAGACCGAGCCTTCGATCAACGTGGTGGTTTCGCGCGCCGCCTGGGCCGCCCGCTGGGCCAGATTCCGCACCTCGTCGGCGACCACGGCGAAGCCCTTGCCGTGTTCTCCGGCGCGGGCCGCCTCCACGGCCGCGTTGAGGGCCAGCAGGTTGGTCTGGAAGGCGATTTCCTCGATGACCTTGATAATGCGGCTGATCTGGCTCGCGGATTCGTTGATGGCCTGCATCGCCTGATTGAGCTGGCCCATGGTCTGGTCGCCTTTCTCGGCGTTGGCCTTCGCCTCCGTGGCGAGGGTGTTGGCCTGACGGGCATTCTCGGCGTTCGTGCGGGTCATGGCCGCCATCTGCTCCAGGCTGCTGCTGGTTTCTTCCAGGGCGGAGGCCTGCTCGCTGGCCCCTTCGGCCAGTTGTTGCGCGGCGCTGGAGACCTGGGCGGCGGCGTCGTTGACCTGGGCCGCGCCGTCGTTGAGTTGCGTGGCGATCTGGGTCAGTCGCCGATTGATGCCGCGGGTGATGATCGTGCCCAATCCGATCGCGGCCACCACTCCGACAATCGCCGAAACCAGGGAAACCACCTTGAACACGGCCGCCCGGGCGTGCGTGCGTTGGATCTCGGCCGAGGCGTGATCAAGACTCGCGGTGGTCAGTTGATCAAGGGCGGCGTCCGCTTCGCGCTGGAGGTCCGTCACCGGGCCGAAGAGCAAGGCCTGGTTTTGATTCAGCTCGGCAATGGCCTCGCCAGCGACCTGGCGCAAGATGTCAAAGTGTTTGAAGACCTCCTCCGCGGCCGGCCGCATTCGCTCCGCATAGACATCGTAGGATTCCTCCACCTTGCCGTCCTTGACCAGGGTCTTGACCGCCGCGACGGCCTCGTGATACTTCCGGTGCGGTTCGCGAATGGCCTCGACTTCCTGCATCAGCTCGCCGTTGGAGGACTGAAACTTGGATAACCATTGCCCGCATGCACACGACGTGTGGTCTTCGCCCCCTTCGAAGGTCTCTCGGGTGTGCAGCATCTGCAAGACCCGCTCCCCGAGCCGATAGTGGTCGCCGCGAAACCGCTCCAAATCCTTGCAGGTCGATTCCGGATTGGGCAGGCCGCGGAGATCGAATCGGCGACAGGCCTCTACATACTTGGTGTTCACTTCCCGCCAGTTCTGCCAGATCGTCTTGAAGTGCTGCCAGAGCTGCTCCACCTCGGCGGGATGCGGCAGCCGCTCGTACTCCTCGAAGGCCGCCGCGTATTCCGTCCGGGCCTTGGCCAGGTTGTCGTATTGCCGGTTGCGAATGTCCGCCGGCAGGTCGGGGATCCCCAGCGAACGCAGCGTTCCACGGATGTCTCGCCCCCGCTCCTTGATGAAGAGAAGATTCTTCACCGTGGGCAACTGAACGAGGCCGACCTCGTCAATCGAGGCGCCCCCGTCCGTCACCGCGTAGTAGCCCACGCCGCCCAGCACGGCGGTGATCACGCATACCAGCAGAAAGGTCGCCGCCAGTTTCCGCCCGACAGTCCAACTTGCCCGCATGGTCGTTCTCCCCAGGCCGGCTGACGTCGCCGCTCAGCCGGCCCGATTCGAGCCCCGACCATGCCTCCGCCCGATGCGGAACCGCGATCTCTCCATCGGATGTCCACGCCCGCGGTTTAGTTAAAGCCGTCCGATCTGGACGCACCGCCGATATTCCTGGCGAAGTCTGCGCCCCCGCGAACGATCGGTCTCTCTTCTCAGACCAGCCGGCGGGCGGTAAAATACGCGCCCTGCCGAATCCGCAGGACGAGCGATCCCGCCGACGCGGGACCAACCCCGGAGAGGTGGCCGAGTGGCTCAAGGCGGCGGTCTTGAAAACCGCTGGGCGGGCAACCGCCCCGGGGGTTCGAATCCCTCCCTCTCCGTTATGTCTGCCGGCACGCGGTGTTATTGCGGCATGCGGTCCGGAGCCATTATCCGTGGATTTCGGCCGCGTTGAGCGAGAGCGCACTCGGCAACTACGGGACGTAGCGCTTCTGACCTGGGGAGAATAGCCAGTCGGTATCGCCCGCCTCTTCCAAAGCGCGTGTGATTCCCGAGTCTTAGAGCAAGAAATCATTGCCACCCAGGAGAGGATGTGCGACCAGCGGCGACGGGAGAACCCGATCGACGACCACATAGTCATCTCCCGCGAGTGTGGCTCTCTCGGGCGCGGCTGCACGGCACGAACGTGAACGAGCCGCCGTGGAAATGGTATCCTTCACTGAGACGATGCAGTCTTCCTGCATCCCGTATCCTCGCTGCATTCGAGCACTGGAGCTGTACATCATCAAGGAGCGCCCGGACATCATCCAGCAGTACCCGGAGTTTGCTGAGGAGTACGCCGCACTCATCGAGCCGGTGCAGGCCGGAATGCTCGAGGGCAGCGTGTTGAAGATGTATGCTCACCTGAACCCGCGGATGGCTGCGCAGATGGACAACGAGTGATCACGTCGTGATTTCCTTCCATCGTGCCCAGTGCGGGGAGCGACTCGACTCTGCCGAGACTAGGGCGGGACCGCGGGTCTCATGCCCAGCCGGTCGCGAAAGGGTTGCCGTGCCTAATCCGGTACCCGCGACGTTTGCCCAGCATGCTCCGGATCCGGCCGGCGACCGCTCCTCCGGCCTCCCGGTCCCCGCCGACCCGGCTCCGCGGCACCCTTGACGACACCCACGATCTTTTGCTACCCTCTGACTCGCCTTTCGAAGGGGATGGAGATGACCGACTCGCGGGCAACGCATTTGGTCACCAAGCTGCTACGGGCGGTTCAGCAACAGGAGCCGGAGGCCCAGAATCGGCTCCTGGACGCCGTGTACGAGGAACTCCGCGGCATGGCCGCCCGCCACCTGGGCCGCGAGGCCGGGCCGCGGACGCTCCAGCCGACCGCCCTGGTTCACGAGGCTTGGCTGCGGCTGGTGGGCGATGGGGACGGGGTCTTCGAGAACCGGCGACACTTCTTCGGCGCCGCCGCCAAAGCGATGCAGAGAATCCTCGTGGAAGACGCACGTAGACGAGGAGCGATCAAACGCGGCGGCGGACGGCCGCCGCAGCCGCTCGGCGACCAGCCGGCGACCTTTGACATGGATCCGACGGAATTGCTGGATCTGGCCGAAGCCCTGGACGAACTGGCCGCCCAGCGGCCGGAACTCGCCGAGGCGGTCCGGTTGCGGTTTCTGGTCGGTCTGGACGGAACCACGGCGGCAGAGGTGGTCGGAGTGTGTCCCCGGACCATGGACACGCGGTGGCTGATGGCTCGAGCCTGGCTGCGGAAGCGGCTGTCAGGCGCATGACGCGTCATGGACCGCCGCACCTTCGCGTCCCGCCCGTCCCAAGGGCGGTTCCCCGCCAGGGCGACCGGCCGCCCGAGTCGACCGCCACCGCTCCCTCACGGTCCCGGCCCTACCGGGTCTCTCCCGCTCCGGGTTCCGCGAGGTGAACAGGCCCGACAGGAACCCTCGCCATGGATGAACGCCTGAAGCGGATGGAGGAGCTCTTTGCTGAGGCAGTCGAGCGGCCCTCGGCCGAACGCGACGCCTTCCTCCGCACGCACTGCGGCGACGACGCGGAGATGCTGGAGGAGCTCCGCCGGCTGATCCAGGGCCACGAATTGGCCGGCGACGACTTCCTCCGCCTCCCGCCGCCCGACACCCGCTGGGCGGAGGTGCTCCGCCCGCCCGCTGTCGATCCGCTGATCGGCGCCAAACTGGCGGGCTTCACCATCCAGCGGCTGCTGGCTCGGGGCGGCATGGGCACGGTCTATCTGGCAGAGCAGGAGCGACCGCACCGCCAGGTGGCTTTAAAGGTGCTGCACACCGGGCTGTGGTCGCGGTCCGCCGCGAGGCGGTTCGAGTTCGAGGCCCAGGTGCTGGCCCACCTGAGCCACCCGCACATCGCCCAGGTCTACGAGGCCGGGACCGCCCGCCCGGTCGAAGGAACCCCTCGGCCCTTCGTCCGTGAGGTGCCCTACTTCGTGATGGAGTACGTGCCGGAGGCCCGCACGCTGACGCAGTATGCCTCCGAGCATCGGCTCAGCGCGGCGAAGCGGCTGGAGCTGTTCCTGCAAGCGTGCGACGCGGTACACCACGGCCACCAGAAGGGCATCATTCATCGCGACCTGAAGCCGGCGAATCTGCTGGTGGATGCCGAGGGCCGAGTCAAGGTCATCGATTTCGGCGTGGCCCGGGCGGTGGATGACGACCTGGCCCGGACGACGATGCACACCGAGGCGGGGCACCTGGTGGGCACGCTGGCCTACATGAGCCCGGAGCAGTGCGAGGGCGACCCGCACGCCATCGACGTGCGGAGCGACCTCTACAGCCTGGGCGTGGTGCTGTACGAGCTGCTCTGCGAGCGGTTGCCATACGACGTCTCGAAGACGAGCCTCTACGCGGCGACGCGGGTGATCCGCGAGACGCCGCCGGCCCGGCCGAGCATGGTGACCGGAGGGGACAGCCGCTGCCCACCCGTGCGGGGCGACCTGGAGACGATCCTGCTGAAGGCCCTGGAGAAGGACCGGGCGGACCGGTATCAGTCGGTGGAGGCGCTGGCGCGGGACATTCGGCATTACCTGGCGGGCGAACTGATCGAGGCCCGGGCCCCTACGGTGCTGCGGGTCGTGGGACGGCTGTTTCGGCGATATCGGTGGCAGATGACGACGGCGGCCGCGGTCGTGCTGTTGGCGGTGGTAGGAAGCGTGGCCCTGGTCGTCGGGGATGCGAAAGACAAGGCGCAGCAGCAACGGCAGATTGCTGAACAGCAGCGGGAAGAAGCCCTCGCGCAAAGACAAATCGCCGAAGCAGCGAAACAAAAGGCCGGCATGGCGGCTTACGGTGCGGCCCTGGCGGCGGCGGATACCTCCATCCTCGTCGGCGATTCCGGGCAGACGGCGCAAATCCTGAAGTTGGCGAAGGAGAAACTCGGCGGCCCCGACCTACCTGACCGATCGATGCCGTGGGAATGGCGGCACCTCTGGCATCGGCGCACGGCCGCGGTGCGGGAACTTCGCGTGGGCAGTGTACAGGTCACCGGCCTCGCGTTGTCTCCGGATCGCCGCTGGCTGGCGGCGGGCGGCGGTCCCATCGATGCAGTGCACCTGAAGCTCATCGACCTGGCTGCGTCGGCCGACGCCGATCCGCAGCGGACCTCGATAGTGAGCGGTTACGGCAATAGCTTCGCCTTCAGCCCGGATGGCGGGCTACTGGCAGCGGTGGTTACAAAGCCGCTCGGAGACGCAGTCTCCTCCGTCATCTCGGTCTGGACCTTTGCCGACGGCCGGTTGTCGGAGGCCCCGATTCGCTGCTGGTTTGCAGCGCTAAGCACCCCTCTGACTTTCCATCCTCGCGAGCGGATCCTGGCTGCATCCCCCTTGTCGGACGAAAGCGCTATCGCCCTGTGGGACCTTCGTGATCTGGTCGAGGCCGACGCGGCCCCCAGCGCCGCTAGAGAGCCGCCCCCGCTACTGGCCATGCTGACCGGGCATTCCCGCCACCTGGCATCCCTGGTGTTCAGTCCGGGCGACGGCCGGCTCCTGGCTTCCGGGTCACACGACACGACCATTCGGCTTTGGGACATGGGTTCGCTCCTGGGTGACCGCTCGGCTGGAGACGGCGACGACGCCGAGCCCCGCATCCCGGCCGCCCCGGATCACGACGCAAATACGCTCGCCGTGATCCTCGGCCACGCCGATCACGTCACGGCCTTGGCCTTCAGCCCGGACGGCCGGCGGCTGGCCTCCGGCTCGGTGGATCGGAGCATCCGCCTGTGGGATGTGCGCAAGGCCCTCACAGCAAGTGGGAATCCCACCGGGGGCGGCGATGCCGAAAAAACGATCGACACCTCCTCGGAAGCGTTGATCGGTACGCTCCAGGATCACACCGCCGGCGTGATGGCCCTGGCCTGGAACGACGACGGCACGCGGTTGTATTCCGCCGGCGGCGACGCCGCCCTTCGCGTCTGGAACGTGGAGGCAAGCCTCCGAGGCAGCGATGCCTCCCGCAGACTCATCGGCACAACTCACCCGACCGAACCCCTGGCGACACTGCCCGGCCACACATCACCGGTGCACGACCTGGCCGTGCTCAATGACGGCCGCGTGGTCAGCGCGGGCGAGGATGGCTTCATCCGCTTCTGGCAACCCGAAACGGAGAGCGTGCCCACGCTGGGCGGCCACTTGGGTGGACACTTCGGCATCGTGCCGGCGGTCGCGTTCAGCCCGGACGGCCGCCTGGTACTGACCGGAAGCATTGCCAGCCTATTCGTGTGGGACGCGGAGACCTCCGCGCCGCTGGCGGTGGAGCACCATGCCAATCGGTTGTTGCTCAACGCGATGGCGGTCATTCCCGGCCCCGCGCCGTCGACGTTCTATGTCGCCGCAGCCATGCAGGCAGTATCCGATCGCACCGGTCAGGACGTGGCGCAAGCCCGCGAGCTGTGGCACCACGACGACGGCCTCGTCGTATGGTATCGGGTGACCACTCTGCCCAACGGTCGCGTCGAACTGGAGACGCTGGCCGACCTGGACGCGGGACGGCAACCCGTGCTCAGCCTCGCGGTCGGCGGCCATGGCCGGCGACTGGCGGCGGGCGGTTTCAACGGACACGAGGGAACGATCCAGGTCTGGGATCTGGCCGACCCGCTCCACCCGCGGAGGATCGCGGAGCGGTCGGTCGAGGGCCCAGGTATCACCGCCTTGGCCTTTCTGGATGAAGAGGGAAGCTGGCTGGCCTCGGGCAACGGGAGCATTCTGACCTCGAGCGACGCGACTCACCGGATTCGCTTGTGGCGTCTCGAAGGGGATGGGACCCTGTCGCCGGGCCAGGCCGATTACCAGCACCCGGGCAACGTCCTGGCCCTGATGCTCAGCCCCAATGGCGATTGGCTCGCCTCCGGCTCGGCCGACGCGAAGATCCGCCTATGGCGAGTAGTCCGCAGCGGCCTGAAAGTCGAGTTGGTAGAACAGCCGGAACCCGATGGGGTCTTGATCGGCCACACGGACGGGGTGATGTGCCTGGCGTTCGATGCCGAAGGCAACCGCCTGTTCAGCGGTTCCCTTGATCGGACACTGAAGGTCTGGGACCTGGCCACGCGGGTCGAGGTGGCGACGCTTCACGGTCATTTGGGACGAGTATGCAGCCTCGCGTTCGACCCGACGCATGAGCGGCTGGTCTCCGGCTCCGGCGGCTTCCGGGGTTCGGACAATATCGCGCGACTCTGGGAGTCCGAGGCGTCCCCCGAAACTCGGCGGCAACGCGCGGCGGTGCGGCGTGCCCAGCAGATGATGGACCGGGCCTTCGCCGGGCCGGTCGAATCGATCGACGCCGTCCGCCGACAGCTCTGCGCCGCGACCTCGGACCGGGGTGAAGCGGACCCGGCGGAGCCTTCTCCCGAAGCGGCGACGACCGCGGTCTCCCGCGGCAACGGCACGCCGCCATTGCCGGAAGACTGTCTGACCGCCGCGGCCCGCACGATTCTGCGCGACCACTTCGATGCCATGCTGCCTTCACCGCATTGGATGATCCGCTGGGCGGCGGGCACGTCGAGCAATCCGCGGCTCTCGCCGGAGGATTACTCTCGGGCGCTGCACTTGGCCGACGACGTGGTGCGGCGGGCGCCGAATTGGGTCTGGGGACGCTTTGAACAGGGCGTGCTGCTCTGCCGCCTCAAACGGTTCGACGAGGCGGTCGCGGCCTTCGAGGAGGGACTGCGGTGGTGCCGCGACCCGGCCGGCCTCGCCGATGAACTCCGCGCCTGCATCGCCTGGGCCAGACGGCTACAGGGCCGCCCTGATCTGGCGGCGCAGAGCCTCGGCCGGGTGCGGACCTGGCCCGCAACACGTGGGTCGCTCTTCGTAGAACACGCCGGCCTGGCAGAGGAGATCCGCAAGGAGATCGGCCTCCCGCTTGGCCAACCCGGCCCGGACCTGCGCGCCGACGGGCACGATACGGCCGCTGGTCAGCAGAATCCCCCCGAAGGGCAATCACGCTGACGAGACTCGCCGCCGCAGACCGCCGCCACTCAGGCGCCGTGGATTCCGGGGAGACGGTTCGTCGGCGAAGATCGCCCCGGGCAGAGCCGGGAAGAAGTGGAGGAACTCTTGAGGAGGAGTCAGAGGACCTTATGAAAAGGCAAGAAGGTGCGGCCACCTGCGGGCCACCGGCGGGAAGTGGAGCCGCAGGTACCAGTCAGAAGACCTCATGGAAAAGCAAGATGGTGCGGCCGCTCTGCATCGCCGCTGTCGGTAGCTGGAGCGGCCCGGCAATGGAACAAGACGACGTAGCCCGGATAGTCAGAACGCCGACGGCGACGCAGCCGCCGACGCCGTCGCCGTCGTCCGCGCCGAAACGGACGTCGAACGACCTAATACGCGATATCCTGTGCCCGCTCTCAGGACGCCGGGTGGACAAGACTTGCCGCTCACGGCCGCAATTCAGGACAACACGGCTCAACCAGCCGAAGGCGACTCCTTCAGGTCGGCAACCTGCGGCAATCGTTGATCGCGGCGTGCGTAGCGATGCGCCGAATGAAATGAGAAACGGAGAGGGGGGGATTCGAACCCCCGGAACAGGTTTGACCCCGTTCAACGGTTTAGCAAACCGTCGCTTTAAGCCACTCAGCCACCTCTCCGGGGTTTGGCGGTCGGTCTATTCGCCGCGACGCAGCCACGACTCCGCGGCCAATCCCTTTATTCAACGAGCATACCACTATTCAGGCCGAGGGACAAGTCGGTCTCATTGGAGGCCGCCGGGAGGCCAGGTTGGCGCCGCGTCGGTCCTCGGCTGCATCGCGGCTCTTGCGGGACTGGGCAATCGTCACAGCCGGCGACTTCCCGAAGACCGAATTGAAGGCGCTGCGGCGGCGTGGTGCGAACCAGGAACCAATCCCCTCGGCAACCGGCGATTGCCGAGGCCGGACGCGATGTCGGCTTGTGCTGCTTCGCCCTGGTCCCGAAACCCGATCTGAAAAATGCGTTACAGCCGACGGTGGGATTTGAACCCACAACCCCGGCTTTACGAAAGCCGTGCTCTACCGTTGAGCTACGTCGGCGTCAACCCGCCGCACATCATTCGCGACCCGCCCTCGGTTGTCAAGGTGCGGCAAATCGCCGTCATGCCCGGCATCCTCATCGGCCACTGCCGCGTCAGACTCGCCTTCCGCCGGTTCGCCATCACCGGCCCAGGAACACTGCTTCGCCGTTCTCGGACCGAACCTCGATGGTTGCCCACCGTTGGGTGAGATCGGGTAATACTCCCCGCTCAGCACTGCCGCGAATACCTGAATCCGGCAGCCGGGGCGAATCGGCGGACGATCCGGCCATGGTCGGCACCCGCGACGGAGCCAAATCCTCGGCTTCCTGCCGCGGCGGCGGTGGTCATGACACCTACGGCACACGGCTTGCTGACTCCCGAGGCAGGATCCGCCGCCGATCCAGTCTCGCGCGGTGCGAGGCTGGTTGTGTAACCGGGTGCTCCCGCCGCTGACGGACCAGAGAGCCCGGGTCGGAGCGGGGGAGCGCCCGGCGGCGGCTTGGACGCGGCCTCGGGTCAAGGAGCAGCCGCTTCATAGCGGCGCGCCGCTTCGGCGAGGCCGGAATAATGCGGCGGCCTCTGCTCCGGAGGCAAGCGGCTCAAGTCGGCATAAGCCTGTCGCGCCAAGGCCGCCAATTCGCGATGGAGGTCGGCGGTCGTGCGGGCTTCGACCGGAAGGCTCGACAGCACCCGACCATCCAGATAGCGATCCTGCCCGGCGACGAGGTGCAACAACGCCGAGAGCCGCCACAGATCGTACAGCCTTTCCGGAAACTCCACAGGCACGACTTCTCCCCAGACGAAGCCGGCTTCCGGCTCCGGCGCGGCACGTCGCTCGTGGGCGATCCCCAGCACGGCGTAGTACTCGGCACTCCGAATCGCGGCCCAGGCCTGGGCGTGGTTGCCGACATTCGCGGCGTAGAGCAGGCGGGCCAGCGTATAGAACGCGTCGGTCTCGGCCTCGCTCCCCCGGCGATAGCGGCTGCCCTGTCGCTCGAGCCGTTGATAGTACTCCGCGGCCAGTCGCACCTCGGCGACAGCCGAATCAATATGCCCAGCCTGCTCCAGCAGCCAGGCTTCGATCCGCAGCAGTTCCACGGACGAATCGGCGGCGACCGCCGGATCCGAGCCTGCCGTAGCCTGTCGGCGAGCCTCCGGCAGTTGGCGTTCCAGCCAATCCCGACCCGCCTGGTCGGCTGCCGCCCGGCTTGCCAGATCACGCCAATCGCCCTCCAGCGCGGCGACTCTCAAGGCTCTCTGCACGCACTTCATCTGTTCCACCGCGTCGTCGCTACGCAGACGCGCGTAAAGAATGTTGGCGGCCGGGTTGGTCGGATTGCCGTGGGCCTGAAGCGTCTGCTCCAGAACATAACGCGCCTCGTCCGAGCGGCCGTTGAGCAGCAACGCCTGAGCATACATCGCCGGCGTGTCGTGCAAAGCGGGCATCCGGCGGTAGAGCGCCGCCCAGGGCGGCAAGGCGGCAGCCGCGTCCGCCTCCCGGGCCACGACCCGGCGCAGTGCCTGTACGGCCGCGTCGTAACGGGCCGACAGGGTTCTGTCGGCGTCGAGGCGAGCCGGAACCGGAAAGACCCCCGTCTCGATTGCCGCTCGCTCCTGCACCGAGCGGGACAACTCGCGAATCGACACAAACAGACAAGCCAGGCCCGCCAGGCCCCAGATCGCAGCCTGACCGGACAGAGTTCCACGGCGCACCGGAGCGTCGGGCCGGGACGGTGTCTCTTGAGGGCCTTCCGGTCTTGCCAGGGCCGCCATCAAGCCCAGCAGGGTCCAGTACCACGGCGTGAGGATCGGCGTACGCAACACGATGCTGGCACAATCCGTCAACACCAGGGCCACGATGCCAGCGGCACAGGCCACCAGCACCGCCGGCTGGTCGTCCGCCCGATCCGCCGGGGCCGGCTTCCGCAACCCGCGGGCCGCGATCCAGAGCAGTCCCAGCGGCAAGGCGAGCCAGGCGAACGCGGCCGGCGCCCCCAGTTCCACCGCCGCCTGCAACCACTCGTTGTGGGCGTACAGATCAACGTTACCGTGGAAGAAATGCGGAGAAATCGCCCGCAACGGTGACACCCGCTCGGTCATGGCGACGACAAACTGGCCCGGTCCGCAACCCAGCAACGGTTGCTCCCGGATCAGTTCCGCCGAGAGCCGCCAATAAGCAAGCCGCAGGTCCAGGGAACCTGAGACTTCTCGATTGGGGCTGCTGAGCTGCGCCGCCACGTAAACACCGGCCGCCGCGGCGGAGAGCACCGGCAGCACGAGGAGAACCACCTTCATCAACGGCCGCTTCGCGCGAGTCCAGAGGACCAGACCCAGCGACGCCAGAACCGCACCAGCCATCCCGAGCGCCGCCGCCCGTCGACCCGTCTGCTGGAGAACGTAGCCCGCCGAAATGGCGACGACAGCACTGACCACCGGCCACAGGAAAGCGTGGATCCGCGGCCTCGGCCACGACCCCACCGGCCGCTGGGTGGAGGGATGCTCGACTGACAACCGGGTCATGTCGGGAGCGAACCGACCTCGAAGCCACCGCCCCCAATCGGGGAGTCGGCCGACAAGATACCCGACGGCGGCACTCGCCCACACGGCGGCCAACGCGGCGGTCACCGTGATCGGTCCGAGCGGGCGGCGGAAGTGGGCGAAACCGCTGTCCGCCCGCTCGGCCACGGTCAGAGCCATGCCCAACGCCGCGAGAACCAGCAGACCCACCAGTGTGCGGCGGCAGGCCCACACCTCGAAATACCGGGCGAGCAGCACCGCCCACGCCACGCCCGCCAGGGTGCGCACGATCCACCCCCAGGATAGGTCGAAAGTCTGATTAGCCGCCGCGGACAGCAACGACAGGAGGACCACCGCCCCGCCGCAGGCGACCAGCCAGCGAATTGATTGGCTGAGAGGCAACGCCGTCGGCGGGTCGGGCGGGCGGGCGATCAGCAGGACCAGACCCGCCAGACCGAACGGCAGCAGCAGAGCGATGTCGCGAATGTCCGCGATCCCGCGGGTCGCGACGGGCAGGGTCAAAAGGTCGAAGACGCCGTTCAGGAAGCGACCGAGCGGCGTGGCGTAGGTGCGGGAGGCCTCGTCCACCGGCCCGGCGCCGCTGTAGCAAAGCGTGCCCAGAACGTTGGCCAGCAGCACCAGGGCGATCAGACACCAGGACGCGGACCGGCTCATGGCGGGCTATCGTCAGCTTGCGCCGCGACGGACGCAAGCGATCGAGCCACGCCCGGCAACGGCGGAGCGGTCCTCTCGCCGAATCAGCCGGCCTTCGCCCGCTTGATCTCCTCCGTCAGCAGCGGCACGACCTGAAACAGATCGCCCACGATGCCGTAGTCGGCCACCTTGAAGATCGGGGCCTCCGGATCGGAGTTGATGGCCACGATGCGACGGCTGCCGCGCATGCCGGCCAAATGCTGAATCGCCCCGCTGATGCCGCAGGCGATGTAGAGCTGCGGCGTGACGGTCTTGCCCGTCAGGCCGACCTGCCGCGAGTGCGGCTGATAGCCCGCGTCGCAGGCGGCGCGGCTGGCGCCGACGGCCCCATCCAGCGCGTGGGCCAGGTCGGCGATGATCTTGAAGTTCTCGGCGCTCTTCAGGCTGCGACCTCCGCTCACCACGATCGCCGCCTCGGTAACGTCCTTTTCGCCGCCGCCGGTGCGGGCGATCTCCTTGGTCACCTGCCGGGCGTCGCCGTCGTCCGCGGCCAGGGCCACTGTCTGCCGCTGGGCCGCGGCCCCGCCGGCCGCCGGCGCGGCAAACGTATTCGGCCGCACGGAGGCCATCTGCACCTTGGCCGGATTGAAGCGGGCCTTGGCCGTCGCCTTGCCGGCGTAGATGGACCGCCGCACGACCAGCGTGCCGGAGGCATCGAGATCCAGTTCCATGCAGTCGGTGGCCAACCCCGCATCGACGCGGACGGCCACGCGCGGCGCCAGGTCGCGGCCCATGAAGGACGCCGCCAGCAGGACGATCTGAGGATCCGCCTGCTTGATCATCGCCGCCAGGGCGCGGGTGTAGGTCAGCGGGTTGTACTTCGCCAGAGGGGCGGCGTCCGCGACATACAGCACCGCAACGCCGGCCTTCTCCACCGCGGCCGCGGCGGACTCCAGGCCCTGCCCGATCAGCCCGGCCAGCAGGCGACCGCCGGTCTTGGCGGCCAATGCGGCCCCCGCGGTCAGGCTTTGCAGGCCCGCGGGCAGAACGACCCCCTCACGCTGCTCGACGAAAACGAAGACGTCCTTGGTCATGTGCTCCTCGCTCGCAACCGCGGCCGGCGCGCCGAACACGGCGTGCGTCAGCCGATTTCACCCGCGGCGGCGGCCCGCTCGACGGGGGCTTCGATCGCCGCCGGAACGCGACAATTTAACGAAACCAGCCCGTCATTGCCAGAACCCCCCTGCCACCGATTCCCTCCGCGTCACCACGGCACGGCGCCGAGCAGTCGCCCGCTGACGTAGTAAAGCCCCAGGGCCACGACCGCACAGCCGAGCAGATTCATCAGGAACCCTGCCCGGGCCATCTGCCCGATGGTCACGTAGCCCGAGCCATACACCAGCGCGTTCGGCGGCGTGGCCACCGGCAGCATGAAGGCCAGCGAGGAAGCCAGCCCCGCCGCGACCACCAAAGTGACCGGCGGCAGGCCCAGCTCGGGGGCCAGCCCGATCAGCACCGGGGTCATCATCGAGGCGACGGCCGTATTGCTGGTCACCTCGGTCAGGAAGTCGACCAGCAATACGATCAAGGTCAGGCTGACCCACGGCCCCGGCCGCCCGATCCAGGTCACAAACGCCTGGGCGATCGCGTCGGTCAGGCCGGTGCGGAACATCGCGTCGGAGAGGGCGAGGCCGCCGCCGAAGAGGATGAGCGTGCCCCATTCGACGTAGCGGGCGTCCTGCCAGGTCAGCACGGTGCGCCAGGTTCGCCGCTCCAGCGGCACGATGAAGAGCAGCACGGCCCCCAACAGCCCGATCACCTCGACGTCGAAGCGCTCCAGCCGCCGACAGACCTCCGCCGGCAGCAGGTGCTTCCAGAACGGCTGCGTCACCCAGAGACCCACGACCAACCCGCAGGCCGCCAGCGTCGCCGCCTCATCGACGGTCATGCGGCCGAGGCGGCCGCGTTCCGCCCGCACCGCCGCCAACCCGGCCGAGGTGTCGCCGAGCCTCGGCCGATGCCGCAGCATCAGCACCGCCCAGGCCGCGGCCAGCAGCACCGCCGCCAGCGGGCCGCCGATCTTCATCCAGCCGACGAAATCGAACGTGGCCAGCCCCTGCTGACGCAGGATCCCCACCACGATGCCGTTCGGCGGCGTCCCGATGATCGTGGCCAGCCCGCCGATGGATGCCGCCCAGGCCACGCCGAGGAGCAAGGCCGCCCCGAACGGCGATCGCCCGGGTTCCTGCCGGAGCTGGAGCAGGATCGTGGTCGCGATCGGCAGCATCATTGCCGTGATGGCCGTGTTCGACATCCACATCGACAGCGCGGCGGTCAGCAGCATGACCACGAGGAGGATCGTCCCCGGCCCGCGCATCAGCCGCCGCCGGCTAAGAAGGAGCAGGGTGAGCCGCCGGTCCAGGCCGCACTTGCGCAAGGCCCCCGCCAGCAGGAAACCCGCCAGGAACAGGTAGATGACCGGGTTGGCGAAGGAGGACAGCGCCGCCCGGGCGTCGAACGGGGCCGGTCGCCCGTCCTGCCAGCCGGTCACGTGCAGCAGCGGCAGCAGGAAACCGGGCAGCAACGCGGTGATCGGAATCGGCGCCGCTTCCGTCACCCACCACACGACCATGATCCACAGCACCGCGAGCGTGGCCTGCATCCCGGCCGCCACCGCGCGGGCCTCAGGGTGGTCGGCGGGCAGGCCGGTGCGGACCGCCGCCTGCTCCGCGAACGCGGGGAAAACCGGCACGACCACGAGCACCAGCAGCCCAAGCAACCCGACTACCAACCCGACCTTCTGCCAGGCGGAGCGGGATCCGGGTGAATCGACTGCGGGCAGGCTGGGCGGCACGGTGCGACTCCCGCGAGCAGCATAACCCCTCCGCGGGCCTTGGGCGACCCGCCACGCCCTCGCTATGATGCCCGCATGGCCGCCCCGGTCGAGCCGATTCGTCCCGCCGCCACCGCGGATCCTTCCCTGCTCCGCATCCTCGCGGCGTTGCTGGTCACCGGGGTCTGCGCTTACGCCCTCCTGCGGGCCGGGCTGGACGAGCTGGCCACGCCCGCGGGGCAGTGGGACTTCGAGGTCTATTACTACGCCCTGAAGGTCCGTGACGCGGGCGGCAACCCCTGGGACCACGCCCAGCTCGTCCGGGCGGCGGGCGGCGCGGTGCACCACCTGAACTACCCGCCGCACGTCCTGCCTTTCTTCCGCCTCTTCTACTACGACGACCTCCAGCTCTCCAAGCAGGTCTTCCTGGCGGCGAAGCTGGCGGTCCTCGCGGCCCTGCTGACGCTTTGGCTGAGAGTCTTCATCCCGGCCGGTTTTCGCGGCTGGTTCCTCGCCTTCGCCGCCCTCGGCTTCAACGCGGCGCTGGCCCGCGACCTGGTGGTCGGCAACATCTCCATCTTTGAGCAGGCCCTGATCTGGTTCGGGCTGTACGCCCTGCTGCGGCGTCGGCCGCTGGTCTTCGTGACGCTGATCATCCTGGCCGGGCAGGCCAAGATCCTGCCGCTGGCCCTGCTGGCCCTGGTGCTGGCGGCCGACGTCCCCCACCGCGGCCGCTGGCTCCTCGGCGCGGCCGCCGCCTGCGGGCTGATCGCCCTGGCCGTCGGGCTGGCCTATCCCGCCGAGGCCCGCTACTACCTCGATTTGCAGTGGCGGGTCGGGATGACCGAACCGGGCAGCCCGCTAAACCCCTGCCTGCGGGCCTTGGTGGAGGACCTGATCCAGGCGGCCCAGCCGGCCTTGCCGCTGCTCCAGGGCCGGCGGGCGGCCGACCTCGCCCTGCCGGTGTACGCGGCGGTGGCGGCGGTGATCGCGGCGGTAACGGTCTGGGCGATCCGCCGCGTCCGCGATCCGCGTTGGGCGGTGTATCTGGGGCTGTGCGGCTACGCCCTGGTCGCCCCGCGGATGAAGGACTACTCATACATCCTGCTACTCGTGCCGGTCTTCGAACTGCTGCGGCCCCGTCTGACGGGTTCGCCGTCGGGCCGCGGGCTGGCGATCGGGCTGCTGGCGGTGCTGGCGGCCCCGGGCACGGACATGCTGTGGGAGTACCGCCCGCTGCTGCTGGCCGGCTGGGCCTGGGCGGTCTCGCTGCACCCGCCGGTGGAACGGGACGGCGAACCGCGTGGGGAACCGGTGCCGGAGAATAAGCTGGGTTCCGCGTAGGGCAGCCGTCCCGCCCGCTGCGGAACGCAACGCTTGTCGTCTGCCGCGTAGGTTGCCGAGCCTTCGGCGAACCGGCGTCCTCAATTCTTCCAGTGGCATCGGCGGTGGTTATGGCGTCGTGATCGTCGACCGATCCAAACAGGTCACCGGCCGGGTCGCAAGTGTCCATGATCCAGCCAGGACCGCTCGCGGACGAACGGCCTCCGCGTGCGGAAAAGCCGCAATCACGAGAGAAGAAAGCCGGCCACGGGAGAAATGGACGCCGACACGGCCGACTGGAGAATGATCACCGCCCAGCAGCCCGTTCGCGACCTTCGCACCAATCAAAAGGGGATATTGCGCGACCAGGGAATCGAACCCCGAACCTACTGGTTAAGAGCCAGCCGCCAACATCCATAACCGCCTGCCCTACAACACCTTATGGATGCTCGCTTCCCGATGACACCTTATCCCCCACCTTGACAACCGACCCGGCCCTGCAAGCCGTCGTGGCCGCCTGGCCCGGTCTGCCTGATTCGATCCGGCGGGCGCTTTTGATGCTCGCCGGACTCAAAGACCACAAGGAGAAAAAACCATGACTAACGGATCCGATGATCCGCTCGGCGTGTCGGCCGAGCTGGCCCTGCAGTTCATCGAGGCCGCCTGGCCGCACGTCGCCGGCGCTGCTCGCCGCGCTGCCCTGGCCATGGTCGGGCCATATGACCCCGGCGAAGGACATGGGCCCGAAGAGCTCCGCGAAGCGTGGGGCCGCCTGCCCGTGAGCGTCCGCCTGAGCATCCTTCTCCTGATCGGCTCCGCTTGTTGCGACCCAGACATGCAGACCACGACCGCACTGCTCTCCGGAGAGCCGCCCGGGGGAGAGCTTCTTCCAGTGGCCGCCGCTTGGCCGAAACTTGCCGCGGCGGTTCGCGCGGGCATCCTGGCAATGGTCAAGGCGGCAAACGAGAGTTCAACTCATGTTTCGTTGTAACACAAGCACGGTCCGCGAGTCTCTGACAATTCCACACAAGCCCGGAAAGACGCTGCGGCGCAACGTCCCCTGTGTCGCCGCCTTGCTCTGGGACTTCGACGCAACTCCGACGCTGCCGCTGCGAATCAGGACACCCCGGCTGATTGTGTTGCACTGCCCCCGCCGCGCCGGCCTGAGCGGATTTGATGATGATGACATTTACGTCGCCGTGGCGATTATGCTGCTCACGCCGTATCACACATATGTCATTCCCGACGCGGACCCCGACGCGGCCAGGAGGCGGCTGGAAGAATTGGAAACGGCGGGACTTCAGGACGCCGCGGCTCGCCTCTCGCCGCCGCGGACCTTCTGGGGGCCGTTCCGCCCGCACATGGGCCACATATGGATTGCCGGGAACCCGCCCCCGATCGCGCCGACGGCGGGGCCGGACCCCGAAGCCGACGCGAATGCGCCAACAGAAGGCACAACGCCGCCGGTGGCCACCATGAGTGATGGAGACCGTCAAACATGCACGCATACGCCATCGTGAAACGCGGCCCCGACGGCCGCGACCGTATCATCGAGCGGTTTTCTTCGCCGGCGGCCGCCGCACAGCGGCTCCACCTTTTGGACAATCCCCGCGAATTGCGAGCAATCCCGCCGGGACCGCCGATGTACCGAATTTGTAGTCTCAACGCCGACGGCGGCGTTGGAAAAACAGTGTACACTATCAAAAAGGGAATGGCATGGACGTTTTAAGCACACTCAAAGAGAGGGAGGCCGAGAGACCGGCAAGGCTTCTCAAGCTGGCTCGCCGGGTCGCCGGGCTGGACGGCCCGCCGCCCACCGCCGCGGACTGCGAGAAAACCCTGCGGGACTGCGGCGCAACTGTCGCCGACCTGGAATCGGGGGTTGGCATCCTGCGCGAGCGGATCGCCGCCGCCGCCGAGCTGGATGCCGCCAAGGCGGCGCAGGAGCGCGCGGGCGAGCTACGACAGATCATCGGTGAAGCCGACGCAGAGCTTGCCAGGGCGAGGGCGGCGTACGAGGCCAGAACGCGCGGCCCCCTGGAAGAACTGCGCGCGATTGAACTCATGGGCGGCGACGCACGGGCAAAGCAAACTTTGCTGACGCGTATCCCGCCGGGCGATGAGCGGCTCGCGCGGCGGCTCGCCGCCGAGCGGAAGGCGGCCGACGCCGAGCACCGGCGGCGGGAGGCCCAAGCGGAGATTGAGAAACGCGAGAACGAAATCACCCGGCTGCGCCAGCGGATCGCCGAACTTGAAGGGCGAATCCCGTTATCCGTTGACGTGATTCACTCTTGCAGGACGGACGTGAAGCGGCTGGAGGGCGAAATCGAAGAATTGACCCGCCGGGGCGCCGTCCTTCAGGACGAGGCGGCCTCCGCCGTCGCGGAGGCGGCGCGGGTCGCGGCGGAATTGATGGCCCCGTGAACTTTCACAAAAGGGATCATCGCCATGCGGAAACTTAGTGTGCGGATTTACGAACGGGGCCGCGGCCTTCCAGGGGTGGGAGATACGGTGGTATTCGAAGATCGCCTATGGCGGGTCGAAGAGACCTTCGGCGGAGTCTTCATTGATGAACGCCCGGGCTGGGGAAATTTTATCGTCGCCGTGCTGGTCGACACGGGACGCGACGTTTGGGACCTCACCGCCGAGGAATACGACGCGAGTCCAGATTATCTCGTAACGACTGACTGACGGATTCCACAATCGCGGGCGCCGCACGGGGCCGGGTCCCAGCGGCCCGGCCCCCGCCCCCCCGGGCGGTCAACGGCCCCGCGTACTGACAAAAGTCAAAAAACCTTAGGAAATTTTGAGTTCTGTCAATGTCAATACGCTCTGACCCGTCGAAAACACCCGCCTCGATCGTATAAGCCACGTCGAAATTTCGGCTTTCGCGGGCGGGGTCTTCGAACAAACCCCACGGAGAACCTAGCTATATCCGAAATTGGGTAATATTACGCAATTGTTGACACCGGGGCGGCTGTCTCGGTAATCTCTGACGCCGGGTCGCTCCCGGCCCGCCTGCGGCCCTGCGGGTTCCGATCCCTGACCCGCGGGGCTGGCAGGCCGACACAGGGATCGCCATGTCCAAAATCCACCTCGCCGCCGCGAACTTCGACGATCTAACGGCCCGCCTGATCAATGAAGCGATGCAGGCCGACCACAGGCAGCTAGCGATCTTCCACCGGCTCACCGGCTCGCCGCCCCCCTCGCGCCGGGACGCGGCGGGTTGGCAACGGCTCCGCGATCGGTACGAGCCGATCGCCGGGCGGCCCTTGCCGACGCCGGGCGAGGTTGTGGATTTCGTCATATCGCTGGCCGACGAGCTGGACGCCGAAGCCGCCCGCCGGAACGGGGTGGAATCCAACGTTGCAAAATCCCCTGATGAGGCGGGGGTGAATGTTGGAAAATCCGACGTTGGGGAATCCGGCGACGCACCGGCCCCGCCCGCCGGGCGGCTGGGCAAGCAGGCCCTGGCCCTGGCGGCGCTGGCGGAGCACCCCGACTGGACCGACGAAGAAATCGCCAGAGCCGCGGGGTGCCACGTCAAGAGCCTATATCGCTGGAAGACCTACATCACTGCCCGGGAGGCGATCCGGCGTGGCCGGGGCGGCCTGCCCCGGGGGGGCAAGGCCCCCGGCGCGGGGCTGGAGGCCTGGTCGGACGCTGACTGACCGGGTGCGCTACCTTTTCGGTTACCCTGAAATCACATTTCGGCCCGCATTGACGGGCCTTTTTTGCATTTCGCCGGTTACCCGCCTGTTACCCCGGCCCATTTATAGAGGCCCGCACACGGCGGCCGTCAGACGGAGTAGCGAAATGCCAATGAAGCAAAAAACGAAGGCAGACCTCAAGCTGGGCGGGTCACCCGTGGCATGGTTTGTCGTCCTGGAACACGCCCGTCGAACGCAGGACTTTGAAACGGCCGCGCGGGCGCGGCGAGCTCTCGCCGCGCTGGGCGTTCGGGTGACCTACACGCGGCGCCGGAGGGGGGTGTCCGATGAATGAGATCCCCCCCGCCGCCGCAGATGCGTTGCGTCTTGCCCTGCGCCCCCGGGAGGCGGCTCAGGCACTGGGCATCGGCACGCGGCTTCTGTGGAGCATGACCAATCGCGGCGTAATTCCTTGCGTGCGTTTGGGTCGCGTGGTGATTTACCCCGTCGACGCGCTGCGGCAATGGCTGTCGGAGCAGGCGGGCAAGGGGGCGGAGCGATGACGACGGAAAAAGCCAGGGCCGCCACTTGGTATGCCGACGAGCTCGGCTGGCCGGTGCTACCTCTGCACAACATCGAAAACGGCGCTTGCACCTGTAAGCGGGCCGAATGCGGCTCCCCGGGGAAACACCCGCGCTCGCCGCACGGGTTGAAGGACGCCTCCACCGAAGCCGGCCAAATCACCAGCTGGTGGGGGCGGTGGCCGGAGGCGAACGTCGGCGTCGTTACCGGCGCGACGGCCGGCATTGTCGCCATCGACGTGGACACGCGGCACGGCGGGGATAACTCGCTGGCCGAGTTGGTGCGCGTCCACGGCGAGCTGCCCGCGACCGTTGAAGCGCTCACCGGCGGCGGCGGGCGACACCTGGTCTTCAAGCATCCCGGCGGCACGGTCCGCAATCGCTCGAACTTGCGGCCCGGAATCGACGTGCGTGGCGATGGGGGTTACGTTGTCGCGCCGCCTTCAGATCAGGCCACCGGGGGCTCATATCACTGGCGGGAAGGGCGCGCACCGTTCGATATCCGCCCGGCGGAGCTGCCGACGTGGCTACACGCGCTGGTGGTGTCACCAGCACGGCACCTACAAACCGAGCCGGCCGTGCCGGGCGGGAACGGCGCGGAAGCCGCGCGCCTGCTCGCCGCGGCCTCCCGCTATGCCGAGCGCGCGGCACCGGCGGCGGAGGGGGAACGGAACACCGCGGCGTTTAATCTCGCCGGACACCTACTGGCCTTTCGGGCCGGCGCGCTGCGGCTGACAACGCCGCAGGTTCTTGCCCTGGTGCGCCAGTGGAACGCAAGGAACGCGCCGCCACTGCCCGAAGACGAGCTTTCCCGCGCTGTCGAATCGGCGGCGCGGAACGGGACGCCGCGGGCGCCGCACGAGGTGCGGCCGGCGCCGCGGGAGCCGCATGAGGCGCCCCATGCCGGCGGCTCGCCGGTCGTCGTGCGCTTCGCCGAGATCGAGCCGCGGGATGTGTCATGGCTGTGGCATCACCGCATCCCGCTGGGACGAATCACCCTGCTGGTCGGCCGGCCCGGCGAGGGCAAATCGTACCTATCCGTTGACATGGCCGCCCGGGTTTCCACGGGCCGCCCCTGGCCGGACGGCGCCCCCTGCGGCTGCGGCGACGCGCTGTTCATCACGGGGGAGGACGACCCACACGATACGATCCGGCCGCGGCTGGACGCGGCCGGGGCGAACGCCGAGCGAGTCCACCTGCTGCGAACCGTGCGGCGAAACGAGCGAGGGGAAAACCGCGAAGTTCCATTCACACTCGCCGACGTGGGCGTGCTGGAGCAGGCCCTTAGGGGGCTGCCGAATTGCCGGCTCATCATCATAGATCCCATTGGGAGTTTTCTCGGCGGCGCGACCGACGCCCACCGTGACAACGAAGTACGGGCCGTACTTGCCCCGGTGGCGGCGATTGCGGAGCGGCACGGGGCCGCCGTGTTGGTCGTCGCCCATCGGCGAAAAGCTGCGGGAACCGTCGCCGATGACTTAGCCCTGGGCTCTCGCGCTTTCACCGGTATCGCACGGGCCGTCTGGCACCTGGCCCGCGACCCGCAGGACAAACTCAAAAGGTTACTCTTGGCCGGAAAGGCCAACTTGGCCGCGGAGCAGGACGGCCTTGCCTTCCGAATTCGGGGCGAGCCCCCGGCAATCGTCTGGGAACCCGGGCGGGTCAGCGTGACTGCCAACGAAATCCTCGCCGCGGAAAACGGCGCGCAGAGGCCGGGGCCGGAGCCGGAGGCCCGCCTCGCGGCCGTTGCCTGGCTTCGCGAACGGCTCGCCGCCGGGCCGGTGGACGCGGCGCTCATCAAAACCGAGGCTCGCGAAGGCGGATTCGGTTGGCGAACGATTCACAGGGCGGCGGACACGCTGCGGGTGCGAAGGTGGAAAAATCGGTTCGCCGGGGGGTGGCTCTGGGCCCTTTGCGACTTAGCACCGAAGGTGCCAAGTTCTCCCACTAAAGATGATTATCTTGGCATCTTGGCACCTTCGGCTGGCGCTATCAAAAACAGGGTTTTAGAAAGTCAAGTCCCCCACTCGTCAAGCGAAGATGCCAAGATGCCAAGTTCTAAGGAGGAACTTGGCATCTTCGGTGACCCCCCCCTTGACGTGGTATTTGAGTGTCATGAAATCGACGATCCCGGCCCGCTCGCGGCGGCCCACCCGGGCGAGGCTTTGTTCGACTTATCGGACCCATCAAGGCACCGCCGGTGAGCGCCCGGTCTTGAGACACGAGAGGGGGTGCCGGATGTTGGCGATCAACGGACAACGGAATCTGGTTTGCGGGCGCTGCTCGCCGACACCGCCGCCGAAGCCCGGATGCTCGCGGACGCCCCGGCCGACATGCGGGCCGCCGTCGAACCCATCAAGCGCATGGTTCCCCGGGGCCGAGCTGGTAAGCGTCCAGCTCGCCGCCCCGGAACCCCCGCCGGTTGACGCTGCGGCGTGGCCCACGGCCGGCGATGCCGCGTCGTTGCCCGCCCGCTCGCGGACCTGGCCCGCAAGCGCGACGGCTGGAACCCGGCGGCGAGGCGGGGGGCGGCGCGGCGGTGTGGCGCGAGGCGGCGAAAAAAAAAAAAAAAACCAAAATATCACCTTGACGGTCGACCTTCTTTGTGATATGGTGAGGATATGAGCATCCCCGAACAGCTTCGACAAGCGGCGCGAGATCGAAAGGTGACCTGCTATCGCCTCTGGCGCGAGACCGGCATTCCCGTCGCGGCGATCCAGCAGTGGTGGCACGGCGGCGGCCTGCGGTGCAGCTCCGCGGAAAAGATCGCCGCCGCACTGGGGCTCGAGATCGTGCTGCGACCGGCGCGGAAACGGAAGGGCAAAAGGGCATGACCACCAGAAAGGCAAGGCGTTCACGCGGGACCGGGACCCTGTTCCGCCGCGCGCCCGGCGGCCCGTGGATCGCGCGGTGGACGGATCATGCCGGGCGGCGACGGGAGGTCAGCACGGGCACCACCGACAAAGCCGCCGCGGGCCAGATTCTCGCGCGGAACTTGTCCGACGAGTCGCTCCGCCGGCGGGGCATCCTTCCGCCCGACGCGGAGGCGAAAGCGAAGCAGGCCGCGCGCCCGCTCGCGGACCACCTGGCCGACTACGACCGGGTGCTACAGGCCAAGGGCGTGACCGAGAAACACCGCAAACAGACCATCGGGTATCTCGCCTCGATGATTTCCGCGCTGGGCATCACCACGAGCCGGGACCTCAACGCGAGCAGGGTCTACGAGCACATCGCCGCCCGCCGCGAGCGGGGGGCGAGCGCCAAGACTCGCAACATGACGTTGCGGGCGGCAAAGCAGTTCAGCGCGTGGATGGCGGCGACGGGGCGATTGAGCGAGGACCCGCTGAAGCACCTCAAGGGCTGGAACCAGGCCGCCGACGTGAGGCGAGTTCGCCGGGACCTCGCCCCCGACGAGGAGCGCTGGCTTATGCAGGCCGCACGCACGGGCGGGCCCGTTCGGGGGCTGTCCGGCGAAGATCGCGCTGTGCTTTACGCGGTCGCTTTGAACAGCGGCCTGAGGGCCGCCGAGCTGCGAAGCCTGACGCCGGAATCCTTCGACCTGGCGGGCGACCCGCCGACCATCACGGTGCAGGCCGCCTGCTCCAAGCATCGACGAACCGACGTGCAGCCGATCCCGCGAACGCTTGCCATGACCTTGCGGCCCTGGCTGGCCGCCCGGCCGCCGGGTCGCCCTGTCTGGCCGGGCCGCTGGCCGGAGAAGGCCGCGGCGATGTTCCGTGTTGACCTGCGGCGGGCGCGGGCGGCGTGGATCCGGGAAACCGCGGACCCGGGCGAGCGGCGTCGGCGACGGGACTCCGACTTTCTGGCGGAGGTGGATGCAGCGGGGCGGGTGCTGGACTTTCACGCCACCCGGCACACTTATATCAGCCGCCTGGTTCAAAGCGGGGCATCGGTGAAGGTTTGCCAGGAACTCGCCAGGCACGCAACCCCCACCCTGACCATCGGCCGCTACGCCCACGTCCGGCTAAGCGACCTGGCGGCGGCTTTGGCGGGTCTGGAGCCCCCGACGACCGAAGGGCGGCAGAAGGCCGCGGCGTTGCGTGAGGGGACCACCGGCGACGTGACGGGGGGCGTCTACCGTCTACCGGTCTCACCTTATCCCCCACCTTATGCCGCGCGAAAAGACTCCGGGGCGGTGCGAGCCGGTGCGACGCGGCGCGACGGTGACACCGCTGAGACACCTTCACAAAAGGCCCGTAAAATAAGGGTGAAATGCGAATCGGAGCGAGCGGAAGCGACGTGCTGCGATATTGCGCGACCAGGGAATCGAACCCCGAACCTACTGGTTAAGAGCCAGCCGCTCTGCCAATTGAGCTAGTCGCGCTGCCCGCCGCCCGGCTTGCGCCGCGGCGAACGCTGGGATCATTTATAGCCTGCCGCGGCCGGACCGTCAAGCCGGGAGCAGGCCGGTTCCTCAAGTCGGGGTAAGGCCGCTTCGCCGCCTGCCGCAAGGGCCCCGCCTCGGCCCGCCTCAGCCGAAGATCTCCGAGACATCGGTGGGGATCGTGTCGCTCAACACCACGCAACCGTCCGGCGTCACGGCGATCGTGTCCTCGATGCGGATGCCGAACCGGCCGGGGACGTACACGCCCGGCTCAATGGTGACGCACATGCCCGGCTCCAGCCGCTGCGAGTTCCCCGCCACGAGATAAGGCGGCTCGTGCCCGTCGAGACCAATGCCGTGTCCGAGCCGATGGACGAAGTACTCGCCCAGGCCGGCGCTCTCGATGACCGCGCGGGCCGCCCGGTCGATCGAGTCGCAGGTCGCGCCCGGCTGCACCGCGAGCCGCGCCGCCTTCTGGGCGTTCCGCACCACGGCGTAAGCCTGAATCACGTCCTCGGCGGGCTGCCCGAGGGCGTAGGTGCGGGTCATGTCGCCGTGGTAGCTTTCCCGGACCCCGACGTAGTCCACGATCACCGCGTCGCCCATTTGCAGGAGACGTGGTCCGGCGGATTGGTGGGGAATCGCCGCGCTCTCGCCGCCCTGGATCAGGATGCAGTCCGGCGTCAGGCCGGCGCGGGTCAGGTGATGATGCACTTCGCGATGCAGGTCCAGCTCGGTGATGCCGGCCCGCAGCAGCCGCGAGATCAGCGGGTAGATTCGCCCGGTGTCGTGACACGCGGCCCGGACGGCTTCCAACTCCTCCGAGGTCTTGATCAAGCGGATGCGTTCGATCAACCCACGATCGAGCTTCAGCGTGGCCCGCGGCAGGTTCCGCTTCAGTGCTTCGAGCGTCTCGATCCAGGTGTAGCGGTCAATGAGAATGCGGCCTTCGGCAATGCCCAGCCATTGGGCGGCGGCGGCCACGGTGCTGTAGGGGTCCTGGTGCTCCTCCCAGGCAAAAACCTCCCCGCCTTCCGGCAGATTGTCAGCGATCGACGCCTCGAAGGCGGGCACCACGAAAGCAACCCGCTGATCCGCATTGACCAGACCGCAGACCAGACGATCGGAGGGACCCAGTGGCACTCCGCACAGCGCCAGGATATTGGTGTTGCGAAAGACGAAGAGTCCATCAGCCCGACAGGCTGCCAGACCCTGCGCCGCTTTCTCCAGATGCTGCCGCACGATATCGGGGGAGATTGCCGGCCGCGTCGTTTCTACCGACATAGTGAACCCTTCTCACGGACCCCAAGCAGAGGCGGCGGGGCAACTGAACAATGTCACTCCGTATCCATTTTAACGTTATCATCCTCCGGGGCAAAGCTATTTTCGCGCTGGGGCCGGCATCAGAACCTCCGACCATATCGGGCCTCGGCCGAGATGCGGAGCAGGGCACAAAGGCGACTTTGTGAGTCGCTATTCTACGACATCCCCATCCCCTATCAGCCAGAAACGATTCTTGCCCGCCGCCTTGGCCTGAAGCAGGCCCCGATCCGCACTCTGGATCAGAGCTTCGGCCGTCGCCGCGTCCCAGGGGAAGTGGGCGATCCCGCCACTGATCGTGAGATGGCCCGTCGCCTCGGGACCCAGGCGATGAAACGTGTGCTTACCCAGCGCCTCTCGAAACCTCTTGACGACGGTAATCACGTCTTCCGGGTGTCGAGACCCCAACGTCCGCGGCCCTTCGGAGTCGTAAAAAACGACGACGAACTCATCCCCCCCGTAGCGGGCGACCATGTCCGTCTCGCGACAGCACTTGACGAACAACTGTCCGACGTCGCGAAGGATCTCGTCGCCCGCTTCATGGCCGTAGGTGTCGTTGTAGCGTTTGAAATCATCGATGTCGAAGTAGAGCGCGGTGACGGTGGAGCGGGTCTGCAAGGCCTTGGGGAGCTTCTCGGCCAGGAACTCCATGAGACGGCGGCGATTGGGAAGACCGGTCAGATCATCCGTCATCGCCAGCCTCCGCCACTCCGCCGCCCGGCGGGAGCCGAGCAGCATGCGGCCGAAGAGGACGGCGTAATGGCGGAGTTTCGCGGTATCTTCATGTGTGTAGGCTCCGCGGCGGCTTGGCCCAACACGGATCTGGCCCAGCGGGCGGCCCTCGTCGGCAATGGTTTCGAGCAGCGTGCATTCGTCCGGTCCGTCGGTCAGACGCCCCGCCTGCCCCGTTCGCCCGTCCAGAATCACGGTGGCATGCTCCGCGCCCAGGGCGGCGCAAATCAGCGCCGCCATGGAATCCATGCTGCGGACATCACCAACCGTCAGCCGGGGCAGGATGTCCGCCAGCCGCGCCAACTCCTCCGCCGAAGGCACGGGAGCGACGGCGGGCGTCTCCACCCACCGCTCGCGGGTTCGACGCGTCGGGATTCGCAGGAGCCGCTCCAACTCCGCCGCTTCGGGAGGGAAGATCACATAATCGGTGGCCCCGCAAGCGGTGAGCCGTCGAGCGATCGGTTCCGCGGCCGGGTCGCAGCAGTAGATCACCGGAATGTCGCCCGCCACGCGGCGGATGGCCTGCATCGCGGCATCCAGCTTCCGGCAGGTCGGATCGTGCGCGACCAGCACGGCCCGCGTGGGAGACCGCGGCAGTTCCGCCAGGCCGGCGAGGTAACTCCGCACGCCGATGATCGGGTGCGGCGCGAAACACTGCCGCACGATCGGGCCCAGCCGTTCAAGATCGCCGATGACCAGCAACCGAGCGTCGGCGGCAGGCGAAGGGCCGGTCATGGGGATTCTCCTGGTGGTTCTCCGGCACGGGGCGGCTCGTCCGCGGTGGCGGCCGGCTCATCCTCCAGCAGCGCCTCCATCTCCTCCGCCGAGAGGTTCATCGGCGAGAGGTTGGGCGGAGCCCCGCTCGACGATGATTTGAGCGCCGCTGAACCCGGCGGTGTTCTGGGCGGAGAACGCCGCACGCCGATGGCCTCCGATCCGGCCATGCGGGCACGCACCGCGTCATGCAGCGACGGCTGGCCTTCGGTCGTTTCCCCAGAAGTGTCGGTGGACAACGCCGACGACAAGCGAGCGGACGCCGCCGCGCCGGAACCATCCTGCGGACCGGCCTGACTGCCCGGCGGGGTCGCCGGGGAAACCGCCGGTCGGCGGGACCATGCTTCGACAAGTTCCGCCGCGTCCGCGATCCGAAATGATTCCGCGTTGGCCGATAAGCGTCGCGCCGTCTCCGGCAGGTTCGGCACGGCGATCTGGACGGAGGGGAAGTAGCGGTTCACCGCCCGCGGAAAAGTCAGCTCGCGATCATCCATCGTCCGGACATCGAGCAGCACATGACTGCCGCCCTTGTTGAGCACCAGATGGGCCATGGCCGAGTAGACATCACGAACTGGCTCGACCACGAAACCGGCGGCGACCAACGTCTCGACGTAATGATGAAGGCCGTCGTCGTCCGCGTCCGACACCACGAGCACCTTCCGGTTGTTGGTTTCGACAGGCCCGGACATTGAGTGTTCCCGCCTCCGCACCAGGGGAACGAGGCTCTCAGCAAGTGCTTCGGCTCATGGCAGCGGCGACCCCCGCAAGGCCTGACTCAAGGAGTCGTCCGCGCGGTGTGCTCCTCGGCCGCGATGGCCGCCGAAGGGCGTTCCACAGACCGATATCTGCACGGACAACCTCGCTCCCGAATAAGTTTAGGGTCGCGGCCCGGCGGAGTCAAAGCTTGCAGCCCAGCAACACGGCCCTAGAATCCGCGGCCATGGAGACTGTCCTCTCTGACACATGGAAGTGTCGCCGTTTCATTCACCGACGAATGGCCTCGGTCCTTTGCTGGGCGATCTTGTTGGGCGGCCCGCTCTCCACCGCGCGGAGCGACGAGGCCACCGCCGAAGCCCGACTGACCCAACGGCTTGACCAGATCCTGCTCAACCGCAAACAGGCCAAGGCCCGCTTCGGGGGACGGGTAGTGGAACTGCCCACTGGGCGGGTGCTCTACGATCACCGGGGCCATCAACCCCTGATTCCCGCCAGCAACATGAAGCTGGTGGTCATGGCGGCGGCGATCGACAACCTCGGCGCCGACTACGAATTCCGAACCCACTTCGCCATTCGCGGGAAAGACCTCGTGGTCCTGGGCAGCGGGGATCCGACGCTGGGTGATGAACGGTTGGCCGCTGCTCGCCGACAGTCCATTCTCCATGCATTTCACAAAGTGGCGGAGCAGCTCGCCGGTTCCGGCGTCAAGCGGATCCCGGGGAATATCATCGTCGACGATTACATCTTCGATCATCAGTTCGTTCATCCGCAGTGGCCTCCCGAGCAATACCAGGCGTGGTACGAAGCGCCGATCGGCGGACTGAACCTCAACGCCAACTGCGTGGTCGTCCGGGTCCGCCCGACCTCCCTCGGCCAGCCTGCCGAGGCCGTTCTGTCGCCCGGCAACACGTACCTGCAACTGGAAAACCGCACGATGACTGCTGAGAAGCAACATGCCGTCACGGTGACGCGGGCCCAGAACAGCGAAACGATTGTGGTCAAGGGCCCCGTGTCTCGTGCGGAGGAGGTCGGGCCGCTGACCGTGCGTGATCCCGGCCTGTACTTCGGCGCGGTGCTCAAGACGGTGCTGGCGTCCAAGGGCATCTCCGTATTGGGCGAGGTGGTGCGGGAACGAGTCCGCACCGACGCCGGCGAATTGCCGGAGGGATGCCATCTGGTATGGATTCACCGGGCTCCCCTGGCGGATGCCCTGGCGCGGGCGGGCAAGGACAGTCTCGGCATGATGGCGGAGGCGCTGATCAAGCTGCTCGGGGCCGGAACGGGCGGAGTCGGTTCATGGGCCGCGGGGCGGAAGGCGGTGTTGGCGTTCTGCGACCGCGCCGGCGTCGCCGAGGGGCAGATCGTAGTGGACGACGGGAGCGGACTCTCGCGGCAGAACCGACTAAGCCCGGCGGCGACGACGCAGATCCTTAAGTTCATGTTCTCCGGGCCGGCAAACCGCTTTGACCTCCTGCGGGATTCGCTGGCGGTGGGCGGAGTGGATGGAACGATGGCGAAGCGGCTGACGTCGGGCGATGTCAAGGGTCGGGTGTTCGCCAAGACCGGCTACATCAAGAACGTCAGGACTCTCGCCGGCTACGTCCAAACCAAGTCCGGTCAGTGGCTGGCGTTTGCCTTCTACTACAACGATTCCACCAACACCGCGGAGATCCGAGGCTTTCAGGATGAAGCCTGCCGTCTGCTCGCAAGCTGGCCCGATCTGCCTCCGCCGCCGGCACCGACCGGCACACAACCCGCGTCCTCGGCGACAACGCGTCCCCGATGAACGCAATGCCGGCGGATCCTCAACGGGGCCGCGGTGTTCCGCCACTGACGACCTGCACGTACGTCATCCGCAATTCATGCAGGACGCCGTCGAGTAGCTTCTTCTCTTCCGGCGTGAGGTTTCCCTTGGTCTTGGCCTCGAGCACATCGAGCAAGTCGATGTGGAACTTGGCCAGGTCCGGGTTCGGAGGCAGCGGTCGCCCATCAGCGCCGGCAAAACCTCCCAATCCGACCATGGCCTGCATCGCGAGCGTTTGCACCAGCCCGCTGAAACTGGCCTCCGGTGGAGGCGGCTCCTGACTCTCCACCGTCTGCGCCAGCCGTTCTTTCTCAGCGGCGGCTTCAGACTTCCAGTCATCGTCGATATGCAGTTGGAATTCCTTTTCGCTCATCGGACCATTCGACCTCCTGGTATTACGGACCATCAGCCAATAGAAGAGGCCAGGGCCCGGGCGCGGCTGGGGGGTACCGCGTGGAGACCGGAGCGCCTGGCCAGTGCCACTACTGTAGCACAAGCTCGATCCGAACGCAAGCTTATGACAATCAACATGTTGGCACTCATCGTCCCGCCGGGGCCTCCGCTCACAAACCATTTCCTTCCCATACCGACCGTCCCCCGATCCACAGACCGCTCGGCGGCTGGCTCCCTACCAGAATAGCCTCCTCAGGGGCACCCCTTCCAGACTGGTCCACGGGCACGGAGACGAAATCGGCCAGTTTCCCGACTTCCAGACTGCCGATGTGACTTGCCAGACCCAACGCCGCCGCCCCGTTCAGCGTACCCATTCGCAGCAATTGAGCGGCCTCAACAGTCGGATTCTCCTTCTTGAGGAACCGCAGTTCATCAAGGATAGAGAGAGTCTGATTACTGGCCAGGCTGTCGGTGCCGATGCAGACATTGAGACCGCGGCTCAGCATGTCCCGCCAACGATGCGGCGAATGTCCGAAGTAGCGGTGTGCCCTCGGGCAAAAGGCGACAGAGGCGCCGCGGCGGGCCAACTGGTCGAGCTCGTCATCGGTGACGTAGTTCACATGAGCCAGCAATGGGCGGCAGCGGAGAATCCCGGCCAGATCGAGCCGCTTCAGGGCGGGGCCGAGCGGGCGCGCCGTGGCGGTGATATGACCGATGTCGTTCAGGAACTCGGCCAGTTCGCCGGTCCCAGATTCCAGCCAATCTCGTTCCGCCGCGATTTCGAGGAGATGAGTCGTGAAGGGGAGTCCGCGATCCGCCGCCAGTGCGGCGAGGGCCGCGGCATCTTCATGCCGCACGCTGTACAAGGCGTGTGGTGAGATTCCGACCATCGTGTGGAGAGGTTCTGTCTCCGCTGCCGTTGTCACGCTATCCAGCCACTCGCGATACTCCACGGGGTTTCTCGGCGGCTGCACGGCTTCGCTGATCAACTCGAGAAAGCAGACCGAGCGGAGCGGACTCGCCCTTCGGACGTTCAGATGCGGGCCGGTGGCACAGATATCGCCTACGCAACTCACCCCGGACGCGAGACATTCCTCCAACCCCAGTCGAACCCCTTCGGCGCTCTCTTCGTCGCGGCTTGATCTATTAGGCGGAGGCAGTTGCCGCAACCATTGCAGAAACGGCTGCGGCGGAATGCGACCCCGCAGCAGCGAGAACTCCAGGTGCGTGTGGGCATTCACGAAACCCGGCAGAAGCACCTGGTCGCCCAGATCCACGCGCCGGCCTGGACCGAGGTCTCCCGCATGACCCACGGCCACGATCCGCTCCCCGACCACGGCGATCCCGCCGTTGCTGATGACCGGCCCGGTCCCCGCAAACACATATTTCGCGCGGTAGATGATCATCTGGTAGGTTCCGCTGAGGCGACATCGCCATCGCCCCAGCGGAGCGTGTCGCGAAGACTGACCAGGCAGGATTCCAACTGCCGGCGTCGGTGGCGGGCCAACTCGCGGCTTTGCTCAAACCGGAAAGTTTCTCGAATCAGACTGTCCCAGTAGTGGTACTCGGTCTGCCGCTCCCACAGCCGCACGACCCATTCCACGGGACGGTCCTCGGCCAGACACTTCGCCGCCTGCCCCCACAGCCACAAGAGACCCACCGAGTCGAGGCTGGAGGCTTCGCGAACGATCTGTGCCTCGGGCATGATCGTGTCGCGGTAACCCATCTGACGGATTGCCTTGACCACCGCGGCCCGGGTCGGCTCGTCCGCGACACCGGCAAGCGCTCGGGCTGCCAGGTCGGACGCCGTCTCGCGCTGTAAGTCGGTGGGCTGGGCGACGAGCACCAGAGGCGGGCTGAGACGCCCGGCCTGAACGTCCGGGCGGCACCAGGCATCTTGAAACCAGGCCGCGAGGCGGACGGCTCGACGATTGACCGCGACCCGCTGAAACTCACGAAACCCGGAGACCCACTCCGCCAGCTTGGCAACCCGCTCCGCCCGCTCACACAGGAAGTCACTGCGCAACAGCGCCCGAGCAGCCGCGATCAGCCTCTCGTCACCTGGAATGGCTTCCGGCATCCGGTCCTCTCCTTGCCCGGCGTCGGGCCGACAAGCGGGCCGACGAGCAGCCCGCCGACCGCCGGCCGCGCCGCGGCGACCGGGATCCGGCGGATGATCGCACGCCAACCCAGAGGCCGTCGCCCAACGGGATAATCACGGCTTGCAATGAACGGGAGGCGGCGACGCGGGTGTTGAAGCGTCGAATGGCGAGGACCTCGGGGTCGCGGGCCGTCCTTTTGAGTAATTCGCCGAAGGCCAGTGCGTTGTCGGCCATGATCAGGCCGCCGGGCCGAACGATCCGCAGGCAGTGGTGCAGATAACGGTGGTAATTCGGCTTGTCGGCGTCGATGAACGCGGCGTCGGCGGATTGGTCCTTGAAGGATGGGAGAATCTCCAGACCCTTGCCGCACAACACCTCCACCCGGCCCGCGACATCGGACTTCGCCACCCAGTCCCTGGCGAATGCTGCCCGGTCCGGGTCGATTTCGATCGTGCGGACCCGCCCGCCGGGAGGCAGGGCACGGGCCATCGCGATGGCGGAATACCCGGCCAGAGTCCCGATTTCGACGACTTCGCGAGCCTGCACCAGGCGCAGCAGGATCTGCATCAGGCTGGCCTGTGCCGGAGCGATGGAGATGGCGGGGATGCCCGCGGCGCGAGCGGCGGCCTTCAGCTCCAGAAGGAAGCGGTCGTCTCCGGCCGTGTGCTGGGCGATGTAGGCCAGATGTCGGGCACTGATGGGCCGAGAGGTCGTGGACATGTCGCGCTCTCGCCGCAGTATGCTCGCGGTGTCATTGGGTGAACTGGACGGACTCGACGATGGCCGCAAGGGTCAGGAACATGGAGCCATCGTCCGTGCGCCCCAGAACCGTGATGAACAGCTTGTTGCCATTGGGCAGAGTGGTTCCGGCGACATAACTGTAGACCCGAGGCTGAGTCTCGAGGGTGATCTTGCGCTCCTGAAAAGTGATCCCGTGGGCGTTGGTGTCTTCCCCCAACTCCTCGACGCTGTAGCCGCCCTGGTCCTCGCCCGGGTTCTCCAGATCGGATGCCGTAACCAGAACGGACACCCCGACCTGACTCGACGTGTCGAACCACCGCCCTTGGGCGATGGCGATGCTGTTCGGGTAGACGTTCGTGCAGGCGAATTCCGGGGGAATCGTCAGAGTGAAGCCATACGTTCCGCCATCCACGTTGTTGTCGCAGAACTGCCCCTGGCAGCTCAACCCCAGGGCCGTGCTGGAGAATACGACCAGTGCAAGACAGCGAACGGTGCGGTTCATCATCGATCCTTTCCTTGGAATGAGCGAGGCGATTTCATTTCGGTGCGTGGGGATGCTACCGGTGGGGTCCACGAGTCGCAAGTCGGCCGGCACCCGACTCATCCGACGCGGACGCCGAAAGCCGCCAGACCCGCGGCGTCATCCGGATAGAAGCGGAACAGCTTGTCCAGGCCGGTCAGCACGAAAACCTTCATCAACTCGGGCCGGATCCCGCAAAGAACCACCTGTCCCTTGAGCGACTCAGTCTTCTTGTGCAGCGTCAGCAGAACGCCGAGCATTTGAGAGGACAGGCCCTTGACGTGTCGAAAATCCAGCACGAGCTTCGGCGCCCTCAGCCCCGCGGCCAGATCGCCAAGTTCCCGGCCCAGTTGTTCAATGGCCAGCGTGTCCAGCATCGTGCTGTCCTGGAAGGTGATCAGCGTGATGCCCGCGTAGTCCTCGGAGGTCCAGCGCAAGGAGCCCATCGCGATTCTCCCGGTCGGCTCGTCGCGGCGTTTACGATCGCCCGGCCACCGCCTATTGTAATGCAGCCTCTTCCGGGAGCGAAGCCCGATGGACCTCGCGACAAGCAGAATCATTGCCGTGGAGACCTCCGGCCGCCGGGGTTCCGTGGCCGTGGCCGAAGGGAAGAGGCGTTTGGCCGAAGAGTGCTTTCCAACTGACCGCGACCACGCTCGCGAGCTGATCCCGGCCGTCGATCGGGCTTGCCGTGCGGCGGGCTGGTCGCCACGGGACCTGCAACACTGCTACCTGTCGATCGGGCCGGGCAGCTTCACCGGTCTGCGCGTCGCCGTCACCTTCGCGCGACACCTGTCGCTGGCCGTCGGCGCGCGGATCTGCGCCGTGCCCACGCTGGACGTCATCGCCGAGAACGTTCACCCGGTCCGCGATGGAGTCGCCCGCCTGGCCGTGGTCCTGGACGCCAAGCGGGGGCAGGTCTTCGGCGGGATCTATGAACCCCGCCCCGACGGGGCCGGCCGGCCGTTCTGGCGGCGGGTGGCCGGTCCCCGACTGGTCACGCCTGCCGAGCTGCTGGCCGCGGTGCCCGCCGTGGTCGTGATCGGCGAAGGAGCTGAATACCACCGGGCGGCCATCGAGACGGCCGGCGCCGCGATCGCCTCCGAACAATGGTGGTGGCCCACGGCGGCCTGCGTGCACGAGTTGGGCATGGGCCTGGCCGCGGAGGGGCGATTTACGCCGCTTCGTGATCTCGTGCCGTTCTACCTGCGGCGGCCGGAGGCGGAGGAGCTATGGGAGAAACGGCATGGCCCCACCGCAGAATCGTGACCCGCGACGCCGCCGTCTCTGGGCAGGTCGGCACGGGCCGGAAAGCAGGGATCAGATGGCGGCACTGAAGATGATCTGCTGGATGAGCTGATTGATCGGCACGGTGATCGAGCTGAAAAGCGTCCGCAGGCCGAACATCGCCAGATCCTCTCGACAAGCGGCCAACTGCCAGGCCGTGCCGATGGTCAAAGCGGCCATCATCGCCCATTTGCGGTGGTAACGAGCCAACATCTGCGTGCCTCCGTGAACGCGAGAAACACGGTCGGGCGGCAACCTCGGCCTGGTCGGCGAATTGATGCCGCCTGCCGGCCACCGTCCCCGCGGCACCTGCCGATAGATCCGTGGCCATGCGGGGACGCCGAACGTATACTGGCCATAACGTCAAGGATGCACAAGCCATGAACCGTTTTCCGGTCGATTTCTCCAGCGATACGCAGACCCGGCCGACGCCCGGCATGCGGCAGGCCATTGCCCAGGCCGAAGTAGGCGATGAACAGAAGCGCGAAGATCCCTCCGTCAACCGGCTCCAGGAGATGGTCGCCGATCTGCTGGGCAAGGAGGCCGCGGTCTTTCTTCCCACCGGCACCATGTGCAACCTCATCGCCTACGCCGTTCACTGCCGGCCGGGCGACGAGATCATTATCGAGGAATCCAGCCACGCAGCCCAGTTCGAGGGCGGCGGCCCGGCGGTCCACGCCCGGGCGCAGCTCCGTTTCTTGCCGACTCCGAAGGGGATTTTCACGGCGGAGCAGGTCGAACAGGCGATCCGGCGAGACGATCCGCATTTTCCCCGCTCCCGCCTGGTGTCGGTCGAAAACACGCACAACATCAAGGGGGGACATGTCTGGCCGCTGCGGGCAGTGGAGGAAGTGGCCGAGGCGGCGCGAGGGAAAGGTCTTCTGCTGCATCTGGACGGGGCCAGGCTGCTCCACGCGGTGGTCGCCTCCGGCGTGTCGGCACGCGATTACTGCCGACCTTTCGATTCGTGCTGGATCGATTTCAGCAAGGGACTGGGTTGTCCGGTGGGCGCGGTTCTGGCCGGATCCCGGGAGTTCATCGCCCAGGCCTGGCGATACAAGCTGCTGTTCGGGGGAGCGATGCGCCAGGCCGGCATCATCGCGGCAGCGGGCGTGTACGCCTTGCAACACCACGTGGAGCGTTTGGCCGAGGATCACGCCAGAGCGAAGGCCCTGGCGGCCGGGCTGGCGGAGCTGCCGGGCATCGGAGTCAACCCCGACGACGTGGAGACCAACATTGTGATTTTCGACGTCGCCGGGACCGGCATCCCCCGAATGGAACTGCTGGAGAGGCTGACGCCTTACGGGGTGCGGTTCAGTCCCGGATTGCAGCCCACGCAGTTGCGGGCCGTAACCCACCTGGACATCCCGGATGACGGCGTGGAGCGGGCCTTGGCGGCCTGCGCCGCGATTCTCAGGGGCCGGTGACGAGCCGGCAACCAACACGACCAGGAGACTTTCGATGACCATTCATGCCTATGCGGCGCTGTCCCGCGGCCAGGCCCTGGAACCGTTTGCGTACCAGCCGAAGCCCCTCGGCCCGCACGACGTCGAAATCGCCGTGACCCACTGCGGCATCTGTCACAGCGACATCCACATGATCGACAACGACTGGGGCATCACCGAGTACCCGCTGGTGCCCGGCCACGAGATCATCGGCACGGTGCGAGATCTGGGCGGCGACGTGCAGCACCTGCGAAAGGGCCAGCGTGTCGGCGTCGGCTGGCAAAGCGCGAGCTGCATGGCCTGCGAATGGTGCATTCGCGGGGAGGAGAATTGCTGCGACCGGGAAGAGGGCGTGATCGTCGGCCGACACGGGGGTTTCGCCGAGGCCGTGCGGGTGGATTCGCGATTCGCCTTCGCCGTGCCCGACGGGCTTGATTCGGAAACCGCCGCGCCGCTCTTCTGCGGCGGCATCACCATGTACACCCCGCTGCGCGAGAATGCGCGGCCGGCCATGCGGGTCGGGGTGATCGGGATCGGCGGCCTGGGGCACTTGGCCCTGCAATTCGCCAAGGCCTTCGGCTGTGAGGTAACGGCCTTCTCCACGACGCCGGACAAGGCGATGGAGGCGGCCCGTTTCGGAGCGCACCATTTCGTGGTGTCGACCGATGCCAACCAGATGCAGCGAGCGGCCCGCTCTCTGGACGTGCTGCTTTCGGCGGTCACCGTCCCTCTGGATTGGAAACTGTGGATGTCGCTCCTGCGGCCGCGGGGAACCCTGGTCATTCTCGGCGCGTCGCCCGGTACGCTCGACATCGCTCCCATGTCCCTGATCGTCAACAAGCAAACGATCCGGGGGAGTGCCATCGGCAATCGCCCAGCCATTGCCGAAATGCTCGATTTCGCCGCCCGGCACGGCGTGCGCGCCATGACCGAGACCGCGCCGTTGAGCGAGGTCAACACCGCCCTGGCCAAGGTGCGCCAGAACAAGGCGCGCTACCGCATGGTGTTGAAGACCGGCTGAGGCCCCCCGCCGTCAGGGCGGGTCGGCATTCTCCTGACGATGGGCGATCCGCCACGCCTCTTCGCGCAGGCCGCGCAGCGGATCGTCCCCCAGCGGAGGAAGATCGGTGTCCAGATGCGAGAACATCTCGTACTGGATGTGAACCGCGCCACTGCTTCCGTGACGCCAGATTTCCACCAGGCGGCCTTGCTGGGGTGCGTCCAACGTCGAGCAGGTCTCGATCTCCAGATAACCGCCGCGGTCCGCGACGCGATTCCGGTGCGAGTGGCCCGCCAGGTGCAAGATGACGTTCGGATGGCTGTTGAGCAACTCGCGAAACGCCTCGCCGGCCACCGCCGAGCCGTAGCCTGCCCACAGCGACGCGCTCGGATGATGAGAAGCGACGACCACCCATTCGCCCCGCTCGCCCGCGGCGGCCAGTTCGGCCCTGAGGAACGCCACCTGCGCTGCGGACAGTGAGCCGTCCTGATACGGGAACCCCTCCAATCGCCAGGCCGGCTCGCAAGTGTCCAGCCCGACCAGCCGCAAACCGGGCACCGGCGAAACGCCGTACCACGTGGGGCCGGCAGGGGCTTCGTATCCATGCCCGGACGGCAGAGTCTCCGTGCTGAACAGGGCCTGGACGAACTCCCGCTTGTCGAAGTACCTGCGCGCCGGATTCGGCACGACCAGGCGCGGCAACTCCAAGAAACAGGGTGGGCCGGGCTCCGCGGGCGTCACGTTGCCGTGGGCCAACCAGCCGGTGGGGTCCAAAACGCTCGGCAACAGCACGCCCGGCCGCTGGGGAAAGGGCAGCGGCGCGGTTCGCCGGCCGAGGAAGTCCTCGAAAATGGCGAAGACCCCGATGCCGAAGCAATCGTGATTGCCCGGCGTGATGTACCAGGGAATGCTGGGGTGGTGGCCGTGCCGGCCCTGTCGGTAGAGTCCCTGCGGAGTGAACGCGGCGTGCGGATCCAGGTTCACGGGAGGTCGCAGATCCGGAGGGCGATCATCCGGCCCCGACAAGGGATCGACCGTCAGGCCGTCCATGACCCTCAGGAACCACTGCAACTCGTTGCCCTGGGCATTGTCGCAGGCGTCGCCCGTGTGGAGCACAAAGTCGATGGTCCGCCCGGAAGCGTGCATGCGGTTGATCGTGCGAATGAGGCCGTCGAGTAGTTGCGCGGAGCAGGCCTCATATGGCCGCCAGGCGGACGTGAACAAGGCATGGGCCCCGGCGAAGCGGGCAGGCGATTCCTCATCCACGATATGGGTGTCGGTAATATGCGCGATCCTGGCCACCAACTGCCACCCTTCCCCTTCGGGAGGCGACCGCTCGCCGAACGGTAACAGGACCGCATAGTCCGGTTCGCAGGCCGCCAGCCCTAGCACCGCCAGGCCGGCCAGCAGGCCGATACTACTGATGACCGATGTTCCGTATTGAAGTCGCCTCATGGGTTTCTCCGATGCCTTGTCGAATCCCGGCCACGCTTGTTTTAGAGCATTCGCTTCCGGCGGCGGTCGTGGGACCAACGAGGACCGGGCATCCGGACGGTGCTCCAGAGTGATATACTCCCCGGTTGCTTGAAAGGGCTGAAGCGTGAATCACCCTCTGTTGGACGCGCTGAACGAGCGGGTCGTCATCCTCGACGGGGCGATGGGCACCAACATCCATGCCCGTGAGCCTTCCCTGGAGCGGGACTTCCGTGGTCATGAGAATTGTAGCGAGATTCTCAACGAAACGCGGCCGGACCTCATCGCCGAAATCCATCGCTCATTTCTGGAGGTAGGCGTCGACGGCATCGAGACGAACACCTTCGGGGCCAATCGAATCGTACTGGGCGAATTCGGGCTGGCCGACCGGACCTACGACCTCAACAGGCTGGGGGCTTCCATCGCCAGGCAATGTGCGGATCAGTACCGCGAACCGGGAAGACCTCGTTTCGTGCTGGGGTCGATCGGACCCGGCACCAAGCTGCCCTCCCTGGGCCACACACGGTTTGAAGTGTTGGAGGAGAGCTACGCCGAACAGGCTCACGGCCTCCTCGACGGCGGTGTGGACGCCTTCATCATCGAGACGTGTCAGGATCCGCTGCAATGCAAGGCCGCCATCGTGGGCAGCTCCCGAGCCATGGAGGACCGCGGTCGGCTCGTGCCCATCATCGCGCAAGTGACCGTCGAGGCGACGGGCACCATGCTGGTCGGTACCGAGATCGCCGCGGCCACGGTCATTCTGGAGGCGTATCCCCAAGTCCGGGTCATCGGCCTGAACTGCGCCACCGGCCCGCTGGAGATGTCCCCGCATGTCCGGTACCTGAGCCGGCACTGCGCGCGATTCCTCAGCGTGATGCCCAATGCCGGGCTGCCGCAGATCGTCGAGGGCAAGACCCATTATGTCCTGACCCCCGCGGAACTGGCCCGCTGGCTGCGAGAGTTCGTCGAGGTGGATGGCGTCTCCATGGTCGGCGGTTGCTGCGGCACCACGCCGGCGCACCTGGCCGCAGTGGTGCAGGCGCTTCAAGGGGTGAAGCCGGCTCACCGTCGGCCGTCCTCGCCCGCCAGCGTGGCGAGTCTCTATCAGGCCGTCCCGCTGCGGCAGGAAAACAGCTTCCTGATCGTCGGGGAGCGGAGCAACACCACCGGCAGCCGGAAATTCAAGCAGTTGCTGCTGGACGGCGACTTCGACGGCTTGGTGGAAGTCGGTCGCGAGCAGGTCCGCGAAGGGGCTCACGTCATCGACGTCTGCGTCGACTACGTCGGGCGCGACGGCCGAGAGGACATGGACCGGCTGATTGCCCGCTACGCCACCGAGGTTTCCGTTCCTTTGATGCTCGATTCCACCGAGCCGGAGGTATTGGAAGCGGGCTTGAAGCGAGCCGGCGGAAAGTGCATCGTCAACTCCGTCAACCTGGAGGAGGGGGAGAAGAAGCTGGCGGCGATCTGCCCCCTGCTGAAGCGCTACGGCGCGGCGGTCGTCGCGTTGACCATCGACGAGCACCCGGAGGAGGCCATGGCCAAGACCGCCGGGCGGAAGATCGAGATCGCCCGGCGTCTGCATCAGTTGCTGACGGGCAAGTATGGACTCCCGGAGGAGGACATTCTCTTCGATTGCCTGACGTTCCCGGTCTCGACGGGCAACGAGGCCGATCGCCGTCTGGCTCTGGAGACCATTGAGGGCGTCAAACTGATCACCCGGGAGTTTCCTCGTTGCGGAACGATCCTGGGCGTGTCCAATGTCAGCTTCGGGCTGTCCCCGCCCGCTCGCGCCGTCCTGAATTCGGTCTTTCTGCACGAAGCCCGCAAGCGGGGGCTGACGGCGGCCATCGTCCACGCCAGCAAGATCCTGCCGGAAGCCAAAATCAGCGAGGAGCGGTGGAAGGCCGCGCTGGATCTGCTGTATGACCATCGCCGGGAGGGCTTCGATCCCCTACATGCCTTCATCGCCATGTTTGCCGAAGGGGAGGCATCGGCCGGACCACAGGCTTCCGCAACGCTCGCCATCGAAGAGCGGCTCAAGCAGCGAATCGTCGACGGCGATCGGATCGGGTTGGCGGACGATCTGGAAGAAGCCCTGGCGCGCTACAGCCCGCTGGACATCATCAACCATTTCCTCCTGGACGGCATGAAAGTGGTGGGCGACCTGTTCGCCGCCGGCAAGATGCAGCTACCCTTCGTGCTGTCCTCCGCGGAGACGATGAAGGCCGCGGTGGCCTACCTCGAACCGCACCTGGACCGGGTGGCCGGAGAGACCAAGGGTTCCCTCGTGCTGGCCACGGTGCGGGGTGACGTGCACGACATCGGCAAGAACCTGGTCGACATCATCCTGAGCAACAACGGCTACAAGGTCTACAACCTGGGCATCAAGCAGCCCATCAGCCGGATCATCGAAGCCTGGCGGGAGCACAAGGCCGACGCCATCGGGCTTTCGGGCCTGCTGGTCAAGTCGACGCTCGTGATGCGCGACGACTTGCAGGTGTTGAATGAAATGGGGCTGACCCCGCCGGTCATTCTCGGCGGCGCGGCGCTCACGCGGGGGTTCGTCGAGCACGAACTGCGGAGCCTGTATCGCGGCCCCGTCGCCTACGCCAAGGACGCCTTTGAAGGATTGGCCTTGATGAACCGCCTGGCCGCCGGGCAATCCATCGTCGACCCTCCTCGGCAGGTCGTCGACTCGCCGGCCGCCTTGCGGGCCCGCCCGACCGCCGCGGTGGAAGTCCCGGAGCGGAGCGACGTTTCCACCACCAATCCGATACCCGTGCCGCCTTTCTGGGGCTCCCGCGTGGTTGAGGAAGTCGACCTCCGAGCGGTGCTGGGCTACCTCAACGAAGTCATGCTTTTCCAGGTGCAATGGCAGTACAAACGGCAAGGTCGCAGCCCGGAGGAATATGAGGCCTTCCTGCGGCGCGAGGTCCGGCCCATCTACCGCGAACTGGTCCACCGCTGCCGTCAGGAGAGTATCCTCAAGCTGCAAGCGGTCTACGGCTACTGGCCCTGCAACAGCGAAGGCGACGACCTGGTGATCTATCGCCCGCCGCCGCCGGGAGAGCCGCCGTCCGCCGAGCCGATCCTGAGGTTCACCTTCCCTCGTCAGGATCGTCCCCCCTTCTGGTGTCTGGCCGATTTCTGGCGTCCGGTGGAGAGCGGGGAGATCGACGTCGCGGCCTTCTCCATCGTGACGGTCGGCCGCCGAGTCTCGGAAATCGCCCTGGATTACTTCCGCCGCGACATGTTTCGGGATTACCTGTACCTGCACGGTCTCAGCGTCGAGTTGGCCGAAGCCATGGCCGAGTACTTCCACAAGCAGATCCGGATGGAACTGGGCATCGCCGCCGCCGACGCCCGCGAGAAGCGAAAGCTGTTCCAGCAGGGCTACCAGGGCAGTCGGTACAGCTTCGGCTATCCGGCCTGCCCCAACCTGGAGGACCAAGCCTTGCTGTTTCAGTTGCTGGAGCCCGGCCGCATCGGCGTATCGTTGACCGAGGAATACCAGATCGAGCCGGAACAGAGCACCAGCGCCATCATTGCCCACCACCCGGAGGCGCGGTACTTCAACGTGCGAGCGGCAGCAGAGCCGCCACCGGCTCCGGCGGAGCAACCGGCGTAGCCGCCCGGCCGGTCATTCCCGCCGGCCGCAAGGAGGCCCTTCCCGCTCAAACCGTCTGGCCCGCGGCCGCCAAGGCAGTACCATGCAGACACCGCGCCGCGGCCTTCTGCGGAACGCGATGGCCGGCCGGGTGTTCGGAGATAGGCTATGCAGGCGATCGTGTTTGAGGCCGGACAGGTCGCATTCCGGGAAGTCCCGGAACCTGTTCCGGCTCCGGGGGAAGCCCTGATTCAAGTGCTCCTGGCGGGAATTTGCGGGACGGACCTGGAGATCATCAAAGGCTACGGAGGGTTCGAGGGCATCCTCGGGCACGAATTCGTGGGCCGAGTCGTCAAAGGGACCGCCGCCCTGATCGGTCGCCGCGTCGTCGGAGAGATCAACTGCGTCTGCGGACGGTGCGATCTCTGCCAAGGTGGGCTTTCCGCACACTGTCGACGGAGAACCGTGCTGGGCATCGCCGGTCGGCCGGGGGCTTTCGCCGAGTTCCTCACGCTGCCTGAGCGGAATCTCCTCGTCTTGCCGAACGAGGTCGGTGACGAGGAGGCGGTCTTCACCGAACCGCTCGCCGCCGCCATGCAGGTCACTCGACAAGTCCGCATCGAGCGTCGCAGTCAGGTCGCCGTGCTCGGCACCGGCCGGCTCGGCCTGCTGGTCGCGCAGGTGCTGGCTCAAACCGGTTGCCGCCTGACCGCGATCGGCCGCAATCCCAAGACTCTGGATTTCCTCGACCGACGGCGGATTCGCAACCTCTCCATCGACAGTGTGCGACAATGGAATGACCAGGATATCGTGATCGACTGCACCGGCTCCCCGGAGGGGCTGGGCCTGGCCATGCGCCTGGTCCGCCCGCGGGGGCAGGTCGTACTCAAGACCACCTGTCGGGCCGATGCCCCGATCGATCTCTCCTCCCTGGTGGTCAATGAAGTCACGATGATCGGCAGCCGGTGTGGACCGTTCGATGAAGCGTTGAGTCTCCTGGGCCGCAAGGAAATCGACGTGACCGGCCTGATCACCCGCGTCTTCCCGCTTCGTGAGGGCGTCGCGGCCCTGAGGCTGGCCGCAGACCCCGACCACCTGAAGATCCTGCTAAGGGTAGGCCAGTGAGCGCGACTTTACGACCCCTGCTGGAGCAACCGGTTGACGACGGCTGTTTACTGACGTTCCCCTCCCTGTCGGCCATTTCCGGCTTCGCCCATGCCGTCACCACGCGGCCCTGGAATATGGCTGCCCATCAGGGGCCCCAAGCCGACCGCGCCGTGGAACGTCGCCGGCGAGTCTGCGACCACCTCGGCCTGCCGTTTTCACGACTCACCGCCGCGGAGCAGATCCACAGTGGGCACGTGCTCCGCGTGCTGCCGTCGGATGTCGGGGCCGGCCGCGAGGGTCGGGACTCCGCGATTCGTTTCATCGACGGCATGGTCTGCCATCTGCCTGGCGTGCCCCTGATCATGTTCTCCGCGGACTGCCCCTTGATTCTGGCGGTCGATCCGGTTCGGAGAGTCTTCGGCATGGCCCACGCCAGTTGGCGAGGAACGGTGGCGGGCATCGCGATCGAGCTGGTCCGGCAGCTCGGCCAGGAGTTCGCCGTCCGGCCCGAAGATCTGCTCGTGGGCGTCGGCCCTTGCGCCGGACCGGAGGCCTACGAAGTGGGCGAGGAGGTCGTCCGTATCTTCTCTGCCCGCCTGGCGGCCGCCGGACGATTCCTGCGACCTCGCGGCGACCGCTATCTGCTGGACCTCCGCGCCGCTAACGCGGCTCAGCTCTTCGAGGCCGGCGTCCGTCCCGAGCATTTGACCCTCGCCGACCACTGCACGATCACGGATCCGCGTTTCTTCTCGCATCGCCGGGAAGGCGCCGCCACCGGCCGCTTCGCCATCGTCGCCGGGTTCCGATAACCGGCAGATGCCCTGGGCGGACTCGACCACGCACAACGCGGCGCGAAACCCACCGCGGCGTCCGGCCGATGATGAGGCGGGAGTACCTCTTCATGAACACTGAGAAAGTCGTGGTCCTCTGCTCAGGCGGACTGAACAGCGCGGTGGTGATGTCATTGGCCACACGCGAGCGGACGGTCGCCGCCTTGCACGTCATCCTGGGCGACCGGGCCAGCCAGCGGGACGCCGAGTGCTTCGAGAAACTGACGTCCTTCTTCAACATTCGCGAGCGGTTGAAGGTCGACATGCCCCATTTCGCGGCTGTCGGCGGAAACGCGCGGGTCAGCCGCAAGCAGCAAATCGAGGATGCGCTGGCCATGGACGGCAATTCCTCCAGTTGCCACATCCCCGGTCTCATCGGAGGGCTGGTCAGCGCGGCCTTTGCCTGGGCCACCAACATCGGCGCCACCCGCATTCTCCTGGGAGTCAGTGAGGACCTCGGGCCGCCCGGCCCCAAGACCCGCGACGTGCATCCCGACTACGCCCAGGAGTCCATCCACCTGCTGAATCAGTTCTGCCAGGAGGCCTCCCCCAAACGCCGGATCAGCGTCGAGGCCCCGTTGATCGAATTCCGGCGGGCGGACATCGTCAAGTTGGGCCATCGGCTAGGCACGCCCTTCGAATTGACCTGGTCCTGCCTCTCGGGCAGCAAAGAGCCTTGCGGAGCCTGCCTGGGTTGCGCCACGCGAAATCGCGGTTTCCTCGACGCCGCCCTGCCGGACCCCCTGATGCTGGAACCAGCTCAGCGATAGAACTGGCCGACGGCACGGAGACGTGTCCCGCTCGAGAGGGGATGCCCTTCGCCTGACGAACCCACCCGAGAAACCCGTCTGCGATTCACATCCGATCCAACGTCGGGATTCCCAGCAAACTCAAGCCCAGCCTCAGCGCCCGCGCCGTGAGATCACAGAGCCGCAGCCGCGAAGCAGCGGTGGCGGCATCGGTGGCCTGTAGCACCGGGCAGGACTCATAGAAGCTCATGAACCGGCCCGCCAGATCGTAAAGATACTCGCAGAGCAGGCTCGGCAGGAGCGAGTCGGTGACGGCGTTGAGGGTCTCGGGCAACCGCAGGATCGCCAACGCGAGGGCCGACTCCGCCGGGTGAGTCAGCGCGATGGGAGGGAGCGAAACGCTCCCGGCGGACCCGCCGCCCGCGACCTCCGCGCCCTTGCGGTGGATGGAGCGGATGCGGGCATAGGCGTAGAGCAGGTAAGGAGCCGTATTGCCCTGCAAGGCCAGCATCTTGTCCCAACTGAACACGTAGTCGGTGTTCCGATTCTGGCAGAGGTCGGCGTACTTCACGGCGGAGATGCCGACGACCTCGGCGATGTGTTTGATCTCGTCTTCGCCAAAGCCGCGGCGCTTGTCGGGGTCGGATTCGGTGTCGCGGACCAGCTTCTCGGCCCGTTGGACGGCTTCTTCGAGTAGATCCTTGAGTTTCACGCTTGCCCCGCTGCGGGTGCGGAGCATCTTGCGATCTTCGCCGAGGACCGAGCCGAACGCGACGTGCTCCAGCCGGACCTCGCGGCGGCCATCGCCCGGTCGCGTCCAGCCCAAGGCCCGGGCCACGGCGAAAAGCATGTCAAAATGCAGCTTCTGCGGCGCGCCGACGACGTAAAGGATGCGGGTGGCGCCGAGGCCGCCGCCCATCTCGCCCAGCGCCGTGGCGAGGCCGGAGGAGTGCAACTTGACGGGCTGCCGCGTGGGATGGCTGATACGGTACAGCACGGCGGCCAGATCCGTGGTGGCGTACAAGAAGGCGCCGTCGGACTTCTGGATCAACATCGGCAGCGGATCGCCCTGCGGCCCCTTGAACGCGGGCGAGCCGTCGGGTTGCTCCAGGAAAACGCAGACCGCGCCCTGGTCGTCGCGGCATACGGCGCGGAGTGGCTGACCAGAACCGCGACCTTCTGGAAGCGGTGGCGTGCCCGGCTTGCCGGTCAGCGCGGCGCGGAGTTCCTCGACGATGCCGGGTAGCAGGGGGTTGTAGAAGCTCTCGCCGCGCCTTTCCTCGTTGAGCGAGACCCCCAGGCGCCGATACAGGACCGCCACGCCGCGCATCGACTCGCAGGTGATCCACATCCAGGCTTGGTATTCAGACTCGCTGCCGCCTTGGAGTCTGGCGACGGCCTCCCGGGCTCGCGAGGCGAACCCCTCGTCCGCCATCTTGGCATTGCCCGCCCGGTAGATTGCCTCCAATTCATCGGGATCCTGCGGAAGCTGCCCCATGTAGACGTGGTATGGCGGGCTCAGTGTTCTGGGGATGAGCCCCCTTTCGTAGAGCTCTTCCAGGATGATCCCAAACTGCGTTCCCCAGTCCCCCACGTGATTCTGCCGCACGACTTCGTGCCCCTCGAGCTCCAACACCCGGGCGATCGTGTCGCCGATGATCGTGCTCCGCAGGTGGCCCACGTGCATCTGCTTGGCCACGTTCGGGGAAGAGTAGTCGATGACCACGGTGTCACGTTCGGTGTCGGGCACCCGCTCCACGCCGAGCCGGTCGAACGCCGGATTGGTCGGCAGCGGCGTGTGCATGGGGCGGTCCGGGGTCGGCGGGCTCTGGGCCGGCGGCGGAGGGATCCTATTCAGCCCGGCTTCCAGAAAAGAACGCCTCAGCCGCAAATTGATGAACCCCGGCCCGGCGATTTCGGGCGTCTCACAGATGTCCGCGAATGCGGGCGAGGTCGTTGCAATCCGTTCGGTCGCCCCCGCGGCGTCGAGTTTGACCAGGGCGTCGACGATCTGCTGGGCCACGTCACGCGGCTTCTGCCCCAGCTTCTTGGCCAGGCCCATCGCCACGTTGGACTGGTAATCGCCGAACTTCGCGTCGGCTGACGGGCGGATCAGCGGGTCCGTGCCCCGGGCCGCCTCGCCGAAGGCGTCACCCAAGGCCCGTGCAAAGTGCCACCGCAGTTGCGCAAGAATGGATTTCATGGTGACGATCCCTGGCGTGATGGTCCCCGGCCTCAGGCCGCGGAGATCCCCCGGTCGGCGGCGGCGACAGGCGGTTGCCCCAGACCAGATTGCTCCGGCTCACCTCTGCCACTTGACCCGCGGGCTGTCGCCCCAGAGGGACTCAAGGTCGTAGTAAGCCCGGTAGTCGCCCTCGAAGAGATGGATCATCACGTCCACGTAGTCCAGAACGATCCAGTGACCCTCTTCGTAACCCGCCACACCGTAGGGCCGGTCGCCTCGTTCCGCGGCAAGCTGCTCGAGGTGGTCGGCCACCGCCCGCATCTGCCGGTCCGAGGTGCCGGTCCCGATGACGAAGTAGTCGCAGACCGGGCTGATGCCGCGGAGGTCGAACACCAGGATGTCCTCGCAGTGCTCGGCCTCCATGAGGCGGGCGCTGTCCACGGCGAATCGCCGCGCGGCATCCCCGGCCCGCGAAGGCTTGCGGCGCGCGGCCGACGCGGCGCCGGCTTCTCCCGGTTTTGCCGTCCTGGTCTTTCTGGCCGCGGGCGACCCGGCCTTCTTCGGGGGCATTCCTTCACCTCATCCCAATCAGCCGCGCCCGATGCCGGGCCTCATTGGCCCAGGCCGAGCCAGGCGCTGACCTGCGGCGCGTACTTCACCACCAGCCCCGCGAACACGACGGACACCATGCTCATCAGCTTGATGAGAATGTTCAACGACGGCCCCGAGGTGTCCTTGAAGGGATCGCCGACGGTATCGCCGACCACGGTGGCCTTGTGGTCTTCGGAGCCTTTGCCATAGACCATCTTCTCCGGATGGCCGGACTGCACGGCCAGTTGCGCGCGGGCCATGATCGCCTCGCGGATGGAGGCCGGGACCGAGTTTCTGGCCTTCGGATCCTCGACCATCTGTTTGGCCGTGACCTTGCCGCAGGCTTCGATGAACTTCTTGGCGTTGTCCCAGGCGCCGCCCGCGTTGGCCATGAAGATGGCCACCGCGAACCCCGCGGTCAGGCCGCCCGCCAGCAGGCCCATCACACCGGGCACGTCGAACACGAGGCCGACCAGCACCGGCACGATGATGGCCATGAGCGAGGGAACGATCATCTCCCGTTGAGCGCCGCGGGTGGAGATCGCCACGGCCTTGGCGTAGTCGGGCAGCTTCTCACCCTTGAAGTCCACCTGCTTCCGCGGCCAGTTGTCCGGGTCCATGACCTGCGTTTCGCTCTTGCCCTGGGCCCGCAGGTAGTTCCGCATCTTCTCGAACTGCTGGCGGCATTCCAGCATCATGCGGTAGGCCGCCCGCCCCACCGCCTGCATGGTCATCGCGCAGAACACGAACACCAGCAAGACCCCGCAGAACAGCCCGCACAGCACCTTGGGGTTCATCAGGGTCACGTCGTAGAAGGTCATGTACTGGGCCAGCGAGGCGCGGCGGGCGTCCACCAGCCGCAACGTGACGTCGCCGACCTGGGCGACCCGGACATGCTCTTCGTTGGGGCCGCCGATGTTCCGGATCACGTCGTGCCGCCGCAGCTCCTCCGGCGCGGGAATCGGCTCGAGGAGCATCAGACATTCGAAGTCGCCGTCGGTGTCGCCCGGCCCGATCCGCTGCGCGAACTTGCCGTGGCCGTAGTACAGGGCCTCCCCCGGATTCGGCGTGGTGACCGTCTGGCGGATTTCCGCCCGGGCCTCGCGGACCTGCCCGATGCGGACTTCCTCGACGTAGGCCGCCAGCAGGGCCAAAGCGGTCAGGGCCGCCGAACCGATGGCGAACCCCTTGCCCGTCGCCGCCGTGGTATTGCCCAGCGAGTCCAGGGCGTCGGTGCGATGGCGGACGTACGGCTCCTGCCCGGTCATCTCGGCGTTGCCGCCGGCATTGTCGGCGATGGGGCCGTACGCGTCGGTCGCCAGGGTGATGCCCAGCGTGGCCAGCATGCCCACGGCGGCGATGCCGATGCCGTACAGGCCGAGCAGGAACTCCTGCCCGCCGCCCGCGGAGATGAAGGCCACCAGGATGGCCAGGATGGTCGTGGTGATGGCCGCCCAGGTGCTCTTCATGCCGGTGGCGATGCCGGCGATGATGACCGTGGCCGGGCCGGTGACGGCCTGCTCGCTGATCCGCTTGGTCGGTTTGAACTCGTAGCTGGTGTAGTACTCGGTGGCGTAGCCGATGATGTTGCCCGCCACCAGGCCCGCCACGATCGCGCCCCAGATGCCCCAGGGATTGACGCCGGTGATGTCGGTGAAGATCAGCTTGCAGACCACGGCGGCCGCGACCGCGATCAGCACGCTGCTGCCGTAGATGCCGACGCGGAGGGCGTTCAGCAACTGCATCATGGTCGCGTCTTCCTTGGTGCGGACCATGTAGATGCCCACGATGCTCAGGATGATGCCGATGCCCGCCAAGACCATCGGGGCGGAGATCATCTTGATCGCCGGGACCAGCCCGGGGCCGCCTTCGCCGCCGTAGAGGGCGCTGACGGCGGCGACGCCCAGCGCCGCCGTGGCCAGGATGGAGCCGCAATAGGACTCGTACAGGTCCGCGCCCATGCCGGCCACGTCGCCGACGTTGTCGCCCACGTTGTCGGCGATGGTCGCCGGGTTGCGGGGGTCGTCCTCGGGGATGCCGGCCTCGACCTTGCCGACCAGGTCCGCCCCGACGTCCGCCGCCTTGGTGTAGATGCCGCCGCCGACGCGGGCGAAGAGGGCCTGCGAGCTGGCCCCCATGCCGAAGGTCAGCATGACCACGGTGATGTCGTTCAGGCTCATGTTCTGGGTGAAGCTGAACGGCAGCCAGTTGTTGTACAGCAGCAGGAACCACATGCAGATGTCGATCAGGCCGAAGCCGACCACCACCAGGCCCATGACCGCGCCGCTGCGGAAGGCCACCACCAGGCCGTCGTTCAGCGACTTGCGGGCCCCGGCCGCGGTGCGGTGCGAGGCCCGCGTGGCCGTGTTCATGCCCAGCCACCCGCACAGGCCGCTGAAGAAGCCGCCGGTCAGGAAGGCCAGGAAGACGATCTGGTGCTGGACGTGCAGCACGAAGGCCATGTAGGCCAGCAGCGCCGAGACCACCACGAAGAAGACCGCCACCACCTTGTACTGCTGCCGCAGGTAGGCCATGGCCCCTTCGCGGACGTAGGCGGAGATCTGCTTCATGCTCTCGTCGCCCTCGTCCGCGCGTTTCATCTTCCCGTAGAACACCCCGGCGAAGAGCAGGGCCAGCAGCGCCCCGATGGGGGCCACCCACCAGATGTCGGGGAGCTGGTCCAGCGAGTGGACGCCGGCCGGGGCGGGGGCGGCCGCGGGCGGGGCGGCCTCCTGGGCGAACAGGCTCGCCGCGCCCACGAACGACACGGCGGCGGCCGCCGGCAGCAACGCCAGCAGGATGGTTCGGACTCTTCGGCTCATGCAGGTGCTCACGGCATCGTCTCCCATGCTTGCGCGGACCCTCATCTCCCGCGGCGGCCCGCCACGCGGCGGCGCGCCGCCACACCTTTCCTCGGCACGGAGGACCCGGCCCGCGGCCCGCGACCCGGGTCGCCGGGGAGTTGCCCCGGTCCCCGCCCGAGCCGGGGCCTCGCCGCCGCGGAGGGGGACGTTCGGTCTGCTCTGCTCAGCGCCGGGGCCGGGCTGATCCGCGCCAGGAGCGGGGAATATAACCGGTTGCGCCGTCGCGCGACAAGCACGCCCCGGGCGATCCTCCGTCCGGCCCGCCGCGGGGTCGGCGCGGGGCGGCGGGGCCGCGGCGGCGGTTGACCGGGCCGCCGGGCGGGCTAACATGTCCCCCGTCGCCGCCGCCCCAGGGACCGTGGGGTCCGCGTGGCGTCGCCGCCGGGGCGGCCGGGCCGCGCCACGCCCAGTTCCGGGAGTCCGTTCATGTCCCGCATCCGCTTGTGGTCGGGGGTCGTCCTGTGGTCGGTTGCCGCCGTCCCCGCCGGGTCGTCGGCGGTCCAGCCCGGCCCCCGCGCCGAGGAGAAGGTCGTCACCGTGGAGGGTTCGGCCGCGGGGACCGATGCCCCGGCCATGGAGAAGGCCAAGCTCGACGCCCTCCGCCAGGCCGTCGAGCAGGCCTGCGGCACGTTCATCAACGCCCAGACCAAGACCAAGGACTACGCCGCGGTCTATGACAAGGTCATGGCCGACGCGGTGGGGCTGGTGACGGAGTTCACCGTGCTGGAGCGGCGGGTCGCGGACGGGGTCAGCCATTGCCGGGTGCGGGCCACGGTCTCGCCGGCCCAGTTCGAGGCCGAGTGGGCCCGGGTCCGGCACACGCTGGAGGCCGAGGGCAACCCGCGGTGCATGGTGGTGGTGGTGGAGGACGACGACGTGGACGACGAGGCCCCGGCCAGGGCCGACGGCGTGGTGCAGAGCCTTTTGGAGAAGTTTTTCCTGGACCGGGGCGTGCAGCTCATGGACCGGGCGGCGGGCGAGAAGGTCCAGGCCCGCGACGTGGAGCTGGCGGCGTTGAACAACGACGTGAAGAAGCTGGCGGCGATGGCCGCGGGCTTCCGGGCCGACGTGGTGGTGGCCGGGCGGGCGGAGGCCCGGCAGGCGGGGACGACCGAGCTGGCCGGGCGGACGCTCCACCAGTGGACGGCCACGCTCACGGTGCGGGCCTACGCGGCCGACAGCGCCCAACTGCTCCTCTCCAACACCTACACCGTGACGCAGTCGGGCGTACACCGCCGCGGCGGCGGCGGGGACGTGCTCCGGCGGTGCGCGGAGGAGAACGCCGGCAAGGTCTTGCAGGACCTGGGCCGGGCCTGGGCCCGCCGCCAGAACGTCCGGCGGACCTGCCGGGTGACGATGGAGAACTGTTCGCGGGCGGACTACCAGGCCTTCGAGGCGGCCCTGCGTCCGGTCCAGGGGGTGCAGGAGGTGCGGTTGCGGGAGCTGGTCAACGACGTCTGCACGGTGGAGGTGGACTGGGCCTACGACCTGGAGCGGCTGATCGACGCGATCGAGCGGCTGAAGGTGCCGGACGCGCGGTACCGGGTGACGGAGCAGAGCCACGACCGGGTCACGCTGCGGCGGGAGCGGGTCCAGCCGCCGCCGGAGCGGACCGAGCCGCCGCCGGAGCGGACCCAACCGTAGCCGGGGCGGGTCCAGCCGCCGCCAGAGCGGACCGAGCCGCCGCCGGAGCGGACCCAACCGTAGCCGGAGCGGACCCAGCCGTAGCCGGAGCAGACGCAGCCGTAGCCGGGGCGGGTCCGGCCGCCGCCGGGGCGGGTCCGCGGGGCCAGTCCGAAGCTTTCATGCGAGGCGCCGGGCGGCCCGTTTTCCGCGCCAAAACGCCCTTTTTACGCGCTGGGAAGCCCATTCCCCGCGCTGGAACGCCCCCACCGCCCGCCGGGCGGCCCGTTTTCCGCGCCAAAACGCCCTTTTTACGCGCTGGGAAGCCCATTCCCCGCGCCGGAACGCCCCTTCCGGGCGCCGGTCTGCCCATTCTCCGCGCCGGAACGCCCCTTCCGGGCGCCGGTCTGCCCATTCCCCGCGCCGGAACGCCCCTTCCGGGCGCCGGTCTGCCCACCCTCCGCGCCGGAACGCCCCTTCCGGGCGCCGGTCTGCCCGTTCTGTGCGCCGGAATGCCCGTTCTGTGCGCCGGAATGCCCGTTCTGTGCGCCGGAACCGGCCCGATAACGGCGATCCTCGGCAGGATCTGCCGATCTCGGCCCCCCGGCGCCCCAAAGCGCGGGCGCGCCGCCCCGCGGCGCGGACCCGGCGCCCCCCGCCGTCCGCCCCCCGCCCCGCCCGATCCCCCCGCCGCCCCGCCGCGTCCGCCCGACGCCGCGGCGGATTCCCCGCCGCCCGCGCTTGGCCACGCCGCCCGCCCGGATTATCCTCTCCCCCCGGTGGCTCATGGCCAAGCGCAGCGACAAGGGCGTCGTCGTCTCCTTCCGCGTGGACCGGCACCTCGCCGACGTCCTCCACCGCGTGCCGGACAAGTCCGCCTTCATCCGCGACCTGATCCTGCGGAGTTTTTACGAGACCTGCCCGGTCTGCCGCGGCCGCGGCGTCCTGCCCCGCGAGCTGGCCGCCTGGGCCCACGACCGGCTCCGCGACGGGCCGCTGGTCGAGTGCGCCTGCTGCCTGTACGGCTACCCGGCCGCCGCCCTCCCTCCCGGCGAGACGCGGCCCCCGCCCGCCGACGACTACCGCTGCCCGCACTGCCGGGCCCCCGGCCATGACCACTGACCCCCCCCGCCCGCCGACCGCCGCCCCGGCTTCCGGCGACGCGTCTTCGCCCGCCGCCGACGCATCCCCCGCCGCCGCCGACGCGTCCCCCGCCGCCGCCGACGCGTCTTCGCCCGCCGCCGACGCGGCTTCGCCCGCCGCCGATGCGGCCCCGCTCGCCGCCGGCTCGTCCCCCCGCCCGCCGGCGGCGCTCCGCTTCTGGCGCGGGCTGCTCTCCCGCTACCTCCGGCTGCTCACCCGCGTCCGCCGCGAAGGGCCGGAGCCGTTCCCCGCCGCCGGCCCGGTCATCGTCGCCGCCAACCACCATTGCAGCCTGGACCCCTTTCTGCTCATCGTCACCACCCCGCCGGAGCGGATGCCCGCCTTCCTCATCGCCCGCGAGTTCGCCGAGTGGCCGCTGTTCTCCCGGCTGGTGCGGCTGGCCGGCGGCATCCCCGTGAACCGGACCGGCCTCGACACCGCCGCCACCCGGGCGGCCCTGCGGCACCTCCGCCGCGGCGGCGTGCTGGGCATCTTCCCCCAGGGCGGGATCCGCCCGCCCGACGAAGACCCCGTCCCGCACGACGGCGTCGGCCTGCTGGCCCTCCAGGGGCCGGCCGCGGTCATCCCCGCCTTCATCTCCGGCACCTACGCCTCCCCCCGCGTCCTGGCCCCCTGGTTCCGCCGGCAACGGGCCGTGGTCCGCTACGGGCCGCCCGTGGACCTGACCCGCTGGCGGGACCGCGCCCGCGACCGCCGGGCCGCGGCCGAGGCGGCCGGGGAGATCATGCGGGCCGTCGCGGCCCTCCGCCCGGCCTCCGCGGACGCCCCGCCCGGCGGGAAGGGGCGTGACAACGCCGCGGCCCCGCGTTAGGCTCCGCGCGGGCGTCGGCCCGCGGGCCGCGGCCGCCGCCGCCGACCGCCCCTCGACCCGGAGGAACCCGTCATGTCCCGACCGTACCGCCTGACCCTCGCCGCCGTGCTGCTCGTCCCGCTGTCGGCCGCCGGGTGCCACGCCCTCGGCCCGGCCCCGTCCTCCGCCCCGCCGCCGGGCCTCGAGGCCCGCCTGGCGGCGGTCGAGCGGGA
>CAZNFM010000029.1:0-62837 GCA_964572385.1 uncultured Planctomycetaceae bacterium | reverse complement strand
ACACCACCTGTTCGCCCAATCCCTGCCCGCAGCCCACCGGGGCCTGCTGTGCCGCGAACGGCACCTGCTCCGTGGTCACCCAGGCGCAATGCACCGCCGGTGGCGGGAGCTATCAGGGCAACGGCACCGGCTGTTCGCCCAACCCCTGCCCCCAGCCCACCGGGGCCTGCTGTGCCGCCGACGGCACCTGCTCCGTGGTCACCCAGGCCCAGTGCACCGCCGGCGGCGGGAGCTATCAGGGCAACGGCACCGGCTGTTCACCCAATCCCTGCCCGCAGCCTTGCCCGCTCCTGGGCGACCTGAACGGCGACGGCGCGGTCAACGGCCTGGACATTCAAGGTTTCGTCAACGCCCTCCTCGCCGACTATCATCCCTGTGCCGACTTAGTCGCTCCACAGGGCACTCTGGACATGAATGACTTGGCCTCCTTCGTCAACGCGCTGCTCAGTGCCCCCTGAGCGATCCCCCCGCGGTTGACGATGTCCCTGTGGAACCCCTCGCCGCTGCCCGGGCGAGGGGTTCTTCGCTGTTGCCCATGCCCGGGGTGTGGGGCCGACGCTTAACAGCCGCCAGCCGGCGTGATTCGTCACACTTGAGGCGGAGAACCCAAAGGAGTCCGTCCGCGTGCCGAGAGCACAAGGTTTGGGAATAATCAGGTTTCTCGTCTGATAACGAAGAAAGCTGATTTTCGCATATAGCAACGTCGGAAGCGGACCGATTGTTTCAGTAGCCTATAATGGGGACGTGCGAAGCCGGCCGCTTCGATCTGTGCCCGCCGAACAACCGGAGAGGTCAACCATGACGCCTCGAGCCCTCCTCGCGATTGTGCTTCTTCTCGTTCCCGCCACGGCTCGCGGGCAATCCAGACCGGATAGCGATCCGCAGCCGGAGATTCTCCGCGGTGAACGGCTGGACCCCTCCCTATACGGCCCCGGTGTGGTCGAGTCGATGGAGGAGGTGGTGGCCCGCGATCAGGCCCGAGCCACCGACAATTACTTCAACCCCAAGGCTCGCGGCAACCGGCATGGTTCCTGGGTGGTTCCCCGAGAGCGGGCCACCTATCGCCCGCATTCCGGCGAGCGATATGTGACGAACACCTGGGGCGACACCCGCATGGGCATCGGCTTCCCGAAGGGCCCAGTCACCGTAGTGGGAGCATGGATTGCCGGACAGGGCGGCGGCCCGGGCGTTTGGCCGGCGAGCTTGCGCGTGATCGGCTATCGTGAGGGCCGGGAGATCGCCACCACCGCATGGTACGAGACCATCGAGGCCGAGCCGAAATGGATGGCGATTGACCTGCGCGAAGTGGACCGGATTGTCTTCGAAGCCCGACCGGCCAACGGCGGGGCCGCCTGGTTCGCGATCGACGACCTTACCTATTCCGTCGTTTCCGGCCGGGACCGTTCCCATGACGAATTGATCATACTGGACTTCGAGGATTGCCGGCCGGGCCAGAAGCTGACCGGAAGCGATTACGCCGGATTGAGCTGGGAGGAGGGGACCGGCGACTTCAAGCCGGACTACCTCGGCATTCATACCCCGCGGCGGACCGCTGACGACCAGCAGGACGAGGAACAACCTGGGATCGACGAGCCGGAAGGAGAGCCGCGGGAGCCTCGCGATGTGACGTTGCCGATCCTCGGTGTCAACTATCAAGGGGTCATCCGTGGCGATGCCTCGCAGATGTCCTACCCTCCCGATACCTGCGGCGCGGTCGGGCCGAATCACTTCGTGGTGGTGGTCAACACCAATTTCTCGGTATACGCCAAGAATAGCGGTTCTCGCGTGGTCAATACCTCGCTCAACAGCTTTCAGCCCGGCTCGGGCGGCGACCCGCGGGTGTTGTTCGACCAGCACAGCGGCCGTTGGATCACGATCAACACGAACTTCGACTGGTCCCCTCCCAGCCGCATCTTCCTGGCGGTCTCCACCACCAATGATCCGACCGGAACCTGGTTCAAGACCAGCTTCATCGCCCAGGAAGGCTCCGATGCGAGTTGCTGGGTGGATTATCCCACGCTCGGCGTAGACGCCAATGGCATCTACGTCTCGGCAAATATGATCGGCTGCAACTCGACGGTCTTCGCGATCGACAAGGCCCCGCTAATCGCCGCCACGCCCAGCCTCGGCACCGTCACCGCCTTCCGTGGCCTCAGTGAAGGAACCATCCAGCCGGTTCACACCTACGGAACGCCGGGATACCAGTACTTCATCGGCCGCAGCGGCAACACGACCTTCCGCATCCGTCAGCTCAGCGGCCCGCTTACCGACCCGATCTTGGAATCCCCCGGGACGGTGACGGTGCCCAGCCACGCGGCTCCCCCCGATGTACCCGCGCTAGGCAGCGACGTGCCGCTCGATTCGGTTGACCGCCGCCTGATGAACGCCGTTTATCGTGCTGGATACATCTGGACCACGAACACGCTCAGCGTCAACACCAGGGCCGCCTGCCGCTGGTACAAGATCAATCCGGTGAGCCGTACGCTCATCGAATACGGCACGGTCAGCGACAGCTCGCTCCACTACTTCTTCCCGTCGATCATGGTCAATTCCGCCGGCGACGCCTTCATGGGGTTCTCCGGCGCGAACGCCGATCAGTACGTCGCCGCCTACTACACCGGCCGGCTGTCGACCGACACCGCCGGGCAAATGGCGGTCCCGGCCGTATTGAAGGCGGGTGTCGCTCCACAGAACAACATCGACCAATATGGCCGTAACCGCTGGGGAGACTACAGCCTCTGCTCGCTCGACCCGGCCGACGATACCGTCGTCTGGGCCATCCAGGCCTACGGCCACGCCACGAACATCTGGGGCACCTGGATTGGGCGGTTGTCCTACACGCCCCCACCACCCGATCTGGATCCGCCGACGCCGAACCCGATGACCTTCTCAACGCCGCCCTACGGAGACAGCACCTCCTCCGTCCGCATGATCGCGTCGCTGGCCGACGACGCCTCGCCGCCCGTCAAGTACTTCTTCGACTTCGTCGCCGGCGGCACCGGAGGCGACGACAGCACCTGGCAGGACGCCCGCATGTACCTGGACACCGGGTTGCAGATCAACACCTACTACACTTACCGCGTGAAGGCCCGCGACAGTGCCGGTACGCCCAACGAGACCGGCTGGTCGGCCGAGCTCACGACCGCGACCTTGGCGGCGGTACCCTCGGCTCCGGCCCTCTCCGGCCCCACGGCCAATTCGCTCCTTTTGGATGTGCAGCCCGGCGTTAACCCGGCCCACACCCAGTTCGCCGTCCAGTGCACGGCCACCAATCCGCCTGACGCCAACTGGACGGGCGCGTTTGTCACCCCCGGAGGCACGCCCTCGGCCGCTCCCACCTGGCAGACTGACGCGGAATGGGGCGTGAGAACCATCGTCGGCCTGCAACCGTCCACCAACTACACGTTCGCGGTGAAAGCCCGCAATCTGGACAACATCGAGACGGCACTAGGCCTGGCTGCCGCGTTGACCACCCTCGCCACGCCCGCGGGGGCCTGCTGTTTCTATGACGGCGGATGCAGCACGATGACGGCGGCGGACTGTGGGATCGCGGCCGGCGATTACCAGGGCGACTATGTGAGCTGCGACCCGAACCCCTGCCCCATCGTCTGTGAGGTTCCGGGCGACCTCAATGAGGACTGGCTGGTCGACGGCCGCGACATTGCCGGTTTCGTGGAGGCGGTGATCTACGGGTATCACCCCTGTGCGGACCTGGCTCCGCCCGAAGGGGAGCTGAACGTGGACGACATCGCCGCATTCGTGGACCTGCTGCTCTACGGCGGCTGAACCCGTGGGGTGGTCCAGCGGCCCATGACGGTGCGACAGCGTTCCCGAACTGGAGCGGTTCAGTCCTCCGGCGGATGACGCTGCACATCCTCCGGCGGGGACGGATCGATCGGCGGCTCCTCCGCCACACCCGCCGCTTCGACCGGGCTGCTGGTGTGTATACCCCGGCGAGCAGGGACACGGCGACCCGTCTTTACATCCTCATCGAATTGCCGTCGTGACCGCAGGATGTGGTGGTAGTGCTGCCCGAACCGGTGCGCCTCGTCCCGGACGTGCTGCAACAACCGCAGGGCGGCGTCGTTTCGTGGCAGGCGGATCGGCCGCTGGCGAGCCTGCGTATAAAGTTCTTCTTCGCGTTTGGCCAGCGAAACCACCATCGGGGGCTGGACGAAGGCCTCGCGGCACGCTTCCAGCGCCGCGTGCAACTGCCCCAGGCCGCCGTCGATCAGAATCACGTCCGGGTACAGTTCCTCCCCTTCCGCCGCCCGCCGGTAACGCCGTTGGACCACTTCGCGAATCATGGCGTAGTCGTCCTGCCCGGCCACGCTGCGGATGCGGAACCGGCGGTACCCGCTCTTGAAGGGCTTGCCGTCGATGAAGCAAACCAGGGCACCGACGGACTCCTCGCCTTGCAGGTTGGCGATGTCGATCCCCTCAATGATCCGGGGCGTCGACTCCAATTCCAGCACTCTGGCCAGCCGCTCCAGGCCCTGCCGCGGATCAATCTGGAACACTTCCGGTTGCACCTCTTCGGGGGTATCGCCGGACAAGGCCAGCCGCTCGATTGCGCGAATGCGGTCGCGAATGCGGGCGGCCTCCTCGAAATCGAGGGCTTCAGCCGCGGCCTTCATCTCCTTTTGCATTTCGCGGAGCACCACGCTGCGTTTCGACGCCATGAACCGCTTCAACCGCTCGATGTCGCGGCGGTAGTCCTCCCGACTGATCCGGTCCGCGCAGGGGGCCGTGCAACGGTTGATCGAATAGAGCAGGCAAGGCCGGAAAAACCGCCGACGCTCGTCGTCCGCCCGGATCTCCAGCTCGCAGGTGCGAAAACGAAAGACCTTCTGCAAGGCGTTGACTGCGTCGCGGAGCGCCCCGGCGGACACGAATGGGCCGTACAACCTGCTGCCTTCGAGACGAGGCTGGCGAGTCACATAAACGCCGGGGAAATCGTCGCCCGTGGTAATTTCCAGATAAGGGAAGGTCTTTCCATCCTTGAGCTGCACGTTGTGCGGCGGCTGGATGTCTTTGATCAGGCGGGCCTCCTGGAGGAGGGCATCCACTTCGGTGTCGCACTCGAGGAAGTCAACATCCCGCACCGCCGCCGCCATTCGGGCGATATCGGGCCCCCGAGTATTCAGGAGATCCGCCGACTCCTGAAAATACGACGACACGCGGGCGCGGAGATCCTTGGCCTTGCCGACGTATAACACCCGGCCCTTGCCGTCTTTCATCAAATAGACGCCGGGCGTCTTGGGGAACTGCGCGATGTGCTGCCGCAGACGTTCGATTCTCGCGGCGTCTTCGTCTCGAGTGCTCATCGACGATATTGTAGGAAGATGATCGCTGCCCAACAAAAAGCCCCCGCCGGCCAGTTCGGCCAAACGGGGGCGATGTCCTACAGTCCAGGGTAACCGGTTCGACCGGCGGCCCATCAGCCCCGATGCTGTGCCCGAATGATCTCGCTGGCCTTATTGCTGGGCAGGTCGAGCGCACCCAGGGCTTTCGAGGCGGCCGCCCTGAGAACCAGATCCTTTTCCTGCATCGTGAACTCGATCAGCTTGGCGATGAGGTCGCCATCGCCGATCAGGTTGCCGTTGCGTCGGGCGGATTCGGCCAATGAACCAAACACCGCGACTCGCTCCGCCATGCCTCGTTCGGTGTTCAATGCCGCCTCCAGGAGCGTCCGCTGAGCGTCCGGCGAAGGCGCCAACGCCAACGCGTGAGCACACTTCACCCGCAGGGCCTCGCTTCTGGCATTGGCGGCCAGGATCAGGGCGGGCACGACCTTGGACGTGTCGTACACCTTCAGATTGCTTTCCGCGACGGTGCGGACGGCATCCGCCGTCCGCAGGGCCAGCTCGAGCGAAAGCTCGCTGCTGAGCGAACTCATGCCCAGGGACTGGGCGGCACGGCTGATCTTGGCCTTGACCTGCTCCTCGATCCGAGCCGGATCGCCCAGATCCACTACCTCCGCCAGGATGACTTCCACGCCCTTGGCCTCCCGGGCAACCTTATTGGCCTCTGCGGCCTGCTCCGGCTTGGCGACCACGACGATGGGAGCGGCCGCCGTCTGGAATTGGCTCCGCAAGTCGTTGATGGACGCCCGCAGATCGGGCTGCGCGATGTCGCTGGCGAGGAAGATCACGTCGTAGGTCGTCAAGTTGGCCTTCTGGCCGTTCTCCCTGGCTTCGTAGAGGTTGCCGCCGGCGCCGCAACCGTAACCCACCGCGCGCAGCAGCGCCTGGAACTTGTTGCGCAGGTTCTCGTCGGGGTCGACGACCAAGGCTGCCTGCCCGCCGGACTGCGCCAAGGCCTCCGCCAAGACCGGCATGACGTTCTCCGCCCCGGCAAAATCGCTCTTCGGCAGGGCCAGGGCCAACACCAGGGCCGCCTTGATCCGCACCTGTCGATTGGGGAAGGCGAGCGTCTGCACCAGCGGCTGCTTGATGTCCTCCGCCCCGACCAGGCTGGGCGCACCCGCCGTGGCACTCAACGCCGCCAGAGCGCCGAGGGCCACGCCTGGATCGCGATCGCGAAAGGCTCTGGCCAGCACCAGGTGGTTGTACATCGGACCGGCCGCGCGAGCGAAGTAGATCGATCGAGGATACTGATCCGGGCGGGTACCGTCCTTGTCCGCCAGCGGGTCGGGCTGATCGCTCTCGACATCCAGTCCCAGGCGGGCCTCGCGCCGAAAATTCGCGGCCAGCCACAGGGCCGTGGCAGCCGACAAGTTGGGGTCCGCGATCAACGCCTCTTCGCAACACCGCATGGCCATGACATCGTTGAAGATGGCGGTCGGCACCGGGATGAACCGCAGTTCATTATCCCTGAGATACCAGATGTTCGCGGTATCCTTGGACGGGTCGGCGCGAATTGAATCGACGTTGTTGTAGTACTCCTCGGCCAGTTGCAGGTACAGAGCGGCCACGCTGCGGCTGCCGGAAACGCCCAGCTTCGTCAGGGCGACACTGGCGGCGTTGCGAACCTCGGCGGACGCTCGGGAATCCTCCGCCAGCTTCGCCAAGTAGGGCAACGGCTGCTTGTAACCGATCTCCGCCGCGGCATTCACGAGCACCAGTCGGACCACATCGTCTTTCATGCCCAACGCGATGCACAGGGGGTTCAACGCCCCCCGGCTGATCTGCGGGATGACCTGGATGATCGCCGGATGCAGGGCCTTCCGATTCGGATCCTGCAACGCTTGAATCAGATGCGGTACGGCGTATTCGCCGGATGCTTGCAGTCGCTTGGTGGCGTTAAAGACCTCCCGCGGAGTACCGCCCAGCTTGGCGATGTTGACATTGATCTCATACGGGTCGATCCGCAACAGTTCCTCGCCCTGGTTGAGGATCTCGATGAAGCGTCTGGCCGAAGGGCCGACTTCCGTGTTGTTCAGCAGCTTGATGAGAATGGTGTGCCGGTTGGGATTGCGGCGGGCCAACTCCAGCAACGCCACTGGGTCGGGATTGGACTCATCGAGGGCCTTGAACTGGGCGTCGGCGAACTCGAACCGCCCGACTGCGGCGTAATGCCAGCCGTCTTCGGCGAGGGCCTTCTGCCGCAGGCCGTTCTTGATCTTCTGAGACAGCGCCTTCACCGCTGCCGGAGCATCATCCTTCTGTGCCCAGGCGTCGAAGCGAACCGTGCCGGTTCGGTCGGCCATGAGGGCCAGACGCAGATCCGAAAGGTTCATGGCCGCCACTGCCTCGAAGTGCTTGCCGGCCTCGGCCAGATCCTCCCGCTCCAGCGTCTTGGTCGCCGTCGCCCAGGCCACCCAGGCCTTCTCGTCCTGCCCCACCATGTCGTCGGTCATTTCCTGCGCCGCAGCGGAGCGGACCAGGCCGGTAATCACGATGAGAACGAACACGAGGATGTAGCGTCGGCAGAACATGAGCGTCGTGGACATCAGATACCTCCGGAGACCATCTTCGGACGAATCAGGGAGCGACTAACGCACGTTTTGGCAGGCCTGCGGGATCCCCACACGTCCAAGGTTGGCAAGCTTTCGGGCACGCGGACGCCGGCGGGGCGAAGGTGACCGAAGATTCGCATTATACTGAGGTTGCGAATCCGGTCAAGCCGCGGAACCATACCGTCCGCGGAAGCGTGCCCCCTGCGGACACAGTAGCCGGATCTGCCGCCCCTCAAACCCACTCAACCCGGCGTTCCCGCGTCCTATTATACCCTGGCCCGCCCAACGAGTGAAATGGCCGTCGCCAAATGCTCGGCCGTCACCCCCGCCCCGCCCACGATCAAGTTCCCGCCTGCCTCGACCAGCCCCCTGACTCTGACGGCAAAGGCATCCGGCGGCTCGGGATAGCCGAGGCGACCATCGAGGAGCAGCGGACCGCCCGCCGACGTCTCGACCCAGATCGGCAGATCAGAGGACTGCCGCATCAGCGACACAACAGCGGACAAACCGTCTGGAGCATCGCCCGCTTCGCACCCGATCGCCGCGGCGCCCGCCTCGGCCAACTCCGCCGTCGCCTGGGGAGGCGTAACCCCGAGCAGGGTCTCCACGTGGTCCGCCCCCATTTCGAACACGAGGCTGCCGATGACCGGGAGCGGCGTCGCGGCTACCAGAGCGGAGACCGCGATCTTCAACGCCTCAAGTTCCGCAAAACCTCGACAAAGCAGGGCCTGAACGCCCGCCTCGGCCAGGACTTCTCCCTGACGGCCGCATGCGGACGCGATCTCCGTCTCAGTCACCTCTGCCAATCGGAGCAGGCGGGCACAACCGCCAACACTGCCCACGACCAGCACATTCCAAGGGGCCTTGCCGGCTGCTTCCAAGGCCAGAGCGGCGGCCCTTCGGTTGATCTCTCGCCAATCAGCAGCGGCGTGAGTCGCCGCGTGCTGCTCGATCGCCAGCGTATTCGCTTCCGCAGTATTCGTCAGGAGGATGCCGGCACCGGCGTCGAGCCAGCCATCCAGGAGATCGCGAAGCAGCTCCGGGCATGTCAACGCCACCGATACGAGACGATCACCTTCCGGCCAGCCCCGTCGACGGAGTTCGCCGCGGTAGTCGGACGCGCCCAATAACACAGCGTTCCGGTAACCCGCCAAATCGAGGGCCATGAGCCAGGAGTCCTTATGGGGTCGTCGAATCGTCGCTACCAACGCGACCTTCTTCGGACCGAGCCGTTCTTGCGCCATCCGGGGCTGGACGCCACGGCTGTATCGTACACCACTACTGGAGAAGTTGGGCGATCCTGCCGATGAAGGGCATCGGACCAGTCGGCCCGCCCGGAGGCCGGCGTATCCTATTCGACAAACCATTGGACCGGCCCGATGTCTGCCGGTCGCGTCTGACTACCCGTGCGGCCCCAGGAGGTCCCGGTAGCTGCGGAGGTGTTCCATGCACCTGCGGCTGTCCCTGGGTCTGCCTGTAACCGTTCTGCCCGTCGCCGGGTTGGTGGGTATTTTGTCGGTCGCCGGTTGCGGCACCGTACCATTCCCGGGAGGCGAAGCCGGCTCCGCGCTGGCCGCGCGTCCGAACATGGACGATCTGCCGCCGGTGCAGAATCCCGTCGTCGAGGACGACTACGAAAACGGTCTCTTTGAACATGCTCAGCCGGCCACGCTCCCCGTCACCGGCGAGATTGCGATCGAAGGCACCATCAACGGGCTGGATGACGTGGACCTCTACGCGCTCGGACCGGCACTGGCGGGTGATCGCGTCATCATCGACGTCACCGGTCGCGACGGCCTGAATACAGTAGCGGCGCTGTTCGATGGCGGGCAGGATCTTATCGACGCCAATGACGACCGTTCTTACTACGCCGGGCGGCTTGATCCATACCTGGTTCGGGTAGTGGCCACGGACACGCCGAACCTGTACCTGGGCATTGCCGTCTCTTCCGGTTCGTATTTCGCCTCATCGGCGGGCCGATACCAGAGCGGCTCCTACACCATCCGCGTACGCCGGGAACCCGGCGCCTACGTCCTGCCGCCACGGCCTCAGTGGGTGTATCTGAATTTCGAAGGCGGCGCGTTCGTGCAAATCGGGCTGCAACCGGTCGAACACATGCGGCCTTTCGCGGCGGAGTCGATCTCTGAGCGGCTCGCAGGCACGACGGAGAGCATCATCGCTCAGGTCGTCGAGCACATGCGCAACGATTTCGCCGCCTTCAACGTCACGCTGGTCAGCAGCCGGGAATCCGGACCACCGTCGTCGCCCCATTCCACGCTCTACTTCGGGAACTACAACGCCAGCTTCCTCGGATTGGCCGACAACGTGGACACGGGCAACGTCTTTCACGAACAGAAAGCGATCATCTACGCTGAGGACCTGGCCATGTTCGAAGCACTGCGGCCCAGCCCGGAGGAAGTCGCCCAGGCCTTGGCCAACATCGCGTCGCATGAGTTAGGACACCTGCTCGGCCTGGAGCATTCCGCGGAAGCCCACGACCTCATGTCCACGGCCGGATCGGCTCGCCAGATATTCGAGTCCGACCCGGCCTTCGTGCGGAGCCACTTGCAAACCGCCGTCTTTCCCGCGGGGTGGCAGAACGGCCCGCAGTTGCTAACGTTGAACGTCGGGATCCATCCGGAACACGCGTCGGGACGTCGCCGACTGCCTGACCTGCCGCCGAAGACCTCGCCGGCCTGGCGAGACCAGATCCCCGACATCCCCATCGTCCAGTGTGGTCGGTGCTGCGGTGAGCACCAGGGCAGTCATTGACCCGAGACAGGGAAAGGCGATACCTGCGGCGTCTGCGAAGGAAAGACCACGAACAAAGTTGTTCACTGAACGGTCAGCCTGCGTTGTAGGACAGCCGAAGCCGGTCCAGGAATCGGCCGGCGACGCCGAAACGGCGGCCGCACCCCGGCGGGGCACAACGCAGGGGCTCAACTCGCAGCACCTCGGCGGGACAGGAAGCCCGGCCCTCGAACACCGAGACCCCCTCGGCGGGTGGGAGGGTCAGTTCCACGTCGAGACGATCACCGGGCGCGAAATCGGCGCCATCCAGTTCCAGGTACATCCCGCCGGTGCTGACGTTGCTGGTGAGGGTTCGCACGACGTGCCGGCCCGTCGCGGTCTGCTTGCGACACTCGACCGGAAGCCGCAGCGCCAATCGGCGGTGCCGCCTTCGCTCCGAACCCGAACCCAGGGTTGGTTCCCCTGTCTGAGGCATCGCTCTGCTCCCTTCCCACCACCATCGACCAAAACGGCCGCGTTCCGTGGCCAGATTGCGAGGAATCTGCACGCCCGGTGCCACGGCCGCGTATCCTGAGCAAGCATACATCGCCCAGCGTCGTAGATTATGGAACCACAGGTATTACGATGGCTTCAGTATATTCGACAACGAAATGTAGTTTTATAGCAATTGATGCGGAAGAACCCCGACCGTGGCCAAGGTCGGCGGGATTACAGTCGCAGCCCAATTCCAGTAATGAGGTTGCGAGAATGTTGCCGTGGAACAACACGTATCTCGGCCAATCCCCTGATTGGGCGGCCACCGCTCGCATCCGAAGCCGATCGTGGCCCTACTCCTCTGTGCCCCCATCCGCCTCGCTGTCCGCATTCTCATCCTGGTCTTCCTCGTCGGAGGTCGCCCTGTCGGTATCGCCCCCCTTGTCCAAGGCGGATCGAATGACCTCGGCGATCTGCTTCTCGCGGTCGGGCGAGAAACCGGACGCGGCGTACAGCACCCGACCTTCCCGATCGATCACATAGAACGTCGGGATTCCGGACACCCTGTAGGCCGTGGCCACCTCGTCCGCCTCCAACAGTAGACCGTAGGTGTAGCCCTTGTCCTTCATGAAGGCGGCGGCGTCCCCGCTCTCCCAACAATTCACCCCGAAGACCTTCACCGACTCACCCTTGAACTCCTCGTGCAACTTCTGGACGGCCGGCATGGCCAGCTTGCAGGGACCGCACCAGGTGGCCCAAAAATCCATCACCACGATATTGCCGCGAAGCCCACGAAGGCTGACGGTTCGACCGTCAGGTGTCTTCAGTTCCCACTCCGGCGCCCTCGCCCCCACCGCCAGGAGTGGCGGAGGCGGAGGAGGGGCCTTCCGTTCGTATTTCACCTTTTTGAAGCCCTTCGGGCGCTCAAGGGCAAAATCCTGGGGCTCGAGCTTGGGTTGGACATCCAGCTTGGCGACGGTCAGGACGGTGGCCCCTTCAATCCCCGGGGCTTTGATGATCCGGTCAACCCGCCGCGGCAGGTAGTCCTCGCAACCAAAGTACCAGCGTGACTCGCTATCGTTGGCATAAACCACATAGATGACATGGCATTTCACGCCCTCGACGTCTTGTACCCCCTCATACTCGACCGATTTGCCGTTCAACTCGTCGCTGAAGGGCGTGGGATGGAGGAACTCCAGCATGAAGAGGCGACCGGCGGGTTCCAGCAGTTCCTCGGCCTCCGGCCGCTGCCCATAGGTGTAAATCTCGGACTTCTCGTCCACAACGGCGATCCGAACGCCGTCCGTGGCCAGTTTCAGCACCCGCTCCTTGTCGCCCGGCATGCGGACCTTCGCCTCGATGCGAAGGCTCTCCCGGGCCGACGACCCACCCACAATCCGGGAGATCAGGCTTTTCTTCGGTTCCCGAGCCTGGAGTCGGCCGACCACCCTGGGAACTCGGTCGGCAATCTGTCCTTCGCCGCGGTATTCGGCCTCGTAGGCCACGGCGGACACGGCCTTGGTCGCTTTGTCGGCTCGACGGAGAATATCCATCACGTCCACGTCGGCCTGCGAATCCTGAACGCGACGACCATCCGACGGCGGCGGCGGATCCTCCGCTCGAACCATCGTACCCGCGAAAGACGCAGGCAACGCCGTCACGAGCAACGCCAGCAACAGGTTTCTAATCATGGTCGGTCTCCCACTGGACTCCGCCGCGCGCGGAACCTGAAGCGGGCGGAGAGATGCGCTTCCCAGGATGGTTAAACCACGTCTCGGACAAAGCCTCACGCCCGCGATTCGGCTCGTGGTCCGGTCGGGGCAAGGCCCTCCGCTGTCACGCCGCCGCCGGGGGCGGCCCGGCCAAGGTCTCGAACTGGTCCATGACCGAGGTGTCCCCGCTACAGACCAAGGCGATGTCCCGCCGAATGTTGGGCAAATGGGCGTCAATGAATCGGCGGGCTACGTGCTTCTTGCGGTCGCTGTCCACCGCCTGCCGCAGGAAGAGGTGCCCCACCAGGACGGCAATGGCCGAATCCACGAGCCGCCGGCCATAGAGGTCCATGTAATCCGGTGTTCGGCCCTTCACGAAGGCGATGCCGCGCAGCACCTCCCGCTTGGCGTCGTCCAGCTTCTGCTTCAACTCGTTGAGCGGTTTGTCCAGGTACTCGCGACTCTCATAGTCCTCCAACCACTTCTCGAAAGCACCGCTACAAACGCCGCGCACCGCGGCGACGATCTGCAATTGACTGGTGCCTTCGTAGATGGTCGTGATTCGGGCATCTCGCAACAGCCGCTCTGCGGCGTAGTCCTTCATGTAGCCCGAGCCACCGAGTACTTGCAGCGCGTCGTTGCTGACGCGGATGCACATTTCGGAGGAATAATACTTGGCCATCGGCGTCAACATGCCGTTCAGCCGTTTCAGGGACCGGGCATCCGCCTTGCGGCGTTTCAGATCCTCCGCGTCTTTCACCCGGTTCATCTCCATGACCCGGCTGTTGTTGTACTCCAGGTCGGCACACCGGCTGCTCTCATAGGTCAGCGCCCGGGCCGCCTCGATCGCCATCTGCATGTCGCAAAGCATCTCCGCAACCGCCGGCAATCGCTCGATCGCAACGCCGAACTGCTTGCGGGAATGGGCATAGCGGCGGGCCAGCCGGAACGCCGCTTCGGCGATGCCCAGCGATTGAGCGGCGATGCCGATCCGGGCGCCGTTCATCAGACCCATGACGTAAGTAATCAATCCCCGCTGCCGCTCGCCGATCAGCTTGGCGGGCGCGTCGTCGTAGACCAGCTCGCAGGTGGGCGAGCCGTGGATACCCAGCTTGTGCTCCAGGTGACGGACCCGAATCCGCGGCGACCGCTCGGCCAGGAAAAGACTCAGTCCCCGTCCATCGGAAATGTCTGGTTCGCTGCGGGCCAGAGTCAGCAGGATCTCCCCACAACCATTGGTGATGAACCGCTTCACGCCGGTCAACCGCCACTGGCCGTCGTCGTCCTGCCAGGCCCGCAAGCTGACGGCCTGTAAATCGCTGCCGGCATCCGGCTCCGTCAGCACCATGGCCCCCGTCACCTCGCCGTTGGCGAACTTCGGCAGATATTCGTCTCGTATCTCCTGACTGGCCCAGGCATGGATCGTCTCGGCAATACCCTGTAGGCCGAACAGATTCATCAGCGAGGCATCCGCCCGGCTGACGATTTCCGTCGCCATGGTGTAAATCAGGTTGGGGCAGTTGAGGCCGCCGTACCGCCGCGGCAGCGTGAAACCCATCAGGTCGGCCTGGGCCAGGTCACGAAGGTTCTGCCGAACCAGCGGGCTCAGGGTGACGGTGCCGTCGGCATTCAAGGTGTTCCCCTGGAGGTCGACCTCTTCGGCGCGCGGAGCAATGCGATTGGCCGCGAGATCGCCGACGATTCGCAGGATGCGGCGATAGTTGTCGATGGCATCCTCGGCATCCGCCGGGGCCCATTCGCTACCGGGACCGTCGCGGTACTGAAAATCGTCTTCCTGCACCCTCGCCAGAGCAGCCAGGTCCAGGTGGCGAAAGAGGAACTGGATGTCGTCGTTGTCGTCGAAGTAGTTTGGCTTGGCCATCGTGTGAAATCCGCTGGTTAGGACGCCCGCCGTCGACCGCCGAGAGCCGCCGCGGGCCGGTCAGCTCAATTCCGTTCGCGAATCGCCTTGATCATCATGGGAATCACCTTGCGCAGATCCCCGACGATGCCGTAATGGGCCACACCGAAGATCGGCGCGTTGCGGTCCCAGTTGATGGCGATGATCTTCGCGGACTCCTCCATGCCGGCCCGGTGCTGAACCTGCCCGCTGATCCCGCAGGCGATGTAGAGCGCCGGTCGAACCGTCGTGCCGGTCTGCCCGACCTGGTGGTCCTTGCTGATGAAGCCGCCGTCCACCGCAGCACGGGAGGCGCCCACCGCGCCGCCCAAGGCGCCGGCCAGATCGTGAATCAACTGGAAAGCCTCCTTGCTGCCCAACCCGGCGCCGCCGGCCACGATGATGCGTGCGGCCTTCAAGTTGACTTTGCGGGCTTCGCGATGCCGTTCGATCAACCGCACCGCCAACTCGAAATCGCTGAAGTCAACCTTCTCCTCCACGATCTCTCCGGTGCGCGAGGGATCCCCCTCGCCCAGCCGCATGACGCCCTCGCGAACGGTGGCCATCTGCGGCCAGCGGTCGTGATTGATGATGGTGGCGATGATGTTGCCTCCGAAAGCCGGGCGAATCTGCAACAGGAGATTGCGGTGGATCGTCTTGGTCCGCGTGTCCTCATAGTCGCCCAGATCCAGGTCGGTGCAATCGGCGGTCAAACCGGCCCGCATCTCCGAGGCGATTCGCGGAGCCAGGTCACGACCCAAGGGGGTAGCCCCGTAGAGAACGATCTGCGGGCGATGTTTCTGAATCAGCCGGCACATCGCCCGGGCGTAGGGCAAGGTACGGTAGTGTTCCAAGCGGGTGTCATGCACGGTATAGACGCGGTCCGCGCCGTGGGCAATCAAGCGATAGGCCAGTTCCCGCACATTCCATCCCGGCAGCACGGCGGCCATGCGGACGCCGAGCCGATCGGCCAGATCGCGGGCTTTGCCGCAGAGTTCCAGGGAGACGTCGTTGAGGCTGCCGTCTTCCTGCTCGGCATAGACCCATACTTCGCCTTGGCGGTTGGGATCAATCATGGGAGTCAGTTCTCTACTCTGAGTGGGTTGCGTAACCAGTTACTCCGCAGCGACGTGCGGCCCCTTCGCCGCCCCGATCGCCCGGCCGGCGGCCGACAGGCGGGGTCATCCGAGGGTGTGATCGACCACCAGCTCTCGGATCATCTGCCGCACGCCTTCCTCCGTAGGCGAAACCTCGGTGTAACCTTCCTTGGTCAGGACGATCGACTGCACGCGGTATACCTTGGTCGGCGAGCCGCTCAACCCGCACCATTGCAGGTCCGCGCCGATTTCATCGAGACCCCACTGTTCGATGAGAAGGTTCTTCATCTTCAGGGCCTCGAGCTGCCTGGCGAACTCGGCCTCCCGCTCCTCGGCCGTCGCGTTCGCCATGCTCTTGGCCAGGCGGCCCATTAACTCGTCCCGAGAGGTCGCCCGCTTGTAGGTGAGCGTCCGTCGGGCCGCGGCCGGGCGAGGCTCGTTGGCGGTGTCGAGCACGGTCACCAGGGCAGGCAGCGGCGTCTCCAACACCTCGTAGCCGTTGCCGACGTTGCGGCGGATTCTGGCCTTGCGCCCGGACAATTCCACGAGTTGCTCGAAATACGTGACCTGCGGGAGACCCAGCTTCTCCGCAAGCTGCGGGCCGACCTGAGCCGTGTCGCCGTCAATCGCCTGGCGGCCGCAGAACACGAAGTCGTAGTCCCCGATAGTCTTCACCGCCCGACTGAGGATGTAACTCGTCGCCAAGGTGTCGCTGGCCGCAGCTCGTCGATCCGTGATGAGCACGACCCGGTCCGCGCCGCGATACAGACACTCTCGCAGCACCTCGCAGGCCCCGGGAGGCCCCATGGTAATCACGGTGACCTTGCCCCCGTGCTGGTCGCGGATCATCAAGGCCGCTTCCAGGGCGTTGAGGTCCTCGGGGTTGAAGATCGCCGGGAGTTTCGCGCGGCTGACGGTGCCGTCGGGGTTCATCACGTCGCCGGTGATGTTGGCGGTGTCGGGAACCTGTTTGACGCAGACGATGCTGTGGTAGGGCAAGGGATTCCTCCATACCCTGCGTGGGTTCGCCGGGTCGCAAAAAGGGGCAGCATACGATCGTCCCGGCGGCGGGTCAAGAATTCCAGGCGGCTGAATGCCGCGAAAAACGGATGGCCGACACCAGGAGCCGGTCTGACCGGAGGCCGACTCGCCAGAGATATAGATAAAGATCATCCATTGTCTTGTCGGCCGCCTTCAAATGGGAGATGGCGAGCCGTTCACCACCCGACGATGTTATAACCGGCGTCGACGTAGTGGATTTCGCCGGTGATCCCGCTCGAGAGATGACTGCAAAGGTAAAGTCCGGCGTTGCCGACTTCTTCGGGCGTGATGTTGCGGTGCAGCGGGGACTTGCTCGGGTAGTGGGTCAGGATCTTGTCGAATCCTCCGATGCCGGCAGCGCTCAGCGTCCTCACCGGACCGGCGCTGATGGCGTTCACCCGCACGCGGCGGAGATCCCCCAGGTCCGCAGCCAGATACCGCACGCCGCTCTCCAACGCCGCCTTGCAGAGGCCCATCACATTGTAACCCGGCACGAAACGTTCAGCGCCGAGATAGGTCAGCGTGAGCACCGCGGCGCCCTCGTTGAACAGATGAAACGCCTTCTGGCACACGGCGATCAGAGAGTAGACGCTGATGTCCATGGCCTGCTTGAAGTCCTCGCGGCTGGTCTGCCAGAAGCGGTTCATCAACGCATCGCGATTGGCGTAGGCCACGGCGTGAACCAGAAAGTCGATGTGGTCGAACCGTTCCTTGACGCGGCCGAAGAAATGCTCGATGTCGGCGTCTTTGCTCACGTCGCAGGGGTGGATGATTTTCGCGCCGATCGGCTCCGCCAGAAGGCGGACGCGGCGTTCCATCTTCTCGCCGGGCAGATGATTGAACGCAAGTTCGGCGCCTTCCTGGTGCAGCCGCTCCGCAATGTGCCAAGCCAGGCTGTGGTCGTTGGCCACGCCGAAAATGACCCCCTTCTTGCCCGTCATCAAACCCATCTGCTCCGTCTCCTGAGGCCGCCTATGTCATGCCGCCATCGGGTGTCGCCCCCCGGCCAGCCCAATTCATCCAGTCTATGCTCGGCCGCGAGGTCCGGAAAGCGGCGGAGGCGGACCTGCCGCGAACGCCCGTCGCCATCGGCGGGCCGAAACCCTGCCGACCACAACGGCCATTGTAGTCGCCGCTCGGCCGGCAGTTCCAATGCGCCGATCCACGATGTTGAGAACCGCCGGCCCTAACCTTAGACTTGAAACGGCACGGAAGTGCGAGGAGAAGGGCCGGTGGCAGAGCCGAGCCGCATCCTGGTAACGATTCCCAGTTGGGTGGGCGACGCGGTCATGGCCACGCCGGCCTTGCTCGCCCTGCGGCGGCGGTACCACCGCGCCCGACTGGTGCATCTCGTGCGGCCGTATGTCGAGGACGTCCTCGACGGGTTGAACCTGGCGGATGAGATCATCCACTGGCCTTCCCCCTCCGCGGCACCCGGACAACCCCGGGGATGGGCCGAACTCATTCGGCAGCTCCGCCGCAGGCATTTCGATCTGGCCGTCCTGCTGACCAACTCCTTTCGCTCCGCGTTGGCGGCGTGGCTGGGCGGGTCCCGCCGGCGGCTCGGCTACCGCCGCGACGGCCGCGGCCTGCTTTTGACGGATCCTCTCGACCCACCCCGCATCGGCCGGCGTTTCCGACCGATTCCCGCTCTGGACTATTACAACGCTCTGGCCCGCCACGCAGGGTGCGAGGACCCGGGCGACCAACTGCGTCTGGCAACCTCCACGGCCGATGAGCGCACCATCGAGCGCCGCTTGGAGCAGGGCCCGACCGACCGACCGCTCATCACGCTAAACCCCGGGGCGAACTACGGCGCAGCCAAATGCTGGCCCGCGGAGTACTACGCCCAGCTCAGCGATGCACTGGTGGACCGCCACAACGCCCGCGTGGTGGCCTCGCTGGGGCCTCGGGAGCGAGAGATCGCCGACCGACTGCGATCGGCGGCGCGGCAGCCGCTGGAAATCTTCGTCGACCCACCCTTGGGGCTGGGCCCTCTCAAAGCGCTGGTCCGTCGGAGCCGAATGTTGATCACGAACGATACCGGCCCTCGCCATTTTGCCGCGGCATTTGGCGTACCCGTGGTCACGATCTTCGGTTCCAGCGACCCGGCCTGGACGGACACCCGCTTTGCCCTGGAGCGAAGCGTACGGCTCGCTCTGGACTGCCAGCCCTGCATGAAGCGGATTTGCCCGCTGCAACACCATCATTGCATGAGGCAGCTCATGCCGGAGCGGGTCCTGGAGGTGGTCGAAGAACTGCTGTCCGCCGTTCCGCAGGCCGAGCGGCCGACCCATTCGTCATGCTGACCCGAGACTGTTTCCACGTCGATCCGCCCTTCCGCGAGCTGCTGGCCCAGGCCCGCCTGGACAGCGTCGCCCGCGTGCTCGCTGCGCCGGGCGACCGCCTGGCGGCGTGGAGCCGCACCAGCGACACGGTGTTTGCGCGCCTGCCCGGCAGCATGTGCTCCATCTTCATCAAGCGGTACCACTACCCACGGTGGCCGCAGCGCCTGCGCGGGATGCTTCGCGGCACGTTCTTCTGCTCCAGTCGTGCCCGCAACGAGTTTCGGGCCTTGTCGCTGATGCGGACGCTGGGCATTCAAGGCGTTCGGCCGATCGCTTTCGGAGAGCGCCGCGTGGCTCACTTCGTTCAGAGCTGCTTTCTGATCACGGAAGCCGTGCCGAATGCGATTCCGCTGTCAACCTTCATCAAGACCTACAGTCACCGCCGTGGCGGCTGGCGTCTGATCAAGGCGCGTCGGGACATCCTGACCTCCCTGGCTCGCCAGGTGCGACACATGCACGACGCCGGTTTCGTGCATCGCGACCTGTTCTGGCGAAACGTCCTGATCCGGTTGCTGCCCGACGCCCAGTTCGAGTTCTACTTCCTGGACGCTTCCGTCGGCCGCCGAATTCGCCTGCCCCAGCGGAGGCAGGACAGCATCGTGCGAGACATCGCCGCCATGGGGGCGCTGTCGCCAGATTTCTGCTCCCGAGCGGATCAGATGCGGTTCCTGCTGGAGTACCTGCAAACCGATCGGCTGACGCCTGAGGATCGCCGTTGGCTGCGGGAGGTGCAAAACCACTCGGCCCGGCTACGCGACGGCGAACGGCAGCGGCTCGATCGGGCTTCGGTCTTCGACCCGCCGTTCAGTCCGGCCCCGGAGGCGTTGTGACCCGGCCCGCTGCCAGTCATCCGGATAACGGAGTGGACACCCGCCTGGTGTTGGTGGATGCATCCATAGCCCAGTGCTGGCAACCCGCGGCTCGACGAGACTACGACGCGATCGTCTCCTCCATCGCAAGTAGTACTCCGGTCTCCGACAGCCGAGCGACCTGTTGCCGCCGATTGGAGCTGCCCGAAGGAGGGAACGGCCTGACCGCCTATCTCAAAGTGTACCGCGGACCGACCGGTCTGCGTCCCCGGTGGGTGCGCGACAAGGCCACGATCGAGGCCCGCAATTACAGTCTCCTTCGCGAACGATGCGGAGTCGGCGTGCCGCGGGTGCTGGCTTACGGTTGCCGGCGGTCCCGCTGGCGGGTGCTGGACGCCTTCATCTTGACTGAAGCCGTCGCCGGAGCTGCACCGCTTGACGAATACATGCGGCAACGCTGGCCCGCCGGTCCTCCGCGAAGCCTCGACCCCCAGCGTCGGCGGCTGCTGGCGGCCACGGCCGAGTTCGTTGCGCGCCTGCACGCCGCGCGGTTCTGCCACATCGACTTGCAGTGGCGAAACCTGTTGGCGCGCGACGCAGAATCCGGTCCTATCCTGTCCGTGATTGATTGCGTCCGCGGCGGCCTCCGCAACTCCGCGGTGCGCTGGTGGCACGGCCGCTTGCGAGACTTGTCCAGCTTGTACAAGCTGGGGCGATGCCGGCTGTCGCGCACGGAGCAGATCCGCTGGCTGCGGGCTTACCTCGGCGTTCGTCGGCTGCGTCCGGAGGACCGGCTTCTCGTGCAAGCCGTCCTGTTCGACCGCCGCCTCAAAGACCACCATCCTGACCAGCCAACAGCGGCCAGCCCATGACCACGATCCTCGAAATCGTACCGGTATGGAAAGCGGCTCTGGCCACAGCGGGACTGAGCGACTTCGACAGCTTCATGCGGGTCCAGGGCGGGCCGCCGACGGGGTGGCATCGGCACCGGGAAACGATCCCCCTCGACCTGACCATCGACGGTGCTGCCAAACGATTCTTCCTGAAGCGGGTCTTTCGCGTGCCGCCCAAACACGCTTTCTGGCCCCGCGTCCGCGGCCGTCCCAACCACTCCCAGCCCCGGCGGGAGTGGCACATGCTGATCCATCTGGAGCGAGCGGGTATTCCGGCGATGAAACGGGTCGCTTTCGGCGAACGACGACAATGGGGCCTGCCCACCCAGGCCTTCATCCTCGTGGAAGCGGTGCCCATCGAGTACACGCTGGAAAACTGGCTGTTGCCCGGCTTCCCGAAGCCTCCGCCGATCGACAAACGCCTGCGGGATCACCTGATCTATGAATTGGGCCTACTGTGCGCCCAACTCAACCAAGCCGGCTTCCACTGGCCCGATCTGGCGGCGAAACACATCTTCGCGGCCCCGCTGGCGGAGCCGGCCGGTCGGCACCGTTGGGAATTTCGCCTCATTGACGTCGAGCGCATGACGAGATCGCTGCCAAGCCTGCTTCCTCGGGCCGGCCGACATGAAGAGGTAAGCTCCCGCTTTGCTCCGCTCATGCATCTGGTCGAAGACTTCGCCCTGATGAATGCCGATCGCTGGGATATCCTCCGGCTGTTGGCCGGTGCCCGCTTGCGAATTGCCGGCGACTCAGCCCCCCGCGGCAAGGGTCCGCGACTCAGCACCGCGGCACTGGCCCGCCAGCCTTTTCTGGCGGAACTCCAACGACGCGGTTCCGTGCGGCTGCCTGACGGCTTCCTCCATCCGGCCTGCCGCGAAACGGTGCTGATCGACGACATGGTCGTGGAGCGAGCTTCCCTGCCCCTGCTGCGCGACGCGGGGTTCGACCGTTTTGACGCGGTCTTTCACGAGCAAGCAGGCGGACGAATGCGAAAACCGGGCCTGCCTTCCCACCGCGAACGCATTCGCCTGGAGATCGCCGACGAGCAGGGAAACCGCCGCATCTGGTTTGTCAAGAGATATTCCTATCCTCCGGGTCGAGAACAGTGGCAACGCATCCGCGAATGGCGGGCACGGAGCAGCTCGGCCGCGCGCGAGGCGCACTACATCCGCAAGCTGGGCCAGCTCGGCTTGTCGGCCCCCAAGGTGATCGCCTGCGGGGAGCGGATGCGGGGATGCCTGGAGCGCCGCAGCCTGTTGATCACCGAAGAGATCGCGGGGCGGTCGCTGGAGACGCTGGCCCAAGAGATCCTGACCGGGCAGCGGTCCGCACCTTCACCGGCCGAACGTCGGGAAATCATCCAACAACTGGCGCAGGTCGTTGCCCGCTTGCACGGAAACCACCTCTATCACCGTGACCTGTACCTCTGCCACGTGTTCATGACTCGAAACGCCGACGGCGGCATCGTCCTGCACCTGATCGATCTGGCCCGGATGATCGCCAGGCCGTGGCGGTCTGTCCGCTGGCAGATCAAGGATCTCGCGGCGCTCGCCTACAGCGCGCCCGCAGCCTTGGTGACCCGCGGCGACCGGCTACGCTTCTTGTATCATTACCTGCACGCCCCCCGCGGCGTCCCGGCAACCGCGCTCAGGAGGTGGCGGGCCGAGTGCCGACCCCTGGTTCGCCTGATGATTCGCCGGATTCAGGCCCGCGCCGCCCGCATGGCCCGCCACGATCGTCAGCGGCAGCGGCGGCTGAAAGGAAACCCATCCGCGTGAAGATCGCCATCGTCATCGAGCACCTGGAACCATGGCGCGGCGGCGCGGAGACCAGCACGCTGGAGCTCTCACGGCTGCTGAAGGCGCGGGGCCATGAGGTGCACGTCATCACTGCCACGCCGACCCCACCGCCGCCGGACCTCATCGTGGACCGCATTCCTGCCGCTCGCGTGCTTCGGCCTCTCCAGACGGTCACGTTCGTCCGGCGGGCGGCGGAGTTCCTACGGCGGTCGCCCTTCGACCGGGTTCTGGCCATTTCGCCGCTCCCCGAAGCCGACGTCTACCAACCCCGCGGGGGCCTGATCGGCGAAACGCTGAACCGCAACGTGGCCCTGCGCCCCAGTCGACAGGCACGAGCGGTGAAGCGGGCCTTGCTGGCGTTGAACTTCAAGCACCGCGCCATGCTGGAGTTGGAACGCGAGATCTTTCGTCCCGGCGGACCCCGCATCGCCGCCGTCTCCGGTTATGTGGCCCGCCAGTGCGAGCGGATCTACGGCGTCCGGCCGCCTCGCGTGCGGGTGATCTTCAACGGTGTCAACGCACCCGACCCGACTGACGCCGAGAGGGCCGCGGCCCGCTCGGAAATCCGCCGACAGTACGAAATCAGCGACGACACGCTGCTGCTGCTGTTCATGGCCCACAACTTCCGTCTCAAGGGCCTGTACCCGCTCATCGAGGCGGTGGCGCGACTGACGCGGGCGGCCAGTCCGCCGCTCCGGCTGCTGGTTGTGGGGCGCGACAACCCCGTGCGGTTTCAGCGTCGCGTCGAGGCCCTGGGCGTGGAGCGGCAGGTCACTTTCGCCGGCCCCACGCAACGCTCCGCGGCCTTCTGGGCGGCCGCGGACGTCTGCGTGCATCCGACCTATTACGACCCCTGCAGCCGAGTCGTGTTGGAGGCGTTATGGCACGGATTGCCGTGCATCACCACGGTGTGGAACGGAGCCGCGGAGTTGATTCGAAACGGCGTTGAGGGCTTCGTCATCGACAGCCCGGATAACGTGCCCGCGCTCGTCGAAGCCATCGCCGCGACCTTTTCCGCCCCCCGCCGGCGGGACATGTCGCGCCAGGCCCGGGCGCTGCGGCCGAGAATGAGCATGTCTCGTCATGTTGAAGAACTGGAGGCCCTGCTCATCGGGGAATGAGCGGCCTTCGGCAGCCGACGCGGAATTCACTCGCTACTGAGCAGAGCCTCGACCATCCACCGGATGTCACCGCCATCGGCGTGCTGGTCGCCGTTCAGGTCGGCCCGGGCGACATACGTCGGATCCGTGTCGAGCCCGACCAGCACCCGGACGAAGATCGTCAGGTCCTCCTGGTCGACATCCGCATCGCCGTCCAGGTCACCGGGTAATTCGGCCGCTTCGAACAAAACCGCGACGTCCGCCGTCAGACCCTGCACCGACAACAGCAGACGGCCGTTGGGCGACGTCACGAGCGATTCTTCATCGCCCCAGACACCGTCTTGAGTATCGAACCACCGAACGCGGAAACCCGTATCGGCCGGGAGGCTCGGAATCGTTACGGTCGCACTGACCGGCGAGATGGGCACGCCATCGACCACCCGCCGCCAGGTGTGGAGCCGGTTTTGAATCCACAGGCATCCCCGCCGACCGCCGGCGGCCACGCGACCCACGACTCGCAGCGCCGGATCGGTTTCGGCGGCGGCATCTTGCTGCGGCCCCGGCACGGCCGCGGCCACGCTGAAGAACGTCCGGTATGAGCGGTAGATATGATACAAATCGCCGTGTGTGCCGGTCTCCCCGCGGATGTTCTGCGTATGCCAGTACAGCTCATACAGCGGGGCCGCGTCGAGTTGCGCCCAGGTGAAGTTGTGCAGCCAGACGCCTGCCGTATCCAGGGCGAGGTCCGGATGATCCTGGTCCGTGCCCTCCGGCCCGGAAAGGGCGGTTTCTCCACGAACGATGGGTTTCGCCAGATGGTGCGAGGCGAGCTGCCGAGCCATCGATAGGTGTGCCTCCGCGGCGTCCTCGTTTTCGGGAGCGCCATACGGCACGTAAGCATGGACATCGGCCGGACACACGGTCGGATACGCCGGATTGCCCCAGAATGAGATCGGGAACGTCGCCCAGAAGGAGGTCGATGCCTGGTGCTGATGCGGGTCGTGAGTCGCCAGCCATGCCGCCAGCCGCTCCGCCTGAGCATAGGCGGCCGTACTGCCGGGATCCTGTTCGTTGGCCAGTTCCCAGGAATGGACGCTTCGCTCGGCGCCGTATCGGGCCGTCAGGTATCTCCAATAATACTCTTGCAGACGACCCGACGGGTGCAGCGACGGAGCATCGAAATTGCGCCCGTCACCGTTCCGCTCCACAAACCCCGCGGAGCCCAGCCGAGTCAGGATGTGGTCCTGTTTCTCAGTGATAACCAGCCGATAGTAATGGCCCGCGACGCTGGACTGCCGCAGCACATGGTCATACTGATAGGATGCGACCGGGTCGAAATACAGGTGGTAATTGGACCGGCCGCGGCGGAGCAGCTCGGGACCGAGCCGACCGTCCGGGAGCAGCTCGCGGAGCGACACCTCGTCGAGGAAAGCCGTACCCCCGGTCGCGTTTTCCAGCATGACGGAGAGAAATCCCAGGAAATCGCCGGACGCCAGGAAATCCCCCTCGTACACACACCAGCCGCGTGAGCCGGACTGATGCGCCACGATCGCCGGGTAGCCGGGCTGAAAGTCGGGCGGCTCCGGCCAGCCGGTCCGCTTCACGGTCAACCCGAAAGGAAACCCCGCGCGGGCCGGCCCGGTGACGCCGACCAGCTTGACGCGAACCCGCACCCGGTACGTCCGACCGGGCTCCAGCCCACGATCTCCACCGAAGAAGCCGGCGAACATCACCGGATTCGCGGCGTCCAGCCGAGTGGAGAACTGACCTTCGTCGTAACCCTGTTCTGCCGTGAGACCGGTCGGCGGAACCGTGCCTTCGTAGCCGAGCGTTCGTGAAGCCCAGGGAATCCACGCGGACCCGAAGAGGTTAGCTCCGCTGAGCCAGAGGCGGAAGAAATCCGCCGAATCGGACCCCACCTGGGCGATGAATGCGTCCGCTTCGTAGGTCACGTCGTCTCCGAAACCTCCGCCGTGCCCCACACCGGCGAAGGGCGTGCCGTCCTCAAAGCGGAAGTAACGGCGATCCAGCGGATCGACGCGAATGAAGCCGTGATTGTGCGGCGAGGTCGGCGGCAGCACGGTGAAGGTCGTCGGCGGAGTGTCCGCGATTCCCCCGGCGTCTTCCGCTCGCAGGCGAACCCGCCAGGTTCCCTGACGAGGCGGCGCGAACCGCACCATCCAGAGATCCGACCCGCTCGGATACAACCATTCGCGGCCCGCTCGCTGCTCGCGAACATAACCTCGGTAGTAAAACGCCGGCTGCGACAGCACCGTGACGAAATCGTCGTCGCTGAACTCGGCCTCCACCGAAACCCCCCGCCCGGCGGGAATCCCCGGGGGCGGATCGGGATCGTAGGGCCAGTCAAAAGTCGTGGCCCGGGAATTGGCCAAGCGACAGGTCACGATCAGTGGCTCCCACCGCTCCACGGACTCGGCGTGTTCGACATCCGTAATCGCCAAGGCCCCCGCCGGATGATAAAACACGGTTCGCTCCGCCAGGCTCATGGCCCCGCCCGCGAAGGCATTGACCAGCAGGCGATTGCGGCCCGCATGCAGCGGAACCTGAACGGTGAAGGTTCCCCCGCCCACCGACCCGCCTTCGCCGCGATCGGTGGACCACCGCACCTCCGCCGCGCCGTTCGCATTGCCGGACAGCAGCACGAAACCCTCCGTCGAGACCGATGACTCCGCCGGCGAGGTGATAACCAATTGCGGGTAGGTCGGGTCCGCCACGACCACCATCGCCGTCGCTTCGGAAACAGCGTCCCCATCATCCTGAGCCCGCACCCGCACCGTGTACGCCCCGGGCGAAACATAGGTGTACTGCCCGGTGGCGGTCATGGCGTGCCCACCATCGCCGAAATCCCAGTAGATATGCTCGATAGCCCCATCCAGATCGTCGCCGGTCAATTCGTAGCTCACTGTGGCGGGCACCGAGGTCGCCTCCGCCGGCGAAACGACCATGGCGATCTGCGGCGGAAGGTTCGACCCGTCGTCCGGCAGCAGGGTGGCGTCATCCAGCAGGAACTCGATATGGGAGGCGGGATGAGCGAATTTACTGAATTCGAACCTCGCCAGGGTGTCGATCGCGGTGAATCGCAGGGCGACCTTGACCCATTGGCCGGTCCCATGCGTGTCGGCCAGCAGTTCCACGCTGGCCAGTGAGGTCCAATTGCCCGCCGACACCGAAGCGTTGATGAACCCCCACTCGACGATGTCCGTCCGCACAATATACAACCAGACGAAGGCGCGATACGCGGCTCCGGGCTGCACGGACACGACCTGACGTATTCGCGCAGCCTGGCCCGGGGGGCCGAGCAGCCGGCACGCCGCAGTGCCGCCATGGACCGGATTGGAGACGATGGTCGCACCGGCCGGTTCGGACCAGCCAGCCAGCGTGCCCGTTTCGAAGTCGCCGTTGACGAACAGATTCTGCGCCTGGGCGGCTGCCGGGCCGGCGAACACCCCGCCGATAAACCCAATCCACGCCCCCAGACGAACCGGGCATCGCCGCATGGCTCCTTCCTCCTGACGGGGCGCCCGATGAACGCCGATGTCGCCACCGATCACTGTGGCCCATTGGTGTGATTTGCCTGGACGGTCGCGTCAGCGAAGTCGATCACGCCGTCCGACGTCCAATCGCAAACGGAACAGTCGCCCGCGGGAACCGCGCCAAAGCAGGACTGCAAACGAGCCACGTCCATCAGGTCCACATCCCCATCCAGATCGGCGTCTCCCAGCAGACCACCGGTCACAGTCAGCACGGCCGGGCCACCGATGACGGTCCCGCACGCGTTGCTGACCTCCACCGCATAGGCACCGGCATCGGCCGGCAGACAGTTGCTGATGGTCAGCACCGCCATCGTCGAACCGCTGATCCTCGGGCCGTCGACCAGCGGCACGCCGTTCCGCCGCCATTGGTACGACCGGCCTGTGCCAGACGCGGCAACGGAGAACACGGCCACCTGTCCCGCGGACACCGTCGCATCCGCGGGCGGCGTCAAAATCGCCGGCGCGGGCCCGCTGCCGCTGTGGGCGAAAACAAACAAGTCGCCGCCGCCGCCGGACACGATGACCAACCCATCCGACACCAGCGTGTAACGGGGGCCGAAGCTGGGATCCGGTCCCCAGACGTTCCAGTAGCCCCACCAGCCCGGCCCCGGTTGCACGCGAGGGTCGCCGAACATTTCCAGCATGCTGCCCGGGTACCAGTGGGTTTGGACGTCGGGCGTGCCTTGGCCGGCGATCCACCGCACCATCGACGGAAGCGGCTGCACCTGAATGGGGTTGTTCCAGTTCGTATCCAGGCCGAGAGAGGGGGATCGGTCGATAAGGCGGCGATGCTCGCAAAACGCCCAGTGGCCGTACAGCAGGGTGTCTCCGGCCATAACCAGCGGCCCCTGCTCGTCGGTGATCACGAAATCGTCGACCCACTGGACCCGCCGCAGATCTCCCGCAGCCAGACCCGGTATGGTCTGTCCGTCGAGGACCATCTCGCCAACCTGCGAATCCCAGCGGCCATCGACGGGGGCTCCCCCGCTCGTGGTTTGGCCGCACCGCCATAACTCGTAGGCGACCTCGGTCCCGTCGGGGTAAGTCCGCACCACCGGCGGACACCCCACGATCCCGCCGACCACCCCGCCGCTGGAATACGTCTCCAGGTAAGCAGTGCCGACCGCAGGCACGAACCGCTCACTGCCGTTCTCCAGGTCAAGGGCGAACAGGTTCTTCTTGGACGGGTTCGCTATCAAATAATCGCGGATCGCCGCGTTCGTGTCCGGGTAGCGGCCCATCGGTCCCGGCCCCCACAGATCGTGATAATTCATCGTGGTCTGTCGCACCAGAACCAGGCCGTGGCTGTCGGCGATCACCGGCCAACTGAACTCGAAGCTGTTGAAGTACTCGGGTGGGCCGCCCGGCGTATTGGGGCTGGGCTTGACCCGCCAACTCCGCGTTCCATCCGCGTCATTCACCCCATGAACGTAGAGGTCGTCCGTGCAAAACACCACGATGCTGCTCGCCGCGGAGTGCGCCGGGGGCGTCGCGACGGAGCTGCCGGCGGCATAGGTCCACGCGGGCGCCATAGTGGCGGCGGACACCTTGTGAAGCTGTCCGCCGTCCGTGACCACATAGACAAAATCGCCCGCCAGCAGGATTGACTTGTTCAACGGGCCGCCCGCGGTGTAAGTGCCCAGCACCTGCCCCGTCGCGGCATCAAACTGATAGAGCAAGCCGTTCGCCCCGCCGGCAAACAGCACGCCGGCAGCATGATAGGCCGGCGGCGCATTGAAAGCGGTTACCGTCGACTGCCAGGCCACCGTGCCGTTGCATTTCCGCAAGGCATAGAGCCCGCCGTAGCCCTCGCCGTTGACCGCGCCGGCGGGCACATACACATATTCACCACCGGTGACGGGCCGAGCCTCGGCCGAGGCCTGATATCGTCGCCCGCCCAATCCACCCTGGGCATCGCTGCCGTTCCAGGTCCACAAGAAAGTCCACGGCAAGTCGGGAGACTCCGCCGTCGCGCCGGTACGCCCGCCGTCGTGCGCGTCCTGCGACCACTCCGCAGAAACGCCGCTACCACACGCAAGGAAAACAATGCCACAGGCCAAGATTTGGCGAGAAGAGAAAGGTGCAGACACGACTCCCACTCCGACTCCGCGACCTTTCGGCCGCCCGAGGTCATTTTAGTGGGTCGTTATCAACTCTTCCACTCGGCAGCCTCGCCGCAATTCCATGCCCATATGAAGATTCTGTAAAGAAGCGACTGGCGTGACCCTCTTCATGTGGACGCCGTGTCAAGGTCGTAAGCTCCTCACGGACACCGATGGCCGCGACGCCTCGGGTCGCACCGAGACGAAGTCAAGACGCCCACAAGAAGGAGCAAGGACGGGGGTGGCCCCCGGAGGGTTTGCCACCAGCGGCCACAGCGGTTATATGTGCCCGCCGGTTACCACCGCGGGCGAGGGCACGGAACCTCACTCCCGGCCCCCCCCCCCGAACCGAAACCACGATTTGGGGTTCGACCCCCGTTCGTCACCGCCGGGAGCCGTGCATGGCCAACGTGCAGACCCTTGAGTACGCCCCAGCCGCCCCAGATGACAGACATCCGCCGGGCTTCCGCCTTCGCCGCGGGCAGAACTGGTTCTTTCTGGGGCTGACCTACGCCGGCTACTACCTCTGCCGTTACAACCTGAGCATCATCGCCCCGGAACTGATGCGGGACCTGGGCCTGAACAAGAGGCAGTACGGCGTGATCCAGTCCGCCCGCGACGGCGCCTATGCGGTCGGACAATTCGTCAACGGCCTCTTCACCGACCGGCTCGGCGGCAAACAGGCCATGACCGTCGGCGCGGCAGGGACGATCGTTCTCAATCTTGTCTTCGGCCTCACCGCGTGGCGCAATATCGGCTGGCTGCTGGGTGTGTTAACGATGATCCGCCTGGCCGACGGCTATGTGCAGGCCTTCGGCGCGCCCGGCATGGTGAAGATCAACACCGCCTGGTTCCGGCGCCGCGAGAGGGGCGGCTTTGCCGGCATCTTCGGAGGAATGATCCAGCTCGGCGCCATCAGCGCCGGCAAGCTGGGCGGGTTTCTGGCCACCGGGGTGTCGATTCCGCTGCTGTTCTTCACCATCACCGTCCCCCAGCTCGATTGGCGCTACATGTTCGTGGTGCCGCCGCTCGTGCTCGGGATCATCGTGGTGCTGATGAACCTCATGGTGAAAAACCACCCGGAGGAGGCGGGCTATCGAATCATCCATGAGGACGAAACCGGCAATGAAAGCGTCGACGAGCGTCTACGCTTGAGCGAGGTCTTCCTCAAGATCGCCTCCAACAAGATCGTCTGGATTGTCGCCGGGGCCTACTTCTGTACGGGATTCGTGCGGCGGGCGATTGAATCGTGGTGGGTCATATATCTTGACGAGGCCTGGGGCCTCGGCAAGCAGTCCGTGGAGTTCCTCCGCCTAGCGTGGCTGTTGCCCTTCACCGCGTTCCTCGGGTCTTTCAGTTCCGGCTTTATCTCCGATAAGTTGGTCGGCGGCCGCCGCGCTCCCGTCGCCACCGTCCTGTACCTGGCCCAGACCCTGCTGGCCGTTGCGGCGGTGCTGCTCGCCGCCGAGCGTTCCGCAGGCATGCTGCTGCCGTCGCTGGTGGCGCTGGTCGGGATCAACACCATGTGCAACGCGACCCATTCCATCCTCGGCACGGCCGCGGCCATGGACCTGGGCGGACGAAAAATGGCGGGCTTCTCCTCCGGCGTCATCGACTCCTTCCAGTACTACGGGGCCTTGCTGGCGGGCTACACGCTCGGCTGGATCCTTGAGATACTCGGCACGCTCCAAACCACGGTATCGACCCTCCCAGCCACCAACCCCGCCGGCTCCCCACCTCACGTCCCGCTCGACCCAGTCGTGTGGTTCGGCTCGATGATTCCGTTCGGCGTCCTTGGGACCATCCTGATGGGGTATTTGTGGTGGAACCACCGTGGGAAAGACACCCGCGGCACCTGATCCGCGGGGCTTGCAAGCCGGTTCCCCGACCAGTCTGGCTGGCAAGTCCTCCCCCCGTGGCCGAGTTGCGGAACCTAAGACTTCTCGAAGTCTCAGCCCTTCTTGACCTGCGGGCATCGCCATGCTCTAATAAGGTGCAGTATCGGCAGCGGCGTAGCTCAGTTGGCAGAGCAAGGGATTCATAAGCCCTGGGTCGTCGGTTCAAGTCCGACCGCCGCTAATCGACGCAAGTCGATTCGCACCAAGAGATTGCGATTCCGCCTGCGTCGGGCAGAGCGGCACTCCTGACGGTCAAAAGCGCGGTACATGTACCCCGCAATGCCCAGGAGGAGCGCTCATGCCCCGCACACATCGTCCCCCGTCCTACCGAAGAAAGATCGTCCGCGGAAAAGAGTGGGCCGTCGTCACCCTGCGTGACGCCGACACCGCTCTTCGCCGCGACCACGACCTGGGCCCCTTCGGCTCGCCCGAATCCCGAGAAGCCTACGCCATGCTGATCATGGAATGAGAACGCGGGCTCGTGCGAGATTCCTATCTCGCACGCAGGATCGCGGGATTCCGTTTTCACCCAAGGGGGCGCGACTGGGGTCCTGCGAGGGAAACGATTTCCGCAATGGTGGGTGCGAGAAAGGATTCTCGCACCAGGGTGGTTTGGTGCGCGTCCCGGCGCGAGGGGCCGCACGATGCCCCGCTGCCCGTCATGGTTCCAGTAACCGGCCAACAAACGGCTGAATGTCGAGCCCGTTGACGAGACCATCCTCGTTCGTGTCTGCGAAGTTGATGGAGCAGTCCGGGTGCGCCGCCGCATAGCCGGCCGGGTCGATCAGGGCCTGCACGAAGTGGGGAACGTCGTCAAAGTCCGCAGCGCCGTCGCAGTTCAGGTCCCCGGCCGATGAAACCACCTCCACCCGCACTACCTCGTTGAGGTAGGTCAGCCGCAACCGGTTCGGGCCAAACGGCGGCGGGAGTTCCACGCCGTCGAACTCGCCACTGATTACATCGGCCGTGAGGATATCGAACGTGGCCCCCACCGGCGGGTCATAGGCCGGGTCGAGCATGACCGTCAGCGAGCCGGAGAGCGCGGCGGTGTCGGCGATGGCGAGCACGTCGTAATCCGTGCCCGGATTGGGGCCCGCGATCTCGATCGCCAACCCGCCGGTGGCGTTCTGTGTGTACATGCCGGTTACGGCCAGATGTCCCGGCGAGAGACCCGGGGCCAAGCCGGCGGCGGAGATGACAGCACCTTCGACTACGCCATTGCCGCGGAGCATCCCGCCGAGGAGGTTGATGCCGCCGTCAGCGGTCAGGGTCGCGCCGTCCAGGAAGGTGGAACCGCTGCTTTGCTCATAGGTCCCCTCTCCGCCTCGGTCGCCTCTGCCATCCTTGCTCAGCGAAAAGGCGATCGAGCTATTCGGGCCCATGACCAAGTCACCGCCGAGATTCTGGTAAATGCCGCAGGAGTATGTGCAGCAGCTTACGCGGCCGTATAGCCAGTGCTGGCCGTAGTTGACGAATGAGGAATCGCCACAGATCGCCAAGAGGCCGGTCTGGGTGAAGACGCCGTGGTTGATGAGCGTGCCGAAGAGCAAGCAGCCGTCGGGGAAGTGGGCTGTCGTGTTGCCGTTGATGATGATGACGAAACCGCCGCCGCCCAGATGCCCGCCGGTCCATGTCAGGTCGCTGTTCAGGATCGCCGTCCCGCCGGGCCCGCCGCTCAGCCATCCCGCCGTGTGGTTGTATGGGCCGTTGAACGTGGCCGTGCCGCTGACTGACACGGTGGTACCATGCTGTTCGACGGGCACTTCGACAATGTGAGTACCGGTGAAGCTGCAAGTCGAGGCGTTCAGCCGCAGCGTTCCGCCGCCCGTGATGTTGGCGTCGCCGGCGAAGCTCAGGCCATAATCGTTGCTGTCGACCAGCAGAAGGCCATCGGCACCGATCGAGACGTTGCCGCTGACGGTCGCAAGCGTTACGGACAGCGTGGCGGCGCCGATATCGAGCGGGCCGGAACTCACGATACGCATGGCATTCGTGGTGGTGATTGAGGCCCCCGATTCGATGACGCACAAGCCCTGATTGTCGTAGATCGAGACCCCCCCGCTGCCGTAGTGGCCCAGCGTGGCCCCGTTGACGTACGCATGAAACTCGGCACCGGCCGCGGTGCGCAGCGTGTTGCTGTACGCGATCGAGATGTTGCCGGCGGTCCAGTCAAGCCGTCCGCGGTGCTCGAAGACGCTGGCGCCACCGCCCACCCCCCAATTGCCGGCGACGGTAACGGGGCCAGTGGCGATCGCGGGATTCATGCTCATGTTGCCGCCGTTCATCGTCGCCGGACCGTTGAGCGTGAGCACTGCGCCGGCGCCGCCGCTGTTGACGTTTGAACCGCTGATCATCGTGAACGGCCCGTTGACGGTGGTCGCGCCGTCGATGGTGACGGTGTAAGCGAGCAGGTCGATGCCCGCGTCAATCTGATGCGTGCCGTGGAAGTAGCTCGTGCCGGCGATCTGTAGGGTTCCGGTCCCAGTGACGTTGGCTGTGCCGCTCAGGCTGATATTGCCCGACAGAACCGCACCGTCACCCAGGTCAATCGTGCCACTGCTCCATAGGTAATGCGACCAGGACATTGTCAAGGTGCCGCTGTCCGAAACCTGCACCAGTCCGGAGGCTGCCACCGTCGTGTTCGACATCGTTGCCGATACACCGGGCTCCAGGACCAGCGTCCCTTCGATGGACGTGCCGACCGTACCGCTGAACTGGACGCCGTTGGTAAGAACGTGCAGGTCCGCTCCCGGCCCCAGTTGCAATGGATACGCGCCGATTGAAATGCCCTTGTCGGCGATCGTGCCCGGGCCGTCGATCACCAACGTCGAGTTATACAGCGACTTCCAGCCCGCACCGCTAAACTCCACGCTGCCAGCCGCGACGACGGTCAGGCTGTCCAAGTCGAGCGTAGTGCTGCAAATCCAGCGAAACAAACCGTTCACCGTCAGCGTGGTGGTATGGTTGTTGCCAACGACCCGTCCCCCGAGATACTCGAAGTCGGCATCCACGGTGCCGTCGCCCCAGACGTACAAGTAGCCGGCCGTGAGGCGTAGATCCTCCGCGCAGGCCAAGCTGCCGAATCCGGCGGTGGCGCTGATGATGATCACGGATGTGCCGGCGACATCCGGGATGATCACATCGTCGCTCGACGTGGGCGTGCGTCCCAGATCCCAGTTGGCCGCCTGACCCCACGAGGTGCCGTCGCCGTTGCCGGTCCAGGTGATTGTCTCGGCTTGGACTGACTTGGTGCTGATGCCCGACAGGAGAGACGAAGCCAGAAGTAGGCTCGTCCCAATTCGATTCCATGCTGACATGTTCGTCTCCTCTCGCAAGATACGCGGTGTTTCCGGATGTGGTCCTCGCGCCGCTTGCCGCCACATTGACGACGGAACCGGCTCTCATGAGGGAATAGCCGCCTATGGCGAAGGTTCTGCCATGAAACTAGTGATCAACCGGGCTGCGGCTCGGGGCCTCAAAGTCAATCGGGGCGGTCGTCCTCAGCTACACACCCAGAAGCCGGCTGACGAAGGCCTGCACGTCTTCTCCGTTGACGAGGCTATCTCCGTTCACGTCGGCGAGGTCGATCAGGCAGTCCGGGTACGCCGCCGCATAGCCGGCTGGATCGATCAGCGCGAGAACGAAGGGTGGAATGTCATCTGCGTTCAATGCGTGGTCACAGTTCAGGTCGCCAGGCCCGACCAGTGTGCCGCCGAGCGCCCCCGGCCAGAAACCGCCGGCGAGCTCGAAGCCGCCGCCGCTCATGACGAGTTCGCCCGCGTCGGGTTGGCCGATCGTGCCGGAAAGTACATACTCGCCGCCGCTGCACCATCCCGGTGCGCCGGGACCGCCGCCATCGAGCGTCCACCAGTCGATGATGTAGTCGGCCGGCGCCAAGCCGCTGCCAGGCAGCGACAAGAGGAGTGCGGGGGCACACACGAGCATTCGGAGCCGCCAGTTCATCGCGCACCTCCGGTCGGCTGCGCCGCGTGCTCGGCGAGCAGCGCTTCGATCTTCTCCAGCCGCGCCCGCAGGCTGGTTAGCTCGTCGTGCTGCGCCTCGATCTGTGCCTGCTGAGCAGCGATGTGGTCTTCCTGTTTCGCGAGTTGCCCACCCTGTGAAGCCAGTTGATCACGCTGGTCTTTGACTACGCTGAGCAGATAGAGCGATACCTTGTCGTAGCGCACGCCGTCGGGCCGGCCGTCGGCGTCGCGGATCACGAGGTCGGGCAGCACGCAATCGACTTCTTCGGCGATCAGGCCGATGTCCGGCGCGCCGGTCGAGTTCCAGTCGAAGCTGACCGCCCGCAGGTCGAGCACGGCGTCGCCGGCGGTCGGCAGGTCGGCGATGTTGTGCTTGTAGCGCAGGCTGGAGCTTTGCTTCCAGAGCTTGCCGTTGGCGTCGGCGACGACGGTGGTGCCGGTGCTGGTGCCGAGGCCGCGCAGGCGGGCGGTGCCGTTTGTGTCGAGTTTTTCCGATGGGTCAGTGACGCCGATGCCGACGTTATTGGTGCCCGTGCGGAAGGTCATCGCGAAACCACCCAACTGCTCGTTGAATAGCCCGAACTCGTCGCTGGCCCAGGGCCGATAGATGAAGGTCCACTTGAGACTGCCGTTGTCCCTGAATCTCAGGACGGCACCGTTGCTCGCGTTGCTATCGATGCCGACCGTGCCGAAAACGCCCAGCTTGTCGGCGGGGTTTTGCAGGCCGATACCGACATTGCCAGTGCCCTTGAAGCGCACGGTCTCAGTGAAGCTGGCCATGGAGCCGTGTCCAAAGATGATGTCGGCGCCACTGCCGTTGGTGTGAATGCCGAGCGCCGTCGTCGAGATTCCGATGCCGGTGTTGGTGCTGCCGGCCGCGCCGTAGAAACAGATCTTCTCGCCGGTCGCGCTGGCGAAGTGCAACGGGTACCCGGGATCAGAGTTGCCGATGCCGACGTTGCCCGCGAAGTCGGCGTCGCCGGTCACACTGAGGTCGTTGCTCGGGCTATTCGTGTTGATTCCCACGCCACCAGCGGCGCGAATCAGGAACTGGTCCGGCCCGGTGGAGAGGAAGTCCGCGTCCGTCGAGTCGGCCCAGATGAAGGTTCCCTCGTCACCGTCGGCATCGCCGGCTTGGGCGGCGTTGCGGACCTTGGCCCGTCGGCCTGCGGCGAAGCTGAATTGGCCGCCGGCTTGGTTGAAGCTGCCGCCAGGGACTGTGCTTTCGGTGCCGCTCGCGGCATTGGTGTTGCCGCCGCCTACGGTACTGTCTGTGCCGGTCGCGCTGTTGAGGTGGCCGCCGCCGACGCTGCTGCCGTCGCCGATTGCCTCGTTGACAGCGCCGCCGTCGACTGTGCTGTCATCACCGTCCGCGTCGTTGTAACGGCCGCCGCCGACAGTGCTGTAGTTGCCGGTCGGATCGTTGTCGTAGCCGCCGCCAACAGTGCTAGCGTAACCGGTGGGATCATTTTCTCCGCCCCCGCCGACAGTGCTGTAATCGCCAGCCGGATCGTTGCCCTGGCCGCCGCCGACGGTGCTGCGGTCGCCGGTTGGGTCGTTGTCGTCGCCGCCGCCAACAGTGCTGTAGTTGCCGGTCGGATCGTTGTCGTAGCCGCCGCCAACAGTGCTAGCGTAACCGGTGGGATCGTTTCCTCCGCCCCCGCCGACAGTGCTGTAATCGCCAGCCGGATCGTTACCTCCACCGCCACCGACCGTGCTGTAATGGCCAGTCGCGTAGTTGAAACCGCCGCCGCCGACGGTGCTGTGAGCGCCGCTGGCCGAGTTATTAAGACCGCCACCAACGGTAGCATAGCGCGCGTCCGTGGTGGTTCCGGTGTCGTTGCCGGCCACGTTCCGTGCTCCGCCGCCTACCGTGCCATAGTTGTCCGTGACAGCGTTTTGCGATGGCGCCGCTGCGATGATTGCCGCTCCGCCGCCGGCGATGGTCGCGCCGACCACGCCGCTGGTCACGTTGTTCCCGGTGTAACCGTTGACGAGGTTCGGCGTGCGATTGGCGTATTGATCGGGAGCTGCCACCGGCTGGATCCGCAGCCCGCCGCCGGTGTTGGGGTCGGCATCGGCGACGAAGTTGACGCCACCGGTCGCTCGGACGAGGAACTGGTTCGGGCCAGTGGAGGTGAAGTCCGCGTCGGTCGAGTCGGCCCAGACGAACGTGCCCTCGTCGCCGTCGGTGTCGCCGCCGCCGACTTGGGCTGGACTGCGGACAATGGCCCGCCGTCCCGCGGCAAGGCTGTAATCGCCGGCCGCCTGGTTGTTGATTCCGCCCGGGATGCTGGCGTAGCCGCCGCCCGTCCAGTTGCTGTGGCCGCCGCCGATGGCGTTGTATTCGCCCGAAGCGTTGTTGAAGTCTCCGCCGCCGACCGTGCTGTACTGGCCATCCTCCGGGCCCCCGCTGCCGCCAACGCGGTTCGCCGCGCCGCCCGCGATCGTGCCGTAGTGCGCCCGTACCCAGTTGTACTCCGGCTCGCCGATCCCGTCGTCCGGGCGGCCGCCGCCGCCGATCGTCGCACCGACCACGCCGGAAAGCACCTGGTTGTCCACGAATCCGGCGATGACGTTCGGGGAGAAGGCCGTAGGCTCCAGACGCATGATTTGCAGGCCGTTGGCCTTGAGAACCAGCGGCTGGTTGTCCGTCGTGCCAAGGAAGTTGACGTTCGGGTCGGTGCCGGCGTTGCCGGTGCGCGACCAGGCGTTGGCGTCGAACACGCCGTCGAGCGTAAGGTCGCCAGTGATGTGCACGTCGCCCGCGAAGTACCCCGCGTAGCCGTCGGGCTTCTCGCCGTAAACGGCGTACGTCGAATCGCCGAGCTTGCCGAGCGCTCCGCTTGTGTTGTTATAACCCATCACGCCAGCGTTGGAGGACGAGATGCCGTAGACGCCCAGTCCGCTGCCGCTCTGCCCCATCAGGGCGGTGGCCCCCGGCGTGTACGCGTTCAGCCGGGCACCGGGGGTGGAGATGCCGATGCCGACGTCGCCGCCGGCGGTGATTCGCATGCGCTCGCTGGCGGGCACGAACGTGCCGGTGTAGAAGGCCATGTCGCCGTTCGTGCCACCGTTGAGCACGAGACCCGCGGAACTCGTGCCAGTGGAATTGAGCACCAGGTCGCCGCTGGCACTGCTGACGATGGCGTCGTCGCCATCATGCGTCAGATCGATGAACTGAGTGTCCTCGTGGCCATAGACGCGCAGATGCGCGGCGTGGACGCGCGGCGAGGGATAGCCGGCCCAGAAGGCGAAGATCTCCTCGGTCAGGTCGTCGGCATAGAACGCGGACTCAGCGTTGTTCCAGAAGACGATACCGGGCGGCGTCGCGCCGCCGTCGGTGTCGTTGAGAATCAGGTTCGCTTGACCGCCGCCGATCGTGCTGATCAGCACGTCGTCGCCGGCGACCTCAAGCAGGTGATTGGGGGTGGGGTCCGCGCCGATTCCCACGTTGCCGCCACTGTAGTAGATCGCGCCCCCCGTCCCGGCCTGCCAGAAGCTCTCGCCGCCGGGACCGTTCAGCGCGTAGAGCGCGTACGGCGTGACGGTCAGCTCCTGCCGCGGGGCGAGCGTGGTGCCTTCGACCACGACCTCCAGCCAGCGGCGCTCGCCGTTGAAGGCCTCGATCCCGAAGTCGATGAGGGCCGTGAACAGGCCGTCCTGAACGGTCACGGCCATGGGGCCGCCCGACGGATAGGTTGCCAGCGGCGTCCCGCCCGTGTCGGCCGCGTAGAGGCGGAACTGCATGTCATACGGGCCGCTGGCCGGCTGGCCCTGGTCCTTGAGCCGGCCCTGGTACGTCAATGCTCCATCGACAGGGGTCTGCGCGAATGCGTTTGTGGTTGCCACCATGGCGACGGTCGCCATCACAGTCCACATGCGATTCATGACCTGATCCTCCAGCCTGAGGCTCCGACGGCTGCTACTGACCGGGCTTCCGCGGCGGAGCTCGCGGCTGCGGCCCTGAGCACGCCGGTACGCCGCCGACAGAGCAAGCCGTCATTAGGCGATAGAACGTACGAATACGCTTTCTGCCGGAAAAACCCTGTCGGCAGGAGAGAAATCCCTATCGTGAGAAAATGGTGCTGGGGAGTCAGTCGGGCCGGAAGGAAGTCGCTCGGCCAGCGCGTATGTATGCGCTATCAATGATGTATCATGGAGCAAGTGGGGCGGTCCCGGCCGCCGGGATCGGCTCTTGCATCAGAACCCCGGGCCTTCCGGCGCGCCGGGACGGGTCAATCCTGGGTGCGGCACCACCGACGGGAGGATCGGGTGGAGGGAACGCGGCACGGGATGCTTGTTCAGCATTTGCTTCTTGAAGAATCGGGTTCCGGCTCGGGGGGGGGGCGGAGAGATCGTCGAGGCTCTTGTTTAGTGCCGGCTCCCGACTGTTGTCGGAGGTTCTGACGGACCGGCCTCGGCGGATTCGTGGTGGAGAGCTCCGATCGCATCGAAGTCGAACCGTTCGATACTGCCGGACCGGCCGTCGCCGTGACCATCGATCCGGACGTAGCGGACGGCGGCAAGGCCGGACAGGGCGAGGTCGTACGCCCTGGCAAATCCCAAGTCTCCGCACTGCTCGTCACCGGCGATCCGCACGCCGGGTGACTCCGATGCCTTGATACTCACGAAATGCTCGCCGTCCCCGCTCACCAACACGTCGAACCACTCGAACTCCGGGCTGCCCCCCACGAGTTCGTACACGACAAGGTCGCAGCCAGGGCCGTCCACCACCCGCCGGTTCCCGAAGTCGAATTCGACCACTTGCCCGCCGATCCCCAGCCCAAGGCCGTCCGGCGGTCCGACAAAACGGCGGTCGGATTCGCCGGTCGTATTGCGGCTGAGGCGCCCTGGGAAGGGTCCGCTGGTGGGCTGTTCCCAGCGTGGCAGACGGGCGACCACCGGGTTCTCGATATACGGTTCGGAAGAGAAAGGCCCGGTGAATCTCGTCAGCAGCACTGCTTGCTCGGTGATGACGACCTCGCACGACCCGCCGCCGACGAGCGCACAATGTGGCGTTGCGTTAACAAACGCGCCTTCCACGCGGGTGGCAGAGAGGATCTCGATTCGATCCTCGCGCGTAGGAGCAAAGCCGTCACACAGTTGCACGATCAGGTCACCGCCAAGGCGGGCCACCCCGCCGACCTCCACGCGGTCAGACTGATCGGGCGCGGTTCCAAACAAGCGGATGAGCAGCGCACCGGCCGACTGTACATAATCGCCGGCGACCGAGATCGCGCCCGGCGAGCGCAACCTGGTCACGATGGCGCCGGTGTTGAGGAGTGAGCCGTCGACCGCGATAACACAGAACTGGCCGCCGTCCAGAGTCAATGTGCCGCCCGACAGGATCTTGAGGGTGTCGACCGCGAGCGTGCCGTCCCGCAGCGTCAAGGTCCCGCGGGGATGCAGGCGCAGCACGTCTCCGACGGCCACCGCCCCCCCTTGTTCGATCGTCAACTCCGCCACTCCGCCGTCTATGTCTGGCGAGCCACCAACGTAGAGGTACCGGTTCGTCCACAAGGACCCCTCATCGGTAATGACGACCTCGGCGCACGCCTCCGCGTTGATCGTGCGATCATTGTAGCCAGTCGCCATAGCTCCGGTCCCGTCCATGAGAGTCCCGCCGTTTCTCACGTACAGCGTTCCGGTGCCCGCGGCCCCGATGACGACGCCGGCGACACCGGCATCCCAGGTCGCACCGCGGCCTGTGATGATCACCGACCCGATGGCTTCGCGATCGAGCGCCACCACTCCTTCCGCATCGAAAACGGCCCCGTCCCGGATCTCGAGACTGCCCCGCCCGCTGTTGCCGACGTAGATCATCCGCCGGCTATGCAGGCGCGTGCCCACTCCCGCAATCGTGATCCGGCCCACCCCTGTCGCATCGCGACCTAGGCTGTAGTTTCTGGCGGATACCTGGGCTCCATCGTCCAGCTCGACAAGACCTTCACCCGCGCGACCGATGACAAAATCGTCGTCGCCATGGTTGTCGAATTCTGAGCCCTGTCCCCGAATCGTCAGCGTGCCCCGCGCTCCAGGTAAGAGACCCAGTTCCGTCGCGCCGGCGGAGACCCGCCCGCCGGCCGAGATGTCCAATGTGCCTTCGATCGAATCGCCAACCACGACCAGCTTTGCATCGAAGGCACTGCCAGCTTCGCTTACGGTAACGTCACCGCGGGTCTTGTACCCCACACGCAACTCGGTCGCGGAAGCGCGGCCGCCATCGGTGAGCGCGAGCCGCCCGAGACCGAGATTGCCTATGTGCAGGATGCCGGCGCATTCCCAGGTAGCCCCTGCTCCGGCGATCAACGCGTCGCCACGCGAGCCGATCCCGTACCCCAGGCACCCGGACGAGGAACGAACGGCTCCGCCGGCGAGAATCTCGAGCACGCCCGGCGCGTCGATCCCGACCCGCAGACTCTCATCGACCAACAAAACCTGTCCAGCGCCGACCGTGTGGCGACCGTGCCCATCACCGTCGGCGTGTCCCAGGTCCAGGCTGCCCTGCAGCTCGGCCGTCAGCGGCCAGTCCTGTAGCGTGTTGGCGCGGAGCGTCGATCCGGCACGAAGATCCGCAAGGACGTTTCGCCCGAACTGGGCCGTGTCGACGACAATGAGCCCGCCAGGATGCGCTTTCACTCCGAAGCGGCGGGCCCGCTCCGCGCGCGCCCAGGACAGACCAATCGCCAGCACGGCACCACTCAGAGCGACAACGGCAGCCATGAGGATCGTAGCGCTGCGTTGACGGCGGAGTCGCCGGCTGAGGCGCCCCATCACCGACTCGCGTCTGGCAGCCAACGGCTCCCCCGCCAGATAGTTGCGGATATCGCCGGCCAGTTCCGCGGCGTTCTGGTAGCGGTCCTGCGGATCCTTGGCCAAGCACTTGAGCACAACGACATCGAGCGCCCCGTCCATATTCCTGCGGAGCTGGCTTGGGCATCGCGGTTCAACCAGCCGAATACTGTCGATCGCCTCCCGGAGCCCGCCGACCGGGTAAGGGAACGATCCCGTCAGCATCTGATAGAGGATAACTCCCAGCGAGTACACGTCGCTGCGGGCGTCGACCCGGTCCGGCACGCCCTCGACCTGCTCCGGACTGGCCCACGGCAGGGTGCCCATGAAGTGGCCTGTTCGGCTGACCGCAGAGGGTGTGGGCTCGGCCTCCGGCAAGCTCTTGGCCAACCCGAAATCCAAGACGTGTGGTTCGCCATCCCGGCCAATCAGGATGTTGCCGGGCTTGAGATCGCGGTGAACGACGCCGTGGGCATGAGCGTAGGCCACCGCCTCACAGACCTTCGCGAAGAGGGTCAGGGCATCGTCCAGCGGCCAGGCCGCGATGTCATCGCCGGTTGTCCTGCACGCCGCCCATCGACCGCCAGTGGGGAAGCGGCAGTTTGCGTTGGGCCTACCGGGACGCAGGCTTTCCGCAGCGCCGCGCTCGGACAAGGGCGGGGGCCGGCAGGCTCCCAGCCGGCTGACTCCAGTGCTGCCGCGCGTGGGTTGCTGCAGGTACTCGTCGAGACTGCAACCATCGATGAGTTCCATCACATAGTACGGGAGTCCCTGTTCGGTCAACCCGCGGTCGTAGAGGCGGACGATGTGCGGGTGCTGAAAGCCGGCGATAACGTCCGCCTCGCGGTCGAAGCGCCGCAGTCGATCCCGTGACGCCAAGGGACCATCGGAGGGGATCTTGATGGCGACGGGGCGGCGCGTGGAAAGCTGCGTAGCCTTGTATACGACCCCTTGACCGCCCCGCCGCAGTTCCTGCCAGTCCGCGTAGCCGGGAATTCCCGGTTCGACCGGCAGCGTCCATCCGCACGTGCGTACGGCGTGGATCAACAGCCCTTCCTCGTGGAACCAGTCCGACTCCGTGCTCACGGTCGGCCATCCGCCATGGTCAGCCCTCGTCCCGCACCTGCTCCTGCACCAACTCCGCCAAGCGTTTGAGGATCCGCGACTTGGCCTGATAGACCTGATTGACGGTCAGGTTCAAGGCCTGGGCAACTGCCGGCGGTTCCTGCCCTTCGACCGCGTAGTGTTGAAACGCGCGCAATTGGGCGGCGGTGAACTCCACTTCGATCATCTGCATCGCCCGCCGCACGTGATGGGCACGCCACTCCTCGTCCCAGGTCGCCTCGAAACAATCATCCCTCGCGGCTGGGTCGGCAACCGCGTCGATGATGGGTAGCGCGGCGGCGGCGCCTTTCTGCCGAAGAATCTTGAAAATGGCGTGGCGTGTGACGGTCTTGAGATAGTTGCGGAACTTCCCCTTGTCCGGGTCGTACTCGAAGCTCGACATCGCTCTGCTGAGCGAAAGGAGCACTTCCTGGATCAGATCATCGCAGTCAGCGGGCTGCAAACCCCGCCGCCGTCCGAAGTTGCCGATGAGCTCCCCATAGCGATCGCAGAACTCACGCCACACGGAAGGATCAGTGCCTTCGGCCAGTCGGGCCAGGAGACTCGCGTGCGTCGTGGTCTGTGGAGGCATGCCCCTATTATACCTTCGCCGGTGGTTGCGAGGGAGTGTGCAAGAAAAACGGGCGTTTCCCGAATAAGTGCCCTGGCATGCTCCCCCAAAAGTGATCCAGGTGTTATGAGAGTCCATTGGCCGACCCGCTGCTCCGCCCGACAATCCGCCCGTGGATGCACGTTGCATCCGCGAAACGCCCCCCATGTCGAATTTGCCCCCGATTTCGGTTGGGTGCTGTGCCATGGTATGTCGCTCCGGCCGAGCCGCTCTGCTGGGGGTTCGCCGGGCAGGCTACCGCCTGTTCCTGGCCTTAACGCGTTGAATCAGAAGGGCTTGCGCGACGGATCTTCATGAGCCACTGACCTCCTGCGAGAAGCACCAAGCCAGGCGAGGGCAGCTTGGCGGGCGTGCACCATCCGACGATACGGCTCGGTGGCGGAGTTGAGCAGAAGTCATTCGCGAACTGTCGGCAGAAATTGCTGGACCCCACGGGCGCACCGCGGTAGCATGCGGTCACGGTCGAGGACGTAGGACCAAGCCAACTCACTCGGACCCGGCCGGTTCCAGCCCCGTCCACGTGTTAGTTCTCGACGCCCAAATCGCTGCCGTTACGGGCTGATAAACGGTCACACCCAAGGAGGAGTCACAATGTCATCGTGGCTACTCTGCCTAAAGGGGCTTTGCCTCTTCGCGGCATCGATACTGGCGTTCTGCGTGCCGGTTCAGGCGGACGTCGCTCCGCCGGTCGAAATCCAGATGCCGCTCGACACGAAGCAGGCGGTGCCGGGCCAAGAGTACACGGGCGTCTTCGAGGTCCGCGTCTTCAAGGCCGGGACGCTGGCGAAGTTCGAGCTTGCCGGCGAGGGCTGGGTCATCCTGTCGGCTGATGTGCCCGCGTCGCCAACAGCCGTCGAGCCCGGTGTGCTGAAGGTCCCGTTCCGCGCCGTCCCCGCCGACGCCAACAAGCCAATCGGTCTGTCGCTGACGTGGAACGGGCGCCGCGTCCGTAAGGCTTACGAGATCGGCCCGTCGTATTTCGGGCGCGGCGGCCGGTCATACAGCTCGGCCTGCATCGAGCGGGAGGGCGCCGAGGAGCCGCAGGGCGCTGGCCAAACGGGTGAGTCTGACGGCGCCCGGGGGACGAGCGGGACCGGCGACCGCCGGACTCTGAGCTTCACTGGACGCATCGTTTACAACCGGCAGTGCCGGGACATGCGTGATCCGAATACCGGTGATCCGCCGGACGGCGACTGTGATGATCCGTGGGACCTCCCGCGGCGCATCGTCGGCGTGGACTCGATCTATGTCGAGATATGGGACAGCGACACGATCGGGCACGAGACGATCTGGTCGGGATACACGGATGAGAACGGCTACTTCGTGACGCCGCAGATCGACTGGGACGACGGCGACGACGACCCCGACCTGGTTCTCTACTACGAGACCAACTCGCCTGTGGTCGACGTCACCGACAACAGCATCGCGGAATCGACCTATTCGTTCGAGTCCGATGAGATCACGGACTTCACCGGCTCGCACCACGATTTCTGCTGGCACGCGCCGGCCGATTCCGCCCTGTACCCGCCGCTGCACATTTACAACAGCGTCGTGCGCACCCACCGCTTCATCACCACCCGATCGGACCTCGAGCCGCCGAAGGTGCAGGTCGAGTGGCCGGATGATGCCGAGCCCACGTCGTGGTATGAGCCCGGACCGGTCGAGATTCACATGAACCCCATGCACAACTGGCAGGAGGACGTGGTGAGCCACGAGTACGGCCACCACGTCATGCACAGCTACGGCGACCCGCCGGAACCGGACTACTGCAACGGCTACTGCGATCCTGATCCGCCGGACGATTGCGGACACTGCTGGTGGTGCCCGGAGACCGACCACGATGCCTGGAACGAGGGTCTGCCCAACTGGCTGGCTGACGTGGTGACGCGCTCGTACTCACTCGATTACCTATTCGACGACGGCTCGCACTTCTACCCACTGTACACGTGCGACTTGGAGTTCGAGGCGCTACAGAACACGGATTGCCTTGGGCAGCCCAAGGAGCCGCTCACGACCGAGGGGTTCGTCGGCATGCTGCTGCGGGACATCGAGGATGACATGCAGGACCCGCCCCTGCTGGACGATGGACCGACGGACTCGCTGTGCCTGGGCGCGGGGTGCATCCTGGAGACTCAGGCGTTCACGGACCCCACGACGGTGCTCGAGTTCATGACTGCCTTCCGGGCGCGCTACCCGCAATGGAGCGACGACCTGTGGCCGACGGCACGCAACGTCGCGCCGGAATATGTTGTCAGTTACGGGCCCGACAGCACCCCGCCGGGCGCGGTCGCGGTCTGCGATTCGCCCACGCACCCGCTGGGCGGCTGGGGCGCCCTGCCGTGCATCACGATCGAGTGGCAGCCGGCGCCCGACGAGGGCCGCGGCGCGTGTCACTACAGCTTGCGGTGGGGCCAGGACCCGGGCGGCACCGAGCCGGACACGGAGGACGAGGACGACAAGATTAGCTGGAGCGGCTGCTACCTTTCGACCAGCGGCGGCCCCTTTAATTTCGGCGACTGGTACGTCAGCATTCGCGCCGGGGACTGTTCCGGCAACTGGAGCACAACCTGGAGCACGTTCGGGCCATTCACGGTCGGCGAGTGCAACGGCAACGGTATCCTGGACGTGTGCGAGATCACGTGCAACCTCTCGACGCTGGGTCTGCCGTGCAACCCCGGATTCAATTACTGCCTGATATTCTGGCCCGACACCTGCGGCGGCGTCCCGGACTGCAACGGCAACCTGGTTCCCGACGAGTGTGACATTGCCAGCGGGTTCAGTGAGGATTGCAACCTCAACGCTATCCCCGACGAGTGCGAGAACATGTTCCACTGGGCCGGCGCCAGCGGCTCGTGGCACGTCGCGGGCAATTGGCTTGAAGGGACGACGCCGACCACAGACTCCGAAGTCTGCATCGACGTGCCCAGCAGCCAGACGGTCACGTATTCCAACGGCACGTTGCAGATCGCGACGCTGGCGTGCAGCGAGAGCCTGGCGATTGAAAGCGCGATCGGTTCGCGCGCCCTCGCGATCACGGCCCCCTCCTTCGTTCTGGGCGACCTCCGGCTGGCGAACAACGACAGCGTCCTCCAAGTGGACGATCGCCTCGACGTCGGCGGCCTGTTTGAGTGGACTGGCAGCAATTCCAGCAGCAGCGCGAAGTTGAAGGGGGCCGGCGTGACCTACGTCAATGGCGGCTCACAGATCACCGACATCGTGCACCTGGATCAGCACCGTCTCGTTCTCGACGGCAACAGCACGTCGGTCACCACGACTGGACGAGTGGACTTCGCCGGACCGGCGGTGTTCGAGATTCGGCCGGGTTCGACTTATGAGCACCGGGGAAGCGGGTACATTTTGAACGGCTGGTTCAGCGACCGCTTCGTCAACGGCGGCACGCTGATCAAGTCGGCCGACCCTGGTTCCAGCACCATCTACATGTTCACTGAGAACAACGGCCTGATCCACGTGCAAGCCGGCACGCTGAAGTTCTACCTCTACGGCAGCAGCAGCGGCGACTTCCTCGGCGACCCCGGCACCACGCTCCACTTCGTCGACGGCGGGTTCGAGTTCTACAACGGCTCCACGCTGACCGCCCACAACGTGATCCTCAACGGCAACGGCGGCGGCTGGAACTGCGTGTACGGCGGGGCCACCTGGAACGTGACCGGCACGACAACCGTGCAGGGCGGCCAGACCACGTTTGACTCCGCCGCGGATGTCGTCAGCTACGGTTCGTCGTTCTACGTCCCGGCCGGCACCGTGAACTTCAACGCGGTTCTCGGCGAGCCGATTGTGTTCGAGACGTTCAGCGTCGGCCCGGGCGGCAACGCCATCGCAAGCTTCAACAGCGGTGACCCGGTGCAGGTGACCAACCTGATTATCGGTCCCGGTTCGATCGCCGGCCCCAGCCAGATCACCGTCAGCGGCCTGCTGACCTGGAACTCGTCCGGCTCGATCGTCGGCCCCGGCACCATCAACGCTGACGGCGGCCTGCTGGTCACGGCCGGCAGCGGCGAGAGGACGCTCAACAATCGCATCTTGGACAACGCGGCGACGGCCACATTCCAGGGCTGCCTCAGTCTGTCGGGCACGGCCACGTTCAACAACCTGCCCGGCGCCGTCATGGACATCCAGTTCGATTCCGGTGCGAGCGTGATTAACTGGGGCACACTGAGCAATGCCGGCACGCTGGTCAAGTCGGCGGGCACGGGCACCAGCCATATCAACGCCAAGGTGACCAACACCGGCACCGTCGAGGTCCAGACCGGCACCCTGCAGTTCAACACGAATTACGGCAACTTCTACACGCAGGCCGCCGGCCAGACGGTCCTTAACAACGGCAACCTGGCGGTGCCCAGCCCAGGCGTGCTGCAGATGAACGGCGGCCTACTGACGGGCACGGGGACGGTGAGCGGGTGCGTCGTCAACGCGGGCGGTACGCTGGCACCGGGCTTGTCGATCGGACAACTGACGATTGCCGGCACCTATTGCTACTATCAGCAGGCCGGCGGAACGCTCGAGATCGAGATTGGCGGTACGGCGCCCGGGGCATTCGATAAGCTGGTTGGTACTGGCCTCGTCGTGCTCACCGGCGACCTGGACGTGACGTTCGTCAGTCCGTTCGAGCCGCAGCACGGCGACACGTTCGTGGTCGTGACGGCCGGCGGTGCCGGGCTGAGCGTCGCATTCGACAGCGTGACCGTGCACAACCTGCCGCCGACTATGATCCTCGACGTCGACGCGGACTACGGTCTCGGCACCGTCACGCTGAGGGTGTTCGGCGGCGAAACCCAGGGCGATTTGAACTGCGACGGCGCTGTGAATGTCGCAGACACTCCCCATTTCGTCCAGGCACTGGCTGATCCGGTCGGCTATGATGCGGACCACGACGGGGACCCGCACCCTGTGTGCGACCGGACACGGGCGGACATGAACGATGACGATTTGCTCGACGGCCTCGACATCCAGCCCTTCGCAAACCTGCTGCTGGCGCCGTAGTCTTGCGACTCAACCAGCTCTATAGGATCTCTGCGGATCGCGACGGTCGTGCAGGGGCTGCACCCGAAGATGAGGACTCTGAGGGGGGCGAAGGGTTCACCGACTCGGCTCGTGCGAGATTCCTATCTCGCACGCAAGATCGCAGGATTCCGTTCGCGCACCAGGGGGCGCGAAGGGGTCCAGCGACGGAAACGATCCCCGCAATGGCGGGTGCGAGAAAGGATTCTCGCACCAGGGTGATCCCACCACTGGAACCGCTTGCACAGGGTTCACGGAAGTACTACTCCGGCCACAGCCTGTTGAACACTGTGAGCATGCCGCACAAGCCACGCTCGTGGTGGACGTACCGACGGGCGAGATCCGGCTGCCGGTGGGTTGATCAGGGATGGGTGCGGGCCGGACGAAGCGGCTCGGGCTGGGTTCTGAGACCTCGGCCGCCAACCGTTGACCGACGCGCAAATGTGGGGTAGCATGGGAGTGGTGACGCCGGCGGAGGGCAAGTCGGCCTCGGCCAAGGGCAGGCGGCCCGCACGGCGTAGGGCTCCGGACGATGTTGAACGAGCGATTTTCCCCGCTATTCCCGGTCGCCCTCCGCCCGGTGCTGATCGACGGCTGCGGACGCCGCCTCGATCATCTGCGGCTCTCGCTGACTGACGGATGCAATCTCCGCTGCCGCTACTGTGCCCTGGCCCGGGAGGAGCGGCCCCGCCTCCTGGAAGCCACCCTGGCCGTGGCCCTGGTGCGGTGGCTGGCGGTCCGCCACGGCGTGCGGCATGTGCGCCTCACCGGCGGCGAGCCGCTGCTGCATCCCCGCTTGCGCGAGATCGTCGCGGCCCTTTCCGCGAGCGGAGCGTTGGAGGAGATCACGCTGACGACCAACGGCCAGGCCCTGGCCCGCCTAGCCCCCAGCCTGCGGCAGGCCGGGTTGTCCCGCATCAACGTCTCGCTCGATACGCTCAAGCCCGACCGGTTCGCCCGCCTGACTCGCGGCGGCGTTCTGGACCGCACCCTGCGGGGCATCGACGCTGCCCTGACCGCGGGGCTGACCCCGGTCCGGCTGAATGTGGTCGTGCAGCGGCACGTCAACGACGAAGAAATCGGTCGGCTCGCGGCCTGGGGGGTCGCCCGCGGTTGCACGGTGCGGTTCCTGGAAGTCATGCCCATCGGTCCGATGGCGGAACAAGGGTCCGGCTGCCTGGTTCCGGCAGCGGAGATCCTGGAGCGGTTGGCCGCGGAGTTCACCCTGACGCCGCTGCCGGCCCCGCCCGGTCAGCCGGCGACGGACTACGCGGTCCGCAGCCGGACCGACGGTTCTGCCGGCGTGATCGGAGTGATCGCCTCCACGACGCGGCCATTCTGCGGGCAATGCCGCCGCCTGCGGATCACAACCCGAGGGGAGATCCTCTCCTGCCTTTTTGATACCGGCGGCTCGAGCCTGGCGGTGGCGTGGGATGGCCGCCGACTGGACGAAGACCTTGCGGACCGCATCCTCCAGGCGGCGGTCCTGGCCAAGCCGGCCATGGGGCGGCGGCTTCAGCCGAGGCCCATGAACACGCTGGGCGGCTGACGGCTCGGCGACCCGCGGAACGAGTTGCTCATGGTGCAATCATCGCCTACCAAGGAAATCCTCTCGCGTGGCGTGGTCGTGGCCGTCTGCCTTTCCCCCGGCGGCGTACCCAAACACCCCGTCGATCGGGCAGAGGTGCTTCAGGACGGTCTGCTGGGCGACGGTCGCAACCATGAGAAGCACCGCCGTCCCGATCGCGCCGTCTCGATCCAGGACCTGGAACTGCTCGAGGAGTTGACCGCGGAGGGCTACGCGGTCGGCCCCGGGGTCATGGGCGAGAATATCACCGTCCGCCATCTCGGCGTGCAGCGTTTGATGATCGGCGACCGGCTGCGGTTCGAGAACGGGCCGGTGCTGGAGCTGGCCGAAGTACGCAAGCCGTGCTACGTGCTGGACGCCATCCATCCCCAGTTGCAGCATGCCGTCGTGGGGCGATGCGGCTTTCTCTGCCGGGTCCTGGAGCCCGGTGCGGTACACCCCGGCCAGACCGTGACCGCTGAGCGAACCCGCGAAGTTTGAAGCCGCGCCCCGCCGGGCGAGGACCAAGGGACGGCGGTGACCGATCGAGATTCAATTCGCGTCGTGGCGGGTGTCCTGGTGGGCGGCCGCGGTACGCGGCTGGGCCGCCCCAAGGCGGCGCTGCCGTTGCCTGGCGGGGGAACGCTGGTAGAGCATGTGGTCGGCGTCGCCAAACAGATGGCGCCGGCGATCGAAGACATCGTCCTCCTGGGATCCGGACAGGAGTTGCCCGGCTCGCTGGGTGGCCTGAGCGTCCTCGCAGATCATGAGCCGGGTGGAGGTCCGCTGGGAGGGCTTTGCGCGCTGCTGGAGTTCGCGTCGGCGGGTTGGGGTCTGCTCCTGGCGTGCGATCTGCCTCGGTTGCAGCCCGCGCTGCTGGATCGTTTGTTGGCGGAGGTGCCGGCCGACTGCGACGCGGCGGCCTTTCGCCGTACGGATCGCCCGAATGGCTGGCACACCTGCTGTGCGCTGTATCACTCTCGGCTGCTGCCGGCCGCCCTGCGGGAATTGCGGCACGGAAGGCGCAGCCTCCAGTCGCTCCTTGCTGCCTCGTCCGTCATGACGCTCGCTCCCTCCGCGGAGGAAGAGCAGATGCTCACGAATCTCAACCGCCCGGAGGACTACAATCGTCTGTTTTCAACGGACGTTCAGCAGCCGATTCGCCGGTCGGAGCAACGTTAGCGGGCCGCTCGATCCTGAAGACCCCCCACCGCAGCGAGGCCGCCATCGCCCAGCCCACGATGAAACCCAGAGCGGCATTCAGGGCCATGCACGCCCCCGCGGTCAGTACCATCACGAAGAAGTCAACTCGACTGGATTGATCCCGGCAAACCATCGCCAGCTCCAGCCCGCTGAACAGCAGCAGCACGCCGAGGACGGATTGCGGATACGCCTGCAACCAGGCGAGCAGGCCGCCCCCGGCGGTGAGGGCCAGCACCATCTTGGCCACGCCCAAGATGACGACGCTTCCGCCGGTCCGGGCGCCAAAACGGTACTGCCCGGCCAGACCGCCGGCGCCATGACACATGGGCATCGCCCCGAACGGACAGCACGCCAGATTCATGATCGCCACGGAGATGCCGACGCGGCGAGGCTGAGCCGGCCGATGCGGAAACAGATCGCCGGAGAGGGCGCACACCGCGACGACGGAATTGAGCAAGGTGAGCGGAATCTGCGGGACCGCGGCCTTCCAGAAGCCGGCCGTCCACGCGTTCGCGTCGGCCAGTGCCGGCAGCCGCCAGGAGATGCCGAGGCGGATTTCGGACAGCAATGCCGGGTGAGCGCCCAGTACCGCGATGACGCCCACGCCGAAGACCACCAGGGCGCCGGGCACGCGGGTAGAGAAGTACAGCAGCAGAACCAGCACGGCGCAGAGGATGCCGAGACCGATGCTGTCCCAGGCGATCCAGACGTTCGTGGCCGCGACCTGGCGAAGGCCGATCTCGAACAGTGTCAGGGCGAGGCTCAATTGCAGACCGCGGACGACACTTCGTGGAATCGCCCGCTGGATCGTCTCGATCACCCCCGTCAGCGCGAGGAACAGCACGACCGCGCCGGTCAGAATCCCGGCGGCGAGAATCTCCGCTTCGCTGAGTTGACCGGCAATGGCCACGGTGGCGATGGCCTTCATCGGCTGGACCGGCATGGGGATGCCGAAGGTCAGGCCGGTAACGACGTTCATCAGGCCGGCGAAGAACAGGGCAGGCCCAAGCTGGAGCCCGCAAAGACTGACCATGCCGACCAGCAGGGGGATGAAGGTGCCGAGGTCGCCCAAGGCTCCCGCCGCTTCCGCGCGGCTCCAGCTCAGGCGCGGCGGACCGGCCGGGGTTCTCGCGACCGCTGGATGTCCAAGACTATCGTTCACCGCGTTGCGCCGCCGGCCCGAGGCTCGGCATCCGCCCCCCGCGTCCGCGGAGGCCGCCCATCCGCTCCGTCCAGAACCTGCACCGAATCACCCACCCGAATCACCCCTCCGGTGAGCACTCGCGCGAAAATCCCCTCCCGGGGCATGACACAGTCGCCGGCGGCCTCGAAGATGGCGCAACGGGTGTGGCACTCCTTCCCGATCTGGGTCAGCTCCAATTCGGCGGCACCGATGCGGATCCGAGCGCCCACCGCCAGGTCCGACAGATCCACAGATTCCGTAGTGATGTTTTCAGCGAACGCGCCGGGGCCCACCTCCAAGCCTCGGGACCGCATCTTCTCAATGCTTTCGAGGGCCAGCAGGCTCACCTGCCGAGGCCATATCCCCGCATGGGCATCACCCTCGATCCCCCAGTCTTCCACCAGCCGCGCCTCCGGAACGTTGGTCTTCGGCACGCCCTTCTGCGCACTGATCGAGATCGCGGCGACTCTGCCGAAATCAGTCATTCGCGCCATGACAAAAGCTCCACGAGGACTTCCTCCTCCTTCGCCAACCGGGTCATGCCCGCCGGGAACCGGATCAGGCAGTCGGCCAGAGCCAGCCCACTCAGCATGTGTGAATCCTGTCCGGCAGTCGGTCGAACCCGCAAAGCGCCGTTGCGGCAGCTCAGTACTCCCCGGATCCACTCCAATCGTCCCGCTGCCTTCCGCCGCGGCCCGGCCAGTCGGGCACGCACGGTGAGGGGCGCCCTCGGCTCACGTCCCATCAGTTTCGACAGGGCAGGCTTCACCAGTTGATGAAAACAGACCAGCGCCGACACCGGGTTCCCGGGCAGTCCAAATACCAGACCGTGACGGGTTCGGCGGCACCCCGCCATGCGGGTCTTCCGAACCCAGCGGCCGAAGTAGGTCGGCTTGCCCGGCTTGACCGCAACGCGCCAGAAGTCCTCGTGGACGCCGAGTTCGTCCAGGACGCCGCGAACATGATCGTGATCGCCGACCGACATCCCGCCGACGGTCAGCAAGACGTCGGTCTTCCGCATCGCTTGCGACAAACAGCGCTTCAGCCGGGCAGGCTGGTCCGGCAACCGCATCGTGCGGACGGCCTGAACCCCGATCATCCTCACGGCGGCAGCCAGGGCGAAGGTATTGGCGTCGTATATCCTGCCCGGCCGCAACCGCTGCGACGGCGGAAGGAGTTCGTCACCCGTCACGACGATCGTGACGGCTGGTGTGGGGAACACCTTGACGCGGGCGTACCCGCAAGTCGCCAGCAAGCCGGCCACGGGCGGCGTGATCGGCAGGCCGGGCGGGAGGATGGTCCGGCCCTTTTGAAATTCGCCGCCACGCGGGCGGATGTTCTCCCCACGATCTGCCGGGCGCCAGACCATGACGGCCGCTTGCTCCTCCCGGCAGTCTTCCTTCATGATCACGGCTCCCGCCCCCGGCGGTACGACTGCGCCCGTCAGGACCTTGATGGTGGTCCCTCGGCGCAGCCTCTTCGCCGTCGCGTCGCCGGCGGATACCGTCCCCGCGAGCCGCAGGGCGACGGGGTGAGTCTTCGAGGCGGCGGCCACGTCCTCGCAATGCACGGCGAACCCATCGACTGCGGACGCATCGAAGGGCGGAGAATCATGGCGCGCGACCACCGGCTCGGCCAGGATGAGCCCGGCCGCCTGCTCCAGCCGGACACGCCGTTGCGGCATCACCGGCGTCCTCCGGACGACACAGCGCCAGGCTTCATCCCAAGTCAGCACGGCACTCCCCTTCGGCTGGAGTCTCCGTTTCCGCGTGCCCACTCCCGGCCAGCATCGGAAACGCGTGCAGAATCGGCCGCAGGACGGCATCGAGTGATTGGGCCACGCCGCGCGGCGAACCCGGCAGATTCACGATGAGCGTCCGGCCGCGGACTCCTGATTTGCCCCGCGAGAGCATGGCCCACGGCACCCTTTCCTGGCCATAGGCCCGGGCCGCCTCCACGATACCCGGGGCCTCTCGATCGATGATTCGCGTCAGCACCTCCGGGGCGTGGTCCCTGGGTCCAAGGCCCGTGCCGCCTGTGGTGATGACCAAGTCCACGCCGAGTTGGTCTGTGCAACGGAGCAGCGTCTGCTCAATGACGCCGGGCTCGTCGGGGATCACCTGGTAGTCAACCACCGCGACCTTCTCCAATTGCAGACGCTCCACGATCAGGCGGCCGGAGACATCCGCCTTCCGCCCGGCCGAGATGGAATCGGACATGACCACCACGGCAGCGCGGATCAGCATCGCGGCGTCCGCCTTCAGATCCGACTTGCCCCCTTTCTTTTCGAGCAGGCGAACCTCATGGACGGCTAACGAAGGGTCGAGCATCTTCAACATATCATACAGAGTCAAGGCACCGACCGCCGCGGCCGTCAGCGCTTCCATTTCAACACCGGTCTTGTAGATGGCCTTGACGGTGACCGTCACCTCGATTCGATCGGCGCCCAGCTCATAGGCCACGGCCACATGATCCACCGGAACGGGGTGACAAAACGGAATGATCTGGGCCGTGTTCTTGGCGGCCTGAATCGCCGCCACTCTGGCTACCTCCAACGGATCGCCCTTGGGCACGCGGCGTTCGCGGATCAGCCGAAGCGTCTCGGGCAACACCCGCAGAATGCTTTGCGCCGTGGCCACTCGGGCCGTCCGGCCTTTGGCAGAGACATCAAACATGGGCATCCACCTCGCTTTTCAACCGGCCCGTGCTCGGAAATTACCCGTCGACCGACCGGCCCGTCAATCGGCCGGCCTCCGGGGTCTCTCGAGACGACCCGCCGGCGGATCCGTGCATGCCGGGAGCGCGTCGCTTCCAGCATTCCACAGGTCGGGTGATGATGCCTCGCGAACGGACGTAGCGTAGACTCCCCACGCACACTACAAAGCCTCTTGAGCCCTGGTTCACGTCCGCGGTGGGTCACTGGGGCAGATCGGCAACCCGGCGGCCACCCCCGAGCGCCGACGCTCGCGCCGGCGGAAGGGCCGCTCCGGGACGGCGCTGCTGGATCTCCGGCCACGGCGCCATGACGCCGGGCCGCGTGCCGGCGTTGAGTTGGAGGGCGGTCCCGATTGCCGTCAGCGCGCGCCGGCCCCGATCGCCCGGAAACAACCGGCGGGTCATCGCGACATCGGCCCGTAGTCAGGAATCGGCTTCCCTGCCGACGGTCCGAGCAGGCCCTCCAACATGCCCAAGTCACGCTGCGTGAAGGCCACGAGCAGGTCGGCCACGGTTTGAAAGAAGGCGTGTCGCGATTGGTCGTGGAGCTTGTCGCGAAGCGGCTTGGCCCAGGACACGATATGGGCAGCGAGGAAATCTCGCTCCATCTCTCGGGCGCGGGTGAGCCGCGGCTGGTCGCCGCGGTCGGCGAACCCCTGTTCCTTGGCGCACAGATGGGCCAGGAAACTCAATTCCAGTCCGATGTGGTCGGGAAGGTCTTTGTAGTCGCCGGAGATTTCCACCGCCGCCAGCCGATACCACTTCAGAACGTGAGCGGCGGACGGCCCCATGAGCAGTCCGCTGACTTGTCGGCCGGCCACATCCCGCGTATCCCGAAAGACGGACTCGTAAGGCGCGAGGTATCGTCCCCCCGGCACCTTGAAGAGGTCCATGAACTCCCGACGGGCCTGCTCGGGCCAGTCGGCCCCTTGCCGCGCGGACTCCTGATAATGGCGCAAAGCCCGAAGCCCATCCTCCCCCAGGAGGTCCGCGGCGCCGTCGAGAAGGTCCTCGGCGGCGAGCGCCGACAGCAGTTGCGGGGTCGGCGGGGTCAGGAAGGCCTGGGCGAGGAAGGAATAGACGTCGTGCCTCGCCCGGTTCAAAGCCAGGAGCCGGTCATGTGGACCCGGTGCTTCACCCACCACGGCGCTCCCTCGTCATGACGAAACGGATACTCGGCCGGGTCATGGCCGGGTTGCTGAATCCCTCCGGGGCGGCCTGCGTCTCGCCGACGAAGTCCGGCACAAACTGGATGGCGTCGGTCGGACAAGCCGTGACGCAGGCGGGCTGAAGTCCCACATCGAGGCGATGCACGCACAAGGTACACTTGCCGACCCTGTTGGTCTGGGTGTCGATGCGGGGCGCGCCGTAGGGGCAGGCGAACATGCAGTAGCGACAGCCGATGCACTTGTCCTGGTCGATGAGCACCGCGCCGTCCTGGGGCCGCCGAATGATCGCGCCGGGCACCGGACACGCTTTCAGGCAAGCCGGCTCGCGGCAATGATTGCAGGTGACGGAGACGAACTCGCGGATGACTTCCGGATAGGTCCCGCGTTGTCGCTCGATCACCAGGCGCCAATCCGTGCGGAGCGGGGTTCGATTCTCGGCTTTGCAGGCCACATAGCAGGACCGGCAACCGATGCATCGGTTCAGATCGAACTGCCAGCCAACGTGTGCCATGTCGCTCCTCCTGGGTTAGATCTTGGTGACTTGAACCCGCGTGTCGTAGAACGAAGCGCTGCCGCCGACCTTGTCCTGTAGCGTGACGTTGCCCAGGTATGGATCAAGGCGCATGATCGGATTGGCCTGAAGGCCCCGACCGCGCGTGGGGTCGTGGACCGTGTCCGCACCGTCGACCTGGTGGGGCCGCGACGACATCTCCCAATGGCCGAAATGGTGACTCACGCCGATGACGCCGGGGCAGAGCGTCTCGGTGACCTTGGCCCGGCCCACGACGCCGGAGGGAGCGGAGGCGGAGGTCACGAGAACCTGGTCACCCGTTCGGATCCCGCGGGCCGCCGCGTCCGCGCTGTTCATCTCGACGAAGTTTTCCGGCTGGATCGAAACGAGCCACGGATAGCGAATCGTGTGCATCTGCGAATGCCAGGCCATCTTGTAGGTGATCAACTGGAGCGGATAGGCCGCGTCACGCTCCGCCACCGGCTGGTCCACCGCATCCCGGATCAGGTCGTACCGGGCGAGACCGTCGAAGTACTCTCCGGTCATGGAATCACGGGTCTTGGCCAGCTTCTCCGAGAAGAAGTACAGTCGGCCGGAGAACCGATTGCGGAGTCGGTCGCCGTCGTACGCCCGGTCGGCATTCTCAAATCGCCCGCCACGTGCCAATACATAGTCGAGGCCGGGCCCGCCCGCGTCCGCGGCGATGTTCGTGAGAATCTGTTTCCAGAAGTCCCAGGCGCGATCCCACGGCACCTGTAGGCCCATTGCCTTGCCGATGCCGATCAGGATGTCCTCGAGCATCTTGGTATTGGGCAGGACGCCGGTGTAGTTCATTTCCGCATCGAGCGTGCCGACCACCGGCTGGCGAATGCCGTGCAGCTTGGTCAGGATCGTCGGCGCCACGGTGACGGCCGTCCAACGCTCCAGGTAAGTGGTGTCCGGCAATACATAATCGGCCCAGGCGGCGACTTCGCCCATCGCGATGTCGATCGCCACGACCAGTTCGACTTTGGTCTCATCCGCGATGGTGCGTTCCCACACGGCGCGCGCCCCCGGCGTGGAGTAGGGGATGCCGTTCCAGTACAGGATCAACGCCTTGATCGGATACGGATATTCGTCCTCGATGCTGGGCATGATCTCCTGGTAATTGTAGTGGCGGGCAATCGGGAACCAGGGCCGCCGGGCCGGATAGCCGTTGGCCGCGTACTCGGAGCTGCTTTCGTAAGACTTGCCCACCCGAGTCAGCGGGATGCCCGCTTCGGTGACCTTGCCGGGCCAGTTGTTCGGGTCATACGGCGCGCCGGTGTAGGCATCTCTCCAGCCGCCGGCGGCAAACGCCAGACCGCCCTTCCAGTTGAAGTTGCCCAACAAGAGGTTCAAGGCGAGAATCGCCAGGCCGGTATAGGCGCCGTTGGTGTGCTGGACCGGTCCGCGATACATGGTGACGCAGCCGCGTCGCCCGGCGGCGGCGAGTTCCTGGCCGAGGAGTTGTATCGTCGCCACGTCGACGCCACAGATCGCCGAGTACTCGCTGAGCGACTTCTCCCGCACCCGCTCGACATACAGCTCGAAGGCGGTCTTGCAGGTGAAGCCGTTGACCGTAACTTCTCCCGGCAGCAGGTCGGCGGTGTCCACCGTGTCGTAGCGCACGGCTGTGCCGCCCGACCAGACGACGAAATCCTGATTCGTGCCGCCTGCAATGCCCGCCTCATCGGCCCGCAGAAATGCGAGAGGATGGCCGCCGACGATCTTCACCAGGAGCGTCGCGTCGGTGACGTTCAACTCCCCGGTCGGGTTCGCCGCACCATCATGCGGACGACCGAGAAACGCCGTGTTGTACAGGCTGTGGTCGACGATGTACCGGCCGATCGCCAGGGCCAGGGCCGCGTCGACCCCGGGCTTGATGGGCACCCACCGGCCCTTGGAGGCGGCGACGTTGCAATGCGGGTCCACGACATAGAGCTTCCCGCCGCGTTCGACCATTTCAATCACCTTGCGTGACAGCGGCAGGAATGGGAAGTTTGCCGAGCACGGGTCGGAACCGAACCACAGGACGCAATCCGCATTCAGAAGGTCGGGCTTGGTGTGATCCTTGATCGAACTGGCGATCCCGTTTCCGGTCAGCAGTTCGTGCGCCGTGTGGTGGCTTTCTTCGCAGATGCTGGTGTGGTCGTGCCGCGCGTTGACCGTGCCGACGACGTTCTTCCAGAACAGATCCGTGAAGCGGGACTGCTGGTTCCGCCCGCCCGAGAACATGATCTGGTTGACTTTCTTGCCCAGCTCCGGCGCTGCGGGATCCAGGTCGGTATCGCGATCACGGAGTTCCGCGAGCTTCGCGCCGATTTCCGCAAAGGCCTGCGTCCAGGAGATCGTCTGCCATTGCCCGGATCCGCGGGGGCCGACCCGCTTCAACGGCTCCTTGAGCCGATAGGGGTCGTATAAGGACTGCATGCCGGAGAGTCCTTTGGCGCAGAGTCGAGCAGGCTGAAGCCGAGCCGCGGCCGGATCGGTTTCATAGGGCAGATGGTCATCGGTGTTGCAGGCGTGAAACGGGTTGCCGTCGATCTTGACCAACACGCCGTCCACGACCTTGCAGCGAATCCCACACCGCCCATGGCAACCCTGGCAGGAGCTGTACTTGATCTGCACGCGTTCGTCCGTCTCGATCAAGACCGGGTCGCCGAAGTGGGCGGCCAGGGCTTCGTTCTCCCGCAGGAACAACCCGCCTACCGCGCTTGCGGTGGCCAACGCCGCGACGGATTTGAGGAACGAACGACGGGTCACCGGCCCGTCAAACCAAGATCCGCACGACTGCTTCGCTGGCGAACGCATATCGACCATATGGCGGCTCCTTGCTGGGCGCAAGAACTAGTTCGGCCTCTGGTAAAACTTCAAATTCCCGGTCGAGTGGCAGTGGCCGCAGTATTCCGTGTTCACCGGTTCGCGGAGTTTGCCGGCCGAAAAGCTGAGGAAATCCACCCGATTGCTATGGCAGGCGATACAACGTGCATTGCCTTCCCCGAAAGACACCAGAACCGGCGTGTCGGCGAAGGCAATAGGCCCCACCATAGTACTGTGAGCCGCGGGCGTCACTCCGTCCAGCGCCACTTCATTGGTACGATCGCCATGACAACCAATGCAGTCCGCGTTGTACTGGCTGGAGTCGGGATCGTGGATGCCGACCAAGTCCAGACCGATGTGCTGAGCGGGCGGACTCACCACGACCTTGGTCTGTTCGGGATCCCCGCCCTGGTTGTTCCCGCCGTCGCCGCCGGACCCGTTGTCATCGCCGGGACCTCCGTTGTTGTTGCCGTCGTCGTCCACGGGTCCGTTATCATCTCCGTCGGGTAACTGGACGAAAAACGGGCATCCCGCCGCAACCACAAGTCCCAGGGCCAGGGCCAGCACCAGGCCGACCATTCGTGTAAGTCGCATCGGATCATCTCCTTTGCTCTTTCATCCGCTTCCGCGGCTGACTTCGCTTCGACAGATGCAACCGCCCCATTCTCGACGAGGACCGGGCCCGCTGGACCCGCCTGGCGGCGGGCCTGGGCATGGGGCGGCACTCGCGGGCCTCGCCCGCCGCGACCTTGAACTCCGAGATCATCGCCAGAGTCAAACGCGCCAGCTCGGCTCGAATCCGCTTCCGCTCGATCTTCCAGAACTCACGCGTTGGGCAACTCCGTTCCTCCCGGCATTCGGTCATGCCCAGCAGACAGTGTTCCAGCCAGTCGGTTCCCTCAACTGCCTCGACAATATCCAGGAGGGTGATCTGCGCGGGCGGTCGCGCCAGGGCAAATCCGCCTCGCCGACCACGCTTGGTCGTGATCAAGCCGGATCGTCCCAGGGCATGGAGAACCTTGGACAGGTACGGCTTGGGCATGTCTGTACAATCCGCGATCTGCCGCGCCCTGACCAATTGATCTCGGGACAGATCGAGGCAGCACATGGCCCGGATGGCGTAGCCGGTCGTCTTGGACACCGAAAACATGAGCTCACATCCGCACCAAGTAGCTTAGCAATTGATGATCTTCAGATCAACAATTTGCCTGACCCCGGGGCCGTTTCTTCTTCTCTTCTGTAACGCACTATCTCAGCGTTGGTTACATTTGCAAAACCACCGCTGCCGGCTCGCCAGCCGCATCCTGCGCTGCCTGGTACTCTCCGCGACCGGCTCTCATCGCTGGTCCTAGGCCGGGGCGGCGCCGGCAACAGTCGGCGCCTTACCCCGACCTTTCTCGCGGCCGATGTACGAGATTCTGCCCGGCAAGCGGCCGGCAACGTGGAGTACGCCCTGAAAGGCCCGGTGGCGCGGCACCGCGAGCTGGCCGGGATGATGCTGGACCAGGGTGTTGGTGCGGTCAGTTCGGCGACGGTCTATCGCGTGTTGCGGGAATCCGATCTGTTCTGCCGGTGGAAGCCGTGGAACGAAATCCCAGGTCGAGTGCGACCGCCGGGCTTCGACCCGACCCGACGAACGCTGGCAGGCCGACATCCGTCACGTGAAAACGGGTCGGAAGAACAACTACCTGCTGGGCCTCCGGGACACGGCTCGCCCAGGGTCACCCCGTGGGCATGGCGGCATTCCGTGGATCCGCTGAGCGTCTCTCTCGAGCCGCGGCGTTGCAGACGCCGGCACTGATCGCGATTCAGGCCTGACGCCACTCCGCCGCCCGGCTATCATGTCTCATTTGGCCCCGCTATGGGAGGATCGCGTGACCCGCGTCGCCACTGAACCTCGTGCCCGTTCGACCGCCACCGTCTCCCGGCCCGACCGGCCGCCCTCCGGGACGGACTGGCCCGCCACCCTGCTCCTCACGCTCGGCTCGGCGGCCCTGCTGGGCTTCGCCCTGGCCCGCCCCGAGCGCTTTGCCGAGCTGACCCGGCAGTACCCGTTTCCCGCAGGATTCGTCAAGTTCTTCATCCTCGGGGCGTTCGGCGAGCTGCTCAAGCGGCGGCTCACGTCGGGGGCGTGGCGGCTGGAGCACGTCTGGGAGCGGGCCGCGGTCTGGGGCGTCTTCGGGATGTGGTTCGTGATGGTCTTCCCGGCCTTCTCGCTGATGGTCGAGGGGTTGGTGGGCCTGGGGCTCTGGCCCGGCCGCGTGCCCGGCGTGTCGGAGAACCTGTGGCTGGCGTTCTCCAAGAGCTTCTGGCTGAACGGGCTGGGGATGTACGGCTGGGGGATGATGGTCACGCACAACTACTTCGATTTTGTGATCCAGCGGCGCTGGCGGACGTGGGGCTTGCGGGCCTATGCGGCGCAGGCCGACCCGCAATTTCTGTTGTCGTTCATCCCCAGGACGCTCCTGTTCTGGATCGCCGCCCAGACCTTCAACTTCTCCCGCCCGCCCGAGTGGCGCGTGCTCATCGCCGCCGTCCTGGCCATCGTGCTGGGCTTCCTGCTGGGCGTGGGTAAGCGCCGCGCTTGAACAGAGCGCCCCAACGCCCACCGACGGCCCCCGGCCGGCTCGTGCGAGATCCCCATCTCGCACGCACGATCCCGGCTCGTGCGAGATTCCCATCTCGCACGCACGAACGCGGGATTCCCTTCCCGC
>CAZNFM010000028.1:0-64382 GCA_964572385.1 uncultured Planctomycetaceae bacterium | reverse complement strand
TTCTACACCTTCGGCACGGTGTTGATGTGCTATTTCGTCTTCGCCTTGTCGAGGGCGATCCCGCGTTATCATGCGGGGTTATGGCGCGGCGTCTTCCGGCCGGGCATCTTCTTTACGGGCATCGCCTCCTCCGCCGCCGCCGGCGTCGCCTGGGGCAACTTCAATCTCGGAGGAGAAGGAGAGTTTATCGCCCTGATCTTCATCATCCTCGGGGCGGTGGTGAGTCTGTTCGTCTGGTTCGTGCCGGTGCCGCCGTATCAGCCGGCAGCGGAAGAGACGAGGCCGGGCGACGATTCCCAGGGGCGATGGGTGACGCTCGTCGGTTGGATGCTGCTTGCGGCCATGTTCGCGCTCATGGGCGTCATCATGGGAACGGTGCCGGAATACGAATGGGACAAAGCCCTGCCCGCAACCATGGTGCCGTTGGGTGGGCTGGGCCTCGGCCTGCTGGTCGTCGGCTACGTCAAGAACAGCCGGTCGCGGCCGCGACCGGCCGAGCCGCGAAAACTTTCGCTGCCGCTGCGGGTGACTTTCGAGGTCGACGCCAACGCCAACCTCTCGAAGCTGATCGAGCGCCACCTGGCCATGCTGGGCTACGCCCTGACCGGCCGGTCAGACCTGTTGTGGACCTTCACGCGGGGTCACTGGGGCCACCAGTTCTGGCACGAGGACATCCGCCGCTGGCGGACGGAGTTGAAGATCGCCGCCTATGAGCTGGATACCGGCGGCTATCGCCTCTCCTGCTACCTGAACGTGGACACGGTCTTCAACGAGCCATCGCAGAAGATGATCCAGGCCTTGACCGTGGAGCTGAACGACCTGCGCGAGCTGCTCGGCGGCCGGGAGGTACCCAGCGCGGCGGCCGGGGAGGTGGCGTGATCATGGCACCCGCTCCGATCCTGTTGCTGGCTGCGCCGGTGGTCTTCCTGGTCTTGATCGCCCTGGTCATGTCCGCCCTGTTCCGGCGGCATCGCGGCCGAAGGCACCACGGCCGGAGCGGGGTCGTGGTTGTGGTGGTCTTGATGGGAATCGTGGCCTTCGCCGGGCTGGCGGCCGTCGCGATGCTGCTCACCGCCCGCACCGTGTTCATCGAGGCGACGACCTCTTCCGAGGAGGGTTCGTCCTACGCCTATCACAGCACCCGCGAGTTGAAGATCGAGTCCGGACCCGACTACGTGGGCATCACGCGGATCGACGGCGGCACGTCAGCGCCAGGGGCCGACGAGGCACCGGGCGAGGGGATCGACCGGCTGGACTCGCCGCGCCATCCCGCGGCTCCACCTTTCTTCCAGCCGCCGTTCCTGCCGCCGAAGGGCCGCATGACGCCGCCGATCGGCCGGACGATGCCGCCGCCGCTGCGATACGCCCTGTCGGCGGGAGCCTTGGCCTTGCTCATCGGCGTTGCCTATCTGTTCATCGACGCCCCGAACCGCGGCCGGTATACTTGGCTGCGGCGAGCATCCTGGGCGCTGGCTTTCCTGGCGGTGTGCCTGCTGGTCTGGCGCGCCGGCCTGGTGTTCGGAACCGGCTGACCAGGCCGGTTGGGCGCCGGGCCGCGGGCCGGCGATCCGCCCTCCCCGTTGCCGGCCGGATTGACCCAAACAGAGGCTTTTACAGCGTTGGCTTCGGACTCTGCCATCCTGCCCGACGACGCGGACCGCTTCCTGGTGGAGGCGATTCGCGGGGGTGACCAGCGCGCCTGGCGGCAGCTCATCGACCGCTACCAGGGCCGACTGCTGGCGTTTGCCCGGGCCAGGCTTCGCGACGCGGGGGACGCCGAGGACGTGCTCCAGGAGGCGATGCTCGGCTTCATCAGCAGCCTGAAGCACTACGACGCGAACCGCTCGCTGGAGACCTACCTGTACGCCATCCTGCGCTACAAGATCGGAGAACTGCTCGCCCGGCGACAGCGTCACCCGGAGTACACGGAAGGTTTCGACCTCGACGACGCCAGCCCGCCGCTCGCCGATCCGGGTGTCTCCGAAACGCCCAGCCGTATCGCCGCGCGACGTGAGCAGGCCGGGCGTCAGGCCGAGATCCTGGCCCGCATTCTGCGGCGGCTGATCGAGGAACTCCGCGACCGGGACAAGCTGGATGACCTGCGGGTGATCGAGCTGCTGTTTTACGTCGGGATGCGCAACAAGGAGGCCGGCGAAGTTCTCGGACGCGACGAGGTCGCCGTCGCCGGCGTCAAATTTCGCGCCCTGGGCCGTCTGCGGGATTTTCTGGCCGAGCTGCCGCCGGAGGAGCGGGAGCCGCTTCAGGGCGGGGAACTGTCCAACGAAACCACCATTGCTTCCGTCTGGCGCGACCGGCGGCTGAGTTGTCTCAAGCGAAGCACCATCGGTTCCTGGTTGTTAGGGGTCTTGGAAGAGCCTTGGCAGAGCTACACCGCCTTTCACCTGGAGACGGTGAAGTGCCTGATGTGCCGGGCCAATCTGGAAGACCTGCAAGCCGAGACCGCCACGCCCGCCTCGGACCGGCTCACTGAGCGGATGTTTCAGTCCAGTGTGGGGTTTCTGAGCAAAGGCGGCTGAGACAGGCGATCGAGGACTGCGGCGATTTCGGACGTGAGACCTTGCGGTTGGCCTCGTTAAGGTCTCTGTCGGCCCCCAGGGCCGTCATCGGGCGGCATCGGAGCTTCAGCCGGGTTTCCCGGCGGGCGACATAGAGACGGGGGCCGAGTGGTCCGGCCCGCCGCGGGGGCCGCCGCGAGTCCGCGGGCGATCACCCTATAATGTCAAGGACTTCATCGCGACGTAACCGGCGAAGCAGCTATCCGGAGGGTGAGTGGTGGTGGTGTCATATCCTCTGCGCTTCAGGGCGATCACAAGCCTGATCATTGTCATGGTCGTGTTCGGCTGGGTTGTATCGGGCGGCCTGGAGGCAAAGACGGGAGGCGTCCCCGCCGCGGCAACGACGGCGCTTTCCGCAGCAGGCATCCCCCCTCCGGAAGAGGCGGACGAGGACAGGGATACGGCGCACCAGGAAGACGCGGCCGCTCCGGCAGGAACCACCGAACCAAGCCCAGCGGAGCCGAAGCAATCGCCGGCGAGCGCGCCGACCAGCGGTCCCACCAGCCGCCCGGCCAAGGGACTGACGCCGCGAGTGGAGCTGTACCTACCGTCCATGTCGGGGCTGGTGGACGCGGCGCGGCGTTCGAAGTCGGCGAGCCTGTATCAGGGGTTGTCGGGCCTGTTCCGCATGCCGGAGAAGGAAACCGATGAGGATTTCGACTTCGGCGCGGTCCTGGCGATTCTGGAACACATCGCCGGCTGGCCGGACACGTCGGTGGCCGTCACCACCTATTCGCAGGACCGCGATGGCCGGGCGCGCTGGGCCTTGCTCGTGGATTGGCCGCTTTCCGAAGCAACAGAGCGGGTCACCAACCTGCTGGCTCTCGAGGCCACGCAGCGGGTGGTGAAGGATCTCCAACTCACCAAGCAACCGGACGGCGGAGTGCGGCTGGAATTGCCCGACCTGGTGCTGGCGGTTTTGCGCGAGTCCGAAGGCGGCACCATGATCGCCTCCTCGGCGGAGCTGGAACCTCCGCGGGAGGTATTCGGCCGAGAGAGCGATGCGGCAGCGGGCCAGAAGCAGAAGAAGACGCCCGCACTGCTGTACTGCCGGCTGAATCTCGGGGAGGAGGAAGAGAGCGGTGGGTCTTCGCCGTTCGCGATGATCTCGGGCATCAAGGACATTCGCTACATCGTGACGCTCAACGCCCAGGGGTTGTGGTCGGAGCGGGTCTCCGTCCGTTGGAACCCGCTGCTGGGCATGGCCCTCAAGGCCGCGTTCAAGAAGCTCAAGCAGCCGTTCGATTGCCCCCGGGAGGCGTACGTCGCGGCCGCGTTCAACGCTGCCTTCGCGGAGGGCGTGGCGGACAGCCTGGCCGGCCTGCCGGAAGGGACCATCGGCGCTCGGGCCGGCGGCAACATGGCCTTCGCCGCCGTGCCCGGCACGGGATTCCTGCCGTTCCCGGCGCTCTATTACCAGTTTCGGGTGGACGCTCGCGGCAAGATCATCGAGTCGATCCGCGAAGCGATTGAAAAGGACACCCGCCAGCGCGAAGAGGAAGACCAACCCCCAGCGTGGCAGGAGCTGGAGGTGGAGGGGCAGCCGGTCTTCTGGAACAACCCGGCGGCGGACGGGTCGTTCGGGCTGATGCCGGCGACCTACCGGACGGTCATCTTCTTCGCCGCCGACCCGACGATCCCGCAAGACCGGACTCCCACGACGGCGGCGGCAGAGGAGAACCGGGCCATGCTGATCATCGCCCAGACACCGACTTGGGCGGATGATTGCGTCCGCCACTGGCAGTCGCTGACCCTCTCGCAGAAGTCCCGTGTCCGCATCCCGGATACGAACCAGGCGCACTGGCAGGCGCGGATCAACTGGTACAAGGTGTTCGACCTGCTGCACCCGTACCTGTCGATGGCCGCGGGGCTGTCGCCGGAGGGCACCGCACCGCCTCGGGCGGAGGAACTGAAGGACGTCCTGCGGGACGCGGTGGTCGATCTGCGGATCGACTACGGCGGTTTGCAGGTGCGGCACGTGGGGCCGGTGCCGTTCGGCGCGGTGTACGTGCCGGTGGTGACGGCGACTTCGCTGGAGTCCACGGCCGATGCCGGCTCGGAAGCGGCACGCGAGCAAACCGCCTGTCGGCACCTCCGCGTGCTCCATCACCACGCCAAGCTGTTCAAGAAGGACTACGGGCGGTGGCCCGCCACGGTGGCGGAACTGGACGGGTACGTCGATTTCTCGATGCACGCCGACTTGCTGAAGCTTCAACCGCGGGAGCAGGGCTTCGCCGCCGGGTTGGTGTCGATGATCACGGTTCGCCCGGACCGGCCGGTTCGCGGCGTGGAGGAGGGCGAAACGAAGATCGATGACACACTGTACGTGATCGACTGGTCGCCGGACGCGTGGCGGCTGCGGATTCGCGACGGCGAGTTCACGAACTACCAGACCATCGCCATCGATGCGGAGGGCACCCTGCACCGTATCCCGAAGGCTCCGGCGGCCGCCGCGACCGAGCGGCCGCCGGTTGCCGACCCCGAGGCAGGGAACAGTCCGGAATCGTCACCGGACGAGAAGAAGACCCCACCGCCGACGGACCGCCGCAAGAAGGCGGCCTGAAGGCCGCTTCAGGCGACGTCGTGGTGTTCCATCAGAGGAGAGGAAACGTAGTAGTGAGGCAACCAAAGCCTGGAGGAGCCAGATCATGCGACGTGTACTGATGACCGTAGTGGCCGCGTTGTTTCTGATGCCCGCTTGCGCGGGGCCGACCTGGGCCGATGAGCCGAAGAAAAGCGAGGACAAGAAAGCGACCACCAAGCCGGCCGACGACAAGTCCGCCGCGGCCAAGGGCCAGGAGCAGAAGCCGTCGCCGATTCAACGGCTGGTGGAGATCAAGCTGGACATGTTCGTAGTGCCCGCACGGGCTTTGAACATCCCCTTGCCCGGGCGTACCCAGGAGACCCGCGACCTGCTCGAGCGGTTCGAGGAGTACGCCAAGGATAGCGGGGTCGGGGGCCTGTTGCTGAATCTGGACGGGATGAATCTCGGGTTGCCGGACATCGAGGCCCTGCGCGACGGTCTGGCCGATTTTCGCAAGAGCGGCAAGAAGGTCTTCGCCTTCATGAACTCGGGCGACCCCATGGATTACCTGATCGCCTGTCAGGCGGACGAGATCGCCATGGCTCCGACCGGGTCGCTGATGCTGCCGGGCCTTGGCCGAGTCTTTCCTTTCATGCGCGGCATGTATCAGATGCAGGGCATCGAGTACGACGTGATCACGGCGGGCCGCTACAAGTATCCCGGGTTCATGAACCAGCGGGAGCCGAACAAGTACTTCATCCAGGAGTTCGGCGAGCTGCTGGACAGTTGGTTCGAGGACTATGTGCGGTTCATCGCCGAGGGCCGCAAGATCGACGCGGACAAGGTGAAGGAGATCATCGACATCGCCCTGTTCGCGGCGGAAGAGTCCAAGAACCGCGGGCTGGTGGACGTGCTGGCCTACTATGAGGACTATCACGAACGGCTGCTGCGACGCTTCAAATTCGAGAAGGATCGCGGCCGCGGCTCCGACTTCGCCCAGATCACCTCGCTGAACGACCTGCTGAGCGCCTGGCAGAAACAGGTCGCCGAGGCCCAAAAGAGCTACACCGCCGTCGGCCCGAAGATCGCCATCCTCCACGCCCGCGGGCCGATCGTGGACCTCAGCCTCGGTTCGGGCTTCTCCACGCAGATGATCATGCGCGACCAGTTCGTCGAGACCATCGAGCAGATCCGCAAGAACAAGACCATCCGGGCGGTGGTGTTGTACGTGGACAGCCCGGGCGGCAGCGGTTACGCATCCGACATCATCTGGCGGAAGCTCCGCGAGCTGGACGAGGAGAAACCGCTGGTCGTCTGCATGGGCAGCGTGGCCGGGTCGGGCGGGTATTACATCGCGTGTCCCGGCCGGCTGATCTTCGCCGAGCCGACCACCATCACCGGCTCCATCGGCGTGCTGGCGATCCTGGCCAACCAGGCCTCGGCCCTGAACCGCCAGGACATCAACCTGTACGAGATGAAGCGCGGGGCCCGGTCGCTGTTCGGCGGCGGGTACCGCGACATGCCGCCGGAGGACCGCGAGTTCCTCCAGAAGCACATCCTGGACTTCTATGAGGTGTTCCTCGATCGCGTCGCCGCCGGCCGCAAGATGCCCAAGGACGAGGTCCGCAAGCTGGCCGAGGGCCGCATCTACACCGGGCGGCAGGCCCTGAAGATCGGTTTGGTCGACCGCCTCGGCGGCTTGAAGGACGCCATCGCGGCGGTCCGCGAGATGGCCGACATCCCGCCCAGCGCGGAAGTCAAGCTGGTGCATTACCCCAAGCCGGCCTCGATCGGCGAGCTGGTGGAAAGCCTGGCGGGGCTGTCCACGGTGATGGGGGGCATGGCCCGCACGCAGATGGCCGCGCCGCGGATGACCTTCGACGCGCAGTTGCAGCTATTCGCCCGACAGCCGCGGCCGCTGTGCTGGATGGCGATTCCCGAGCTGGACGGCCTATTGAACCCCGGCGGCACGCCGGAGCAGACGCTCGCGGAACTGCTGGGCCTGCCGGCGCCGGTGATGCTGCCGAGCCGATGATGCCGCGCTCGTGTCACCAAAGCGGGGTCGGATCCCCGCCGGTGGCAGCAACCAACCCCCGGGCCGGTCGGCATCGCGCCGCCGGCCCGTGCCTATTGGGCTGGGCCACCGCGGCGCGGGCCGCGAGAACGCCTTGCGGCCGCCGCCTTCCCGGGGGTTCTACGCCGTCGTGTCGGATTCATGAATCCGCTTGATGTCCGCGCCGAGAGCGGCCAAACGTTGCTCGATGCGGTCATAGCCGCGGTCGATGTGGTACACGCGGGAGATCCGGGTCTGGCCCTTGGCCACCAGTCCCGCCAGGACCAGTGCCGCCGACGCCCGCAGGTCGCTGGCCATCACCGGCGCGCCGATCAAGTGCTTGACCCCCTCGACCACCACGGTGGAGCCTTCTTTGCGAAGCTGGGCGCCCATGCGGCCCAGTTCGGCGACGTGGGTGAAGCGGTCGGGGAAGATTTTCTCGGTGATGATGCTGTTGCCGTCGGCGAGGCAGAGCAGGGCCATGATCTGGGCCTGCAAGTCGGTCGGGAAGCCGGGGTAGACCTGGGTCGTGACACTGACCGGCTCCAGCCGCCGCGACGACGAGACCTGCACGGCGGCCCCGTCGCGCTCGATGTTCACGCCGATCGCCCGCATCCGGTCCACCACCGCCAGCAGATGGTCGAGCCGGCAGTTGGTCAGACGGATGTCGCCGTTGGTGATGGCGGCGGCGATCATGAAGGTGCCGGCCTCGATGCGGTCGGGGATGATCGTATGCGTGCAGCCGTGCAGCTCCCGGACGCCCTCGATGGTGATGCGCGGGGTGCCGTGCCCGGTGATGCGGGCGCCGCAGGCGTTCAGGTAATCGGCGAGATCGGCGATCTCCGGCTCGCAAGCGGCCATCTCGATGACCGTCGTGCCTTCGGCGAGGGTCGCGGCCATCATCACGTTGGCGGTGCCCAACACGGTGGAGCCGAACGGACCGCCCAGGAACAGCTCGCCGCCTTTGAGCCGCCGGGACCGCAGATGGATGTCGCCGCTGATCAAGTCGGACTCCGCCCCGAGCGATTGCAGCCCTTGCAGGTGCAGGCCGATCGGCCGGTCGCCGATGTTGCATCCGCCGGGCATGCTGACCTGGGCCTGCCCGCGTTTGGCCAGGAGCGGACCCATGACGCAGACGCTGGCGCGCATCTTGCGCACGATGTCGTACGGCGCGTGGCAGTTCATCTCGTCTTCGACCTTGAGGTGCAGGTTCCGCTCCTCGTCGCGCGTGACCTTGACGCCGAGCTTCTCGAGCAGCAGCGCGAGTTGCCGAACGTCTTCCAGTTCCGGCACGCCTTTGATGATCGATTCGCCTTCGGTGAGGATCGACGCGGCCATGATCGGCAAGGCGGCGTTCTTCGACCCATTGACCGCGACCGTACCCCGCAAACGGTTCCCACCCGTGACCACGAACGAGTCCATGTTCGTCACCCCACCCCCCGAAGAATGCCTGCCAACTTCGATGCCGGACGTCCCGGCCCAGCGTCGCCGGCCCGCCTGCCAACGCGGCCAGCCGATGCCTCTGCTTGGATATCGGACGGTATGATACCGCGGGGCGAGCATCACGGCAGCGGCCGCACACAAAAAACGACTCTTTGAGTCGCAAATAATCGGGCCGCAGTCATCGCCGGAATCCCCTGGGGCGGGTGGATCTTGGCTGCCGCCGACGCCGCGGCGGGCCGGTCGCGCCAAGTTCCGTGATCGGCACTATGATCCCCACACGGGCCGCGGGGGCCCAAAGTTTCAGATCAGGAGATGACCCATGCCGTTCGAACTACCGACTCTGCCGTACGCCTATGACGCCCTGGAGCCGCATTACGACGCCCGGACGGTGGAAATCCACCATAGCAAGCACCACGCCACCTATACCGCCAACTTCAACAAGGCCCTGGAGGGGCAGACCTCGCTGGCCGGGAAATCGGCCGAGGACATCCTGCGAAATCTGGACGCCGTGCCGCAAGCCATTCGCCAGACGGTGATCAACATGGGCGGCGGCTATGTCAACCACAACCTGTTCTGGGAGACGATCGGCCCCAACTGCGGCGGCACGCCCGGCGGCAAGGTCGGTGAGGCCATCAAGGCCGCCTTCGGCAGCTTCGACGCGTTCAAAGACCAGTTCAGCAAGGCCAGCGCGACGTTCTTCGGCAGCGGCTGGACCTTCCTGGGCCTGGACCAGCAGAAGAAGTTGCACATCTGCGCCCTGCCGAATCAGGATTCGCCGTTGTCGATCGGTCACACCCCGATCCTGACCTTAGACGTCTGGGAACATGCCTATTATCTGAAGTTCCAGAACCGCCGGCCCGACTGGATCGCGGCGTGGTGGAACGTCGTGAACTGGCGTCGGGTGGATGAGCTGTATCAGGCGGCGATGAAGTAAGACCGATTGGCGAGACAACGGTGCCGTCGGGTCTCGGCTGGAGGCCTGGACAATTCTGCGCGCGATCCGGGCCGGCGCGGTAGGCCGTGACCGCACTTTCCGCAGGAGCGACACTCATGGAGTTTATCGTCACGCTCTGGTTGCCGATCCTGGTCTCCGCGGTCTTCGTCTTCGTGGCCAGCTCGATCATCCACATGGCCACCCCACTGCACCGGGGCGACCACCGGAGACTGCACCACGAAGACGCCGTCCTGGAGGCCCTGCGGGCCCACGGTGTTGAACCGGGCATGTACATGTTTCCTTGCGCGGCGTCCATGAAGGACTGGAGTTCACCGGAGCTTCTGGAGAAGCGAAAGAAGGGGCCGGTCGGATTTCTCACGATCATGCCTCCCGGCGAGTGCAACATCGGCCGGGGTCTTGTTCTGTGGTTCGTCTATTGTCTGATCGTCAGCGTGCTTGCCGCCTATGTAACCTGGCATGCCTTGGGAGCCGGCGCATCGTATCGGGCGGTCTTCCGCATCGCCGGCACGGCGGCGATCCTGGGCTACGCGATCGGCTGCATCCAGGATTCCGTCTGGAAGGGCGTGAGCTGGAGCACGACGGCGAAGTTCATCTTCGACGGCGTCGTGTACGGCCTCCTCACCGCCGGCACGTTCGGCTGGCTCTGGCCGGAGGCCGAGTGAGACGACGGCCTCCGCGGTCGCCCAGTCCTGCCGGTTTCCTTACGTCGCGGCCTGAGCGGCTGGCGCCCGGTCAGCCCCGGTCCAACCCGTGGAACGGGAAATGAGGGCCAAGGCCAAGGCATACAGCCCGGCCGCGATCAAGAGCGAAACCTGGAAGCCGAAGGCCATCGCAATCAGCAGAATGCCGGCCCCGCCGAGCACGGACGCCGCTCCGTTGACTGCGAAACCCCAGTCCACCAGCCTGCCGACTCGGGCGGCCCCCTTGGGAAACGGCATGCCCATGACCACGCCCAACGGGGCGACCAGCAGCACGGTGATGGCCATGCGCGCGGGCAGGCTCAGGTTGACGGCGGCTGCCGTAGCGTGGTGGAGGGCGAACGCCTCCAGCAGCAGCCAGATCAACAGACCGACGAAGGCCTCCGGCGTCCCGACACGGGGCGAGAGCCTGCTGCCGATCCCTGAAGCCACGAGCATGGTGAGCAGGATCGTGGCGATGCTGTAGGCCGAAGGTCCGATGAAGAGCGTGTATTTCTGGATCAGCACGACCTCCACGGCCATGAAGGCCGCGCCGATGAGGAAGAAATACAGCCAGGGCGCCGCCGGCAATCGCGGTCCCGTGCTCAGGTACGGCAGCAGATTCAGCGGGACGGCCAGGATGACGACCGCCAGCATGATGGCGAGGATGATCAGCCGCGACACGGGATAGCCGTACACGTCCATACCCATCCCGACGGCGGGTCGCCCGCGAAGGCTCCTCCAGAGGCCCATCTGCCCGACAAAGGGGCGGTTGTCGGTCGTCGGGGAGATGTTGATCTTCGCGGATTTCGCCGCGGCGGGCCAACCCTCGGTCACGATGCGGTTGATCAGGTTGTCCTTCAACGAGTCCGGCGCGGGATAGAGCAGATGGATGCTCTCGTAGTTCGCCGCGCTCAGTTCGCCGAAAGCGTTGTTGCGGACTTCGTCGGTGAGCGGCTGCTTCGATAATAAGATCATCTGCCGCCGCATCTGCGGCAGGTCGTAGACGGCCAAGTGGTCCTGGGGGTTGGGGATGTTCAGCTCGCGCAAGGCGTCGAGCAGCGCAGCCGTCAGACGCGGCACGTAAAACTGGTGCTCCATCATCATGAAGCCACGAGGGGTCAGCGACTGCCAGTAGTCCTGGAAGGCTTCGGTGGTGAACAGGTAGTTCTCGGCCATGGCGAACGAACCCGAGGCCAGGGCGGCAAAGGAATTCGAGCTGAGTGAGTAGATCACGTCGAACCGGTTCCGGTGCTGCCGCACGTAAGCGCGGGCGTCCTCGGTGACGACGCGGACGCGGGGATCGTGGTAAATCCGCCCGGTGTACTCGGCGAGTTCCCCGGTGAGCATCATCCGGTTGATGTAGGGGTTAACCTCGACGGCGTGGATTTCCGTCGCCCCGGCCTGCAACGCCTGGAGCACGTCGCCGCCGCCGCCCGCCCCAAGAGACAAGAAGGTGCAACCGTCGAACCGCTTGATCAGATTGGAGACGTCGATGCCGAAGTGAAAGCGCTCGGATTCCGGTCGGTCCCAGTTGCCGTCGAATTTGCGAACCGGTGAATTGGCGGCGTTGTCGATGTTGAGGCCGCGGGCCTCGGGGCCGTACTCGTAGACTTTGATCTTCGAGGTGGCGTCCCAGTGCTGGAAGACGACCGGAGCTCGTTCCTCGCGAGGACGTTCGAGCAGGCCGGCGGAGAACCAGACCATCGCGATCGAGGCCAGGGCCGGCACGGCGGCCAGTAGTCGGCCCCACCGCCGCAGAACCAGCGCGGCGGCTCCCCACAGCGGCAGCACGACCAGGCATGTCGCGGCGGGGGTTCCGCAGAGATTCATGAGCAAGACCGCCAGGACCACGCCGGCTCCGGCGCCGACGAGATCGGCCATGTACAGCCGGGGCAGCCGCCGGTGGTTTCTGCGGAAGATCGTGGCCAGCCCCAGCCCGCCGAAGAAGTAGGGCAGCCCCAGGAGAACCACCGCCGCCGCCAGCCTGCCGATCATGGTCAGGCCTTCCGGGCTTTCCGCGGTGGTCGTAGGGCCGTCGGCGGGCGTTCCCACCGGCCGGAAGAAAACCAGCCCCCAACTGCTCATGATCCTGTTGAAATCCAGATCGAGGAGGAACACCAGGGGCGGTCCGGCCAGGGCTGAGGCCGCCGCGAGGCAGAGGATTATTCCCAGGCACGGGCGGCGTCCCAGAGACGGGAGCAGGCGGAGCGTCAACGCACCGAAGCCCAGGCCCATGAGGGCCAGCGAGATGACCAGAAAGGCGTAGGAGTAGAAGAACTCCGCCGAGAAGAGCCGCGTCCAGACCAGCTCCAGAGCCAGCAGGGACAGGGATACCAGGGCGACGACGAAGCCTCTGCCGCGTGGCATGACCGCTCCTTGTCAGGGTGCATCGGGGCAACGCGGCCGGTCGACGGCCCCCGAGCACAAGGGAAGTTAACGAACGAAACAGACTGGGCTTTCCTGACACCGGCAGCAATCTGCCACCGCCCGGATCAGGGCCGCATGTCGCGGCGAATGGAACAACGAAACGGACTTTGCCGGCAAGCCGGCTGGGGCCACGCCGGTGGCGGCGGCCGATCGGTGTGGGTGGGGAGATTCGAGTGCCGGCTGGTCTTGACCGCGGTCGTCGTGTACAACCAGCCACCTGTTACTGGAACTGGAGCGGGCGGGTCGGGCCGCATCCTCTTTCCGTCGGGAGGGTAATCCCGTGGAATCTTACCTGATCAATTTCGAGTCGCTGTCGTGGCAGTCGCCGATGGCGGGCGTGCGTTTCAAGGCCGTGTCGCACGGCGGGCGGCGGTTGCGCCTGGTCGAGTACACGCCGGAGATGCCGCCGCACTGGTGCGACCGGGGCCACGTCGGCTACCTGCTGGCCGGGCGGTTCGAGATTCGGTTTGACCGGGAGACGCTCGTATACAACACCGGCGATGGCGTCTTCATCCCCTCCGGCCCGGAACACCGCCACATGGCCCGGGCCCTGTCGGACGTGGTCCGGGTGGTCTTCGTCGAGGATCCCTAGGAGCTCGCGCGGAGACGCGGCCAGGGCCGCGGGAACAGGGAGCATCGGCCCGGCGGGCCGGGACGCCCTCAGCGGCTGTCGAGGTGGCCGTGGTCGTGAGCAAGACCGACGGGTGATTGCCGCCCCAGCCGACCTCTCCTGCGCTGATCGATGGCTTGCCTACCGATCCAACCGCCGCGGCGGCCCCGGCGTGACAGGCCGGATGATCCGCGAGGTCCCCGGCGGGCGTGGCCCGCGGTGCGGCTCACTTGGCGTACCGCTTCTGGAACTCCTCCATCTGCTGCTTGCGGCGTTCCTGCTCCGCGGGGTCCATCTTGTTGAGGTACCACCGGTGGCTGGGTGAGTTCAGGACTTCGTCCAGGCGCTGGGCCAGGGCCTCGGCGGCCTTGACTTTGGCTTCGTCATTCGACGAACGGCCCTTCTCGATCACCTCCTCCAGCTCCGGCACGAACTTCGCGTAAAAGTGCTTGGCCACCTCGTAGGTGCCGTGCCAGTGGGTGTAGTCCGGACCCATCATCGAGGCCCCGTGGCGAGCCCGCCGGCCCTCGTGGTGCCAGATCTCGTACCAGGTGAAGTCGAGCTGGTTGGAGAACTCGGCCGGGCGGAGGAGCGGCTTGGCCAGCGTGTACAACTCCAAGCCGGGCTTGGCGAACTTGGCGTGATACAGTTCGATCAGGGCGTCGTACTGCGTGTAGAAGTTGTCCACCCACTGCTTCTCGTGGCAGGCCGTGCAGACGTCCTGCATCGAGGCCCGACGGGTCTTCCAGTCGATCTCCGCGCCGGGCAGCCCCATCTTTCGGTCGCTCTCCTCGGGGCGCAGGGAGATGGCCGGGCGGTTGTTCCAACTGATCCGCAGCCCCACGTCGTGCGAGACCGGCTGTTTCTTGGTGGCGCTCATGTGACAGGTGGCGCAGGTGGGCGCGGCGCTGTAGTCCTCCCCGACGATCCATTTGGGCGAGGACAGGTTCATCTTGGGGATGTTGGCCCGAAAGGCGATGCCGTGCTTGGATTCCTCGTAGATCTCCTTCTGGGGGTGGTCGGGGCCCATGTGGCACTTGCCGCAGTTGTCCGGGTGGCGGGCCTGCTCGGCGGAGAAGGCGTGGCGGCTGTGGCAGGCTGAGCACGAGCCTTCCGAACCGTCGGGGTTGATCCGCCCGATCCCGGTGTTCGGCCAGGTGGCGGGATCCAGCTTGCCGCCCGGCAGCACCTTGACCTCCGATCCGTGGCACTGCCAGCACCCCAGCACCGCCGAGGCGGCGACGCCATGCTGAAACGCCGGCGTGATCATGCCGCGGTCGCCCTCGACCACCTCGGCCAGCGTATTATCCAGCGAGCCGAGGATCCGCGCCCCTTTGGAGTGGTGCGAGCCGCTGAACTCCGCCGCCTCGCGGGCGTGGCAGCGGGCGCAATCCTTCGGCGAAACGATGGTGGCGATCCACTGCCCCTCGTGCTTGAAGGCGTCCGGCTCGCCCTCGCGGGCTCCGTGGCATTCGTAGCAGCCGATGTTGCCCCGGTAGTGCTTGCTACTGCCCCACTGCTGGTAGAGCGAGGGGTTTTCCTTCTTGTGGCAGTCGATGCAGGCCTTGCTCTCCGCGGACAGCTCGCTCAGGCCCCAGGTCTGGGCCGAGGCCGGGCCGGCGCTCGCGAGGGCCAAGGTCATTCCGATCACCAGGGCAGGGGCGATACGAGTCGTCATGGGTTCACTCCTGTAGAAGACGTCGACGAGGGAAGGTCCTGTTTGGCGTGCGGTCGGCCGAAACGCTTCTCATACGTCAACTGCCCGGCCAGCACCGGCACCGAGATCCGCACGAAAATCGTGTACAGCAGCAGCCCGAAGGCCCAGATGCCCAGGCACACCAGCACCTCACGGAGCGTCGGGTGGTACTCCACCACCTCGCCCAGCGGCGTCGGCACGAACGCGGGCACGATCAGGCCCATGCCTTTCTCGATCCAGATACCTACGATGGCCAGGACGCAGGCGAGGTTCAGCCAGGGCAGCCCGCGGGAGGCCGGCAGCACCAGCAGCAGCGTGGCCAGGAGATTGAGGCCGATGGCGGTCCAGATCCACGGGACCAGGGCGGTGCGGTCCCCGACCCCGAAGTAGAGATAGCGGGCGGAGGCCAGGTGGGCCGAGTCCGTGTAGAACTCGGTGAACACCTCGCAACCTAGGAGGAAGATGTTGATGATCATGGCGACCTGCACGATTCGCCGGAGCACCAGGAGGGCGTCGTCGCTGACGTGGTGCCGCGTGTAGCGCCGCACGATCTGGAGCGTCAGGATGATGAACGCCGGCCCGGCGGCGAAGGCGCTGGCCAGGAACCGCGGGGCGATGATCGCCGAGTTCCAGAACGGCCGCCCGCCCAGGCCGACATACAGAAACGCCGTCACGGTGTGGATGCTGACCGCCCAGACGATGGCCACGAAGACGAACGGCACGTAGAAGATCTTGGACGGGGTCCGCCCGCAGTAGGCGCAATAGAGCAGATACCCGCAGATGTGCAGGTTCAGCAGCAGATAGCCGTTCAGGGCGATCACGTCCCAGGTCAGCATCGAGATCGGGAAGTTGAACCGCAGGAACAAGTGGTGGAAGCGGTCCGGGCGGCCCAGGTCGACGGTGACGAACAGCAGGCACATGATGATCACCGCGACGGCCAGCAGCTCGCCGAAGATGACCACGTCGTGCAGGTGCATGTTGCGGTAGACATAGACGGGAATGACCAGCATCGCCGCCGCGGCCGCGAGGCCCACCAGATAAGTGAAGTTGGCGATGTACAGCCCCCACGACACCTGGTCGGTCATGCCCGTCGTCGCCAAGCCGCTGACCAGTTGCTGGCACCAGGCGAACAAGCCGATCAGGGCGACCACGGTCAGCAGCGTCATCCAGGCGTGGTAGCGCCAGTCGCCTACGAAGCTCAGCCGCACGCAGTCCGTCAGAAAGGTGAGGTAGCGCTTCACGTCGGCTCCTCCGGCAGGATGGGGGCGATCGGTTCGTGATAGCGGCTGCCGCGCTCATCAAAGTAGTAGAAGAACCGCGGCAGCGTGCCGACGTCCTGCTTCAATACGAACACTCGCTTGTGCTGTAGGATGTACGACACCTCGCTGTTGGGGTCGAGCACGTTGCCGAACTTGCGCGACCCCGTCGGGCACACTTCCACGCACGCAGGCATCAGCCCCCGTCGCGTGCGATGCAGGCAGTAGGTGCACTTCTCCATCACCCCCTTGGACCGCGGGCGGTTGGACAGGTAGCCCATGACCGGTTTCAGTTCGCTCGCGGGGATCTCCGGCTCGGCGAAGTTGAACCGCCGCGCCCAGTAGGGGCACGCCGCTTCGCAATAGCGGCAGCCGATGCACCAGTCGTAGTCGATGACCGTGATGCCGTCCGGCTCCTGCCAGGTGGCCTCGACCGGGCACACTTTGACACACGGCGGCTTGGCGCACTGGTGGCACTGCACCGGCATGTAGTAGCTGTCCTGGTCGGGCACCACCGGCGGGTCATAGTGGTGGTCGGAGGTTTCCACGTCGATGCTGCCCTTCTCCATCTTCAGCACGCGGATGTACTGGATTTCCGGCGAGCGCGACTGGTTGTTCTCCGCCACGCAGGCGTGGACGCACTTCCGGCAGCCGATGCACCGGCTGATGTTCAGGGCATAGACAAACTCCACGCCGTCGAGCGGCGGCGGGTCCAGCAGGCTCGGGCGCACCCCGAACCGCTTCTCCACCTCGGCGGCGATCCGGGCCAGCACCGCGTTCTTCTCCTCCGGCGTCATCTCCTTGTAGTGCTTCTGCAAGAACTCCTCGGCCGAGGGAATGTCGCCGGGGGGCAGGTGCCGCAGCGGTGACAGTGCCGCCGCCACGGCCGAAACGCCCGCTGCCGCCGCCACGCCCTTGCGGAAGAAGCCCCGTCTGGTCATCTCCAGCGGGGCCGGCGGGACCGGGGCGTCGCGGGTGTGGTCAGCGCTCATGGGCGATCCTCCATGTCCGGCGGGTCGGCGGGCAGCGGGGGAGGCGATTTTCGGTACGGTTCGGCCTGCGGGCCGCGGCCCGGCGGCCGCAGCGGGTTCGGCGTGCCTTCATGGTGCATGATCGGCGATGGGTCGCCCATGCGCAGCGTGTTCGGGCCGGGCGCCGGCGGCATGGGCGGGAACGGCGGGACGTGGGGATCGTGGCACTCGATGCACTTGCGCCGCTCCTGCGGCCCGGCGGAGGTGTCCCAATGACCGTTCGTGCGGCCGTGCGAGCCGTTCAGCCAGTCGCGATACACCGGGCCGTGGCACTTGGCGCAGACCAGTTGCGGCTGGTCGAAGGGGATTTCGCGGCCCCAGTCGTCCACCAGAACGTCACGGTTGGTCAGGTGGTGGCAATTGAAGCATCGGGTGTTGATGCCGTGCCGCAGCTCGATGTGCCGATGCTGGGTGAGCGAGCGAATCGTCTCCGGCGGCGAGGCGAAGTGCCGGTGGCAGTCGCTGCACTGATAGGTAAAGCCGGCGATGTCGATCTCCGGCCGCAGCTTCGGCCGTCGCACCGGGGTCGGGTCGATGGCCCAGGCCGGGGTTGCAGCGGCCGGCGGCGCGGGGTCGGCGACCTCCCACGGCCCGGCCCACAGCACCGCCGCCGTGACCAGCAGCACCAGCGGAACGAACCGCCCGCGAGGCGGATCGGAGTTCACGGCGGGGTTTGACTGGGAAGAACGATTCGCCGTCATGAGCTTGCCTTTCGGCGACGGAGGCGGTGAACTCGCCTCTTCGGGAGATCAATGCATCTGGAGATTAGCTGCCGCGGGGAGCGGCGTCATTGATCCAGATCAAGCGAACCAGTGATTTGTGATCTTTCGGAACTGGGCACCGCGTGAATTAAGGTGCATACCGCACGCTTGGTCAAGATGCACGGCGGTAGTTCGAGCCAGACAGGGTGGTTATAGCTATAAAAAAACTCACGATATATGTAACCAGAGAATACAACAGATTGTTGAATCCTTTGATCATCCCCTGGATCTTGTGGTGTGTGTCCAAGGGAGGCGGATGCGGCCGTAACGCGAAAGACCGGTTAATCACGCGATGTTTAGCCCGCCTACTCTTGAAACTGCCCGGTTTTCGCGTTAAATTAATAGATGGTAAGGGCGATATCAACGGGCGAGGTTCGTTCATTGGGGAACTCGTCGCCGCCCGTTCGCCTGATGACGCTGGGCGGTTCGCGGCAAGAATGATGGCGGCTCGCGACCGTTAACGTTATCATAACCAGCGGACTCGAGGATCGAAGGAAGCATTCGCTGATTCTCATCCACTCCGGGAACCGACGCGAGCGTCGCGGTGATCGTCGCGGCGCTCCGCGAGGCCAGCCCGTGAGCACAACCTGGCGATCCTCGGAAGCAGACTGACGACCGCAGCGACGGTCGCCATGGAATGAGCCAGACCAGTCCTGAAGGGAGGGACTCATGGTGGCGAAATTCCAGGTTCACAGCAGGCTGCCCAGCCGGCCCGGCCCCGGGTTCGGCGCAACCGCCCGACTCAACGGCCTCTTGGCAGCCGGGATTGTCTCCCTCTCTAGATTCAGCGTCGGTCGAATGTTCGGCCGGGGCTGCTCACGAATAGATGGTTCAAGTCATCATCCAGTCAGTCGCACCTTTCTCAAAGGAGGTAAACAGGACATGCACAAGAACAAGGTAATCTGTCTGCTGGCGGCGTGTGCCGCCCTGCTGGCCTTCACCGCGGCCGGCAGCGCTCAACCCATGTTTGAGGGGAATTTCTGCGATTCCAATCTCATCTTGAACGGCGGCGCGCCGTTCGGCAGTTTCCCGGCTCCCCCGGCGCCGGACGGCTGGCCGGACGGCTCCACCTGCATCCGCGGCGTCGGCGTCGTGGAGAACCTGCGGGTTGAGAACATCGCCGACGGATGCTCCACCGATGGCTGCGGCTTCGTCGCCAACGCGGTTGCCACCGGGTACGCCCTCATGGGCGTGTACGTCGACGGCAACTACCCGGTCAACGGCGGTTTTGCCATGAGCGAGGACGACGTCTTTGAGATCAGCCTCCGGATCGACGGTCCGGCGGCGCTCGGCTCCGCGAGCGGGTTCTGGATCCGGATCTACTCCGCGAAGTGGGACGGCTCGGCCTGGATCTTTTCCGGCGGCCGAAACTTCTTCTTCAACGTTCCGGTCAACGCCGGCTGGCAGTGTTTCTGCCGCAAGCTGAGCGACTGGAATGAGAACAACTGGCTGGGCACCTTCGACCCGAACCACATCTACCTGGTGCGGATCGACTCCGTGGTCTGGGGGGGCGACCAAGTTCCCTACACCTTCGGCATCGACTACCTGAAGATGCGGCCGTCCGAGGCCCCGGTCGTCACTTGTCCGGAGGACATCAACATGGCCGGCGGTTGCGCCAACCATGTCGTCCTCACGGCCACTTCCAATCCGCCGGTGGACGCCTATGAGTGGAAGCTCAACGGCCAGGTCGTCAGCCTCGAGCTGACCTACGACGGCTACCTCGAGCCGGGCACCTACAACTTCACCTTCACTGCCTACGACACCAGCAAGCCCTGCGACATCGCCACCTGCGACACGGTCGTGACCATCACCGCCCCCTCGGTCAACGTGGATGCAGGCCCGCCGCAGAACTACTACGTGGAGGAGTGCCAGGTCCTCGGCGTGCAGATGCAGGGCAGCGGCGACAGCACCATCGATGAGTGGGTGTGGAAGGACGCCCTCGGCAACGAGCTGGGGTACGGCCCGACGCCCACCATCAAGTTCCTGCCGGGCGTCTACAACCTGACCCTGTTCGTCAAGGACTACGACACCTGCGCCGAAGGTAGCGACACCACCACGGTGACCATCACCGGCCCGGCGGCCGGCTTGCCGGTTCAGCTTCCCCTGGATGCGCAGATCAACCCGGACCCCAACTTCGATCCGAATTTCGAGGTGATCCGGGGATCGGACACTGTGGGGGTCTCCTTCGAGACGGAAGGCAGCCTGGCCTTCACCCGCGGCTGGATCAGCGGATCGGCCTTCTACTTCGGCCCGATGATCAAGCTGACCAATGCCTGCTACGCGCCGATCGACCTTGCCAACACTTACATCCGGTTCATCGCGCGCTACTACCAGCAGGACTATCCGGGCCGCAACCCGGCCGTCTACTCTGACGCGCCGATCGGCATCCGCTTCTGGAATGCCAACGGCACGGACTTCTCCGCCCTCGGCGTGGGCAACCCTTCGACCAATCCGCCCACGGGCCCCGGTATCACGTTCTTCCACGGCCCGGCGATTCCGTCCGGCCAGGAGTACCAGTGGAAGGTCTGCGGCGGTCCGGTGACGTTGGTCGACGTACGGAACGACATCTTCGGTCGCACGGTCGGCTTCGACCCGACGCAGGTGACCGGAATCGAATTCGTCGGCAGTGACTGGGGCGGACTCGGCGATTACATCGACATTTACGACCTCTACCTCGGCACCGACCCGTTGGGCGCCTGCTGCCTGGCGGACACCAGTTGCGTGGCGCTGCGGACCCAGGCCGAATGCGATGCGCTGAGCGGCGTGTCGTTCCACCCGGGTGAAGAGTGCGGCGAGTTGACGGACAGCTACGACGTGGCCGGCGCGAATCTGCCGCTGGAGGACATCTCCGGCACCGGCACGCTGCTGACGGGCTGCGACGACTGCGGCTACGTCGTGCCGCTCGGGTTCACCTTCAGCTTCTTCGGCCAGGACATCACCGAGATCGGCGTGGCCTCCAACGGTTACCTGTCCACGCAGGCCGGCAACCTCGGCAGCTCCGGCAACGGCCCGATTCCCGGCAGTGGCGCGCCGAACAACATGATCGCGCCGCTCTGGTACGACTGGGATCCGTCCTCGGTCGGCAACGTGTACTATCAGACGCTGGGTACGGCCCCCAACCGCCGATTCGTCGCCCTGTGGAAGGAAGTCGCCTTCTACGGCACGACCACGCCCACCTGCACCTTCGAGGCCATCCTCTATGAGGGCACGAACACGATCGAGTTCCGCTATGGCGCGGTCGATCCCAAGTCCGGCACGCCGGGTTATGGCGCGGCCTACAGCATCGGTGTCGAGAACGAGACCGCCACCGTCGGCGTGGCCGTCACGGCCGAGACCATCGGCGATGGCGGAGCGGACGCCGGCCAGGTCTTCACCACGTCGTTCATCGATACCCGCATTTGCACGGCGGCCGTGCTCGGTGACATGAACTGCAGCGGGGCGGTGACCGTGGACGACATCCCGCCGTTCATCGACGCCCTGCTCGGCCAGTACAACGTGCCGGGCTGCGACGTCAACCTGGCCGACATGAACGCGGACACGTTCATCAACGGTCTGGATATCGCCGGCTTCGTGGACGCGTTGCTGCCGTAACGCTGCAACCCCGAAGTTCGCGAGTGTGAGAAACCGGCGGCCGGCGCTCCTCTGCTGGAGGGCGCCGGTCGCTTTTTTGTCCCTCCCCGCCTCTGGTGACCGCTGGGCGCGACGCGGGTCTCGCGTCCGCATCGTGCGCATGATCACAATACGCCAGGTTCGACAGGCGGCGCAACCACGGCCCCACGCGGAGTTCCCGCCGATAACTCGTGGTGTATCGGATTCGCTCCGCGGAGCTGAACGGCGTGGGGCGTGCGGGGCCGTTTCCGGTTCGGTGACGCTTTCGCGGCGGGAATGTGGTGATGCGGACTCTTGAGCAGCATGGTCCGGGAATCGCGTGGCGGTGCGCGGCCAGCGGAACTGCTTTTTCTATTGCAGGCCGTGAAGGATCCCCGTAAACTTTTAGCGAATCACGACGGTATCGACGGACGAGTATTCCCGTTGAGCGGCAGGCCGGCGGCGTCCGCGAAGTCGTCACGGCGGTCGCGAGACGTTTTTTGTAGAGGCGAAAGTTAACGTTATCAATAAACAGATTTGAGGGTCGAAAGAAGGATTTTCCATTCCTTCCGGGAGCTGAAACAACCGGCAGCGCTCGGCTCTGACGCACGACGCGAATCGAGCCGATCTTCCCAGCGGGGCACGGTTGAACGACTCTAGAATCCGCCGCATCGGCGGCCGGTGGCTGGGGGAAATGAGTCGGCAGGCCTTCGATCGAGGAACGTGACATGGCCAATTGCGGTGCATCACCGAGCGTCAGGCTGGGCCGGACGAGCTTGCCATGCCGCGGCGAGACGTTAACGAAAGTCAGCAAATTCCCCTCTTCTCGGATCCCGCGCCGGTCGAGCGTTCGACGGGCGTCGTCGGTACATCAGTCTTTTGCGGTCGGTTGGTCCCACGAACTTTTTAATGGAGGTAACCACACAATGCATCGAAGAAGCAGGACAATTCTCAGCATGGCTCTGGTCCTCGGACTCGCGAGCACGCTGGCGGCCCAGAGTCTCGACACCAGCTCTTGGCCTGTCGCCGGCCAGGGTCCAGCCACCCGCGAGGCCGTGATCGGCATTACGCCCGCCGGCGACGGCTTGCGGCAGGCGTGGCGGGTCACCGGGTTGGGTAGCGAGCCGACCGGCACCGCCGGCGGCGTGCTGTCCTCGGACGGCTATCTCTGGTTCCGCTCGAACGGCCCGAACGGCCCGAGCGGGATTCCGTATCTGTTCAAGATCAACACGGCCACCGGCGCGATTGAGAAGCAGATCCAACTGGGCACCGCCTACCGCTCCGGGCCGCTGGTCACCACTGACAAGGTGTACGTCTCCTACGGCGACGGCGCGGACACCGGCATCAAGGTGTTCAATCGCCTCGACCCGAACCTGCCGGAGGTGATGTTCATGCAGAACACGGCGGTGGTGAACACCCAGCTCCGCAGCCTGCATCTGGGCACGGTCTCCTACGGCGGCAACAAGCGGATCTATGCCACCCGGCGGGCCACCGACACCTACATCTCCGCCTGGGATGCGGTCACCGGCGCGTTCAAGTGGGAGGTTGCCGTGGTTCGTCCCGGCGGCGGCACTTCCGGCCTCTGCCAGCTTGGGCCGCTGTGGGTGGATGGCGACGGCAAGCAGCGGATGGCGATCTGCACGGGCAACGGCGCGGCGGGCTTCGTCGTCCAGATCCGCGACGATGATACGTTCGCCACGGTACTCAGCACGACGGCGCTGGACAACAGCGCCTATGTCAACGGCCAGGGCGCCCTCAGCGCTGACGGCTCCAAGATTTATTACAACGCCGCCAACAACGGCGGGAAGCCCGCCCTGCATGCCGTGAGCACCGGCGACGCGGGCGGCGTGGTCTGGGCGGTTCCGCAGTCGGCCCTGCCGGTCAACTGCTACGTGGCCAACCCGGCGGTCATCGGCAACCGCGTCTACCTGGCGTGCGCCGGCGGCAACGTCGCCGCGGTCGATGACCTCGGCAACGGCCCCAGCGACTACTCGGTGGCGTGGGTTTACAACGTCGGCGAGACCGGCGAGTTCACCAGCATCTCCGCCGCCCAGACCACCGGCGGACGCAAGTTCCTGTATTGCTCCAATCAGGGGTCGAGCAAGCTTTACCACATCGAGGATCTGGGAACCAGTGCGACCACCCTGAACACCATGAGCTTCGTGGACAACGCCGCCTGGGGTTCGATCAGCACCACCATCGACGCCGACGGCTCGGTGTATCAGTTCGGCGGGGCCACCGGCGGCCTCTTCAAGTTCGTGACGGGCACGCCGCCCGTGGCCGACGCCGGCGCGGACATTCCCAACGCCCCCTGCTACGGCTCGTTCAACTTGGACGGCAGCGGCAGCTACGGCATCGGCGGAGCGACCATCGCCAACTACAAGTGGACCTACGGGACGACGGTGCTGTACGACGGCCCCAACGCGATCGCTTCGGTGACCATGCCGGTGTGCAACGGCACCTATACCGTGGAGCTGCGGGTGACCGACACCAACGGCTTCGAGGCCACCGACACGGTCGACGTCACGGTCGGCTTCTATCCCACCAGCCAGTTCGAGTTCACCATCGCCACCGGCCCGGCGGTCGGTCACAGCTTCAAGAACTCGCTGGCCAGCGACGGCACGTATCTCTATTACCTCAACAACCAGACCGGCGAGCTGTACCGGACCAACAGCCCGGGCTGCAACGCCGTCTGGGAGCAACTGGCTTCGGCCCCCGGCTCCACCAGCAACGAGAACAGCGGCTCGCTCGCCTTCACCAGCGCCGTCGGCAGCAGCGGCAGCCTGATCACCAAGCGCCGCGACGGCGCCGAGGATTGCGGCTACGGCGACAAGCTGGCCGTCTATGACATCGCCACCAACACCTGGACTTTCCGGCAAGCCCGCATGTTCGGCACCCAGGGCTTTGTCGCGGTCGGCGATTACGTGTTCGGCAATTCTCACGCCGCCGACACCAACCAGGGCGGCCCGATCACCCGCGTCAATGTGGTGTCCGGCCTCGACAACTTCACGGCCGATCGCACGGGCATCAAGCAGTACCTGCTGGGCCGCGATACGCAGTGGATGAGCCGCGTCGTGCAGATGGCCGTCCTGGACGGCTGGGTCTATGGTTTCAAGAACGACTGGTCCAACGGCGGGCAGCCCACTGACGGCGACCGCCTCTTCAAGTTCAACCCGGCCGCCTTCATCGCCAACACCTGGGGCGGCGATCCCAATCAGGATCACTGCACCTATCCCGGCCCCGGCCACCTGGTGTCGAACTGGACCAACAACCCGCAGACCCCGGCAACCGACCTCGGCAACCTGCCGATCGAGCCGGGCTACGGGTCGGCCATCGTCGCCCTCCCGGCGAACTGGAAGGGCCTGGTCGGCGCTCAAGGCGGCTTGTTCGTGATCTGGGGCCGCCGTAACGCCAACCACGAAGGTTGGGGCGACACGAACCGCGAGTACGGCTATCTCGATCTCGCCACCAACCAGTGGCGGATGGGCTTCCTGCCCGACTGGAGCAGCAGCGGCACGGCCGCCGTCATGCACAACGGTGAGATCGTCATCAAGCAGGGGTGCAGCGATCCGGGCAATCCCGACGGCAACCCGACGGACATCTTCTGGATTACCGGCACTCCGCCCCCGCCGGTTCCGGTGAATGCCGGCAACGATCAGAATCTGGTCGGCACCTGCGGCCTGAACGCGGTGACTCTGGAAGGCACCGTGCCTCCGGGCTACACCATCACGAGCTGGACGTGGCGCGAGGGCAGCACGGTGCTCGGCACCGGCCCGGTCCTCAACTACGACTTCCTTCCCGGCGTGCATGTGATCACGCTGACGGTCGTGTCCGATGAGTGCGCTACGGGCACCGACTCGGTGACGGTCACCATCTACCCGCCGGAGGAAGGCAACGAGATGCCGGCGTACTTCTCGATGACCGAGAACATCAACTTCGGCGCGGGCGATGCCATCACGGCGGAGACCTATACGAACGGCACGATCGAGTGGTGGAGCCTGGAGGCCCCCAACGGCTTCCACGCCCAGCTCCTGGGTTATGCCAACGAGTTCCTCGGCGGTGAGGGTTGGTACTACGGCCCGAACATCGAGCTGGACAAGGCCTGCTACTTCACGCCGATCGACGTCTCCCACGAGGCCATGGTGCTGGCCTTCACCGCCCGCTACTTCCAGGACGCCAACAACTGGGGCGGCACCTACGGTCTGGAGCCCTATCAGGACGCCCCGATCTTCGTCACGATGATCGACACCAACGGTTATCGCGGCTGTCTGGGCATCGTGTACGGTCCCGACATGCGGACTGATCCCGACCAGTACCCGAATTGGAAGACCGTCAAGCTGACCGGCTTGACGACGCTCGACCCGAATCCGGACTTCACCGACGCCGGGTTTGATCCGACCCGCGTGCGGGCGTTGCGGATGTTCGGCACGGACTGGGGCGGAAAGGGCAGTGATTTCGTCGAGGTCAAGGACGTTTACCTGGGCCTGCTCGGCGACATGAACTGCGACGGCAAGCTCGACGGTCTGGATATCAAGGCCTTCGTGCTGGCTATCCTCGACCCGACCGGCTATGCCACCCAGTATCCGGATTGCAAGCGGTTCTTCGCCGACTGCAACCTGGACGGCAACTTCGACCACGCCGACGTGGCGTCGTTCGTGGACTTGCTGCTGCCGTAAGCCTGCGGCGGCAGTCTGATTGAAGACTCGAGGACGGTCGGCGCCTTCCACCAGAAGCCGTCGGCCGTCCTCTCTCTTTTGGCGAGTTGCGAGCGGATGGGCGAGGCGGCGGGTAACCGGCCGAGACCGGGCCGCGGAGGATGCCGCCGCCCCAGCCTCCACCATCCGCGGCTCAACGCACCAGACGACTGATTCCCCGGCAGGTCGTCAGCAGCCCCTCAAGCCGGTCGAGCGGATACACCGTGGCGGGGTCCGACTTGGCCTCGTCCGGTCGGTCGTGCACCTCCATGAAGAGGGCGTCGGCCCCCGCCGCCGATGCCGCCCGCGCCAGCACCGGCACGAATTGCCGCAGGCCGCCGGACTGGTGGCCCTGCCCGCCGGGGATCTGGCAACTGTGCGTCGCATCGAAGACGACGGGGGCGAACGCCTGCATGACGGGGATGCAGGTCAGGTCGTTGACCAGCCGCCCGTAGCCGAAGAAGGTGCCGCGATCGGTGAGCAGCACGCGGTTGTTGCCCGCCTCGCGGACCTTGTCCACCGCCTGGGCCATCTGCTCGGGCGACATGAACTGGCCTTTCTTGATGTTGACCACGCGGCCCGTCGCCGCCGCCGCCAGCAGCAGGTCCGTCTGGCGACAGAGGAACGCCGGAATCTGCACGACATCGCAGACCCGGCCGACGGCTTCGGCCTGCTCGGGCAGGTGCACGTCGGTCAGCACCGGCACGCCAATCCTGCGGCGGACCTCGGCCAGCGTCCGCAGGCCGGATTTCAGGCCCGGCCCGCGGAAGCCGTGCAGGCTGGTGCGATTGGCCTTGTCGAAGCTGCACTTGAAGATGTAGGAGATGCCGAGGCGGCGGCAGATGTCGGCGACGGCCGAGGCGACCGCGAGGCAATGCGCGGTGGACTCGATCACGCACGGGCCGGCGATCAGGGCGAGCGGTTGCCCCGGCCCGATCCGAAACGGCCCGATGTCCACGGAGGCGGCGACCGAACGTCCCGCCTCCGGTTCACTGGACCTCGACGATCGCAAGCGCTGCTCCGTGCGGCGCTTCAGTCCGCCGACATTCCGCCGTCTTGACGTGTTTCCGGTTTGCCTGGCCATTGCGCGATCCTCGGATGAAACGCCTTGCATCGTAGGTCGCACCGCAGCGCCCGGCAACCGCCCCGCAGCAACGGCGTTTCCCGCCCGTCGCGGACGTCGTATACTCCGGTTATGCGAATCCTGGTCACCTCGGATCTGCACTACAACATCGCCCGCAGCCGCGGCCCGACGCAGGCCGTGGCCGCCGAGATCTGTCGTGAAGGCGGCGATCTGCTGGTGCTGGCCGGCGATTCGGCCGCCGCGGATCTTCGCGTCCTGGACGAGTTGCTCCGGTTGTTCGAAGGTTTTGGCGGGAAGATCCTCCTGACCGCCGGGAATCACGAGCTGTGGACGCAGAACGGGCAGGACTCCCTGCACCGGTACGAAGTCGAGTTGGCGGAGTGCTGCGCGCGACGCGGGGTCCACTACCTCGACGAACGCCCGTTCGTGTCCGGCGGCGTCGCCGTGGTGGGCAGCGTCGGCTGGTACGATTTTTCCTTTCGCTCGTCCACGATGGGCATTCCGCTGCGGTTCTACCGCCACAAGGTGGCACCGGGCGCCGCCGTCCGCTTCGAGAAGCACCGCCACCTCGTCGCCGAAGCCGATGACCTGCCGCCGGGCGCGGAGGCCGTCACCACCCGCTGGATGGACGGCGAACATGTGAAGCTGCCGATCAGCGATCTGGCGTTCACGCGCTTGCTGGCGGAGAAGCTGCGGCGGCACCTGGAGGAGGCTCACGACGCCGCGGACCGGGTCATCGCCTGCCTGCACCACCTGCCGTTCGCGGAACTTCTGCCGCACAGCGTCATCCCCAACTGGGAGTTTGCCACGGGGTTTCTCGGCGCCGAGATCTTCGGCGAGACGCTGCTGGACTTCGCCAAGGTCAGCCACGTTTACTGCGGGCACTCCCACCGCCTGCGGCGTTGCCGCAAGCGTCACCTGACTTGCATCAGTGTCGGGTCGACGTATCAGGAGAAACGTTATGAAGTACTGGATGTGTAGCCAAGGCGTCGGCCGCCGGCGGCCGACATCGCCGCAGATCCCCCTCGCGGTCGCGACGCTCGCTCTCTGGCTGGTCGCTTCCGCGGCCCCGGCGGCGGGCGAACCGCGATCGTCGGCGGATACCGATCGCTCCTCGCCCCGGATGACGCCCGTGGTCAGGGTCTTTCGCGAGGCCAGCCCCGCGGTGGTCAACATCGCCACCACGACGATCGTGACCGCTCGTCAGCCGCTCGGCCTGGACCGCATCTTCGACGAGCTGTTCGACGTACCCTTCTCTCGTCCGCCCCGACAGTACGAGGCCCATAGCGTCGGGTCCGGGTTCCTGATCCACGCCCAGGGGTACGTGGTCACCAACGCCCACGTGGTGGATCGCGTTTCCGAATGCAAGATCATCTTCGTCGATGGCGCGACGCTGCCGGCGACGCCGGTCGCTCTGGACCGCCGCAACGATCTGGCCGTGCTGAAGGTGGACGCCGAAAGGCCGTTGCCGCACCTGCGGCTGGGCCGCAGTCACGATCTCATGCCTGGCGAGACGGTGATCGCCATCGGCAACCCGCTGGGCTATCAGCACACCGTGACGACCGGCGTGGTCAGCGCGCTCGATCGGGAGCTGCGGTTCAGCCGAGATGTCGTCTACTCCGGCCTGATCCAGACGGACGCCTCGATCAACCCCGGCAATTCGGGCGGGCCGCTGCTCAACGTGTTGGGCGAGCTGATCGGCATCAACACGGCGATCCGCGGTGACGCCCAGAACATCGGGTTCGCCATTCCCGTGGATCGTCTGCGGGAGGTCCTTCCCGAGATGCTGGACATCGAACGTCTGCGGCGAGTGAAACTGGGTTTGCATTTCACCGGGCGGACGGACCCCGCCGGACCAGCCGGGGCCGTCGTTCGCGAGGTGGATCCGGAGTCGCCGGCGGAAGCGGCCGGCCTCCGTCCCGGCGACGTGGTCACCGCCATCGACGGCACCCCGACACCGGATTTCATCGACGCCTTCCCGATCCTGGAGTCTGCTCCGGTCGGTCGGGCCATGAAGCTGAGAGTGCTGCGCGCCAAGGGCCAGCAGACGGAGGTCAGCGTCGCGTTGGCCGAGGTGCCCAAACCGGACGGTGCCAAACTGATGTGGGCCCGCTTCGGTATTCGCGTGCAGGAGCTGTCGCGACAGGATCTGAACCGGCTGCGGCTGCGGCAGCCCATCGGACTGCTGGTGACGGAGGTGTCGCCCGGTTCGGCCGCCCGCCGCGAGGGGGTGGCCGCAGGCGACCTGGTGACCAACGTCGCGGGTTTCCCCGTGACCACGCTGGACGGGCTGGGGCATCTTCTGGAGCAGGTCAAGCCGAATGACGAGATCCCGATCCGCTTCGTGCGGATCGCCGCGGACGCCATCCTTCAGGCGGAGCCGACTCTCAAAGCACGGTGACTTTCCATGCGCGTGCTGGCCGCACCGGACAGCTTCAAGGGCGTCCTCAGCGCGGCGGATGCCGCGGCCGCGTTGGTCGCCGGCGTCCGTCGGGGCCGGCCGGACGCCGACGCCGTGCCGCTCCCCCTGGCGGACGGCGGTGAAGGCACCCTGGAGGTGCTGGTGCGGGCGGCCGGCGGCAGCCGCCGGAGCCTGACGGCCACCGGGCCGCTGGGCAATCCGGTCGAGACCACGATCGGCCTGATCCACGAGGCCACGACCGCCGTCGTGGAACTGGCCGGCGTCGCCGGATACGCCCTGGTTCCGCCGGAGCGCCGCGACCCGCTCCGCACCACGACTTACGGGCTGGGCGAGGTGTTGCGCGCGGTCGTCGAGTCCGGAGTCGAGAATATCATCCTCGCCGTGGGCGGCAGCGCCACGGTGGACGGCGGCGCGGGCCTGATGCAGGCCCTCGGCCTGCTACTGCTCGATGCGGACGGCCGCCCGATCCGTCGCCCTGTCGCGGGCGGTGACCTGCGGGCCATTCGTCGCGTGGAGTGGCACGACCCGCCGGAGAATCTGGAACACGCGCAGCTCACCGTGGCCGTGGACGTGCTGAACCCCGCCTGCGGCCCGCACGGCGCAGCCGCGGTCTTCGGCCCGCAGAAAGGAGCCACGCCCGAAGCGGTTCGCATCCTCGATGCCGGTCTGGCCCACTGGGTCGGCCTGCTTGAGAATCTGGCGGGGCGGCCGGTTCGCGAGGAGTCCGGCACCGGAGCCGCCGGCGGAGTGGCCCTCCCGCTGGTGGCCTTGCTGGGCGCGAGCATCGTGCCCGGCATCGATGTCGTCAGCGAGGCGGTGAAGCTGCCGGGGCAAATCGCCGAGTCCGATCTCGTCCTGACCGGCGAGGGCCGCATCGACCGGCAATCGCTGATGGGTAAGGTAGTCGGATCGGTCGGCAGAATGGCCCGCACGGCGGGCGTCCCCTGCGTGGCCGTCGCCGGCATCGCGGGCGAAGGGGCCGAGGACTGCCTCGCCGTGCTGGACCGCATCGAGACCCTGAATGCCCCGCTGGATCAGACCGCTCGGCGTCTGGAGGAAGTGGCGGCGGCCCTGGCGGCCAGGTGGCTGTAGGGGCGACATCCCGTCCAGGTCCTCGGTGCTTCGCGGATCGGGGCGGGGCCTTGCTTAGAAGGCGACGACCTCCGTGGATCCCAGCAGAAACTGCACCAGGCGACCCATGCCCAGACCGAACCCGCTGCGCTGGACGCTCCGCCGGCCGGGGTGCTTCTCCGGATTGAATAGCTCCAGATAGGGCACGAACGGCTTCCAGGCGTCTTCTTCCACCTCCGGCGTGAGCACGCCGCCATTGATCTGTTCTGCGCGGATCTGGGCCATCTGCTGGAACATCCGGCTCTCGCGCAGCTTGGTCTTCAAGGTGCGGTAGTCCTCTTCGCGCCGGGAGGCCCCGAAGGTCTCTCCCGCCCACGGCAGCAGGAAGTCCACGCAGTCCACGGTGTAACCCCGACGGTTGTATTCCTCGAGGGGCAGCCCTTCTTCCAGCCGCCCGCGGTCCGTGCGGTACATGTTGAAGAACTTGATCGACTCGGGGTAGTGCGTCACCTGCACCGGGCCCTCGAAGATCAGGCAGACCATCTCCTCAATCGTGGACGAGAAGTCGTCACCCCAGTTGATACTGACCCCGCCGTTGTTCAGCCGCTTGATGATTTCCTGGTAGCTGATGACCGCCGCCGGCTTCTTGAGGAACCGCCGCAGCCGCTCCTTGTGGTCGCTGCTGACCAGCGGTGAATCAAGGGCCGTCTCCATCGCCAGGTTCAGCAGCTCCTGCTGGAACTTCATGAGCCCGGCCAGGTCCATGTCGCGGGCCTCGAACTCCAGCAGGGCGAACTCCGCCAGGTGACGCCCGTCGCCGGCCCGCGGCTCGTTGCGGTAGCTCCGCCCCAGGGTCCATACGGCGGGCAGGTCGTGTTCGAGGATGTCCGCCTCCATGAGGAGCTGGTCGGTCTGGCTGAGGTAGGACAGGTCGCGGGTGTTCTTGAGGATGAAGGCGGTGGGCACGTTTTCGCAGGCTCCCGTGCCGCCGGTGATCTTGTGGTAATAGGTTTCCACCGCCCCGGCGTCGCGCATCCGGCTGCGGATCGTGTTCACCAGGTTGGCCTTGAGCTTGATCAGCTCGCGATTCGATTGGGTCGGACTCATGTCGCTCTCCTCAGTTGATGGACTCTGTTTCTGCCGGGGTCGCGCGACCTCCGGACAGGAAACGCGCGGGCATAAAAAAAGCCCCGCCAAATGGCGGGGCCGGAGCAGACAACGACGCGGCGGGCCGGTCATCGGCCCGCCCGCCGGGGCGGGGGCGTGCGTCAGGATCTCCTTCGGCGAGTTCGGCGGCGCATAAAAAAAGCCCCGCACCACGCGGGGCTTGAAAACGCGGGCCACGCCCGGGCGGGGCGAGCCTCCTCCGCGAGTCGGGCGCCGTCCTGGCGGGAGCGAGAGAATACCCGAGAGCCGAATACATGTTCGCAACGCCCAAAATTGGGGCACAATCTAGCGTCCGCCGCAGGGAATGCAAGCAGAAAACAGGACCAATTTTCCAGAGATGGCCGTGGCGTTGCCCTGATCGAACCCGGGCCGATGACCTCGGCCTTGCCGGTCTCTCTTGACACCCTGCATCCTGGCTTGTTCGATGATATCTTCGCATCCGCCGGCCTCTCCGCGGGCTGGGGAGGGAGAAGAACGCCCGTGCCGACCTCGCGATACGAACAGGTCAAGGCCCTGCTGGCCCAGGAGCCGAACGACGTCTTTCTGAATTACGGCCTCGCGATGGAGCTGGTCAAGGCCGGCCGGCTCGATGAGGCCGTGGAGCAGTTCTCCAGAGTCCTGCAACTCGACCCCGACTATGTGGCCGCGTACTTCCAGAAGGGCAAGACCCTCGTGCAGGCCGGACGCCGCGACGAGGCCCGCGCTACGCTCAGTCTGGGGATCGAGCGGGCCAAGGCCCGCGGCGACCGGCACGCGGAGCACGAGATGCAGGAATTCCTGGCCGCGATGTGACGCCGCCCGCGGCGTCGGAGAGCCCTCCCGTGGCGTTCGGTTCGAGCGAGGTTATCGTCGCCGGGCACATCTGCCTCGATATTCTCCCCGCGTTTACCGCTCGCCATGGGGAGCCAGGACTGCTGTCCCGGCCGGGGGCGCTTGTCGAAGTCGGTCCCGCCACGCTGTCCACCGGCGGGGCCGTCTCCAACACCGGCCTGGCCCTGCATCGGCTCGGTCTCCCGACGCGACTGATGGGCAAAGTGGGTGACGACCTCTTCGGGCGGGCGGTCCGCGAGATCATCGAACGCCACGGTCCGGGCCTGTCGCGGGACATGCTGATCGAGCCCGGCGTGAACACGTCTTACAGCGTGGTCATCAGCCCGCCGGGCGTGGACCGCATTTTCCTGCACTGCCCGGGGGCTAACGACACGTTCGGCGCGGACGATGTGCCGTATGAGTCGATTGCCGAAGGGAGCCTGTTTCACTTCGGATACCCGCCGTTGATGCGGCGGATGTATGCCGACGGCGGCAGAGAGCTGGCGACCATGTTGAAGAAGGTCCGACAACAGGGGGCCGCCGTGTCGCTGGACATGGCCCGCCCAGACCCGGCGGCGGACTCGGGCCGTGTCGATTGGCCGGCGCTGCTGGAGCGGGTGCTGCCGGAGGTTGACGCCTTCCTGCCCAGCATCGACGAAATCCTCTTCATGCTCGACCGGGCCGGGTACGACCGCCTCAGTGCCGGGAGCGATCTGGTATCCCGCGTGGATCGGGCGTTGCTGCACGAGGTCTCCGGCCGCCTGCTGGACTTCGGAGCGGCAGTGGTGGCGCTCAAGCTCGGCCACCGCGGTCTGTACGTCCGGACCACGCCGCAGGCGAAGCGGTTGGCCCTGCTGGAGCGAGCGGCGGGTTGTTCGTTGAGAACCTGGGCGGGCGGCGAGTTGCACGCTCCCTGCTTCGAGGTTGAATCCCGCGGGACGACCGGCTGTGGGGACCGCACGATCGCGGGCTTCCTCGCGGGGCTGGTCCGCGGACAGACGCTGGAGCAGGCGGTCACTTCCGCGGTCGCCGTGGGTGCATACAGCGTCGAAACCGGCGGCGGCGAGGTGCCCGCCTGGGAGGCGGTGCAGGCCCGCATCGCGGCAGGGTGGTCGCGGCAAGGCAGCGTGCTGTAAGATTCTCATGCTGGGCACCAGGGGGGACGACGGTTTGACAAGAAAGCGACAAGGCTCATGGGTAACGTGAACATTCGAGAAGGCTGCCTGGAGGTCAACGGCCGCCGCGTGCCGGTCTGCTCCGGTGAAGTGCATTACTGGCGACTCAATCCCGCTCGGTGGCCGGAGATACTGGACCGCGTGCGGGAGATCGGCCTGGATATGGTGGCGACGTACGTCCCCTGGCAATACCACGAGACCGCGCCGGGCTGCTTCGATTTCACCGGCCGGACCGAGCCACCGCGCAACCTCGTCGGCTTCCTCGAGCTGCTCCGCGAGCGAGACTTCCGCGTCTTCATCCGCCCCGGCCCGTTCATCTACGCCGAGTGGGTGAACGCTGGCGTGCCGGATCGCGTGGCCCATCTGCCGCGGCTCGGCGAGGCCTACCGCCGCGAGGCGGGAACCTGGATGCACGCGGTAACGGAAGTGCTGCGGCCCTTCCTGGCCACGCGCGGCGGGCCGATCTGCCTGTGGCAGGCCGACAACGAGATGGACCTGTTCAGCCATTGGTTCGAGGATCTGTGCGGGCTGGACGGCACCGCCCCCGGCTTCTTTCAGCAGTTCCTTCGGCAGGCCTGGCCCGACCTCGCCGCCTTGAACCGGGCCTGGGGGACGGCCTACGCCTCTTTTGACGAGGTGCAGGCCTTCGCCGAGCCGGTCGATCCGGCGGACCCGCACTCCCTCGCCCGCCGCCGCGATTACTGGAGATTCCAGCATTGGGCGGTCCGCGAAGCCCTGGCCTGGCATACGGAGGAATACCGGCGGCTCGGCGTGGACGTGCCCATCCTGGCCAATTATTATCCCGGCGGAGACGTACAGAACTGGCGCGAGGTCGCCAAGGCCGCCGACGTGATCGGCATCGACTGGTACCCGCGCAACGAATTCGCCGGCGACGCCGAGGAGCATCGCCGCTTCCTCGACAGTTGCCGCTGGCAGCGGACCTACTCCACCATCCCCATGATCGCCGAGTTGGAATGCGGCGTCTGGCACGGCTACCACGATTACGTCGGCGTGCTCTCGCCCAACCATTACCGCCTGATGCTGGTCAGTGCCTTCCTCGCGGGCCTGAAGGGCTTCAACTGGTACATGCTGGTCGGGCGCGACAACTGGTATTTCTGTCCGATCAACGAGCGGGCCGAATGGCGCCCGGAGCTGGCGGGCGTGTTCAAGGAGCTGCACGAACTGGCCCGGCAGTGCGACCTGCCCGCGTTGCGGAAACTGACCGATGTCGGCGTCGTGCTGGAGCCGGTGCAGATCGGCACGGAGCAGATTCTGACGGACAACCCCGTTTTGCGGGCGATGTACGATGCCGACCTGGATTACGAGGTATACGACCCCGAGATCGGGCGGATCGAGAAGCCCGTCTTGTTCTACGCCTCGGCGGACTGGCTGCCGCGCTCGACGCAGGAGCGGCTCCGCGGGTACGTGGAGAACGGCGGCACGCTGGTGGTGTTCCGCGCCTGGCCGCGCCGGGACGAGCTGTTCCAGCCGTACGACGCCCTGGAGATTCGGCCACCGGACCGCGTTCTGTCGCGGCTGGGCAAGAAGGTGGAGTTGTCGCTGGGATCGGCGGTCGGCGTCAGTGAAGGGGCCGTCTGGTGCTGGGACCGCCCGCCCGGCGAGCCGATTTACGGGACGCAGGTCGCGGGCCGGCAGCAGGCGGTGGAGAACGCCGACAAGTGGATGACCCGCTACATCGGCCGGCGGTGGATCTGCGGTTACCGCGAGCCGAAGGGGCGGGGGGCGGTCGTGGTCCTCGGCCTGCCGCCGACGGCGGACGTGGTTCGCGGCGTGGTGCAGTGGCTGGGTCGGCCGGCCTATGCGCGGGCGGCGCTGCCGGGTGTGAAGACCGGGCTGTTTGAGCGGAATGGGGCGTACTTCCTGTTCGCCGTCAACTTGCAGCCGACCGATCTGTACTGCCCGGTGGCGCTGGACGCGCTGCCGCCGGGGCGGACGTGGCGCGTAACCGACCTGCTGGGCAGTGCGGCGGGCAGACCTGCGACGGCGGTGGTGACGGCGGGCTCAGGGGGGGCGGCGGAAGTGGTCGCATATCTTCCACGGCGGAGCGGCGGGGCCTGGCGCATCGACGCGGTGGCCTAGAACTCTCCGACGAGAAGGCCTATCCGCGGCTGTCCGGCCCGCGCAGCTTGTCCGGCTGATCCGCGAAGCGAGCGGTATGGCGGGCGGAGGCTCCGCCGGAAAGGATCATGCTCATGGCCTCTTCCATGCCCCAATCGGTGTAGGTGACCCGGTTCATCGGCACGATGAGCATGTAGCCGCTGGTCGGGTTCGGCGTCGTGGGGACGAAAGCGGTGACGAACTCCTCCCCGCTGATGCTGTTGGTGAAGCGATTGGTCACTAGGGCGATGGCCTTCACATCCTGGGTGGGGAAGTCCACCAGAATGACGCGTTGCTTCTCCTCGCCCGGCTTGCCCGCGCCGGACAGGGCCTGGACCATCCGCTTCATGGCCGGGTAAATCGTGTCCACCAGCGGGATCCGTTCCATCAGGGATTCGAACAGGTTGATGATCCGCCGGCCGGCGACGTTGGTGCCCAGCCAGCCCAGCATGTAGAGCATGACCACGGTGAGCACCACGGCCAGGAGGTTCTGGTACCACGAGGCGGTCGAGGGATCGAGCGAAGGCGGGTCCTTGGCCGCCTCGGCCAGACTGGCCACGATGTTCTGATACCAGGGGCCGTCGCCCGTCACCGGGCCGGTGGTGGGAACCACGGCCACGTCGAAGGCCCACAACACGGCGCGGGAGAACCAATTGATCAAGCGGACGCCAACGCTCAGGGCCTGGTTATAGACGAAGCTGAGCAGGAAGGCGGTCACTGCCAGCGGGATGATCAGCAGCACGCCGGCGACGATGCGTCCGCGAATCGACCTCGGCGCCACCGAGCTTTTCTTCCTGGCGCCGTCCGGCGGGGGCATGGGGAGCGGGTTAAGCGAGTCGGGGGAGCTCATGGTCATCATTAGCAGGTATACCCTGGGGCCGCGGGAAGGTTGCCGCCACGACCCGACCGGCGGAGGAAGTATATCGCCGAGACTCCGCCGCTCACAGCCGGGATGAGCACCGCGGACGGCCCGCCGCGAGAGCATCTACGAGCGGCTGCCCGGGCGGGTTCTCTCAGGTCGAGCGGGCGGCCATCGGCAGCGGGGTCGAGCCGCGGTCGCGGCAGGGCAGGCTGATCAGGAAGGTGCTGCCTTCGCCGGGAACGGATTCCACCCGGATGCGGCCCCCGTGGCGGCCGACGATCCAGCGGGCCACGGCCAGCCCCAGCCCCTCGCCGGGAATCCCCGGGTCGGCGTGGCATCGGGCGAAGATCTCGAACACCCGGTCGGCATGCTCCGGAGCGATGCCCTGCCCGTTGTCCCGGACCGCATAGAGGCTTTCGGCATCTTCGGGGTGCCCGGAAACCTCGATGATCAGTGGGCGGCGGGGGTCTCGATACTTGACGGCGTTGTCCAGCAGATTGCTGAAAAGCTGGCCGATCTGCGTGGCATCCCCGTAGCAGGGCGGCAGGTCTTCGAGGCGGATCTGCGCGCCGGCCTCCTGGAATTGGAACTCCATCGCCTTGGCCACGTCGGAGAGCAGGGCGTTCATGTCCAGCTTGCGGATCTGTAGCGCCACCCGGCCGAGCCGGGACAGCCGCCGCAATCCGTCGAGCAATTGGTCCATCCGGCTGACGGCGGCGGAGATGAAGCCCAGCGACTCGGGGATGTCCTGGTGCAGCGTCCGGGACAGTTGCCCCCGCAGGCCCGCCGGGACTGCCGCGTCGCGGAGCAGATCCGCGAGTTTTCGGCAGGACTCGCCCAACTGCTCGCTGAAGCCGCGGATGTTGATCAGCGGCGAGGCCAGGTCGTGCGAGGTCGCGTGGACCAGCGATTGGAGCTCGCGATTCTTGTCTTCGACCTTGCGCGCCAGCCGCGCGAGGTGCTCTTCCGCCATCCGCCGCTCGGTGATGTCGAACATCGTCCCTTCGAGGTAGAGCAACGCACCGTCTTCGTCATACAGGCCTTGCCCGCGTTCCTCGACCCACCGCCACTCTCCGTTGGCGTGGCGCAGGCGGTAGTGCAGGGTGAACTGCCGCCGCTCCCGCAGGGCCGCCTCGACTTTCTCGGAGATTTCCTTCACATCGGCGGGGTGGTACAGCTCCACGAACGAAACACGGTCTTCGATGAACTCCTCCGCCGGAATCCCCACGATCTCCCGGACGTTCTCGCTGAGGTAGAGCATCGTGTAGCGGGCGTCGTTGAGGCACAGGTACACCACGCCGGGGATGTTGTGGACCAGCGTGCGGAAGCGGCGCTCGCTGAGCCGCACCGCGTCCTCCGCGCGTTTGCGGGTGGTCAGGTCGATGGTCATTTCGTAGCGGACGATGCGGCCGTCCGGCCAGCGGATGGCCTTGGCAATGGAGCGGAACCAGCGGTCGTCCTGTGGGCTGCGGTGTTCCCACACCTGGGGCTGGGAGGCTACCGAGCGGCGGTCCGGATTCTCCGCGCACACCGGGCAGGGCCGGGCCGCGCCCGGCGACGCATCACGGGCCAACCGGCTGCCGAACCGCCGGCGGCACGCCTCGTTGGCAAAAAGCAGCTCCTGGGTCGCGGGATCGCAGACGTGGATGATCTCATCCACGCCGTCGAAGATCGACAGGAGTTCGTCGGCCTGTTGCTGGACCGCCCGCTCGGCGAGCTTGATGGGGGTGATGTCGGTCAAGGTACCGACGTAGCCGTCTTCCGGCCGGCCGTCGTTCTCCCTGGCGGCTTGGCTGATCACCCAGGCGAGACCGCCGGGCCGCAGAAATCGGCATTCGCAGAGGAAAGGCCCGCCTTGGGCCACGGCGGCCTCCCACTGGGCGATGACGGCGGGGCGATCATCCGGGTGGACCGCTTGCTGCCATCCGGCGGCGGCCTGGGCGGCACTCAACCCGGAGATCTCGGTGAACCGATCGTTGACGTAATGGCAGCGCCCCGCCGCGTCGCTGCGGAAGATGCCGACCGGGCTGATCGCGGCGAGGGTTCGAAACCGGCGTTCGCTTTCTTGCAGGGCGGCCTCCGTGGCCTCCTTCTCCTCCATCAGCCGAAGCCTCTGAAAGCAGTGCGCTAGCGTGGCGAGGACCGCCTCCATCTCCAGCGGCTTGCGGAGATAGTGATAGGCGCCGCTTCGGAAGGCCTCCACCGCCGTCTCCACTTCGGCGAAGGCGGTCATCATCACGCAGATCAGTCGGGGATGCAGGCGACGCAACTCGCTGATGACGCGCAGACCGCTATCCTGCCCCAAGCGGACGTCCACCAGAGCCACGGGCGGGGCCTCCGCGATCAGGAGTTTTCGAGCTTGGTGTTCATTCGCGGCCACGAAGGCCTGGTAGCCGCGGATCTCGAGCATCTCCGCCAGGCTGTCCGCGAAATCGCGATCGTCATCGACGATCAGCACCTTGGGTTTCCCGGTCTCCACCGGCGCGGCCTGGGCGGTCGGGACCATGGCTGATTCACTCCGGGGTCGTTCGCGTCACGGCGCCGATGGCCCGCAACAGGGCCTCGGTCTTAAAAGGTTTGGTCAGGACTCCGCTCACCTCGTACGCGGAGAGGCGGTTCAGGGCGTCGGCCTCCTCGGCGGCGAACGCGGTGGCGATGATGGTCGGCACCACGCGGCCGCGGCGACGCAGTTCGAGATAGACGCCCAGCCCGTCGAGTAGCGGCATCCGCAGGTCCAGCACCAGCACATCCACCCCGCCGGCCAAGACCCGCTCGACGGCCTCTCGGCCATTATAGGCCACCAGCACGCGATACCCGTGTTCTTCCAGCACCTCCCGCAGCCCGTTGACGAAGTCCTGATCGTCGTCGGCGATGAGGATGCCGGCCGGGCTGACCTGCTTGAGCATGTCCAACACCCGATCCATGTCCAGCGGCTTGTGCAGCACTCCCCACGCTCCGTTCTGCACGGCTTGCTCCAGAAGCTGCTCGACGCTGAAGCCGGTCATCATCACCACCCGGGCATCGGGCTTGAGCTGTCGGATCTGCAAGAAGCTCTCGACGCCGTTCTGGCCGGGCATCCGCACGTCCATGAAGGCGATGTCGAAATCCTCCTCGCGATAGCGGCGGACGCCCTCCTGGCCGTCGAACGCCAAAGTCACGTCGTGGCCGTGCAGTTGCAGGGCTTCGCCCAGGCTTTCGGCGAAATCCGCGTTGTCATCCACGACCAGGATGCGGAGCTTGTTCATGGGGTTCCTCTCTCCGGTGGTTGAAGCGGCAGCATCAGGGTGACGCTGGCGCCCCGGCCCGGTTCACTGTCCACCCGCACCTCGCCTCCGTGCGATTCGACGATCTGCTTGACGATCGGCAGGCCCAGACCGACGCCGAAGCTGCGGGTGCTAAACAACGGTTCGAACAGTCGCGGCAGGTGCTCGGGCGGAATGCCCGGCCCGTTGTCCCGAACGCGGATGGCGAGTCGACCGTTTTCCTGGCGGGTTTCGACCTCGATGCGGCCCTCGGCCGTACCCGCCTCCACCAGCGCCTGGCCGGCATTGTTCAGCAGGTTGACCAGACAGCGGCGGATCCGCTCACGGTCGATGGGCAGCTCAACGCCGGAGTGCAGCGCGGCGACAATCGACACGCCGGGCGACGGGGTCTGTTCCTCCAGGACGGTTGCCAGCCAGGAATCGATGGCGGTTCGCTCCAGGTGTGGATCCACGACGCGAGTGAACGTGAGCAACTCCTCGATGATGCGGTCGCAACGGTCGATGCCACGTTCCATGCGCTCCAAGGCCCGCTCCACGCCCAGTCCGCGGTCCCGCACGCGGTCGGCGATGGCGAACGCCGAGGTCCGGATGGTGCCGAGCGGATTGCGAATCTCATGGCTGACCGAGCCGATCAGTCGGCCCAGGGTGGCCAGCCGCTCCTTGCGAACCAGGGATTCCTGGGCCGCCCGCAGTTCCTGGGTGCGTTCTCGCACCGTGTTCTCCAGTTCGTCGCGATAATGCTGAAGGGCGGTTTCCACCTCCTGCCGCCTGGCGATCTCTGCCTGAAGACAGGCGTTGGTCTTGCGCAGGTTGCCGGTCTGTTCTTCGAGGCGCCGGGCCGCCAGCCCCATCTGGCCGATGAACTGGGCCATGTCCGACAGAAACGCCACGGCCTTCTTGACCTGGTCCTCCTTTAGAACCGGCACACGATCCAGAGCTTCGAGATAGGCGCCGCGGTCGAAGCCGAATTCCTCCGCCTGGCGGGTGAAGCGGTCGCGGTCCGGCGGCCCGAGTAGAAACTGGCCGGTGAAGAGGTTGGCGAGGCGTTGGCCGTCCACGACGATCGGCACCGCGACATCCACCAGCCCGTTGGCACAGTGGTACAGGTGAAACGCCGCGCCTTGCTCCATCCGTCCGGCCAGAATCGTGTCACTCTGACGACACCTTTCGGCGGTGACGGGGTGGACGCGGTGGAAGCGGGTGCAGATGTCTTGCCAGCCCGTGGCGACCAGGATCTCCCCTTCGAGATCCACGATGGCCGTACCGACGCCCGACAAGGCCGTGAAGCCCTCGAAAAGGTGCTGGAGCTTGCCGACGTCCACCAGGTCGGTCAGTTCCATCGCCAGCTCCCTCAGCGGGCCCGCGGGAAGGATTCCGGGCCGGCTTGGTTTCGGCCGGTCCCGAGGCTCCAGCGCGGAGCCTCGGTTCGCGGGCACGCCCGAACCCGCGGTTTCGGATAACACATGATCTCAAGTCGATCGCTACAGAACTGGCCTGGCGATGCGATCCCGATACGCTTGCCCAACTCGCGGAACGCGACGGCTGTCGCATACTTCACCGAGCCGGGTCGTCGGCCTTTGGAGGTGACACCACGTTCGCCTGCGGCGATCGCATGCCGTCCACGATCGGGATTATACAAACGTGCCATGTCAGCACAAGACCGGGAATCAGAGTTTCCCACGGGATAGCGGTTGCGGCGTGGCAGTCGGGGTGCGGGCTGTTACAATACGACCCCTTGGAATATGCCCAACCAGGCCGCAGCACGGGGAGCTACGAAGGAGACGGTCTGGTAACGTTAACGAACCACCGGGTCAGCGGAAGGAATCTTGAAGAAGGCCCTCGGCCACCCCGTTCGACCTCATGTGCCGCGCGAACCGCGGTCGCCCAATGGAGTTGCCTCTGATGAAATTCTTCCTCGATACGGCCAACTTGAATGAGATCCGCGAAGGCGCTGCCCTCGGCATTGTCGACGGCGTCACCACCAACCCCAGCCTGGTCGCCAAGGAAGGGATGGACTTCAAGACTCTGGTCGGCAAGATCTGCGAGATCATCAACGGGCCTGTCTCGGCCGAGGTTCTCTCCACCATGTGTGACGCGATGGTGAAAGAGGCCAGGGAACTGGCCAAGGTCGCGCCCAATATCGTCGTGAAGCTCCCCACCACTCCGGAGGGCGTCAAGGCCCTGAAAATCTGTGCCGCGGAAGGCATTCAGACCAACATGACCCTGGTTTTCCAACCGCTGCAAGCGTTGGTCGTGGCGAAGGTTGGTGCTACTTATTGTTCGCCGTTTCTGGGGCGGCTGGACGACATCGGGCATGACGGCATGTCGCTGATCGATGACATCCGCCTGATCTATGACAATTACGCCTTCCGTACCGAGATCCTGGCCGCCAGTCTCCGCCATCCCCTGCATGTCGTGCAGGCCGCCAAAGCAGGCGCCGACATCGGCACCATGCCGTTCAAGGTTTTTCAGCAGGTGCTGAACCACCCGCTGACTGATCTGGGCCTGGAACGTTTCCTGGCGGACTGGAAGAAAGGGCAGAAGTAGGCGGTCACCGCGGCGAGGCGGTGGCTTCGACCGGTCGCCAGGACCGCCCGGCAGCCCTTGAGGCATCAGCCGCCCGCTTGGAGGCGGCGGCAGGCTAGGCCGGCCTTGGTGACGGATTCACGTCCGATATTACGAGGAGTCCGCAGTGCGCCTCCGTGCGGATTGACGCCCGGCAGCGGCGTAGTATCATATGTGGTTCGAATGTTCCGGCGGGGTACGGAACAGGGCGGGGCGGCAAGACCGAGGTGCTACCGTGACGAGGACCCGAACAGCGATGTGCGGTGCGATGGTCTGTATGCTGACGGTCGTGACGGCGACGCTGGCCCAGCCGGAGCCTAGCCCCGCCCCCGTGACGTGGGAACTGAAATTCGACCCGACGCCGCCCATGCGGATCTCGGTGGATCTTGGCAAAGGCCCGCAGACCTTCTGGTACATGTTGTATACCGTGACCAACAACACCGGCCAGGATATCGACTTCCATCCGGAGATCGTCCGGGTGAACGAGATCGAGACGGAGGCCACGGCCGAGCAAGCCGCCAGCCAGCCGGCCGCGGCGCCGACCATCACGGTGGATCCGGCCATCGTCGGCGTGCATCCGGCGGTCTTCAAGAAGATCCAGGAGACCCACAAGCGGACGCACCCGTTCCTGAAGCAGCCGGTCGACGCCATTGGCAAGCTGCTTCAGGGCCAGGACAACGCCTTGACCAGCGTGGCGGTATTTCCCGACCTCGATCCGCGGGTGAGCAAGTTCACGATCTACGTCACCGGCCTGTCCGGTGAACAGACGACCAAGCCGAACCCGCGATACGATCCTAAGAAAGCCGGCGGGGACGCCAAGAAGCCGGACGAGAAGAGTGGAGCGGCCGAAGCCAGGTTCTTCGTGCTGCGGAAGACGTTGGCCATCCCCTATACGCTGCCGGGTGACGCGAAGACCCGCCGCACCGCCGAGCCCAAGCTCGGCAAGATGGGCTGGGTCATGCGGTGACCGCCGGCGCCTGAGCGCCCCTCGCGTGACGCCGCCCGTCCAGCGGCGGCCGCGGTGCGCGGAGGCCGATGCCGCCGCCGGTTGAGTCCGGCTGATGAATCGTCAGACCCGAGAAACCGCCGGTACGCCGGTGAAATGAAACGCGACAGTTGAAGGATCCCAGATATGGCGCATAAGAAAGGTCAAGGCTCGTCACGAAACGGGCGCGACAGCGGCCCGCAGTTTCGCGGCGTCAAGAAGTTCGACGGTCAGACCGTGACGACCGGCACGATCCTCGTGCGGCAGTGCGGCACACCTTTCAAGGCCGGGTTGCACGTCGGCCGGGGGCGAGACGACACCCTGTTCGCCCTTCGCGACGGCAAAGTGGTCTTCCACGGCAGCCGCGTCTCCATCGAGCCGATCGCCACCGAAACCAACTGACGCCGGCCGCGGCGCGGTTGTCATGTTATGCATGGTCCTGAACCGGTGCCGTCGCCCGCGGCGCACCGGTTCTTCTTTGTCGCGTTGATCGCGGTTCTGTTTTCGGCAAGCGTCTCCGTGCAGCGCCCATGCAGTTCATTGACGAAGTTGAGATCTGTGTCCGGTCCGGCCGTGGCGGTGACGGGTGCGTGAGCTTCCGCCGCGAGAAGTACATTCCCAAAGGGGGACCGGACGGCGGGGACGGCGGGGACGGCGGCAGCGTCTTCATCGAGGCTGATCCGCAGCTATCCACCCTTGCGGAGCTGGTCGGTCACCACCACTGGCACGCAAGGCCCGGACGACCCGGCCAGGGGAAGGATTGCTCCGGCCGGAAGGGCGACGACATCGTCATCCGCGTGCCGCCGGGAACGCTCGTCTTCGACCGCGACAGCGGAGCCTTGCTGCGCGACATGGTGGAGCCGGGCACCCGCGTGTGCGTTGCTCCCGGAGGCCGTGGCGGGCGAGGCAACGCCCGGTTCGCCACGCCGACGCACCAGACTCCGCGGGAAGCGGAGTCGGGCAAGCCGGGCGTGGAGCGGTGGCTTCGGCTGGAGCTGAAGCTGTTGGCCGACGTCGGCGTGGTCGGGCTGCCGAATGCCGGCAAGAGCACGCTGCTGTCGCGAGTGTCACAGGCCCGGCCGAAGATCGCCGACTACCCCTTCACGACGTTGACTCCGAACCTCGGGATCGTGCAGTTGCCGGGCTATCGCCGTTTCACCATGGCCGACGTGCCGGGCCTGATCGAGGGCGCCCATGAGGGTGTGGGTCTCGGCGATGCTTTTCTTCGCCACATCGAACGGACCCGCGTTATTTTGCATCTGATCGACCTCTACCCGCCGGACGGCCAGCCGACGCCCGCCGCGGCCTACCGACTGATCCGCCGCGAACTGGAGAAATACAGCCCCCGATTGGCGGAGCGGGCCGAACTGGTCGTGGCCAACAAACTGGACCTGTCCGGGGAGACCGAGCCCCCGGAACTACGGCAGCTTCGCGAGGAACTGGGGATCGAGGTTCTGGGCATCTCGGCGGTGAGCGGTTGGAATGTGGCGGAGGTGGCCAATCGCCTGTGGGAGATGCTGGCGTCGGCGGCCGAGGGCGGCGAAGATGAACTTCATGAACAGCGTACTGAACCAACCTGAGCCGAGCCTCGGTCTGCGGCTCGAGCCGGGTCAGCGGGTCCGCGTGCGGCAGACGATCCGCACGCGCGAGGGCGATTGGCACATCGAAGTCGAAGGCGAGGTTGTCGCCTGCGAGCCGCGGCCGACAGGAAGCTGGTTCGCCCACGGCAAGAACGACCGCCTGTGGCTGGCGCGGCTCATTCTCCGCAAGGACGACGGCGAAAAGGTGGAGCTGAACCTGTCGCCCGAATCCGAGCTGACCAGAATCTGAGCGGCGGTCACTCCGGCGCGGCCGCCCACTCGGCAAAGGCGTTGACGATCGTGTCCGCCTGCTCCTCGGTCAATGTCAGTGGCGGGGCGATGGTGACGACCTCTCCGTCTCGACCGCCGCGACCGAACAGGAAGCCCCAATCGCGCATCTGCCGCAGACACCGGGCGCACCTCCGCGGGTCGGGCCGGCCGGCCTCGTCCACGCAGTCGACGGCCAGAAGCAGGCCCAGACCGCGGGCGTGGCGCAGCCGCGGCGAACGTTCGCAGATCTCCCGCAGGCCGCTCAGGATGGCCGCTCCGTGTCGACGAGAGCGGTCGCCCAGAGCCGCCGTCTGATGGAAACGCACGGTGGCTACTCCGGCCGCGGACGCGGCGGGAATCGCGGCGGGCAGGGCCGGCAGCGGTTGATCCAGCGCGTCCGCCAGCCGATCGCCGGTCAGGACGGCGGCCAGCGGCAGGCCGGCCCCTAGCGATCCGCCGATCACCAGCACGTCCGGCACGAGATTCCAGTGTTCCGCAGCCCACCAGGGACCGGTGCGATTCAACCCGGTGCGGCTTTCATCCAGCACCAGTAACACCCCCCGCTGCGCGCAAGCCTCACGCACGCGGGGCCAGTATCCGTCCGGCGGCACGACCACGCCCGGCCCGACGGGAATCGGCTCGCTCACCAGGGCGGCGACCCGGTCCGCGCCCAGCCGATCGACGGCTTCCCCCGCCAGATCCGCACAGGCCAACCCGCACTCCGGCCAGGTGCGGCCCAGCGGGCAGCGGCCGCACCGCGGTGGTGGGACGAAATGTGTTCGTTCGAGGTTGATCGTGCCGAGCGGCAGACGATGCCAAGGCGCGGCGTCCGGTTCGTCCAGGAAGATGAACTCGCCGCGGCGGGTGACGGCTGAGGCGAGATGCTGCGCCGCGGCCAAGGCGTCGGAGCGGCTGCCGACCAGCAGACAGCGGCTCAAGCCCTTTGGTGCGCGTTCGATCAGCACGCGGGCCAGTTGATGGCCCGGCTCGGCGGTGCATCCCGCGGGAAGTTGCTGAAGCTTCCAGATCTGATCCACCACGGCGTTGAGGATCATCGGGTTGCGGTGGCCGACGGTGAGTCCGCCGGCGGCGTCGAGAAACCGTCGGCCGAGAACGTCGATCAGGTAGCAGCCTTCGGCTCCGACGATCGCCGGAGGGACGCCGTAATCGGACGGTGGTTCGCCCCACCAGATACGGCTCAGGTCGCGGGGTTCCGGGGCGAAGCTCATCCTGGACCTCTGGCTGAACGTAGGCAGCCGGTCGAAATCCAACGAACAGAGCAGCAATCAGGCTCGCCGGTCTGGCTGGTTCACGGGCCAACGGAAACAGCCGCTGGATTGTACCGCCACGGCGGATCCGTGCTGGAGTTGTGAAAGAAGAAGAGAGTCGTGGGATTGTTTGTTCGCGTTTGCTCCAGCCTGGTCACACGGGGCGACTGGTATGGATTGAACTCGAGGCGAGGTATGCGCGATCCGCGAGACCGAGCCGCCGCTGCTCGGGGGCATCTTCCGTATGCGTAGTCGTCCGGGGTTGGCATGACCAGGCACCGCGCGCCGTACAGAAACCGGCGGCGGCGATGCGGAGGAGCAAGTTTTTTTCACGTTTTCATGTTTTTTTCGGCAAGTCCGATAGCCGGTCCAAGCCCGTCCAGGTCCTGTAAACAGCCGGATTCCTCGCGGAACGCGGCGGTTCGGGCGGCGCAAGGTGGGCGGTGCGGCCCCGATAGAAACCCCCGCGGCCGCCGGTGGGAGATTTCATTCTGGGGCTAACCAAAGTTCCGGTGCAACCGGCCCGATAGAACGTTCGGTCACACGAGACCCCGGTCTTCTGTGGCCCCGGCGTGGCCGGCCGCCCGCCGGCGGGTTGAACCGCCGTCCGAACCCGGAAGCGGGAAAAACGGGTGGACGCGGAGGCCCGATCGGATCGTGCCGCGGAAAAGGTTATTCACCCTAAAGTCCGGCGGCGCGAAACCGATAAGAGAACCGCACACAAGGTGGTGTGCGGAGCCACGCGGAACGAGTGATCCGGCGTGGGCGTTCAGGGAGGAATCCATGAGTCGCATCAACACCAACGTCTCGTCCCTTCAGGCCATCCGGAACCTGATCAGTAATCAGAACGATCTGAACACGCGGCTTGAGCGGCTCAGTTCGGGCCTCCGCATCAACCGTGGAGCCGACGACCCCGCCGGCTTGATCGCGTCCGAGTCGCTTCGCTCCGAGATCCGCGGCCTGAACGCCGCGATCAACAACTCCGAGCGAGCCATCAACGTGATCTCGACCGCGGACGCGGCTTTGGCCGAGGTCTCCAAGATGCTGCTGGAGATCAAGGGGTTGATCAACACGTCGGCCAACTCGGGCGCCTTGTCCACCTCCGAGATCGAGGCCAACCAGCTCCAGGTCGATTCGTTGCTGGAGGCCATCAACCGGGTGGCCAACTCCACGCAGTTCAACGGCAAGAAGCTGCTGAACGGCCAGTTGGCCTACACCATCGACGGCCAGGACAACACCGCCCTCGCCCGGTTGCAGGTCTTCGGCGCCCGGGTCTGGGGCGGCAGCACGCAGGCCGTCAATGTCCAGGTCACGCAGGCCGCCGAGACCGCCAAGCTCTCGATCGGCCTCGGCGGTAACAACGGTCTCTCCGCCAGCGGCCACCTCTCGCAGTCCAACAACATCACTCTGGAGGTCCGCGGTGCCCGCGGCACGGAGATCTTCAGCTTCACCGGCAGCACCTCGATCACCTCCATCGCCAACACGATCACGAACGCCAAGGCCCTCACTGGCATTTCCGCCACGGCCAGCGCCGGCGGCCTCTCCTTCAACAGCATCAACTACGGGAGCGCCGAGTTCGTCTCCGTCCGGGCCATCAGCGGCACCTTTACGGTTGTTCCGGGCGACCAGGGCGACTACGAAGACCGCGGCCGCGACGCGGGCGTGATGTTCAACGGTCAGCCCGCCACGGTGAGCGGCCTCCAGGCCAAGATCCGCAGCAACGGGTTGGACATCGTGGCCGACCTGACGACCGCCTTCGGCACCGCCGTCGGCTCGACCAACTTCACCATCACCGGCGGAGGCGCCAATTTCCAGATCGGGCCGCAGGTGAACTCCGACGGCCTGGTCAGCGTCGGCATCCCGGCGATCACCACGTCCAATTTGGGGGACAGTGTCAACGGATACCTGCATACGCTGGGTTCCGGTGGCGCCAACGAGGTCGTTGACCCGGACAACCATCCGACCGCCGAGCAGATCGTGGCCTCGGCCATTTCGCAGATCGCCACCCTCAGCGGCCGACTCGGCGGCTTCCAGGCCAACCAGGTCGAAACCAACCTGAACAGCCTGCGGACCGCCCTGGAGAACGTGACCGCCTCCGAATCCGCGATTCGCGACACCGATTATGCCGTCGAGGTCTCCCGGCTGACGCGAGCGCAGATCATGCTCCAGTCCACCACTCAGATGCTCGGCATCGCCAACCAGTTGCCGCAGATCGTGCTCTCGCTGCTCGGTTAGGAGCGGCAGCCCGCGCGGCAACACTGAAAACCCTGAATCGATCCAGCGGCCGGCGACGCGCTCGAACGCGTCCGCCGGCCGCCGGCCTTCGATCCCCGGATCAGTGGCCAAGCGATTCCAAGTGAAGGAACCAATCAACCGATAACACCTATGTCCCGCCGCGAGTTAGCGACGGGCGGCCGCCCGGCGAATCGCCGTTGAGGAGGACTCCGATGCCGGCCCACGACCCCGATCAGAGTACCTGCCGCAAACTCGGTCTGATCCTGACGTGCTATGTCGATGGGCGAAAACGGTTTCGAGCGGTCCGCCTCGAACCTTCGACGCCCATTGCCGGGCATGATGATCCCCGCCGGGCGGCGACGCGATGGTTGTCTCCTCGGGCCCCTGCGGAGTCGCTCAGGCCCGGCCCGCTGAACTGACTTGGCGTTCGCGGAGCCCTCGCGGGGATTTCATACGAGAATCACCCGGCCGCCGTGCGCGCCCGGGGCCTTGAGACGGGGTACTTTCCAATGGCAGGTATTTCCTCCGGCGTGGGCTTGGTCTCGGGCATCGACATCAGCAGTCTGGTGGACTCGCTGATGTCGTTGCAGAGCCGTCCTCTGGAGCAGATGAAGACCCGGCTCGCCACCCTGGTCAGCCGTCGCACCGCCTACATCCAGCTCTCTGCCCAGTTGCTTTCACTCCAAAACACCGCTTCGCGTCTGAGCACCGCCTCCAGCTTCTCCAGGGCCCGCGCCGTCAGCAGCCAGGAAGCCGTGCTGCTGGCCACCGCCTCCTCTGAAGCCGCGGTCGGGCAGTACACCTTCACCGTCCGCAGCCTGGCCTCCACGCACCAGGTCATCTCCTCCGGGCTGGCCTCGCGCAACGCCTCGCCCGTCGGCGCCGGAACACTGACCATTGAAACCGCCGCCGGAACCCTGAACCGCTCCACCCGCTTGGGCGCGCTCAACGGCGGCGAAGGCGTTCGCGCCGGCAAGATCCGCATCACCGATCGCGGCGGGCGGTCCGCCGAGATCGACCTCCGCACGGCCGTCACCATCGACGACGTGGTCTCGGCCATCAACTCGGCAACCTCCATTGAAGTTCACGTCCGCGTCGAGGGCGATCGTCTGGTGCTGCAAGACACCAGCGGAGAGGCCCTCGGGCCTTTGAGCGTGGCCGAGGTCTCCGGCGGAGGCACCGCCGCGGACCTCGGCCTGCTCGGATCCAGCGCCGCCGGCCTGATCACCGGCCAGCGGCTGATCCGGCTCAGCGACGACACCCCCCTTGAGCAGCTCAACGACGGCAACGGCGTCCGCACCCGCAACGGCCTCAAGGATCTCCGGCTGCGGCTCGCCGACGGGACTGCCCTGGACATCGACCTGTCCAGCCGCCTGACGAACGAAGTCCGCAACAACGGTGACGGAACCACCACCGATCTGTCCACGCGGCTGGCCCTGTTGAATCGAGGCGGAGGCGTGCCCGCCGGCGTCATCAAGGTGACCAATCGGGCGGGCCTGGAGACCCAGATCGACCTGAGCGGAGCCGTGACCATTCGCGACGTCATCACCCACGAGGGCTGGGCCGCGGCGGGGCTGGAGGTTTCTCTTTCGGGCGGGCATCTGGTCGTCCGCGACACGTCCGCGACGACCGGCACCACGACCATCGCCGATGTGGACGGCACGACGGCCGCCGCCCTGGGCATTGCCAAGTCCGCGACGACGGGCACCCTGACCGGCGACGATGTGTACTTCGTCGAAACCGTCGGCGATGTCCTCCGGCTGATCAACAGCCATGTGGACAATGACGACGGGGCCGGCGGATTGAAAGTCCGTGCGGAAATCGCCGCCGACGGTCCCGGTCTGCAACTCGCCGACCTGACCACGGGCGACAGCGCCTTTCGCGTCGAAGCCCTGAACGGCTCGAATAGCGCTGAAGACCTCGGTATTCTGGGTTTTGCCAACGGCAACACGATCAACTCGCGGCGGCTGCTGAGCGGCTTGAATACGACGCTGCTCCGCTCCCTGAACGGCGGCGCGGGCGTGGTTCGCGGCCTGAGCTTCGCCACTCGACTCGCCGATCTACATCAGGGGGCCGGCATTCCGGCCGGGCGGATTCGCATCAGCACTCGCGACGGCGGACAACATGACGTCGACCTCAGCACGGCGGTCACGCTGGACGACGTGCGCGCGGCCATCGAAGCCGTGGCCGGTTTGTCAGTGAGCATCGACGGCTCGCGACTGGTCCTCACCGACACGACCCTCGACGAGACGCAGCGGCCGCTTCAGGACCTGGCCGTGACCGACCTCGACGGCGGCTTCACCGCCCTGGCCCTCGGTCTGGCGGGGACCAGCACGACCTCCAGCCTGACCGGCGAGGAGCTTCAGGCCCGGCCGGGCAGTCTGCTGCTGACCGATCGAGCGGGAGCGACGGCGACGGTGGACCTCCGCTCGGCGCAGACGCTGGCCGAGGTGATCGACGCCATCAACGCCGCCGGCACCGGCATCACCGCGACGATCTCCGCCTCCGGCCTGGGAGTTGAGCTGATCGACCACAGCGGCGGCAACGGCCCGTTGATCATCGCCGACGTTCCCGGCTCAACGCTCGCCGCCGACCTCGGCATCGCCTACAACGGCAGCTCCAGTCGCGTGGCCAGCGGCAACCTCCAGCGACAGTACGTCTCCACCGCGTCCCGCCTGGCCGCCTACGGCTACGGCGGCGTGGCCCCCGGCAAGTTCAGAATCACCAACAGCCGCGGCGAATCGGCCGTCGTCGACCTGACCCAGGGCGACGAGAAGACGCTCCAGGATGTGATCGACGAGATCAACTCCCGCGGAATCAGCGTGGTTGCCCGCGTCAACGACACCGGCGACGGCCTGTTGCTCGAGGATTTGGCCGGAGGGTCCGGCTCCCTCCGCGTGGCCGACGAGTCCGGCACGGCCGCCCGCGCCCTGGGGATCGCCGGGACGGCCGCCGCCGGCAGCACCACCCTCAACGGCGCGTTCGAAAAGCAGATCACCGTCACCGCCGGCGACACGCTCGAAACCGTCCTGAGCAAGGTCCGCGGCAGCGGGGCCAAGGTCACCGCCGCCATCCTCAGCGACGGCAGCGGCAACCGCCCCTACCGCCTGAACATCACCAGCGCCCTGAGCGGGCAAGACGGGCGGCTGGCCATCGACGGCGGCGCGACCAGCCTTTCCTTCAGCACGCTGACCGAGGCCCGCGATGCCGTCGTTCTCCTGGGCGACGGCAGCAGCGATACGCCGCTGGTGATCACAAGCTCGTCCAACACCCTGAGCGACGCGGTGCCGGGCGTGCGGCTGGATCTGGTCGGCGTCAGCGACCAGGCGGTCACGGTCACGGTCTCGCGCGACACCGAAGCCGTCGCCTCCGACCTGGCCAGCTTCGTGACCGCCTTCAACAGCGTCATCAGCAAGATCGCCGAGCTGACCCGCTACGACGCCGACGCCGGAACGCGGGCCGTGCTCAACGGCGATAGCGCCGTGACCCGGATTCGCTATCAACTGACCAACATGACCACCCGGACCGTGCCGGGGCTGCCCTCCACCATGAACCGCCTGAGCCAAGTCGGCATCACCTTCTCCTCCGGCGGCACGCTGAAGTTCGACCAGACCAGGTTCCAGCAGGCCCTGGAGAGCGACCCGGAGGGAGTGGTCAAGCTGTTCACCTATGAGACCACCGACGACGAAGGGAACAGCACCGTGGTCGGTTTCAGCGGCATCATCCGACGCGAACTGGAGCGCCTCACCGACAGCGAAGACGGCGTGCTGGCCATCCAGGAAAACACGCTCCAGAACTCGGCCGACCTGCTCACCGAGCGAATGACCGCCATGCAGACCCTGCTCGACCGCCGCCGCGAGCGGCTGGTCGCCCAGTTTAATTACATGGAACAGGTGCTCGGGCAGTTGCAGTCGCAGCAGACGGCCCTCAGCCAGTTGGCCAACCTGGCCTCGACGGCGTCGTCCTCCACGAACAAGTAGCCCAGGCCGGCGGGCCGCGGCGTCAGGAAACGCTTTGCTCATGTCCGATCCCACCGTTCCGCCCGACGACCCGCTGAATCGGCCGCTGCCGGTCTTGCGGGCCATGATCGACGCGATCGACCACGAGGTCCTGCGGCTGCTGGCCCGCCGCTACGGGCTGGTCGGCGAAATCGCGGCCTACAAGCGAAAGCACGGGCTGCCGATCCGCGACTTTCGGCGGGAGCACGAGATCATTGACGACCGACGCAGTCGGGCGGTCCCGCTCGGCCTCGCGCCGGACCTGATCGAGAGTTTGTTTAGGCTGATCCTGTGGGCCAGCCGCGACCGGCAGGCTGCGTTGCAGGCGGAATTGCCGCTGGAGGTCGAGCCGCGCACGGTGGCCGTGATCGGCGGCCGCGGCGGCATGGGCCGCTTGATGGCCGACTTCTTTGCCGACCTCGGCCACGCCGTCATGATCGCCGACGTGGAGACCGAGCTGACGCCGGAGACCGCCGCCGCCGTTGCCGACGTGGTGCTCATCAGCGTGCCCATTCAGCGGACCGTGGAAGTCATCCGCCGACTCGGCCCGCGGGTGCGGCCCGAGGCCCTGATGATGGACGTGACCTCCCTCAAGGCCGAGCCGGTCGCGGAGATGCTGGCCTCGTGCGGTGCTTCGGTCGTGGGCACTCATCCGCTCTTCGGCCCTTCCGTGCACAGTCTGCAAGGCCAACGGGTCGTGGTCTGTCCGGGCCGGGGCGACGAGTGGCTGAACTGGCTGCGGCAAATGTTTCACGCTCGCGGGCTGATCGTGAAGGAGGCCTCCCCGCAGGAGCACGACGAGGCCATGGCCGTCGTGCAGGTGCTCACGCACTTCTCGACCGAGGTGCTCGGGGAGACGCTGGCCGGCCTGGGCGTGCCGGTCGAGCAGACCTTGGCCTTCACCTCGCCGGTCTATCTGATGGAGTTGCTGATGACCGCGCGGCATTTCGCCCAGTCGCCGGAGCTGTACGCCGGCATCGAAATGTCCAACCCCGCCGCCGCGCGCGTGACCGAGGCCTTCGTTTCCGCCGCTGAACGGCTGCATCGACTGGTCTGCGGCCGGGATCACGAAGGCTTCGCCCGGATGTTCCTCGCGGTCCGCGACTACTTCGGCCCGTTCACGGATCGGGCCTTGGCCCAGTCCAGCTTTCTCATCGACCGTCTCGTCGAACGCGACTAGACTCGCCGCGTTCGGTCGAGATCGGGCGAATCCTGCCGGCGCGCGAAGGACGCCTTTCGCGCCAGGCACCGGCTGCGAAAGGCCGCACCGCCCAAGCCGTTATGCTGTCTGACTCGGCAGTGGCGTCGCCGGCCTGCGGGCCAAGTCGGACACTCGGCCGGCGACAGGGACGAACCATGAACGCCGTGGAAATCGAGCACGTCACCAAGACCTTCGGCCCGGTGACGGCCGTGGACGACCTGTCCCTGCATGTTCCTCGCGGGGCCGTTTACGGTTTTATTGGCCCCAACGGCTCCGGCAAGACCACCACGCTGCGAATGCTCATGCGGATCCTGCTGCCGGACCGCGGCTCCATCCGCGTGCTTGGCGAGGGGCCGACCGTCACCGGGGCCGCGTCCGACCGCGTCGGATACCTGCCGGAAGAGCGCGGGCTGTACCGCAAGATGCGGGTGGGCGAGCTGCTGGCTTTCTATGCGGAGCTGAAGGGCATGCGCCAGCCGCAGGCCGCGATCGGCGACTGGCTGGAGCGGCTGGGGCTGGCGGCCTACCGCAACAAACTGGTGGAGACGCTCTCCAAGGGCATGGCGCAGAAGATCCAGTTCATCTCCACCATCCTGCACCGGCCGGAACTGCTGATTCTCGACGAGCCGTTCTCCGGGCTGGATCCCGTGAATCAGGAAGTGCTGAAAGACGCCATCCTCGACCAGAAGAAGGCCGGTGCCACGATCATCTTCTCCACCCACGACATGGACGTCGCGGAGAAGATGTGCGACTTTATCTTCATGATCTTCAAGGGCCGCAAGGTGCTGGACGGCACGCTTTCCGCCATCCAGGACCGCTACGGCACGGATACGCTCCGCGTGCGGATGGAAGACAACGGCGTGGATTTCGCCACCCTGCCGGGCGTGGAAAACGTCAACGACTACGGCCGCTTCCAGGAGCTGCGCCTGGCGGCGGAGGCCGACCCGCAGAAGATCCTTCGGGAACTGGTCAGCCGCGGCCGCGTGAGCCATTTCGAGCTGGCCCGCCCATCGTTGCACGATATCTTCGTGCGTATCGCCCGTCCGCAGGAGGAGGCCGGCCATGCGTAAGGTATGGATCATCGCCAGCCGCGAGTACCGGGCCACCATCCGGACCAAGGCGTTTCTGATCGCCCTGGTGCTGATGCCGGTGCTGATGGGCGGCGGCATCTTCGTGCAGACGGCCATGGAGGGCCGGGTGGACACGGCGGACAAGCGAATCGCCGTGGTGGACCTCTCCGGGAAGATGTTCGCCGCGCTCCAGGAAGCGATGGAGCAACACAACCAGACGGAAGTCTTCGACCCCGAAGGCAAACGGCAGATCGAATCGCGGTATCTTCTGGAACCAGCCCCCCTGGCGGGCGGTAGCCTGGACGAGCACCTGTTGACGCTTTCCGACCGGGTACGGCAGGGCAGGCTGTTCGCGTTCATCGTGATCCCGGCGGACGTGCTCGACGACGCCGGGCCGACCGCGGAGCGGATCCGCTATTACTCCAATCAGCCGACCTACGATCAAGTTCGCCGCTGGTTGAGCCGCCACCTTAACGACCGCGTCGTGTCCGTGCGGCTGGAACACGCCCAGATCGACCGGGCCCTGGTGCAACGGGCCCTGCGGCCGGTCGCGGTGGAGAACCTGGGGCTGATGGAGCGGGAAGCCGGCGGCGACATCCGCCAGGGCAAGCAAATGAACGACGCCCTGACCTTCGGCCTGCCGTTCGGGCTGCTCATGCTGATGTTCATGAGCATCAGCATCACGGCCGGGCCGCTGCTGAACGGCGTGCTGGAGGAGAAGATGCAGCGCATCGCCGAGGTGCTGCTCGGTTCGGTCCCGCCGTTCGAGCTGATGATGGGCAAGTTGATCGGCTCGGTGGGCATCTCCATAACCCTGGTGGGCATCTACTTCGGCGGCGCCTTCGCGGCGCTGAGTCACTACGGCTACGCCGACGCGATCTCGTGGTCGCTGCTGGGCTGGTTCGTGGTGTATCAGGCGATCACCATCTTCATGTTCGGCTCGATGTTCCTGGCCCTGGGGGCCTGCTGCAACGACGTGAAGGAGGCCCAGAACCTGCTGCTGCCGGTGTGGCTGCTGATGTGCGTGCCGCTCTTCGCCATGTCGGTGGTGATCCAGCACCCCAACAGCCTGTTCTCCGTGCTGCTGTCGCTCTTTCCGCCGGCCACGCCGATGCTGATGATCCTGCGCATGGCCATCCCGCCGGGCATGCCGCTGTGGCAGCCGCTGCTGGGCATCGTCGGCACGCTGCTGACGACGGTGCTGTGCGTGTGGGTGGCGGGGCGTGTCTTCCGCGTGGCCCTGCTGCTCCAGGGTAAGCCGCCGAAGATCGGGGAGATCCTGCGGTGGGTGGTGCGGGGGTGAAGGCGTCGCGCCGCCGACAGGCCTCCCGGGCCTCCCAGGCGGCCCTCACGGCAGCCGCAAACTGGTCTTGGGCCTGTCGGTATGCCGCCTGGCGTGTCGCCTCAGCGGCCTGCACGGCTGCATCTCTGGCGGCTGCTGCGGCGTCCAGAGCCGCACCGAGGGTCGCCTCTGCTTGGCGTACTCTAGCATCGTGTTTGGCTCGCGCAGCCTGCTCTGCAGCCAATCGCGCCTGCGCAACCTGATAGCACCGAGCAGCATATGCCGCAGCGACCGTGAAAGCACATGCTGTGCCGACTGCAGCGCCGAGGACCGGAACCAGCCAAGCACCCGCGCAGGCCAATGCTCCGGCAAACGCCTGGAGGGCTACCGAGACCTGCTCAGAGGCGCTTATCGCCGGAGTCTAGACTGGGGCGCGGCTTCGCGGCGGAGTTACCGCGGAGATAACGCAGATACGCTAGGTCGAGCAAGATCAGTGCAAACCACACTAGCAAGGCTGACAAGGTCACCGATAGCTTGTCCATCGAGCTCGGCAGGGCCGGCTCGCCAACGTCGGCACGAGTAACTGCCAGGTCGAAGCTGTCGCGGACCGTGATGAAGAACATGATTGCACAGGTCGCGAAAGCTCCTACATAGACACCGTAGCCGGCGCGGAAGAGCAGTCCGTCAGTCTGGATCCCCCACAGCGCGGAGGTCCGGCGGCGGCCCCGCAGTCCCATTAGCAAAAAGCCGAGGTACATTGTGACGATGCCAGCATAGGAGGTGTATCTCGCCCCGCCGCCGTGGCCGCCGAGCATCATCGGCAGGCCGAAGGCGAGAAGACCCGTCATGGTGAGCGCCATCAGGGCCAGGGTGGTTGAGTCCGGATACCCAATCGGCCTCTTTCCTTTGACCATTGGCTCCGAGTCGGTGTTCATGGAGATCTCCATCAGCCGCGTCACCCGCGGTTCGACCTTCCAGTGGTCGCGTAAGGCGACACTCCAATTCAACGCCGGGTTGCTCCTGCGTACGACCAACTCCAGGGCCACACGAAGCTACTCTCCTGCGCGAGGACTGGTCGCTCACGCGGGTCCGTCGTTTTGCCCGGGCCCACTGACAGGCGCGATTGGGAGAGCATCGTCGCGACGTCGATCGCAGTGCCGACGATACAGGTATAACACGTCCAACACCAGCGCCGCGCAGAAAGCAACTTGGATTACCAACCCGACCCGTATTCGAGCCATGACGGCATCTTCCCTCGCCAGCAGGATGTCCAATTGGTCCGCGGAGACGCCGACGCGGGAGGCGCCGATGGCCAATGGGATCTGGAACAATGTAAACCCGCAGGCGGCGGCGGCTCCCCCGTAGATGATGTAACCAGCGAGGCGTCGCAGGGGAGTTTGCCTGAGGCTCCACTGAACGAAAATGTGCCGGCGGCCACGTAATCCCAGGACGAGCAGACCAAGCGGCAGCAGGATGGCGGCCGTGCAAGCCGCCTTCTGGGTCGCCTCGCCGCGGCTGACTCTGGGCATCATCGTGAACACGAGCAAGGCCGCAAACAACATCAGGCCGAGAAGGATGAGCGTGGTCTTATCCAACAGCCCCGCGCCGGTTCGTGGTCCGCTTGTTGGTCGGAGGTGTTTGACCATGTTAGTCCTTTCCTGATCAGCTCCCCGCGAGCACGTTTCTCTTACCTTAAGCCCTTCCCTGTCGCCGCACGCTGCATCATCCCTCTGGGTCGCAGTCGTGGAGCAGCCGGCACGCCTCCCGCGCCTCCCAGGCGGCCCTCACGGCAGCCGCAAACCGGTTGTGGGCCTGTCGGTACGCCGCCGCGCGGGCCGCCTCGGCGGCTGGTCTAGCTGCCTCCTTCACGGCAGCGGCCGTTGGGACGCCCGGTCTCCTGCCAATCTTCGGCGCCGGCCCTGCTGCGGAGAACTTGGAGATGCGCGAAATCGAGCAACATCAAGGCCAAGAACACGAGCATGATCACGACGCCCACTTGAAGTCTCACGAGGATAACATTGTCGGTAGCCAGAAACTCCGGCGCGTTTTCGACGCTCACTCTCACAGTTGAGGCCATCTGGAGTCGGGAGACTTGCACAAGACCGAACGTCATGGTTCCGGCGGCGCCAAGATATACGGCATAACCTGCTTGAAACAGGAATCCCGAGGGCGTAATGCCCCAGCTCCGGAGGGTTTGCCGGCGGCCCCGCAGACCCATGAGCAGGAAGCCAAGACAGATCAGCACAATCCCCGCGTAGGTGGTGTAACGAGCCGCCGCCGTCCCGCCATGAATGACGAACAGGATGATGGGTATCCCGAAGGCTAGTGCCCCCACACAGATAAGGGCCAGAATGGCCAGATGGGTTTTGTCTACCGCTGGGTGGCGTCTGGCCGGCAGCTTGCCTTGGCGGGACGTTTCTGGATTACCGCTCATGGGCAAGTCCTCGGACGTGGCACACTCGATGCATCATATCTGTGTCGTGTCTTGCGAGCGTCGCTTGCGCATGAGGCTTTGCAGGTGCAGCATATCCAGAATCATCAGGGTCATGAACACCCCCATCGCCGCCAGCCCTCCCCACATGATCGCAAGTGCTGAACTGCTCGCGGCCGTGACTCGTTCAGCCTCTTCCGAAGACAGGCCCACGAACGATACGTGATGGTGGAGCCGAGGAAGCTGCAACGAAACGAAAGCGACCGTTCCGCAGGCGCCCAGAATGCTCAGGTATCCGAGCGAGCCAAGTATCCTCGCCTGCCGTATGCCATATCTCCGCATCGTCCGCCGTCGATGCCTCAGTAGCGCAGGCAGCGCGCCCAGCGGCAACAAGATGCCGCCGACCGTGGCGAGGCCCTGCGCCCTGGGGTTGGTGCTCAGAAGCCCCCAGCCGCCCAGCATGAACACGCCGGCGAGCGTCAAGGCCAGAAGAACCACGTCGAACCTGTCCGGACTCGTCGGACGGGCGGGCATTACTTCTTGCTCAATGGCGATCTGTGGGTTGGTGTCCACGGTGGTTTTCCCTCGCAAGTACACTCGGCAATCGGCCGTCTGACAAGTACCGAGATCCGATCGTTGAAGCCTGCATGAGTCCACATGTTCTCGCCAAGCTACATCATCCATGTGGGTCGCAGTTGTGGAGCAGCCGGCACGCCTCCCGCGCCTCCCAGGCGGCCCTCACGGCAGCCGCAAACTGGCCTTGGGCCTGTCGGTACGCCGCCGCCCGGGCCGCCTCGGCCGCGCGCACAGCGGCATCTCTGGTGGCCGCCGCAGCGGAAAGTGCGGCGTCAAGGATGTCTTGTGCAAGACGCTCTTGTGCGCCAAAGTGGGCCCGAGCGGTGGCTTTCGCCGCACGGTAGCTCAATTCTATTTGTGCTAGGCGGGCTACAAATGCGCTCCAAGCGATTAGAATGACCATCATTCCCGGCCCTGAGCCCACGAGTGACACGAGCATGGCACCGCCGGTGACCGCGCCGGCGCCGAAGAATATGAGACCGGCTTCGACGATCTGGGCGTGTCTTAAGTCCTCCAGTCGCTGCAGTTCAGTGCTTAACTCAGCAAGTGCAAACCGCCGGGCCGCATCAAACGTCGCCCAAGCCTGATCGGAGGCGATGCCCCAAGCCGTCTCGGCAGCGGCCACTGCGGTGCTGTAATTAGCGTCTGCCTCCGCGAGGGCCAGGCCGCGGATGTAACCGGCCTCGCCCACGGCGTTCAGATAATCGGCCTCGCATTGGTCGCATGGACCGGTGATGAGAATCTCCCCCGTGGGCGGATCAATGATCTCGGGGGCCTCGACTGGCGACACGCGTCCGGTCGGTGGGGGCGTGGAGGCGGGATGCCCCGGCGGGGTGGAGGGCGGAGGAATCGGCGGCGCGGTGACAAGCTCCACGCCCACAATCAGCGGATCGTCGGCCTCCAGCACGCCGACCACGACGAAGTAGCTCACGAACGCGCCCAATTCCGTGGGCGTGCCGCTGACCGTGAAACCCAGGATCGGCAGCTCCGCCGTGGCGGTCTGGACGACGCCCGCCACGGAGGCGAACTCCAGGCCCTCGTCGATCGCCGTCTGGATCTGCTCCGGCGTCGGCTGCTGTTCCGGCGGCAGGCTCGAGAAGTCGAGCGGCACGGGCAGGTAGGTCGTACACTCGAAGGAGAACGCCTGCTCGGTGAAGATCCGGCCCGAGTAGGCCCCGACGCCGGTGATGGGAACATAGCTCCCCTGGTCATCGAAGAGGCGGTAGGCCCAGGGGTCGCCCTCGGAGAACGGAGCGTTGAACAGGTAGGCAAAGACCTCCTGCTGGAAGGCGAGGAAGCACTCGACCGACTCGCACGGCGACGGCGGATCGGCCTGGAGCCGGTGCGGATAGGAGCAGTTCAACACCAACGCGACGGCCACGGCGACCTTCAGCATCCAGAGCAGGCGTCTCACGGTGGACCTCTTGAAGCGCCCGAAGGCCGTAAAGCTGAACGCGGCTGCCCCTGCCGCGCGATCACCAGGCGGTGATGTCGCGCCGGTCATCAAGATATCACGAGTTGTCTTCCCCCCCCCCGCCACGCTCGAGGTGTCGTCTCTTCGCATCGCTTGCTCCTCGTTGACATGCCGGCCTGATTAGGCCATCGTGAGCCGCCCGCAGGACCAACCCTGACATGAAGAAGCTACTCAACAATAAGCATCTTACTAGATGACGCCTGTTCTGTCAAGCGTTCTTGCGGGGACGACATACAACTATACATCAGAACCGATGAGACATGATGATTGTAGTTGTGGTAGCGTTAACAACGTTGCGGAATGGAATCCTTGGAGTGGTGTCGGTTCGGCAGCGATTGGCCAATTGGGCGTGCCGGCCGCTACTTCGGGCGCGGTCGCGATCGGCGCGAAGCTCGTTGCTGCAACCGCTGGAGATCGAGGAGATCCTGGGGCCGGCCGCTGGCGCGCTTGTTGCGGATCAGATCAGACTTGCCCAGGACCTGCACCGGGACGCCGCCGAGCGTGGCTGACACCCGGTTCTTCCAGGCGGTCCGGAAGGCGACGCCGTCGATGCCCATGATGACGTCGATGCGATTGGGCGCGATGCCCATCTGAAAGACCATCTCCTCCCTGGCGAAATCCGCCGGGCGGACGCCTGCCAATGGCGCACCGAACTTCTCCAGCGCTCGCCACACCCGGGCCGCGTTCTCTGCGGTGGGTTCCACCCACACGTCGAAGTCTTGCGTGAACCGCGGCTCACTGTGATAGGCGACGGCGTACGCGCCGACGACGAGATACCGCACTTTCGCGGCGTTGAAGCTTCGCAGCAGTTCGCTGAAATCGGAGGTCAGATTCATCGCCGCCTCGCAGCACAATGTAGTCCCACACCATCTGCCGCATCGCCGCCCAGCGGCCCTCCGGCCCGATCCGGCGCCAGAATTCGCGGTCGAAGCTGCCGTCGTCGTCGTGCCGGCGAATCAGGCGGGTCATGATGATCCGACGTTTTCCAGCCATCTCAACCCCGTCGGCGATGCCGCGGCGGCGGGCATCAACCGCAGGCCGCCGTCATTCTTTCTCGTCAACCATCCTGCCGGCGGTTGAGACGACCGCCCTGCTCGCGCTTCGCCGGCCCGCCCGCCAGCCGCCATGTGCTACCACGCCGCGCCGTTCTTCCGCGTGCCGCAGAGGCGGACCTTCATGCCCAGGGCCTCGGCCATCGCCGCCTTGGCCAGCATCGCTCGGTCGGCCTCGTCCGCGCTGTTGGCGTAGGCCACGTGGATGTGGTTGGCCTGATGCTTGGCCATGAACTGGTCCCGCGTGACGCCGTAGGTCACGGCGTGCATGATGGGCCATTGCGGCGTGGTTTCGCGCCAACGCCGCTCGGTCTCCTCCGGCGGCAGCTCCACGACGCCCGCCCGACCGAGGTCCATGTTCAGCTTTCCGCCGTCGAGGTAGATGCGGGACCAGACGATCTCGCCGGGGCGGGAGACACCTTTCAGCGTGCCGCCGCCGAGGCGGAAGTACACGTCGGGCTGGCGTTCGCTCGAGGCCCCGGCCCAGCCGCCGACGAAATGCGCCGGAGGGGCCGACCCGCTGATGAGGAACACCCAGACGTAGTCCGGGACGGTGCCGGACCGGTCCCAGTCGCCCCAGCGGACGTCGTGCAGCGTGTTTTCCGGCGGCTGGCCCATGGCCCGATGCACCCGGAAGGTCATCAGGGCGTCCAGCCCGGCGCACTCGTCCACCTCGTTGAAGTGCGGCAGCGGCTGACCGTCGTACAACACCCGGCCGCCGTCGCGACTGCGGACCGGCGGCCTCTCCGTGTTATTTAGCGTGCCTTCCACCAAGTCGCTGGCGGGCAGGAGGTCCTTCAAGCCCTGCTGATACTGGATACCAATGCAATCACAGCCGAAGTCGTCGGCGATGCGCACCGCGGCAATGTACATCTTGCACTGGAGGAGGATCTGCGCGTCGGTCAGCTCCGTCGCCGGGTCGCGCCCGGTGACAAACCTCATCCCCCGCTCTTCCATCCACTGGCGGACGCCGCGGGCCTCGTCGTCCGGCACCTGCATGGTTTCGTAATAGAGGGCCGACTGGCTGAGCCGTTCCTTGAAGACGCCGGTCTCATTCAACACGGCGTCGGGGATGATGGCGTTGTACATGCCCATGCAGCCCTCGTCGAAGACGCCCATGATCGCCTTTTCGGCGCGAAGCTGCTCGGCCAAAGCAACGCCCAGGCGTCGTTCGGCGGAGGGGACTTTCACGTCCTCCAGCGGCGTGACATGGTCGAGGCGGTGCTTGAGGCGGCCCTTCTTCAGCCACTTGCGCAGGCCGGTGGTGAAGAATTCGTCGGTGAAATCCTCGCTCCATAGCGTGGAGTATTTCACACCCGCCGCGGTCAGCGAGCCGTTCAGGTTGAGCATCCCGACCAGGCCGGGCCATTGTCCGGACCAGTTGGCCACGGTCAGGATCGGCCCCTGGTGGGTCAGCAGCCCCGGCAGGACGTGGTGCGTGTACTGCCAGACGGACTCCGCCACGATCAGCGGCGCTTTGGGGTCGACCTGGCGAAAGACCTCGATCCCCTGTCGCTGCGAGGCGATGAAGCCATGTCCGGCGTTGTCATCGTAGGGATGTGCCCGCACCAGCTCGTGCCCGGCCTCGGCGACGGCCCGGCCCAGGGCCTCTTCCATCGCCTGCTGCGTCGGCCAGCAATTACGGTTGGCGGCGGGCCGCAGATCGCCGCTCGCCACCAGCAGTACTTGCTTCCTGCCGGCCTTCGGCGGTTTGACTACCTTCGGCATCTCATACTTGCTCGGTTTGCTCATCGGGTTGCTCCGCCTCCTCAGGGGCCGTCAACGGCGGCCGAGTCAGGTTGCTTCCGACGTGGTCGAGAGTGTTTCCTATCGGCCGGGACGGAATTATCCGAGCGCGGAAGCGAACCCGCAAGCAGGCCCGCCCAGGCCCCATCCCGGTGGTTCAGGATCATGGCGAGTCGGTCGCGGCAGGGGTCCGAATAATCCGGCTTTCTGTAGCGATGATTCCCCCGCGGTGGCCCGCCGCGATCGTGTCGAGACCGGGGCGTCCGTTAATCCGGGAAAACCCGCCGGGTTTGCGGATTGAGTCGGATCGATCCGGGTGGTCTAATATACTAAATAACCGTGCGCGATCTTGCAACAAGGGTACAGGATTTACGCGGCCGGTC
>CAZNFM010000027.1:0-69509 GCA_964572385.1 uncultured Planctomycetaceae bacterium | reverse complement strand
TCGCGCCGCACCGCTCGAATCGCCGGTACCCGACCCAGGACGGCCGGCCGCTGCGCCGATACAAGCGCCGCTGGACGGTGGAGCGGACGATCGGCTGGATCCAACACTTCCGCCGCCTGTGCATCCGTTGGGAGAAGTCGACCAAGCTGTTTCAGGGCTTCCTGCATCTGGCCTGTGCCATTCTGCTCATTCGACAGGTTTAGGGATAGGTTCTACTTCGTGACCGCTGCCGCAGCCTGCTTCACATTGGCGGGATTCAGTATCGTTCTTCGGGGGCCGCGGCTGCGGCGGGCGTTGCATCTGCTGATGGAAACCGGGCAGAATCCCATGATCGCCTATGTCGGAATCCGCAGTCTACTGGCTCCGGTCGCGGCCCTGACCGGGTTGGAATCCGCATTGCAGGCGGTCCTGGCAACTCCGTGGCAGGGTGTCTTGCGGGCGGCAATCAAGACCCTCCTTCTCGCGGCGTTCGTCGCCTGGTGTACCCGCCGCCGGATTGTCTGGAGAAGCTGATTCGCTCGGTTCAGGGAAGCCAGGCCCCTAGATTTCGGAGGCGCGCCCGTAGCGCGGGTATGTCCACCGCACGCACATTCCCGTCCGCGTGGCGGGCGGCCCAGGCGGCCGCGACGCCGGCCGCTTCGCCCATCGCCAGGCAGTTGGGCATGACGCGCGTGCTTCCCTGCACCGCGCGGTCCGTGCTGATGCAGCGACCCGCGACGAGCAGGTTGTGGGCACCGAGCGGCGTCAGGCACCGGTAGGGGATCCCATGCGACTCACCGGGCTGGTATTGATGGATCTTGGCCGCCCAGTCGATGGGGCGGCCGAGCTGCTGCTCCCATTCCTTTCGTGAGAGGTGAATATCAATGTAGTAGGCGTTGCGGGCGATTTCGTCCGCGAAGCCGCGGCGGTTGAGGTAATCGTCCAAGGTCAGCACGTAGTCTCCCACGATCCGGCGGGTCTCGCGCACACCGATCTGCACGCCGCTGTTGACGAGATAGGCTTGTTCACAACCCGGCAGGTACTTGCGGATGAAGTCCACCAGATGTCGAACCAGACGGCGGCCCTCGATCATGGCTTCCGAGAGCTGATCGGCGTCCGTGCCGTCCACGTCGAAGACGTGACCGAAATTGAGGCCGATGGTGGTGGGGGACTGGTACGCCACGTTGGCGCCTTCTTCCGGAATGTCCAAATCGCCGGCGGCCTTGGCGGCGGCGATGGAGGGCTTCAGCAGCAAGTTGCGACCGTTATCCTGGAGGAGCCAGGGTTGCAGTCGTGCGTTGTCGACGCCGGCCAGAACAAAGCACATCGTGCAGGGTTGTAGGTCGCCGGTTTGCGGGTCTCCCTTGTGGAAAGGCAGGCCCGCCGCCGCCGCCACGTCGGCGTCGCCGGTGCAGTCCACCACGACCCGAGCTTCGATTCGCTGCAGACCGGACTTGTTGTGCAGCACGATGGAATCGAGGGCGCGGTGACCGCCGAGCGGAAGGGACGGTGGCACAGAGGCTGCGGAGACCGTTGGCTGGGCCTGGCGGTCGCCGGAATCCTCCCGGAGCAATACGTCGACAAAGTGCGTCAGAAAGAGTACTCTGGCTCCTGCTTGCGTCACGCGGCGATCGTAAATCGCTTTCAGAGCTTCGGGGTCGATCGGCACCCAATCCACGGCTTCGGCAGCGACGTGCGGCATGGAGGATTTCATCTCCTCCAGGATTTCGAGGCCGATTCCGCGGACGATCCACGTGCGGCGGTCCGAGAAAGGGCACCAGGCGGGCACCAGCGCGGCGGTGGCCATGCCGCCCAGGAAGCCGAACTGCTCGATCAACACCGTGGTGGCACCTTCGCGGGCCGCAGCGATGGCGGCAGCACAGCCGGCCGGACCGCCCCCGACCACGGCGACGTCGACTGCCGCAGTGACGGGAAGACGAGTCCAAAGCTCCTGGAATCGAACGCTGGGTGCTTTGCTTATAGAACTCATGTTATTATTATATAACGATATAGCCCCGGCAGGGGCATCCGGCGCTCAGCGCCTGGAACGGCTCCATGACCCACGACCGCCTCGTCCAGCTTGCTAATCTGTATCGCGAGAGCCTTCTAAGCGATGTGGTCCCATTCTGGCAAGCGCACTCTCCCGATCTGGAATACGGGGGTTTTTTCACCTTTCTGGATCGGACGGGTCGGCGCTACGGCGATGACAAGCCGATTTGGCTTCAGGGTCGGGCCGCCTGGATGTTCGCCACGCTCTACCGCCTGGTCGAGCCGCGACCGGAATGGCTGGCTCTCGCCCGCCACGGCTGCGAATTCCTGGATCGCTGTGCCGTGGATGCGACGGGCAAGCTGTTCTTCTGCGTGACGCGGGAGGGCCGGCCGTTACGGATGAGGCGCTACGTTTTCAGTGAGGTGTTCGCGGGGCTGGCGTTTGCGGGAATGGCGGCTGCGACCGGCGAGGAGTGGGCCTTACGAAGAGCGCAGGGACTGCATCGCTCTTTTGTGCGTTACCTGCGGACACCCGGCCTGATCCCTCCGAAAATCGATCCGCGAACGCGGCCGATGAAATCACTCTCTCCGCTGATGTGCCTGCTGTATCTATCGGATGGCATGCGGGAGGTTGACCCCGGCGGTTCCTACGAGGGGGTGATTGACGCCTGTGTGGAGGAGATCCTGCGCGACTTCGTCAAGCCCGATGATGACTGTGTCTTGGAAACCGTGGGTCCGAGGGGCGAGCGTCTGGAAGGTCCGGATGGCCGGGCCATGAACCCAGGGCATGTCATTGAGTGTGCCTGGTTCATGTTGGAAGTGGCTCGGCGGCGGCAGGATCCGGCGCTGGCGGAGAAGGCGATTCCTCTGGTGGACATCGCTCTGCGGCGGGGTTGGGACGATCAATATGGCGGGCTGTTCTACTGGATCGATGTGGAGGGCCGCCCCGCTCCGCAACTCGAACATGATATGAAACTCTGGTGGCCGCACAACGAGGCGCTGATCGCTTTGTTGCTGGCTTACGAGGCCACGGGAGAATCACGATACGCGGATTGGTTTGAGAAGATGCACGAATGGACGTGGGCTCATTTTCCCGACCGCGAATGCGGCGAGTGGTTCGGCTACCTGCACCGCGACGGGGGCCTGTCGACGCCGCTGAAGGGCGGCCTGTGGAAGGGCATGTTCCACGTTCCCCGTTGCCTGCTGCTCTGCTGGCAGGCGTTGCAGCGGCTGAGCACCAGGGCCGGCCCGGTGCCTGGGCCATAGGCGAACGTCCGTGCCAGACGAGTTGGACAACGCGATCCTGTTCTTCGAGAACTTCGCTCGGGAAGTGCTGGCCCCGGCAGTGTTCCACGATGACCTCGTCCTGAGAGCGGAGGTCTTTCAGTGTCTGACTCCGGTGTCCCCCGAGGCTGCCGCGGCCGGCGATTACCAGCCGGTCGAGGTCGGATTCCGCTGGGGTCCGGTCTGGTCCACCGCCTGGTTTCACCTGACCGGGCAAGTACCGGCAGCGATGTCCGGTCGCACAGTCGTTTTGCGTTTCTCGACGGGAACGGAAGCCACTTGGTGGCGTGACGGCGTGCCCTACCACGGGCTGGACGCCAACCACGAGTGCGTCAGATTGTTCGCTCCGGCCCGCGGCGGAGAGACCGTGGACCTGCGGATCGAGGCGGCGTGCAACCGTCCCTGGGGCGTGCAATTGTTTCCCTGGGAGTCCGCTGAGGACCATCTTCGCTGGAGCGAGCCGCTGCCCGGCCGCCTGCAACGCTGCTCCCTGGCCGTGTTGGAGGAGAATGTCTGGCGGCTCCTGCATACTTATCAATTCGCCACGCAACTTCTGCGTCGCCTGCCCGCGGACTTCACTGCTCGTCATCGGCTAATGGAAACGCTGCACCGTGCCACGCGGGCCGTAAACCTTGCTCGGGTGGCCGACACCGCCGAGGAGGCCCTCGCCGAGCTTCATCGCGGCCTCCATCGAGGCGCGGACCGCAGGGCGGCCCACTGCGTCGCGGTCGGTCACGCTCATCTGGACACCGCCTGGTTGTGGCCGATTCGCGAAACCCGTCGCAAGTGCCTGCGGACCTTCGCCACGGTCCTGCGCCTGATGGAGCGACATCCCGACCTGTGTTTTCTTGCCTCGCAGGCCCAGCAGTACGCCTGGGTGGAGGAGGATTCCCCGAAGCTGTTCGCGGAGATCGCCGCCCGCGTCCGCGAAGGCCGCTGGGAAGCAGGCGGGGCCATGTGGGTCGAACCGGACTGCAACCTGCCTAGCGGGGAATCCCTGGTTCGCCAGATTCTGCACGGCATCCGTTACTGGCAGGACCGCTTCGGCCGACATGCTCCGCAGCGTCATCTGTACTTGCCGGATACCTTCGGCTTCTGCGCTGCCCTCCCGCAGATCATGCGGCTCTCGGGGTTGGATACCTTCATCACCAACAAGCTCTCCTGGAACGACACCAACGAGTTTCCGCACGTGACCTTCCTCTGGCGGGGGTTGGACGGCAGCGAGGTGTTGGCCCATTGCACGCCCGGCGGGGATTACAACTCCGACAATCGTCCGCAATTGTTGCTCGAAGGTGCTGGGAAGGTTGCCCGGCTGGATCGCGCTCAAGTCGGTCTGTGGTTACAGCCCTTCGGGTACGGCGATGGCGGAGGCGGGCCGAGCGAAGAGACGATCCTCCGCGCCGATCTGGCCGGCTTCAGCGTAGGTCTGCCGGTGGTGCGGCACGGCCGGGTTGATCAGTTCTGCGAGGAACTGCATCGGCGGTTCGAGGCGTTGCCGGAGTATCGCCGCGAGCAGGCCACCTGGGCGGGAGAGTTGTACCTTGAGTTTCACCGTGGCACTTACACTTCGCAGGCCTGGATCAAGCGGGCCAATCGGCGAATGGAGGAGAAACTCCGCACGGCCGAGTGGCTCAGCTTCTTTGGGCCGGCTTCACCGCCGGCGGAGGAATCCGCCCTTGCGATGCGGCGGCTGGAGCGTGCCTGGAGACTCCTTCTGCTGAATCAGTTCCATGATATCCTGCCCGGCTCTTCGATCGGGATGGTCTATGATCAGGCCCGCGCGGACCTTGGGGAGGTCGAGTCCTGCTGCGACGAACTGATCGAGCAGGGCTTGCGGCGGTGGGGCGGGGAGACCGCCGCCGCCACACGGCACCACGCCCTGCTCGTCTGGAACCCGGCTTCCCACGACGTGTCGGGCGTGGTGGAACATGACGGCCGACTGATTCATGTTCCGTGGGGTCCGGCACTGGGTGTTGTGTCGGTTGATTCGGCCGCGGTGCCGCCTCCCGACCTGCCGCCCGTCAAGGTGGACGGATGGAGGTTGAACAACGGGCTGGTCGAGGTCGAGATCGACGAGAGCGGGCGAGTCTCCAGCCTGCGGGGTGGCCGGCTCAGGCGCGAGTGCTGCGCTCCCGCGAGCGATGGAGGCCGCGTTCCATTGAATCAGCTGGTGCTTTACCGGGACGTGCCCGGCCACTACGACGCCTGGGAGATCGCGCGGCACGATCAGGAGCCGGGCGATTTCGTGGTCGGCCCAGTCGAACGCCGGGAGGTGGTTGAGGCCCATCCGCTCCGCGCGGCCATCGAGGTGGAGCGGCCGATCGGCGTGCGGAGCCGCATCATCCAGCGCTACATCCTCGCCGCCGGTTCGCCCCGGCTGGACATCCGGACGCAGGTGGACTGGGGCGAGTCGCGTACGTTGCTGCGGGCCGTGTTTCCGGTTGCGGTCCGGGCGGATGCGGCCACCTACGAGACACAGTTCGGGCATTTGTCCCGACCAGTGCAGGCGAACACTTCGTGGGAAAAGGCCCGCTACGAAGTGCCTGCTCAGCGGTGGATGGACCTCGCGGAGCCAGGCTGCGGAGTAGCGCTCCTGAACGACGGGAAATACGGGCACTCCTGTCGCGGCAATGTGATGGGGCTTTCGCTGTTGCGCAGCCCGGTCTTTCCTGACCCTCGTGCCGATCAAGGCCGGCATGAATTCACCTACAGCCTGATGCCGCACGACGGCGATTGGCGGGCGGCGGGGGTGGCCCGCCAGGCCGAGGCGCTCAATCGGCCATTACTGGTCCGACCGGCGGGGGCGGCGGCACCGGCTGAGGAATGGCGGCCGTTCGAAGTGGGCTGCTCGGGTCCGGCGAGTGTGGAGATCGTGGCCCTTAAGCGAGCCGAGGAGGACGATCGCCTGATTCTCCGATTGGTCGAAGTACACGGCGCTACGGGGAGTGTCCACATCCGCTGGCGGCTGCCGGTCAAGGAGGTGGAGCCGGTCGACCTTCTGGAGCGGCCCTTGGCGCTGGAAGGCTTCGCGCATGACCGACCGGCGGGACAGACCACCTGGCGTGTGCGGGGTTTTCAGGTGTGTTCTCTGGCGCTTGCACTGTGAGCATGGGCACGGCACGCATGGGGCTTGGACCGCGGTGGCGGAAGCGATGGACCGCTTTCACGCAAAGCGGAAAGACCCCGAGGAGAAGACGATGACCGACAGGAACCCTGGCCCAGCGGAGCGACGCGAACATTCCGATCCGGCACCGGCCGGGCGAGAGAAATGCCCGGTGGCGGTGTACGAATCCAGCGTCGCAGCCAGCCACGCGGTGGCGCGGGAGATTTCCAATCTGATCCGGGATAAGGCGTTGCGAGGCGAGAAGGCCGTATTGGGCCTGGCCACCGGCTCCACCCCGCAAAGCGTCTACGACGAGCTGGTTCGGCTGCATCGCGAGGAGGGGTTGTCCTTCAGAAACGTCGTGACGTTCAACCTGGACGAGTATTGGCCCATGCCGCCGGACGCTTTGCAGAGTTATCACCGGTTCATGGCCGAGTATCTCTTCGATCACGTGGACATCGATCGGAACAACACGCACATTCCCGATGGAACGTTACCCCAGGACCGCATCGCGGCCTACTGCGAGGAGTATGAGCACCGCATCCGCGAGGCCGGGGGAATCGACTTGCAGATCCTCGGCATCGGCCGCACCGGACACGTCGGCTTCAACGAGCCGGGCAGCCCACGGACCAGTCGCACCCGGTTGATCGCCCTGGACAAGGTGACACGGCTGGATGCGGCCAGCGATTTCTTCGGCGAATGGAACGTGCCGCGGCGGGCGATCACCATGGGCGTGGGCACCATCCTCGAAGCCAGGCGGGTGGTGCTCATCGCCTTCGGAGAGGCCAAGGCCCAGATCATTCGCGAGGCGGTGGAGGGAGCGGTCACCGACGCCGTCGCCGCCAGCTTCTTGCAGGAGCATCCGAACGCCCTTGTCGTGCTCGACCGCGCTGCCGCGGGCGAACTGACCGCTCACAAAACTCCCTGGTTGCTCGGTCCCCTGGCCCGGAGCGGCCGCACATGGGACGAGGCCACGACCAAGCGGGCCGTCATCTGGCTGGCCCGCAAGCTGAACAAGCCCATCCTCAAGCTGGTCAGCGAGGATTACAACGAACACGGCTTGCAGGAGCTGATCTCCAGCCGCGGTTCAGCCTATGACGTCAATATCGAGGTTTTCAAGAAACTGCAAAACACCATTACCGGCTGGCCCGGCGGCAAGCCCGGCAGGCCGCGGCCGGACGGTCGCCCGGATGTCTTTCCCAAGCGTGTGGTGGTGTTTAGCCCGCACCCTGATGACGATGTGATCACCATGGGCGGAACGCTGATCCGGCTCTGCGATCAGGGGCACGAAGTACATGTCGCCTACCAGACCTCCGGCAACATCGCTGTGTTCGATGACGAGGCCGTGCGGCATGTCGACTTCATCACGGAGTTCTGCCGGGCGTTCGCGCTGTTCAGCGAACCGGAGGTCGAGCGGATCGAGAGGGCGGTCGAGGCCTTCGTGCGGGCGAAACGCCCGGGCGAGATCGACAGCCCGGAGTTGCAGCGCATCAAGGGGTTGATCCGCCGCAGCGAGGCTCGCGCCGCCGCCCGCTATTCCGGCGTCAGGCACGAGAACATCCACTTTCTCGATCTCCCGTTCTACGAAACCGGGCGCGTGAAGAAGAAGCCCCTCAGCGAGGACGATTTCCGGATCGTCGCCGGCCTCTTGCAATCCATCCGGCCGCATCAGATCTACGCCGCCGGCGACCTTTCCGATCCGCACGGCACCCACCGGGTCTGCCTGCGGGCGATCACCACGACGGTCGCTCGCCTTCAGAATGAAGACTGGATGAGAGAGTGCGAGGTGTGGTTGTACCGGGGAACCTGGCAGGAATGGGAACCGGAGACCATCGAAATGGCCGTGCCGCTCAGCCCGGACGAGGTGGAACGCAAGCGGATGGCGATTTTCAAGCATCAATCGCAGAAAGACAAAGCGCTGTTTCCCGGCCCGTGGGATACTCGGGAGTTCTGGCAGCGTGCCGAGGACCGTAATCGTCACACCGCCCAGATCTACGACCGGTTGGGCCTGCCCGAATATGAAGCGATGGAGGCGTTCGTGCGTTACCATCCCAACGGGGTTTCCTGAATGGCCCGGCCCGGCGGGTGCGTCCTGCAAGGAGCGTGGCGCGAGTGCCCGATACCTCGGTCAACCTTGTGGGCGTGGACGGCGGCGCGACCAAGGTTCACGCCGTGGCCGTGGCGTGCGATGCGCTGCACCGTCCGACCACGTTCTCGCTGATCGGCGCGGGGGCTTGCCGAGTCTATCAGACTGCTCCGGGTTTCATTCCCAGGCCCTTTGCGGATCAGGCGGCGGAGTGCGACGACCGCGGCGAGATTCTGAGCGAAGCGGAGACTCGACAAGGAGAACTGTGGGTCGAGGCTGCCGCCGAGGTCGTGGAGGAAGTAGCCGGTCAGATCGGCAGAGGGCCTCTACTCCTGGGTATCTGCTTGCCAGGGTTGAAGACTCCGGATGGACGAGGCATCAGCCGCATCAACCACGGTCCGCGGATTCCGGATTACCTCTCGGCGCTGGAAGCTACGTTGCGACGGCGGGGAATCGCGCTGGCGAGTCCGATCGCGGAGTTGGGCAGCGATGCCGACTATTGCGGCTTGGGCGAGCAGTTCGCTTCCGAGGGGCTTTTTCGCGGGGTAGACCACGCCTATTACCTGGGCGGCGGGACCGGCATCGCCGAGGCGCTCAAGCTGCGGGGAGATTTGATCCCGCTCGACCGGGCACAAGCCTGGATGCAGAAGGCGTGGCAAATGCACAGTGCTCTTGGTCCTCGTTTTGAGGAACTCGTTTCTGTACGGGCCTTCAATCGAATCTATGCCAACTTGCTGAGGCCGCAGGCTACCGTTGAAAACGGTTTGCCAACAGCTTCATTTCCCGAAGACGCTGCCCTGACCGGAGAGTCGGTTGCCGTCGCCTGGATGGAGACGACGGCGGTGGTACTGGCTGAGTTGATCTTCGATCGGCTCTGGACCGTCAAAAACGGCCGGGCGGATACTCCGTATCGCGGTATGTCGTACTGCTCGCTGAATCCCGACCACGAGTACCGCGGCATTCTTCTGGATCGCGTGGTCGTTGGGCAACGCTCGGGCAGGATATGCGCGGATCCGCACCGCGGTCTGTTGCTCCGACGCCGGTTGGAGTCCTGCTTGGCGGGCTTGATCGGCGGGTGCGGCGATGTTGGTCTGGCGGGGCGTTACCTTGATACCGCCGGCGGCGACCAAGCGGGCGCGTTACGGCCGGGTTTCCTGGCTTTCTCCACGCTGCCGTCGGCGGCCGTTGGCGCGGCCGTGGCGGCACTGCGGGCGTGGAACACCCTGAGGGCACGCGGGTAGAGACGGCTGCGGCTCGAAACAAGTTCAGCACAATCTCCCCAGCCGAAAAGCCGTTGAAATCACCACTCGCTGTAGGTGCTGCGCCTTCGTCTGGATCCGGCCGATGCAACGGAGAGGGAGGGATTCGAACCCCCGCTGCAGTTACCCGCAGACCGCATTTCGAATGCGGCTCCTTCAGCCACTCGGACACCTCTCCAACCTGCGTCGCAAGGCTTCTGCGTTGCGACCCGGGGTATCGCACCGCAACCCAATGCAACGACCGCCGCGGCCCCGATCGACGCTGCTGGCAAGGCGTCGAGGCGGCCATGCGGTCGACTCTGGGCGAACCATATTAGATCAGAGTTTATCTTCGGAGCAAGTCGGATTCCTTGTCTGGAGAACTCACCCGCCGACGGGCTGCCGCCGGCGGGCTGCCGCGTCCAGGATCTCGCGATTCTCTGGGGGAAAAACGCGGGCGGGCGCCGGCTCGTGTCGCGCCGTCGCCCGCCCTTCCGCGTCGGTACGGTTCGGTTCAGAACTCCGAGAGATTGGCGGTGTCCTTGTCAAAGGAAAGCTCGGTTGCTGCCGCCACAGGTTCCGCCGGAGCGTTGGTCGTTTTCGGAGGGGTGGCCTTCTTCTTGGGCGAAGCGATGGGCTGCTTGTGACCCGGCCCCGTTCTGGGCTTGGTGGCCGAGGACGGACTTCGGGGACCGCCGGCCAGCGCGGCGTTGTAGCGACCGCCGACGAGGGCAACCAGCTCCCCGACCATTCCCTTAACAGTCTCGGCCTGTGCCGAGAGCTGCTCCGCGGCCGAGGCGGATTCCTCCGCTCCAGCGGCGTTCTGCTGCGTCACCTTGTCCATCTGACTGACGGCCGTGGTGATCTGGTCGACGCCCTGAGCCTGCTCTTCGGAAGCCTTGGTGATGCCGGTTACCAGGTTGGCGACCTGCGTCACGTTACTGACAATCGCCCCTAGGGCCTTGCCGACTTCCCCGGCGACGTTGGTGCCTTCGCGGACCTTGGTCACCGAGTTTTCGATGAGGCCGGTGATCTCGCGAGAAGCCTTCGCGGCCCGCTGGGCCAGGTTGCGGACCTCATCCGCCACGACGGCGAAGCCTTTGCCGTGCTCGCCAGCCCGGGCCGCCTCCACGGCCGCATTGAGGGCCAAGAGGTTGGTCTGGAAGGCGATTTCCTCGATCACCTTGATGATCTTGCTGATCTCGTTCGAGGACTCATTGATCTCACCCATGGCATTGTTGAGGGCGTGCATGGTCTGGTCGCCGTTTTCGGCGGCAGACTTGGCCTCGGTGGTCAGGTCTCGAGCCTGGCGGGCGTTTTCCGCGTTGGCTCGGGTCATGGCCGACATCTCCTCCAAGGCACTCGAGGTCTCTTCCAGCGAGGAAGCCTGTTCGCTGGCGCCCTCGGCCAGTAGCTGTGAGGCGCTGGAAACCTGGGCGGCGGCGTCGGTGACCTGGTCGGCCCCTTCGTTCAGGTTGGCGATGATGCGGTTGATCGGCTTCACGATGCTGCGGGTGATCAGGACCGCCAGCAGCGTGCCGACGATGACCACGCCGATTCCCGCGATGGTCAGCAGCAGGCTAGTGCGGGCAGTGATGGTTTCCAGCTCGGTTCGCATCCCGGTTTGGAGTTCATGGATCGTCTTGACGATGTCCCCAGCCACACTCGCGAGGCGGGTTTCCGCCTGGCGACCGGCGGTGATCCCCTGATAGTACTGTGAGCCCGCCGCTTCATATTGCGTGAAGTAGCCGGCGATGTCGGCGGCAACCTTCTCCAGTTGCGGCTCGCCCTTCACCAGGTTGGTCCAGGCGGCCAGGCCGGCCTGCACCTTCTTGTACTGTTCCTGGAAGGCGGTCCATTGCTCATCCGCTTGGGTGGTCATGAGGTACACGCCGCAGACCCGCAATACCAGGAACGGCTCGAACACTTCCTTGTGCAGGCGATCGGCAACCTGCGCCCAGCGGATTACGTCGTCGAGTTGTTCGGACTCCCGCGCCGCCTGGGCGGCTGGCTCGATGATGGTGGTGACTGCCTTGTTGACTTCTTCCGTGACGCTCCAGCCGGTCTTGCGCCAAGTCTCGAAGGCGGCATCCTTGGTCTTGCGGGCTTCAGCCAGATTGTCGAAAGCCGCTTTGTAGTCTTCGCTCTTGGCGAGTGCGGTCTGGAGAAGCTCATGGTCTTCCGCGTGAAGCCCCTCGACGGCCTGTGTGCCGCGCAGGCGACTGACCAGCTCATCGTAGGCGGCCAGCCATTGCTCGGCGGCATTCTGGGTCTGCCCCTCGGCCTTGGCGAAACCGCGGGCGGAGAAGTCGCGGCGGAGCGTGGCGCACTGGTTCAACGACTCCAGGCATTCGCTGCCCTTCTGGTCCAGCGCTACCGTCTTGTTGATTTCGTTCACGCCCAGCCAGCCGATGACCCCGAGCGCAGCGGAGATGACCACCAGGGTGCCGAAGCCGAGTCCCATTCTCGTTCCGAGTTTCGCGTCTTTGAGCATTGACCTGACTCCTTCTTGTCCTCCGGACCGTTGGGTCGATTGTCGTTCGCCGCGCTGGGTCATTCGGTCCGGATGCCGGCCGGAATGGCGCGGAGGACAATGCGCCATCCCGGCCGAATGCATCGCGGCGGCCGACCGAATCGGGCGGCGGTTTCGGGCAGGAACCTCCGCCGCGGAGCCGGGGAGGGTTGGCAAGAACCGGCTTGGACCAGACCGGTGCCAGCGAATGTGTTTCCCCGACGCCTTCGGACTGCCTTGAGGCGACTTATTGTCGGCGCAGCGAAGGAACGACTTCAGGATGATCTAGCGGGTTTTGGTCGCGCAGCCGTTGGCTTGCGTCCGTAACTCCTTTCCAAGAAGTGCTTTGTTGCAGTCTTTTGGCGTAAATAGGCAGGTGTATACTTGCCATTCAGGGAGCTTCAGAAAAAACGGTCTGACGATCCTCTGTGCCGCCAAACTGGGACAACCAGTTGGATTCGCCGGCTGGTCGCGATCGTTTAGGACCGTCGGCGCGCCGGATCACCCTGACGCGGAAAATTCCGGATTGGCGGTTTTGCCCAGGATCTGTCGGGCAATGTCAAAGGCCGCCCGCGGGCGTCCCAGCCGCCTGGCGTTCTGCTTGAGCGCAGCCAGCCGCCGGGGGTCATTGAGCAAGGCCGAGAGCTTGTGCGTCAGGGTGGCCAGGTTGTTGATCTTGATCGCGGCGCCGTTCTCCAGCAGGAAGTCGCTGTTGCGACTCTCCTGGCCCGGCACGGGGTTGACAATCGCCATGGCGGCGCCGCGGGCAACCCGCCTTGTCCAGCACCTCAGCTCTTTTCCCTCCCGCCCAGGTGCTTCAGGTCGTTGGCGTCTTTTGCTCGACCGGCAGCACGCTTGTTGACGATCAGATCGTCGAGGGCCATCACCCGAACGGGTACACCATCCAGGATCGCCTCGACGCCGCGGGCGTAGCTCGGTGGAAAATCCAGTCCTGAAACCTTGTTGATGATCTCGATGCGGAGGGGGGGGACTCCCATTCTGACCACGCGGCCCGGAGTGAGGAACAGCGCTGGCGTGGCCTCCGCGCTGCCGAAGCCGAAGTCAGCAAGGACTTTAACCAGCTTGTCTGCGTTGTCGGGCCGCGGATTCACCCACACGTCCAGGTCGCCGGTCGGACGCGGGTAGCCGTGATAGCTGACCGCATAGCCTCCGACGAGCAGGTATTCAATCTTCTCCGAGTTCAGCAACGCTAAGAACTCTTTGAAGTCTGGCGGTAGCGGCGTCTCCATAGGCCATCCGTCGAAGATATTCCAGTGCCCGCATGCGCTCCTCCGGCGTCTTGGTCCGCCAATAGGCGCCTTCGTCGTCCTGTTCGTCGAGAGGGACGACGGAGAAGGCGGAGCGGTCCAGGCGGTACCAGTCGCGGGCGTCGGTCATCGGACACCATCGAGATTATACCACGAGCGACGCTCCGGCGCCTCCGCACTTCGACATTTCGGCGTTTAGTCCAGCCACTTCGACCGCTGCTTCAGCCGTTCCGGCACGTAGGTCTCCGTCACGAAGCTGATGCTCTTGGTCAGCAGCGATTCGACTTCCATCTTGAACCCGTGCTTGAGCAGGGCGTTGATCTCCTTCTCCCACTCCTTCTTCCCCTTGAACCACGGGTAGGCCAGGATCTGCTTGCAGCGTTTCACGTCCTTGTCGTCGACGGCGATCTTCACGTCGTCGGACAGGTCGTAGTCCTCGTAATCGCTGCTGCGGATGCCGATGAACTTCGCTTCCGGCACGGCCATCCGCTGCGACTCGAAGGCCAGGTTGATCGAGCCTTGCTTGATGACACTGTAGATGTAGTACCCCCAGGGATCGTTGTCGAGCAGGCAGTAGACCGGCAGCTCCAGTTCCTCGTGCATCCGCCGCAGCAGCCGGCGGACGCCGCGCGGGGGCTGTCCGCCGCCGTGGACCAGAATGCAATTGTGCTTCTGCCAGAACTTGTCTTCGTTGAACCGAGCCCAGACCGTGCCTTTTTCGACGTGGAGGATGAACTTGGCGTCGCACTTCTTGAATTGAAAGACGTCCGGCTCGACGATGCTGGGGATGGAGAAGCCGCCGGCGCCCATCCGCCGCAGATCGATCACGTCGCCACGGCTGGCGACGGTGAGGTTGCCGGCGATGCTGCCGCGGCTGTCGGCGAAGACGTGCAATTCCTCACGGAGCGTCTCCAGAGCGACTTCCAGATCCTCGATGATCGGGTCGCTCTCCTCCTGGTCCTTGAAGGTCTTCTCGTTGGTGCCGGGGATCGTGTGCTTGCTCAGGTAGTATAGTCCGCGGATGCTGACCGTCTTCTGCTCGTCGATCAGCTTCTTGCAACCGCTGGCGATCAGCAGCGTCTGCATGAAGCTCTTGGCCTTGTTCAGGTCGAAGAAGTTGCGCGTGGCGGTCTTGTCGCCCATCTCGATGATCCGCCGGCGGGCGTTGTACTCGGCGTTGGACAGCGTTCGCAGCGGGATTTCAATCGACGGATCGCGTTTCTTAGCGGCCGTGGCGACCACGGATTCGGCGAGAGCGACGATCTTGTCGGCGGCGGACGCCCGGCTTCGGCGGCGGCCGGTGGCGGTGGTGGTGGGCGGTCGCGTGGCGGTCTTTCGGGGCATGGACGGTCGTTCCTCCAACTCGGCAGGCATTTGCCGGTCGCGTAACATACCGGTCTTCGGCGCGAGAAGCGAGACGAGCCAGGCTGCTGCCGGTTGGCTCGGCGTTCGAGTATGGGCCATCCTCCGGCGGCATGTTCTGCCGGCGTCATGAAGGAGTGACCTCGACTGATGCCCGACGGCGCCTTGGTGCAGATGATCGTCAACCCTGCTGCCGGACGCCGCGGCGCCGCGTCCTTGATTCTCCAATTGGCTGATCGATTTCGGCAGGACGGCCACTTCGTGCGGGTTAAGGTAACGGAACGGCCGGGCCACGCGTGCCGGCTCGCCGAGCAGGCCGCAAGCGATGGCGTGGATACCGTGATCGCGGTCGGGGGCGATGGGACCGTTCGGGAGATCGCGGGCGGTCTCGCGAATTCGGATGTCCGGCTGCTGGTGGCCCCGTGCGGCACGGAGAACATCATGGGGCGTTACCTCGGCTTGCGGAGCGAGGCGGCACCGCTGTATGCGGCCTGGTCGACGGGCCGGAGTCTCCTCGTGGACCAGCCCACGATGAACGGGCGAAGTTTCCTGCTGATGACCGGCGTTGGGTTTGATGCGGAGGCGGTGCATCGCCTGGCGCGGCAGCGGCGGCGGCACATTTCGTACTGGTCGTACGTCTCACCGGTCGGGCGGGCCTTGTTGGAACGTCCGGCGGCGGCGGTAGAGGTCGAGGCCGATGGGGAAATGATCTTCAGAGGACCATGTTTGCTGTTTGTCGGAAATGTACCGCGATATGCGCTCGGCTTGCGGTTGTTCCCCGCGGCGGTGCCGGATGACGGCCTCCTCGATGTCTGTGTGCTGCCGTGTCGATGGCCGGGCGACGTGCTCCGTTGGGGGCTGGAGATGTGGCGCGGCCGTCATTGGCAGCGGCCCGGCGTGGTCTACCGGCAGGTTCGGGCGGTTGTCGCTCGCGCCATCGGCGTTCGAGCGGTGCCGGTTCAGACGGATGGTGATCCCGCCGGATACCTGCCGATCGAATGTGAGGCCGGTCGCCGGCAGGTTCGATTCGTCTGCGGGCGTGATGGAGGAGCCGATGTTGCGAGTCGCCAATCACACTGAGCACACGGGAAGCATGCGCCGGCTGTGGCATGGGGACCGGACACGACCGGTGGGCAGCTACCGGAGTTGTCGTCCTTATCTCATTTTCACCTTAGGGTTAGGGCTGTCGGCCGCGTTACTCGGCTCTGCCTCGGTGGTGGTTCCGGTCGCCTCCCACGAACAGGACACAGGGAGGCTGGCGGGCAGACAGACGACAACCTCCCCGACAAGCCAGCCTGCGACTCCCGTCGGCTTCATTGGGACGGATCAAATCTCTTATCCCGACTTGGTATTACTGGTGAAGACAGCCAGGAGGGCCTTCAGGGAGAAGATCACTAAGGGGACGGAGCTACCCCCTCGATATCGGCCTCCCGCCCTCGAGGGCATTCAAGGCCGCGTGCATCTCACTCTTCGAAGCGATGGCGGCGTGCTGGCGGAGGCCGAATCGCCGGAGATGCCGGTGCTGGATGCCGCGCTGGCAGCAGGCACACGTCTCGCCGACGAGGCACGACGATTGGCTGGGCTCAGCCGCGAGGAACGGAAACCGGGTGGTCTGCGAGCGGATGATCTTCGTGATGGTGGGGACAGCCTCGGTCTTGAATTTGAACTGATGACCTCATGGGTTCCAGTTGAATATCAGTATGGCGAGAACGCGACCTGGCCGGAGTCGCTCCTGCACGCGTTCGAGCCGGCCGTGGAGGGGATCGGGGTGGAGTATCGGGGTCGTCGGGGCTGGACACGGCCTAGCGAGGTGGTGAGCAAGGGCTTCTCGGCAGATTTGGCCATCCAAGCTGCGGAAGCATCGGTGGAACTGAGGCACGCTGATAAGCTTCGCTTCGAAAGGGAGATAAGTTATTTCAGGATACCGGCGTATCATTTGTGGCAGGCGGCTGCTCATGAGTCACCCATTCGGCTATGGCGGGGAGATTCGTTGGTGCCGGATGTTGCGACGGCGACAGACTTGGATGCGGCCATTCATCGACTGGGCGATTATCTGGCCTATCGTCAGAACAGCACAGGCTGGTTCGCGCACGAGTACATCCCGGCTGAGGACAGATACACGGAAGGCAACTCTGCCGTGGTGCAGTTGGTGGCCTTGCAGGGTTTGGCGACCTACGCCGCCTGGAGCGGCGATCGGGATCTTCTGAGCAAAGCCCAGCGCGGAATTCGCCGGAATGCTGAATTCTTACAACCTCTATCAGCAGAAAGGGTTAGCGAAGACGGACGGATCGAAGTCGTGGGCCGTGGTCTGGCGCTGTCTTTTCCCGGTCACGAGGACCAACTCGAGCTATCAGCGCGACTCCTTCTTGCCATGACGGCGTTGGGGGCCGAGTGTCTGGAGCCGACAACCCGTCCGGCGGGAGGCTCGGCTGCAACCCAGCCGGTGCTTTCCGCCAAACAGCAGATGGAGGGTCTGCGTGACGGCTTGCTCTCGGTTCAGCACGAAAACGGTCGCTTGGCCATCATCCTGCCCGATCACCCAGAAGCTGCCACGGGTGGGGGAAAGGCGGCGGGGTGGGCCTTGGCGGCTCTCTGCGGATTGCCGGAGGCCGGCCGAGATCCGCGAATCCAGCGGGCCGCTCAGCGGGCTTTGCAGTACTACTCGAAAGACGAGGAGACTCTCGCGCAACCGCAGGCGGCTGCCGCATTGGCCAGGGCGTTTTCATTGGCTTATGCCGCGACGAATGATGCGCGAGTCAGCGACCTGGTGTTCTCGATTCTCGATCGCTTCGCAGCCTTGCAGGTGACGGCGACGGTCTGTCCCTGGCCGGACCTGGTGGGTGCGATCAACGTTCGCGAGTTGGGTGTGGTGGGGGCGGACACAGCCCTGTATCTGGCGGCCTTGGCGGATGGTGCATTGCTGGCGGACCGCATCGGAGATCGTGCTCGGGCCGAGATGTATCGGGAGACGTTGCGCGCGGCGGCACGCTTCGTCATGCAGCTCGAGGTTCGCGAGTCGGGGTGCTACTGCATTCGAAGCCCGCGGGACGCGTTGGGCGGCGTCCGGGCGGCTCCGTGGGACCACCGCATACGGGTCGATCGCTGCGCCGAGGCCGTGATGGCTTTGATCCGTGCTCGCGAGGCCTTGTACGGCCCGAGACCTTTGCGCGGTCGTTAGGCCACGAGAGGCGGGGTTCTCGGCTACTCATGAGGGGGCCTTCGAGCGAGGAGTCTAGCTCGTGGGTGGTCCCTTCGCGGCAGGATTCTTCATCAGCAGACAAGGGTCGCGATCCACCTTTTTTGGGGGGATGTGAGAGCGCAGGTTTTGCCAGTATTGGCAAGCCTTGCGCGGGGCTTGCCTGATCTCCATCTTCAGTGGAATTGCCCTGCGCTGAACGCGCATGTATCGCCGATAAAGGACTCAACGAGGAAGCCGAAACTGCGGTCTTCGGGTGTCTTGGGCGCAGTTCCGGCAGCTTCTGGACTCCCGGGCAACAGCGGCTTGCCCAAGGTGCGGTGGGTCAGGATGACCTTCGCCGCAGCCGTCGCGTGCGGCTGCGGCGGGCGAGGCTCAGGATGAGCGCAACCGAGCCACAGGTTGACATGCAAGATCTGCCTGCGCCGGTACCCCCGCCCGCAGGTACCGATCCTCCGGCGGCTGGTCCCAGCCTGGGAACCTGTTGGCAGATTCCCGCACTGATTGTCGGGCTGGTGCTGCTGGGCGGCGGAGTCGCCCGCATGGCGGCTCGGCACCATCCCGTCACCTTCGAAGACCGGTTGAGGAATGTTCGGATACTTCGGGACTCCGGCGCTCTCCTGCGTGCCGATGCTTATCTGCGCGATCTGCTCCGGCGGCCGGATTTGACCCCGGCGGAGCGGGCGGAACTCCATCGGCAGCTCATGGGGGTTATCCATCAGGCGGATCGCCCTCTCCAGGTTCACACCCCTCAGAACGCTCGAGCCGTTGTCCACAACTTCGAGAAAGCCGTCCACTTCGGCCTGACTCCTTCGGCGGAAGACTGGCTGATCGTGGCGGATGCCTATTCCTGGGCGGAGGAATGGCCGTCGGCCGTGGCGGCGTATCGGAAGGCCCTGGATGCGGGAGCGGCTCGCCCGGACCACATTCGAAGATTGCTCCTTGAGGCGCACCTGGAACAGGGTAAACCCATCACCGCAACCGAGGCGGAGGAACTCCAGAGAATACTCGATGATCCCCAGGCCGCACCCCGGATCTACGTCTGGGCGCTCAACCACAGGGTGCGGTGTTTGCTCCAAGAGGGCCAGGCAGCGGAAGCATTGGCGCTGGTCAAGTCCGCCGGGGAGCGGCTGGCCGGGACGGCGGATCGCCTGGCGCTGCCGTACTACGAGGCCTTGTGCCACACGGTCGATGGGTCGCAGTACTCCGAGGAGGCGGAGACGCTGCTGCGTTCGCTGCTAAATGAATGGCCGGTTCGGGACGACTTGTGGGGGGAGGCGATGTGGCTGCTGGGGCGCCTTCAGCAGATCGATGAACGGCCCCAAGAGGCCCTTTACTACTACGACAGCGTGCTGGAGTCTTTCCAGTCTGGCGACCTGGCCCAGGCTTGCCGTTTGGCGAGGGCGGAATGCCTGGCGGCTTTGGAACGCTACCAGCGAGCTTACGAGGAATTTGCCGGTTTGAAGGGTCGCCTGCTTCAGCCGCGCTTTCATCCTCATCTGGACCGACAGGCGGTTCGCGCGACGGTCGCGGGGATCGGAGCGAACCTGCTCTACGACGGCGTGCTGCCGCTGGCTGTTGATTATCTGCGGCTGGCCTTGGATCTGACGTCGGCGGAGGAGACGGAGGCTCGCCTTCAGTATCAGACGCAGATCGCGACCGGGCTGATGAAGCTGGGCCGGCGCATTCTGGCGGAAGCGGCCGGCGCCGACGATCGCTCCCGCGGAGAAGCGATGCTGCTGGACGCCGCCGAGGTGTTCCTGGCGATGTCGCAGTACCAGCGTCAGGATGAGCCCTCCTTCGCGCGGTCTGTGGAGGCGGCGGTCGAAATCTTCGACCAGCTCGGGCGGACAGATCAGGTCGTGGCGGTCCTGGCCAAGTTCGTGGTCGCGCATCCCTCGAATGAGCGGCGGGCCTGGGGGCTGCTGCGTCTGGGCGAAGCCTACCAGGCGCTGGGACAGTTCGAACTGGCAGTCGAGACCTATCGCGAGTTGATCACCGCGCATCCGCGGTTGCTGGAGGCGCAGGCGGCGATGGTGCCGCTGGCTGAATGCCTCCTGGCGGTCGGTGGCGAAGCGGCGCGAGAGGGCGTCGATCTGCTGCTGGCCATCGTGGACGACCGCGGCCCCGATCTGCTCTTTGAGCCGCAGGCCCGCGAGTATCGCGAGGCCCTGTTCCGGTTGGCACGCTACTACCTGGAGTCGGATGAGCCGGGTCACCTGGAGCAGGCGATTGGTCGGCTGGAGGATGCGTTGGCGCTCTACCCGGATGATCCGGAGAGTGCCCGCCTGACGTTCCAGTTGGCGGACGCCTATCGCCGCAGCGCGGCCGAGTTGCGCCGCATCGCCTCGGAGGCGGTGGAAGAAAACGAGCGGCGACGCCTGGAAGAGCAGTGGCAGGAGCGTACCCGCAAGGCTCTGGTCGGCTTCCAGGGCGTCATCGCCGCCCTGGGTGGCCAGGACGAAACCGCACTGGACGACCTGCATCAATTGTATCTCCGCATGAGTTACCTGTTTCGCGGCGATGCGCTGGCCGACCTGGGCGAAACGGCGGCGGCGATCGAGGCCTATCACGAGGCGGTGTGGCGTTATGAGCACCGCCCGGAGGCGGTAACCGCGTCTTTGCAGATTGTGCGGTGTCATCAACGGCTGGGTCAGTCCGCCGAAGCCGCCGCGGCGCTCGAACGGCTCAAGTGGCTGGTCCAGACGATTCCCGATTCGGCCTTCGCGGAAGAACGCGGCATGTCTTCCAAGGAGTACTGGCAGAACACGGTCGCCCGGTTGCAGGAGGCCGGTCTCGACTGATGACTAGCCAAGGCGAGGTGCAGGCAATGGATGCAAGCCCGAGATCGACCGACGAGGGACCGCTGCTGGCCCTGCTGCGCAGGCAAAACGACGTGTATCGTCGCTTGCGAGTGCTGGCGGATCGGCAGAAGGCGCTGGTGGCGGAGGATGACGTTCAGCCGCTGCTGGCGTTGTTGGCGGAGCGGCAGAAGCTGGTCGACAGCCTGGTGGAGCTGAACCGGCAACTGGCTCCGTACCGGGCGGACTGGACAGCGCGGTACAGCCGCCTCGACGCGGCAACGCGAAGGGAAGTGGCCGCCCTCCTGGAAGAAGCGAACGCCTCCTTGGGCGCGGTGCTGCAAGGCGATCAGCGAGATAGTGCGGCCCTGGAAGCGCGGAAGCAGGATTTGGGAGGACGGCTGTCCATGACGGATGCCGCCAGTCGTGCCAGCCACGCGTACGCTGTTTCCGGCGGGGCGAGCCGGCCGAGTCTGACGGACGCCCAGGTGTGAACATGACGTTGACCGTGGAAACCAGCCAGGTGGAGTTGACCCAGCGAGAGCGCGAGCTGGGAGCGATCATCTCGGCGTACAACGAGGTGACCGAGCGTCTCAAGGTCTCCCACGAGCGGCTTCAACAAGAGGTCGCCGGCTTGCGGGAGGAACTCCGCGAGAAGAGCGCGGAACTGGCCCGACGCGAACGTCTGGCGGCGTTGGGTACCATGGCCGCCGGGCTGGCTCACGAGATTCGCAACCCGCTGGGCGGAATCGCGCTCTACGCCTCGATGTTGCAGAAGCAGGGCCGCAGCGGACCTGCCGCTCGACAGGCGGCGGAACGGATCAGTCAGGCGGTGCGTTCGCTGGAGCGATTGGTGGCGGACATCCTCGACTTCGCCCAGGAGTACCACTTGCAGCGGCAGTGGTGTTCGCTCGGCTCGATCTTGGAGGTCGTGGAGCACAACGCCCAACCGTGGATTGCGGAACACCGCGCGGGGTTGCAGATCGACCAGGCTGCACGGGCCGCGCAAGTGTATGCAGATCCGCTGCGGTTGCAGCAGGTGTTGCTCAACCTGGTCATGAACGGCTTGCAGGCCGCGGGCCTGGGTGGGGAGGTGGGGCTGGCGGCTCGACCTGCGGCAGCCGGCGAACACGATTGCGACGCGGCGCTGTCCGGAGGCCTGGAAATCGAAATCTGGGACAACGGCCCCGGCATACCCGAAACCCAACTGGAACGAATCTTCAACCCGTTCTATACGACTCGACCGACCGGTACGGGTCTGGGGCTGGCGATTGTGCATCGCATCGTGGAGGCCCACGGCGGCATCATCCGGGCGGGAAATCGCCCGGAGGGCGGGGCACGTTTTGTCATACATCTGCCCAGCGACGACGCCACGATGGCGGGAACGGAGCACTCTACAGCAGACAATGGTCTGGTCGGCCCGACGGGAGGTCCCGCGCGGTCGGCATGGCCCGAGATGGAGCGATAGACATGGCGCGCGTATGCATTGTCGACGACAAGGAAGTCATGCGAAGTTCCCTGACCGACATCCTCACGGCTCAGGGTCATGAGGTGACGGCGTATGCGGATCCGCGGCACGCCCTGGGGGGGATCGCCCCCGTGCAGTTCGAGGTGATCGTCAGCGATTTGAAGATGCCGGAGATGGACGGCATTGAGCTGCTGCGGCAGCTTCGCCACCGCGGGGTGGAGACGCCCTTTATTCTGATGACCGCCTATGCCAGCGTCCCGACCGCAGTCGAGGCCATGAAGCAGGGCGCTTTCGACTACATTCAGAAGCCGTTCGAGGCCGACCAGATCGCCCTGGTCGTGGAACGGGCCGTGACGATGGGGCGGCTGCGCGGCGAGAACGAGGCCCTGCGCGCGACCGTGCGGGATCTCGAGGGGCCGGCGGAATTGGTCGGCTCGGGTCGGGCCCTGCGGTTGGTCCGCTCGCAGATCGATCGAATCGCCCGCAGCCAGGCCACCGTCCTGATCCAGGGGGAGAGCGGGACGGGCAAGGAACTGGTGGCCCGGGCGATCCATGCCGCGTCGCTGCGCAGCGGCGGCCCGATGATGTGTGTCAACTGCGCGGCCTTGTCGCCGACGCTTCTGGAGAGCGAGCTTTTCGGGCACGAACGGGGCGCGTTCACCGGCGCGGACAAACTGCGCAAGGGCCGCTTCGAGCTGGCTTCCGGCGGCACGCTGCTGCTGGATGAGATCAGCGAGGTGCCGCTGCCCGTGCAGGCCAAGCTGCTGCGGGTGCTCCAGGAACGCGAGTTCGAGCGCGTGGGCAGCAGCGCCACCTTGAGGACCGACGTGCGGGTCATTGCCACGACCAACCGCGACCTGGGCGACTGGGTGGCGCGGCGCCGGTTTCGGGAGGATCTTTTCTTCCGGGTGAGCGTGCTGCCGCTGACCCTTCCGCCGCTGCGGGAACGCCGTGAAGACGTGCCGGAACTGGCCGCTCACTTCCTCCGCCGCATCGCTCTGCGCGAGGGGCGCGAGCCCAAGGTGCTGACGCCCGCCGCCGTCGGTCTGTTGCAGACCTACCATTGGCCCGGGAACGTCCGCGAGTTGCAGAACATCTGTGAGCGGGCCGTAGTGCTGTGCCAGGACGAACAGATTGACGTGGGACTGATCGAACCGTGGCTCTCGGCGGAGCCCAGATTGGAAAACGGCGCGCGGCCGATGCGGCCGGGACACCTGATGGAGGACATGGAACGAGCACTGATCGAGCAGACGCTGCTGCGGTTCAACGGTCACCGGGAGAAGACCGCCAAGGCGCTGGGCATCGGCGTGCGGACGCTGGGCATGAAGCTGAAGGCCTGGCGCGAAGAGGCGGCGGCCGCAGCAGCCACGCCCGCTGCGGCGCCAGGCGAGTCCGAGCTTCAGAGACGGGCGGGATAAGCGGGTTTCGTCGTCGTTTCCGCGCAGGATTTGCGCGGCCCGGCAGGATTCGCCGGTCTCCGGAAACCAGTTCAGATAACAGGCGGGTTCACGGGGCCGCGAGCGACTGCGGCGGCATGGCATGAGGGTTGCAATTCGGGGGCCGGGCGGCAGTGCCGCCGCGGCGACGGAGGTGGCTGGTGTTGGTGTCGGATATCACAAGCAGCGGTTCGATCCCGCTCCTGGAGAAGACTCTGGCCTTCACCGAGGCCCGCCACCGGATGCTGGCGACCAACATCGCCAATGTGACCACGCCGGGTTACCGCATGAAGCAGTTGGATCCAAGCAGCTTTCAGGCGGCCCTCAAGGAGGCCGCTGAGCAAAGGGCGGCCGGTGGGGCTTTCAACATGCCGCGAACCGATCAGGTGGGCGTTGACGACGCCGGTTTCTTGCAGGTGACGCCGTCGGAGGAGCCGGCGGAGAACCTGCTTTTTCACGACGGCACCAATGCCCGGATCGAGCGACAGATGGCCGCGCTGGCGGAGAACACCATGATGCATCGGGCGGCTTCGGAGTTGTTGCAGAATCGCTTCGAGCGGCTGGCCAGCGCGATTCGCGGTCGGGTGCGGTAACAGGTCGTTCCGCAGTGCGCAGTCGAGGGTGCGCTGACGGGAGGTGAGACGCCGTGTTTGGATCGCTGGATATCAGTACTTCCGGTTTGATCGCCCAGCGAGTGCAGATCGACACCATCGCGGGCAACATCGCCAACGCTCAGACCACCCGTCGGGGCGACGGCAAGCCCGGACCCTATCTGCGGCGGGTGGCGCTGATGGCACCCGGCAATGGCGCGGGCAAGCCGGGTGTGCATGTCACCCAGGTCGTGGAAGACACCCAGGGTCGGCCGCGGCTGGTGAAGGATCCCAGTCATCCCGACGCGGACGCCAACGGGATGGTGGCCTATCCCAACGTGGAGATGTCCACGGAGATGATCAACGCCCTGGTGGCCGTGAGGGCCTATGAGGCGAACCTGACGGCGATCGAGGCGAGCAAGTCCATCATGGCCAGCACGATGCGGATTCTGGCGTGAGGCTCGGTGACGCGTCGGCCGAGGCCGGACGAACCGACCAAGGAGCAGACCGGGAATGGCGGAACCAACGATTCAGCAGGCCGGATTGACGCCGCTTCGGCCCGTGCAGCCGGCGGCCTCCTCGCCGGCGACGCGACCCGCGGCGCCCGTGACCGGCAAGGACTTCAGCGCCTACCTCCTGGAGAGCCTGGAAAAGGTGAACCAGTTGCAGCAGGAGGCGGATGCCGGGGTGCAGAAACTCCTCACCGGCGAGACGGACAACGTGGCGGAGGTCTTTACCGCCACCCGCAAGGCGGGCATCGCCTTCGATCTGCTCATGGAGATACGCAACAAGCTGATGGACGCCTACACCGAGCTGCGGCAGTTGCGGGTGTAGCGGAATCCGAGCCGGAACCGGCGGTGCGGAAGCCGCGGGCCGAGTAACGGATAGCGAGCGACGATGGAATTCCTGAACGCACAGTACAAGTACATCTCCGAGCAGCTTCGCAGCATGTCGGCGTCGCAGCGCGCGGCGATGGCCCTGTTGCTGGTGGTCATGCTCGGCGGCTTGTACGGGATCATCCAGTGGGGCCGGCAGGCGGAATGGACCGACCTCCTCAACCAGTCGCTGAGTGCCGAGGACATTCAGCGGGTTGAAGCCCAGCTTCGGCTGCTCGGGGTGGATACTCGCGTGGAGGGGGACCGCCTGCTGCTCCGGGGCGACGACAATGAGCGAAGGCGGGTGATGGCCGTCCTGGCGCAGAGCAACACGCTGCCCAAGGATCTTTCGCTGGGTTTCGCGGCCTTGGTCAAGAGCGAGAACGTCTGGGAAAGCGATCAGACCAAGGTCTGGAAGCACCATCGAGCCCTGGAAGCGGAGCTGTCCGCCGTGCTCAGCCGGTTTCGCGGCGTCAAGGATGCCCGGGTGTTCATCGTGGTGCCGGAGCGGCGCGGCCTGGCCCGGACGGCTTCGACGGCCTCGGCCAGCGTGAATCTGGTCTTGCACGCGGGAGAGTCGCTGGACAAGCAGCGGATTCTCGCGGTGGCGAATTACGTGGCCGGCGCCGTACCGGGTTTGGAGGCCAAGAACGTCAAGATCACCGATGGCAGCCGCTCCTATGCGGTGCCCGCCGGGGAGGATGTGGCCGGCAACCTTCTGGAGTTGCAGCAACAATTGGAGGAGTACTACACCCGGAAGATCTACGATCAGTTGCGGCACATCAAGGGCGTGGTCGTGAACGTCCAGGCCGGCCTGCGCCAGGATGAGGCCCAGACGGTGGAGAAGAAGCTGGGGCCTGCCGTGGCCAGCAGTGTCAAGGAGCGGACCGAGGAGACGGTCAGCGGTTCGACGGCGGCCGGTCCGGGCGTGCGGCCGAATCAGGGTCGCGCCCTCACCGACGGTGGCGTCGGATCGTCCTCCAACAAGACGGAGACCGAGGAATCACTGCAAGGGGAGCGGGACCGCACGGACACGCAGGTGGTGCGCCGAGCCGGGGCCGTGGAGCGGCTGACCGCCTCGATCAACGTACCGGCCAGCTATCTTCAGAGGATTCTGGCCGTTCAGCAGCCCGACGCGGCGGACGTGTCTCCGGCGGCGTTGCAGAAAGCGGCCGACGCCGAGCTGCCGAAGATCCAGGCCCAGGTCAAGCCGTTGATCGAGCGATCCGTCGGCGACGCCGCCGCGCCGGAGAGTGTGGTCGCGGTGAATTGGTTCTATGACGAACCCGCCGGCGAGGCTTCGGCTGCGGCCGAGATGGCTTCCCTCGACGTGTTGGGTCTTGCCAAACAGTACGGCCCGCAGGCCGGGCTGGGTCTGCTGGCCGTGTTCAGCCTGTTCATGATGGTGCGAATTGCCCGGAAGGCGCAGGTGACTCTCAGCGGCGGCGGGGCCGCGGCCGGCGGGTCCGGCGGCATGGGCGGCTCCTACTTTGGCGGAGGGGCCGGTGCTCCGTATCTCTCCCCGCTCAGCAACGGCGTCGAGCCGGTGGGCGAGGCGCAGGAGATGGAAGGCGTTCTGGTTGGGCATGAGGTGGACGAGGAGACGGTGCGGACGCACCAACTCGTGCGCCAGATCGGGCAGATGGTCAAGGACGACCCGGCCACGGTGGCCACGGTGGTGGACCACTGGCTGAAGGAAGAGAACTAGGAGGCCCGCTGCATGCCGCCGTCTTCCGCAACTCGCAGCAAGCAGGCCCCTCAGGAGGAAGGGCTGACCGGTCCCCGGAAGGTGGCCATTCTCATGGTCAGCCTGGACAAGGACTCTGCCGCCGCGATCATCAAGCAACTGCCGGAGGAGAAGGTCGAGGCGGTGACGCGGGAAATCGCTCACCTGACGTCGGTATCCGAGGAGCAGCGTCGCCAGGTGATCGAGGAGTTCCACTCCCTGCTGCTGGCCAGGGCCTACGCGGACACCGGCGGGCTGGCCTACGCCAAGGCCCTTCTTTCCAAGTCCCTGCCCAAGGAAGACGCCGAGCGCATCATGGCCCAGATCGAGCGGCAGTATTACAGCCGCCCGTTCACGTTCCTCCAGAAGGCCGAGGCGGAGAGCCTCCTGACCTTCATTCAGGATGAGCATCCCCAGACCATCGCCCTGATCATGGCCCACCTGCCTCCGGACAAGGCCAGCGAGATCCTGGTTGGTCTGTCCGAGGAGAAGCGGGTGGAGGTGGTCGCCCGCATCTCGCGGATGGAGCAGACCAGCCCGGAGGTCATCAAGGAGGTCGAGCGTGGTCTGGAGCATCGGCTGAGCGGCATGATGGCGGATCTCCAGCGGGTCGGCGGGGTCGAGTCCGTGGCGGAGATTCTGAATCTGACGGATCGGACCACGGAGAAGGGCATCATGGAGGCCCTCGGCGAGGACGATCCGGAACTGGTGGAGCAGATTCGGCGGCTGATGTTCGTCTTCGAGGACATCCTCCTTGTCAACGACAAGGGCATCCAGGCGGTGTTGAAAGAGGTGGAGACCAGCGACCTGACGTTGGCCCTCCGGACGGCGACGGATGAACTCAAGCAGAAGATCTTCTCCAACATGTCTGATCGCGCCGTGCAGATGATCAAGGAGGAGATGGAGTACATGGGCCCGGTCCGCCTCAGTGACGTGGAGATGGCCCAGCAGAAGATCGTGGATGTGGTCCGGCGGCTGGAGGACGCCGGAGAAATCATCATCGCCGGCCGCGGCGGAGAGAAGGAACTGATCGTATGAGCGGCATGATCATCAAAGCCGGTGAGGCCCGGGTTCTGAGCCGGGGGTTGCGGAGCCTGGATCTCCGCGACATCGCCCGCCAGGCGGAGAGCATGCTGGACCGCGCTCGGGCCGAAGCAGCGACGATTCGCGAGACGGCCCGCCGCGAGGCAGAGGCGGAGCGAGAGCTGATTCGGCAGACGGCGCATCGGCGGGGCCATGAGGAAGGTCTGGCCCAGGGTCGAGAGGCGGGAAAGGCCGAAGCTCTGGCGGAGGCGCGGCAGCAATTCGCCGAACAACAGGCGGCCCTGGCGGCGGAGTTGCGGGCGATTTTGGCCGGGTTCGGCGAGCAGCGGGAGCGGATGTATATCGCTGCTCGCCGCGACGTGATCGTGCTGGCGATCGCAGTGGCCCGGCGTCTGGCGGGGCGTCTGGCGTCATGGGAAGCCGCCGCCAATGCCGCCGCTGCCCAGGCATGTCGCGAAGCGCTCGACCTGATTGGATCGGCGACGGAGGCGACGATCCGAGTCCATCCGGCGGACTGGCAGACGGTATCAATGCTGGCGCGGGAGTTGGGCGAGCAGATGCGAATCGCCGGCGCGGTCCGAGTGGTGGAGGACGAGAGCGTCGGCCGCGGCGGAGTGGTCATTGGCACGGCCGACTGCGTCGTGGACGGCCGGGCGGCGGCCCGAGTGGAACGGATTGCGGATGAGCTGGTCTCGGACTGGCGGGACCGAGCGGCCGTCCTCGGCCTGGAAGGAGAGAAGCCCGCCTCGGACGCGGCGGAGGAGAGCAAACCAGGAGAGGCCTCTTCATGAGGGTGCCCTTCGCGGTCGGGCCGCAAGGCTGGTTGACGGCCTGGCGAAGGCTGAAGCAGCGGTGACTCGGGGCGAGATAAGGTGAGACGGCGAATGAGCCTGCTGGCCGAACAGATCGAGACGGTGCGGACGGTCAACACGCTTGGGGTGACCGGGCGGGTGCGATCCGCCGCGGGCCTGACGATCGAAGCGGTCGGCTTGCCGGTCCCGGTAGGGGCCCTGTGCGAAGTGGAGGTGGGCCGGGGCCGGTTCCTGGCGGCGGAAGTGATCGGGTTTCGGCAGGAGTCGACGCTGCTGATGCCGCTGGAGAACGCCGAGGGCCTGCGGCGGGGGCAGCGGGTACGGCACATCACCAGCAGACAGAAGGTGCCGGTGGGACCGGCGTTGCTGGGTCGCGTGGTGGACGCGATGGGCCGGGCCTGTGACGGCGGGTCGCCGGTGACGGTGGATACCTGGTATCCGCTCCATCGCGCCGCGCCGGATGCGGTCTCTCGCCCGCGGATCGACCGCCCGATCAGCGTGGGGATTCGCTCGGTCAACGCCCTTCTGACCATTGGCAGGGGGCAGCGCATGGGCGTGTTCGCGGGCACCGGCGTGGGCAAGAGCGTCCTTCTGGGCATGATGGCGCGGTACACGAGCGCGGATGTGGCCGTGATCGCCCTGGTGGGCGAGCGCGGCCGTGAAGTGGCGGATTTCATCGCCAAGGACCTCGGCCCCGAGGGCCTGAAGCGGTCCGTTCTGGTGGTGAGCACGTCCGACCAGTCCCCGCCGCTGCGGGTGCGGGCAGGATTCGTGGCCACGGCCATCGCGGAGTACTTCCGCGACCAGGGCGCCGACGTGTTGTTGCTTATGGACTCCGTGACCCGCATGGCCATGGCCGGTCGTCAGATCGGCCTGGCCGCCGGCGAGCCGCCCGCCACCAAAGGGTATCCGCCCAGCGTGTTCGCGATGCTCCCTCGTCTGCTGGAGCGCAGTGGGCGCGCCCTCGCCGGTTCCGTGACTGGATTGTACACCGTGTTGGTCGAGGGCGACGACATCAGCGAGCCGATCTCGGACGCGGTGCGCGGCATCCTCGACGGGCACATCTGGTTGTCTCGGCGGTTGGCGAACCGTGGGCAGTACCCGGCGGTGGACATACTTGAGAGCATCAGCCGCGTGATGCCTGACGTCGCGAGTGTCGAGCAGGTGAAGGCCGCGCAGCGGGTCAAACGGCTGCTTTCCCTGTGGGCGGAGATCGAGGATCTGGTGAATATCGGGGCGTACGCCGCGGGCAGCAATCCGGAGTATGACACGGTGATCCAGATGCGGCCGGCGGTGGAGGCCTTTCTCCGGCAGTCGATCGGCGAGGGGGTTGATTTGGAGGCAGCACAGGCGGCGTTGTGGGAGTTGATGGGCCTGCTGGATCGCACGGAAGCGAGCGTTCGCCAGGGAGGGCGGACCGGCGGCCCGGTTGCGGCGCGAGGCAATCGGAGCGAATCGCCTCGTGCCGCAACACGGACTGCGTTGCGACCGCCCGCGGGCGTCGCGGCCCGTCCCGTGGCGGTGAGTTGAGCGCATTGAGGCAATGAGCAATGGGTAAAGGATTCGCCTATCGCTTGGAGCCCTTGCTGAAGCTGCGGCGACGGTATGAGGACGAGCAGAAACGAGTGGTTGCAGCCCGCTTGCGGGAGATCACGGTGCTGGAGCAGCGGCAGCAGGTGCTGGAGCAGGAGATCATTCGCCAGGCGGAAGCGATGCGTCAGGCGCTGGGTAGAGGCGAGGTCGAGATGGAGCACCTGCGGATGAGCCGGCACTGGATGCTGCGTTTGCGGCGCGGCGTGTTGGAGACCGATGCCGCGATTTCAGCCGAACGGGCCTGGTTGGCACAGGAACGTCAGGCTCTGGCTGAAGCCCGGAAGAACACCAGAGTGCTGGAGCGTCTGAAAGAGCGCAGGTGGGAGGAATGGCGGACGGCGTGGCAGCGGCGGGAGCAGTCGGAACTTGACGAGATGAACACCCTGCGGTTCACCCACGCGGCTCTGACGGAGAATCGGCAGTCATCGTGAAGCGGTTGTGGACAGTCATGTCGGTCATGGCGGTGCTGAACCTCGCGGCGCTGGGGGCGGCCGTCGGATACGCCGCCATGCAGGGCTGGTTGGCCCGCGATCGGGTATTGGCTGCTGTCGCGGCGTTGCGCGGCGAAGCGGCCGCCGCCGACCCGGCTACGACCCAGCCGACGCAGACGGTCGACCTGCCGCGACCTGCCGGCGAGCGGATTCAGCAGATGGCGGTGCTTCAGGAGCGGGCGCGGATCGAGCTGGCCCGGCGTGAGCGGGAAGTACAGGACCAGTGGCAACTGTTGGAGGCACGCCAACTGGCCCTGTTGCAGGAGAAAGAGCGGTTTGAGGAAGAGAAGAATCGCTACGCCGCCGCCGTGGCGGAACAGGCCCGGCTGGCGGGAAGCAGCGGGCAGCAGAAGGAGCTGGAGATCCTCTCGGGCCTGAAGGCCAAGGAGGCCAAAGACCTTCTGCTCCAGAAGGACGACGCGGAGGTCGTCCGGATGCTGATGGGCATGGAACCTCGGCAGGCGCGTAAGATCGTCTCGGCCTGCCGCACTGAAGAGGAGCGCCTGTGGATCGGGCGCGTGTTGAGGAAGCTACATGAGCAAGATGCAGCACAGGCGGAGGCCCTGGGCGCAGGCTCCTGATCGACCGGGAGTGCCTGGTTCATGGGTCTGGGTCTGTATGCCGGCGGCCTGGCGTCGCAGCTAGCCGCGGAACGGTCATTGCCGCGGTGTGGTGCACGCCGGCCGGATTCCAGGACCGGCGGTTTTGAGGATTACCTCGCCCGCGCCACCGCGGCCGCATCGCCGTCGCAGCCGGAGTCCAGTCGGGCCGCGGAACGGCCCACAGCGACGCCGTCCACCCATCTTCGACCTGACGACCCGCACGAAAGTCAGGGGGACGAGACTCCGCCGGCCGATGAGGCGGTGGGCCCGGTCCCGTTTCTCCTGGCGGATCAAGCGGCGGTTGAGGATCCTGCTACGGTCCAGGGTGACTCGCCGCCCGTTCTCACCACACGCGCCTTCACCACACTGATCGAGTCGGACTCGACGGTGCAGGTGAATGGTCCGGCGAATGCGGGCGTCTCCGCGGATCGTGCTGACGCAGCGGTCGCTTCAGCCGAGCAGCCGGCGTTGCCGCCGGTTGATCCGACCGCGGGTCTGACGCCTGATCTTCCGGTTCGGAAGGCCGGATCCGATCATAATGCGGCCATCCAGCCCGAAGGCGAGGTCAGGCTGTTGGTGCCGCCGCCGGCCGAGAATCAAGAGCGGGCCGCCACACCGCGGCTTGCATACTTGCCGGGCCGGTTTGAGGAAGAACCGTCTTCGGTTGCACAGCTCCCCCCGGCGGGCGATGGTGAACCCACTTCTCAACTTCCGGGCGCGATCCTCACGCCAAATGCGAAAAACAGCACACAGACACTCGGCATGCTGTTGTCCGGCGGTGATGACGCGTCGGTGCCGCCATCCCTGAGCCAGGCTGCGGCCTTGCCCAAGGCGGCACCGCATCCGGTTGAGATGGAGTCGCCGCAGCCCTCGGCGCAGGAACGCAAGGCACGACGTATCCTTGAGCAAGCCCCGACAAGGGCGACAGACGAGTCGACCAACGAGCAGGCTGCCGCGGCCCGGCCGTCATTTGCGGTGGGGCGTCGGAATCCTGAGCACTTCACAGTGCTCCAAGGGACGGATCGTGAGGGCGAGCGGGCAAGAAGTGACGCCGTGATGCTGCGGACCCTTCCGGAGGCCAAGGCCGGCGATTCAAGCGCCGACGGAGATCGGCTCTCCTCCCGGAGCTTCGCGCCGCTGGGATCGACCGCTTCGACACGAGCAGCAGATGCCGCCGCGACGAGTGGAGCCCGCCTGGGCAGCATTGCCATGCAACTGGGTGAGGCCATCGCCGCCGAGATAGCAGGTCCGGATGGGCCGGCGCAGGCAGCGCGGGTCGTGGCCGCCTCCGGTGGTGGGCATCGCTTCCAGCTCGCCATGCGACTGGAACCGCCCGAGCTGGGGGCATTACGGCTGCAATTGCAGATGCAGGGGATGGCCCTGAATCTTCGTGTCGAGGCGGAGAGCGGGTCGGTGGCTCGGCTCATCGAATCGCGGCTGTCTCATCTTCGTGAAACGCTAGCGGCGCACGGCATTCAGATCGAGCGAACCGACATTGTGGTACGGTCGTCCGGATCCCAGGAGGCGGCCTGGCAGCAGCACGGAGGAAGCCAGGGCGAAGAGAGCCGCGGTGGGTCTGCGGGTTCCCCTTCCGAGCAGCTTGCCGGGGATTCGGACCACAACCACTCGGCTGCTCACGAGGGCGAGGGAAATCCCCAGCGATCGAAAGCGCCGAGTTCGGAAGGGCCGGACCGAAGGTCGTGGATGCCGAACGTGACGGCGCCAACAAGTGTGGATGCAATGACGGAGTCATTGTTGGATCTGGTGGCGTGAGGGGCTTTGCGGAGCGAAGTCCCGTGCTCATGGAAGAAGGAAGATGACGATGGAGACGTCAACCGTCAGCGGCGTCGGCCCGGTGCTAACCACCCAGAAGCCCAGCAGCCGCGGGTTCCAGGATCTCAGCGGCGAGGATTTCCTGTTGCTGCTAATTCAGGAACTCCAGATGCAGGATCCCATGAACCCCACGGACAACAAGGAGATCGTTGCCCAGATGGCCGGGGTTCGACAGATGGAGCAGTCGGCGAAGCTGAACAAGACGCTCGAGGCCCTCGCGGCGGAGCAGCGGTTCGGATCGACCTCGGGTTTGATCGGCCACTATGTGGCTGGGCGGGTGACCGACAATTCCGGACGCAGCTACGAAATCCAGGGGCTGGTTATCGGCGTCCGTTATGAGCAGGGCAACGCGATCCTGGAACTGCACAACGGCAAGCAACTGCCCGCCACCAAGGTCGAGCAGGTCACGCTGGTAGACAATCTGCCGCCGGAGATTCGCGAACAATTGCGTCGGGAGTTGGGCGGTACGGTTCCCGGTGAGACCGATGGCACCGCAGGTTCGGAGGATGACGAGGGCGAAAACGGAGGGGAAAACGAGGGGGATGACGGCGACAGCGCCGCTCGGGCTATCCGCGCCGACGCGGCGGCCAAGGGGACTCGTCTGACAGCGGGATCTTACGCGTCGGCGAAGGTTTCGAGCCGGTCGGTCATGCCGATCGCCGAGTCTTCACCGTTGCGCCCGCTGAACAACTGGTGGAACGATCTGCTCGGCGCGATGCCGTGAGGCGCAGCCGGGAGCAGTGGAAGATAGGGCGGCCGGCCGGAAGGCCGATGGCCGCGGATCACGGGAAACAGTGAATCTCGCCAATAAGGGAGTGTAAGTGCCATGGGGTTGACATCGGCTTTGTACACGGGTCTCTCGGGGTTGAACAGCAGCCAGTTCTCGCTGGACGTGATCGGCGACAACATCGCCAACCTGAACACCACCGGGTTCAAAGGGTCGCGGACGCTTTTTCAGACGCAGTTCGCCCGCACCTTGTCGGCCGGCACCAAGCCGAGCAACGGCCAGGGCGGCACGAATCCGGTCCAGGTGGGTCTGGGATCGTCGGTGGGCGCGATCCAGCGGAGCATGTTGCCCGGTTCGGTCGAAACCACCGCCGTGCCGAGTGACCTGGCCATCGAGGGCAACGGCTTTTTCGTCCTGCGCACCCCGGAAAACGAGGAGGTCTTCACGCGGGACGGGGCCTTCACGCTGAGCGCCGACAATCGGCTGATTTCCGCCGACGGGTTCTTCGTGCAGGGCTACGGCATCAACAGCAATTTCGAGTTGATCCCCGGCAACCTGGTTGACGTGAGCATCCCGGTGGGCACGCTGACCACCGCTCGGGCCACGGAGACGTTGCAACTGGACGGAATCCTGAACACCTCCGGCACGGTGGCGACCCAGGGGACCATCCTGCGTTCCCAGGTTCTGCATGATGCCGGTGGAAATCCGATCACCGGCGCCACCGCCCTGACGGCAGTGCGGAATCCCGGCGGAGCGGCGATGTTCGCCAACGGCGATGTGATCAGCATCAATGGCATCAAGCGGGGCGGTCGCGACATCCCCGCCGAGTCCTTTGTGGTCGGCACGACCGGCGTGACCGTGGCCGACTTCCTCGCGTGGATGGATGATGTCATCGGCATTGACACGACCGTCGGCGTGGCCGGAAACCCCGGCGTGGCCGTCACCGCGGACGGAAGGCTGGAGATCCGCGGAAACGCGGGCACCCAGAACGCGCTCTCGATCCAGCCGGGCACGCTGCTCAGCAGCGGCGCCGAGCAGATCCCCTTCAGTTTTTCGGAGATTCAGGCGGCCAACGGCGAAAGCGCCCACACCTCGTTCATCGTGTATGACAGCATCGGCACGCCGTTGCGGGTGGACCTGACCATGGTGCTGGAGACCCGCACGACCGGACAGAGCATCTGGCGGTTCTATGCCACCGCCGCGGACGACTCCGACATCAAGTTCGATGTCGGCACCGGTACCGTGGAGTTCGATTCCGCGGGGCAGTATGTGCAGTCCCCGCAAAACACCTTCGTGATCAACCGGGTCGGCTCGGGCGCGGTCGACCCGCTGCCGATTCAGATCCAATTCGACCGCTTGAGCGGCCTGACCGCCCAGGAGTCCTCCATGGTGATGAGCTTCCAGGACGGATTCTCGACCGGCACCCTGATCGACTACTCCATCGGTCAGGACGGCATCATCACCGGCACGTTCACCAACGGCCTGAATCAGACGATCGGGCAGATCGCCATGGCCACGTTTTCCAACCCGGCCGGACTCCTGGCCCGCTCCAACAACGTTTTCTTCATCGGGCCGAACAGCGGCGAGGCCCGCATTACGGCCCCGCTGACCCTCGGCGCCGGGAAGGTAACGTCCGGGGCATTGGAAATCAGCAACGTCGATTTGTCTCGCGAGTTCATCAACCTGATCACCTCGTCCACGGCCTTCTCTGCTTCGAGCCGGGTGATCTCGACCTCGGACACTCTGTTGCAGGAGTTGTTACTGATCGCCAGAAGGTAGTAGGCGATCTGATTCCAGCCTGAATGGACGGCGAGGGTAACGGCGGGGGCTGGCAGAGCGTCGTGGTCGCGCCGTTATCGGACGAGAGTACCGCCGAATGTCGCGCTCGGCAATTACTGCGCGGTGAGCTTCATCAGTTGCGCCAACCCCTTCCGGCGAGGCCGCGACGGGGTGCAGCAGAGGCAAAAATCGACCGATAAGAATACATGCGGGCATCCTGTCGCCGCATGGTGACGGGTGGGAGCGCTGTTTATGGCCGAGCAACCAAAGCAGAAACCGAGGGAGGGTGACGAGACCGCTCCCCCTGCCGCCAAGAGCCGGTCCTTGGTCACCCTGGGCCTCTTCGGCGGGGTGATGCTGATTGAAGGTTTGGCGATCTTCTTCTGCATGAAGTTCTTCGGCAACGAGCCGGACCCTACCCTGGGCGCGGAAGGATTGACCCCAACGACGCTACCTTGGACGGAGACGGTGGAACTGACCGTGGCCGATCTCCGGGTACACAACCGCAATGCTTCGCGGCCCATGCTTTACAACGTCAAGATCGTCGTCACCGTCCATCATTCCAACAAGCAGAAGATGGAGGAGTTCCTCAAGAACCGGGCCAGCACGATTGAAGACGCCATGAGTCGCGTGCTACGCAGCGCCGATGAGACGCTGATGAATGAACCGGGCCTGGAGAGCCTACGTCGCCAGTTGCGTTTCGAACTGAACACCCTGATCGGAGATGAGACCACGATCGAGAAAGTGCTGGTACCAAGCTTCACCCCCTTGCCCGCCGGGTTCTGAAGGGTTTCACCACGCACCACAAGCCCCCGTGGCAGTCGATCGCAGCGGCCTCGTCGGAAGAAGTGAGCATAGATGTCCGGGGAGCCTCCCACCAACCCGAATGAACTGTCCCAGGCCGACATCGACGCGATGATGAGCGGCGGCGGAGGAGCTGCGGCGGGGGGCCAGTCGCCGGACGAGACGCCGCCGCAACCTCCGCCGGCAGCGGAGAGCGGCGAGCTTTCGCAGGCAGACATTGATGCCATGATGGGCGGGGGGGGCGAGGCTTCGACTGCGGCTGCTACGCCGCCCGGCGAGGGGGCAGAAGAAAGTGGGACCGTTGGACTTCCGCAGGACGACATCCAGGCGGCCAAGGCGTCTGCTGGAGTCGCGCCGGGATCGGAAACCGCGGCTCAAGCGACCGAGGCCGCGGCCGCCGCGAACAATTCGGAAGATTGGGATTTCGGCAAGAGCGGTTTCAGCCAGGCCGACATCGACGCCGTCCTGGGCGGGGGGGAATCCGCACCGGCTGCCGACTCGCCCGCTCTCAGTACGGTCAACCCCGACGGCACACCCAAGCTGGACTCCACAGGCAAGCCATTCGACGAAGCCGCCGCCCTGATGGAGGCGGCCATTGCGGAGGAGCGGGCTGCCGCGGCGGCTCGCCAGGCGGCCGCGGAGGCTGGCGCTGTTCAGTCGCCTCCCCCTCCCCCTCCGCCACCGGCTGGATCGGTGCCGTTGGAGTTGCCTAGCTTCGCCGGTGCGGTGGAGGAGAGTAACGAGAACAGCCTCGATCTCCTCCACGACGTGGAATTGGACGTCAAGATCGAGCTGGGGCGGGCCCAGATGCTGATCGAGGACGTGCTCAAGCTGGGCGAAGGGTCGGTCGTGGAGCTGGACAAGCTGGCCGGCGATCCGGTCGATGTCCTGGTGAACGAGCGGCTGGTGGCACGCGGCGAAGTGTTGATTCTCAATGACAGCTTCTGCGTGCGGATCAGCGAGATCGTCGCCGGCGTGGAGGAGGAACCAGAGGCCGTCTGAGCGGCGGAGCCGCGGGTGCATCATGGGAAGACGTGCGGAGCCACGTTGGGTCACATCGGGGTTGCTGGGGGTCACGGCGTGCCTGGCCGGTGCGTTGTCGGCGGATCCGGTCCGGGCTGATCCGCCGGCGGCCGTCGCCGCGAACGGAGTGGCCTCGGTGACCGGCGATGGCCTGACCGAGTCGGCGGCTCCGCCTGCTGCGGAAGTTGACGCGGTGGACGAATGGCTTGCCGAAACCGCCGGGCCGGTTGCTTCCAACTCTTCGGTCATTCGGCGCCAGCGGGCGGATCGAACCAGCGGCCGTTCGGGTTTGTCTTCCGCAACCGGATCGCAGGCGTGGGAAACCTGGCGGATGGCGTGGCCCTTGGGGGTCATTCTGGGGATCATCGGGCTAATCACCTGGGCGGTGCGGCGTTGGATGCCGAGGTCCACCGGGCTGGGAGGCGGGGGCCTGATCACCATTCTGGCGAGGCACCATTTATCGCCCAAACAGAGTCTGTGCCTGATACGCCTCGGCCGCCGGGTTTTGCTGATCGGCGTGACTCCGGAGGCGATACAGGCCGTGGCGGAGATTGATCGCGAAGACGAAGCGGCGGCCTTGATCGCCGCGGCAGAGCGCGGCAAACCTGGTTCGTTCTCATCGGTGTTCGCCCGGCTCTCGGAACGGGACATCGAACCCCAGTCGGGTACACCGGAAACCACGGGCCTCGACAGTCCTTTGGCGAGCGTCGGGTCGGAGGTGCGCGGGCTGGTCCAGAAGGCTCGTCAACTCGGATCTCGCTCGGAAGCGTCGGTGGAACCGACGTGAACTGCTTCCCGTGGCGGCTCCCACGGCGGACCGTCGGCGGGCTTCCTGACAGCGCAAAGGAGTTGCGCGATGTTCAGGCGTTGGAGAATCCTGACCGGCCTGCGTCTGGCCTGCCCCCTGGTGGCGGCTTGGGCGTGTGTCGCTGCGCCGATGCCGGTCTTTGGCCAAGCGGGCACCGAAGCTCGCCCGCTGGGCTTCGATAATCCGTTGGGTATTCCCGACCTCAATCAGGTCGTTCCGCCCGCCCGGGACGCCGCGGGGGTCAGCAGTTCGCTCAAGATCCTGGTGCTGCTGACCGTCCTGTCCTTGGCCCCATCCATCCTCATCATGATGACCAGCTTCACCCGGATCGTGGTGGTGCTGGCCCTGCTGCGGCAGGCGATGGGCACGCAGCAGCTTCCGCCCGGCCAGGTGCTGATCGGCCTGGCCCTCATCATGACCATGATCGTCATGGCGCCGACTTGGCAGCGGATGAAAACGGAGGCGGTGGACCCCTACCTGGATGGGCGCATGGGGCAGGCCGAGGCTTTCGAACGCGGGGCGGCGCCGCTGCGGGACTTCATGTTTCGCCAGATCCAGGCGGCGGGCAACGAAGAAAACATCTACCTGTTCGCCGAGTACGCCCGCGGGCCGGTGCCGGAGAACACGCTGTTGGAGAAGGACGAAGTCCGTCTGGCGGAACTGATTCCCGCCTTCGTATTGAGCGAGCTGGAGACGGCATTCGTGATGGGGTTTCGCATCTACCTCCCGTTTCTGGTCATCGACATGGTGATTTCCGCGATCCTGATCAGCATGGGCATGATGATGCTGCCGCCCGTGCTGATCTCGCTGCCCTTCAAGCTGATGCTGTTCGTGTTGGCGGACGGCTGGGGTCTGGTGGTGGGATCGCTGCTGCACAGTTTCGGTTGAGTCTGGAGGTTGGTGAATCATGGATCCCGGTTCCGCGGTGGACTTGAGCAATGACGCGCTGTTCCTGGCCCTGAAGTTGTGTGCCCCGATCCTCCTGATCGGCATGATCGTCGGGCTGCTGGTCAGTCTGCTGCAGGCGGTGACGCAACTCCAGGAGCAGAGCCTGAGTTTCGTGCCGAAGATCGTCGGCATGGCCCTGGCGGCGGTGATGTTCATGCCGTGGCTGGTCACGCGGATGGTGGAGTACACGCACCGCTTGTGGGACGGCGGCGCACCCTAGGGCGAAAGCCGGCCGAAGGGCCCCGGATAGCAGGACCCGGACGAGATGATCGGTCAAGCGGAACTGCCCATCGAACTACTGCGCTACGAGTTGCTGCTGCCGGCGTTCGCGCTGGTGCTGGCGCGCGTGGCCGGGTTGGTGCTGGCGGTGCCGATGCTGACCAGTCAGGAGATTCCCTCCGTGGTGAAAGTCTGGCTGGTGGTCACGCTCTCCCTCATGGTGTTTCCGGCGGTGGCTCCGTTGCTGCCGACGGAGCTGACGCTTGCCCGCGCCGCCGCCGGCATGGTGGGGGAGTTCCTCATCGGCGAACTGCTCGGCCTGACCGTGGGACTCGTGTTCATGGCCGTGCAGATCGCCGGAAAGGCCATCAGCCATCAGTCGGGCATGTCCGTGGGCGAATCGTATAACCCGATCATGGATGAATCCACCACGGTGCTGGACCAGGTCTGGTTTTTCGCCGTGCTGATGTTCTTCCTCGCCCTGCGGGGGCATATCGCCGCGGTGACCGCCTTGTTGGGCAGTTTCGAGATGGTGCCCCCGCTTTCGGCGGCGATGGATGTCTCCCTGGTCGACAGTGTGGTGGGGGTACTGCGGAGCATGTTCGACATCGCCCTTCGGCTCTGCGGGCCGATCGTGCTGGCCCTGCTGCTGACCTCGCTAATCCTCGGATTCCTGACCAAAACGATGCCGCAGTTGAACGTCTTGTCGGTCGGCTTCGCCTTCAAGGTCGCCGCCGCGCTGTTCATGCTGGCGCTCACGGTTCCGCTTTCCGAGGGCGTCGTGGCCGACGGATTGGCTGCCGGTTTCGACCAGCTCGGGCGTCTGTTTGAGCAGATGGCCGAGCGGGTCGGCGGAGCAGTGGGCAGCCTGCCGTCCTCAACCTGAACGGAGTGAGCATTCATGCCGGGTGACGCCGGAGAAAAGACCGAGCCCGCAACTCCGCGGCGCCGACAGGAGGCCCGCGAGCGAGGCCAGATCGCGCGCAGCACGGATTTGGGCGCCGCCCTGCTCTTGCTGGGCGGCTTGTTGTGCCTGCGGTGGTTCGCCCCGCGGATGATCGCCGCGTTGATGCAGGTCATGCGCGACAACCTGTCCCTGCCGGACACCGCCGCCGGGTTGCGGCTGGACGTCATCGCGGTGCTCACGTCGGTCGGACTTCTCGCCTTGACCGCGGCCGGGCCGATTCTGGTGGGGCTGGTCGTCGTCAGTCTGCTGGCCGGATTCATGCAGGTTGGTTTCCTGTTCACCTGGCATCCCGTCCAGCCGAAGCTCGACAAACTGAACCCGATCAACGGGTTTCGCCGGCTGTTCAGCACGCGGACGCTGGTGCAGGCCGCCATGAACGTGCTGAAGCTGGCTTTGGTGGGGTTGGTTGCCTGGTCCGCCATTCGCGGCCGCCAGGACGAGATCATGCTGGCCTTGGGCGTCGGCGGGTGGCAGCAACTGGTGGTTTACTCCCGCGTCCTCTACGACGTGGGGCTGCAACTGGCCGTTGTGCTTCTGCTGATCGCCTTACTGGATTACGCCTGGCACCGCTACAAGCACGAGCGGGATCTGCGGATGACCCGGGAGGAAGTCAAGGAGGAGCTGCGCCGCATGGAGGGCGACCCGGTCATCAAGCAACGTCGTCGGCGAATGCAGTTTGCCGCGGCCATTCAGCGGATCCGCAAGGCCGTGCCCACCGCGGACGTGGTCGTGACCAACCCCACCGAGTACGCCGTGGCCATCAAGTACGACGCGGACCAGATGGCCGCGCCGCGGGTGGTGGCCAAAGGGCGGAACTTCATGGCGCGGAAGATCCGCGAGATCGCCATTGCCCATCATGTGCCGATCGTCGAGCGGCCGCCGCTGGCCCAGGCACTATTTCGGTTGGTGGAGGTAGGACAGGAAGTGCCTGAACAGTTGTATCGAGCCGTCGCGGAGATCCTGGCCTACGTTTACGAGTTGTCCGGCCGGGTTCCGAAGCGGCGTTCGGCCTCCGCTGCCTGAGAGGGTAACGGTCGTTGCCGTGGATCGCGGCGCGAGCCGCGCGTGAACGAGGATGAACATGGCCTCCGCCTGGAGCGTATCCCGAGCCGCCGCCCTGGCCTACGAGTATCGTGGGCTGGCGCTGCCGCTGCTGGCCATGTCGCTCATCCTCGTCATCCTGATCCCGCTGCCGACGCTGATGCTGGACGTCCTTCTGGTCGCCAACATCACCCTCAGCGCCGTCGTGCTCCTCACGGTCATGTACATGGGGGGGCCGCTGGAGTTCTCTTCCTTCCCGTCCCTGCTGCTGTCCATGACGCTGCTGCGGCTGGTGCTGAACACCGCCACCACGCGGCTGATCCTCAGTAACGGCGCCCAGGGCACTGCCGCCGCCGGCCATGTCATCGAGGAGTTCAGCGGTTTCGTGGCAGGCGGCTCATTGGTGGTCGGTATCATCATCTTCCTGATTATCACGGTGATCCAGTTCGTGGTCATCACCAAGGGTGCCACACGCATCGCCGAAGTGGCGGCCCGCTTCACTCTGGACGCCATGCCCGGCAAGCAGATGGCCATTGACGCCGATCTGTCGGCCGGGTTGATCGACGAGGCCGAAGCCCGCCGGCGCCGCGAGAACATCACCCGCGAAGCCGATTTCTACGGCGCGATGGACGGCGCCAGCAAGTTCGTTCGCGGGGACGCCATCGCCGGCGTGATCATCACCTTGATCAACATTCTCGGAGGCATGGCCATCGGCGTACTCCAGATGGACATGCCCATCGGGCAATGCCTGGAGGTGTTCACCAAGCTGACCATCGGCGACGGGCTGGTGACGCAGATTCCCGCCTTTCTGATCTCGGTCTCGGCGGGCATGTTGATCAGCCGGTCCGCGGCCAAGACGAACATGGGCGAGGAGCTGCTGGGCCAGCTCACCGCCCGACCGATTGCCCTGCTGCTGGCGGGGGGATTCCTGGCGGTGCTGCTGCTGACGCCGTTGCCGAAGATTCCGTTGTTGGTGATGGGCGGAGGCGTGGGCGGGATCGGGTATTTGTTGTTCGGACGCGAGCGCAAGGCGGGAGAAGTGGCGGCCAAGGCCAAGGCGGCCAAGCCGAAGGAACCGGAGAAGATCGAGTCGCTGCTGAATGTGGACGTGCTGGAACTGGAGGTTGGTTACGGGCTGATTCGCCTGGTGGACCGCAAGCAAGGCGGCGACCTGCTCGACCGCATCTCCAACATCCGCCGGCAGATCGCCCTGGAGTTGGGCCTTATCGTTCCTCCGATCCGCATCCGCGACAATGTGCAGCTTGAGCCGCACCATTATGTGATCAAGTTGCGCGGGGCGGCTCTGGCCCGGGCCGAGCTGATGCCGGGCCACCTCCTGGCCATCAACTCCGGCGCCGTGACGCAACCGATCGACGGCATCGAGACCAAGGAGCCGGCCTTCGGGCTGTCGGCGCTGTGGATTCCCGAAAGCGAGCGGGCGACGGCGGAACATCGGAACTACACCGTGGTCGAGCCGACCAGCGTGCTGGCGACGCATTTGACGGAGGTTCTCCGAGCGAACGCCGCGGAATTGCTCACCCGGCAGGATGTCAGCCGGCTGGTCGACAACCTGAAGGAGCGGAGTCCCAAGCTGGTGGAGGAGGTCATTCCCGACCAGCTCAAGATCGGCGAAGTGCAGGCCGTGCTTCAGAACCTGCTGCGGGAGCGGGTGCCGATTCGTGACCTGGAGACCATCGTGGAGACGCTCGGCGACTGGGCCGGACGCACCAAGGATCCCGAGGTGCTGTGCGAGTACGTTCGCAACGCGCTGGCCCGCACCCTGTGCGAGCAGCATCGCGATGGGCACAACACGATCCACGGCATCACGCTGGATCCGGCGCTGGAGGACACGATCAACGCTCACGTGGAGCGGACCGAGCGCGGCTCCTATCTGACGTTGCCGCCGGCCCTGGCCAATCGAGTGATCAGCGCGATCCGCGCCGAGCTGGAGAATGCGGCCGTGAAGGCCGGCGGGCGGTATCCCGTGATTTTGGCGTCGCCGCAGGTCCGCCAGTGGGTGCGGCGGCTCATCGAGACGGCACTGCCGACCACGGCGGTGCTGGGTTATAACGAGGTCGTCCGCGGCGTGAACGTGCGGACGCATGGGATGGTGACGGTATCCGATGGAGCTCAGAACATTCCAAGCCCGGTCCATGTCTGACGCCCTGGCCCAGGTCAAGCGTGAGCTGGGACGCGACGCAGTCATTTTGCACACCCGCAACATCCGCCGCGGCGGCTGGTTGGGGATCGGCTCCCGCTGGCTGGTCGAGATCACCGCCACGGCGGATGCTCGCCTGGCGGAGTTGCGGGCCGCGGCCGGGAGGATTCCCCCGCGCTCGGCCGTGCAGGAGGAAGACGCGGCCACGACGCTACCGGCTCGTGCCCACGACCTGCGGCCCCTGCCGCCTCCGCGCCGGCGATCCGCGGCCCCCCCACCGCCGTCACCAGCGGCGGCGGCCGTTGCCACAGCTCCTCGAGTCGAGTCAAACATCGGTGAGAAGATTCCAGCGACTGCTTGCCGGGCCACCGCGTCGGTGGCGGACGAAGCCCCCGGCATCGCGAACGACGGGATTCCGGCACTCAGGCGGCCGGCGATCAGCGGAGCGCCGGCGGCGGATACTTCGCATAACCCGGCGGACCTCGCCTCCGGTGCCGCCGTCGGGTCCGGCTCTCCCGTGACCTCCGCGCTGACGGAGCGACTGCCGTTCGGCATGGGCCGAACGGATCCGGCATTGCGGGCCGAAGTCATGGAGATCCGTACCATGGTGAAGGATCTCCTCCGGCAGAACGAAGCCGCCCAGCGACCCGCCGTGCCGGCCGAGCTGGTCGATTTCTACACCCAGCTCATTGGACAGGATGTGGCCCGCGAGTTGGTCGGACAGATCATCGAGCGGGTGGCGCGGCGGCTGAACGAGCGTCGGGCGGTGCATTGGGACGAACACGGCCGGCCGGTGGACCATGGCCAGGTTTCGCCCGCGTGGATCCGTGAGCAGTTGCAACGCGAGCTGGCGGCGGTCCTGCCTCCGGCCGAGCCGTTGGCGCTGCGAAACGACGGGACCCCGACGGTCGTGGCCATCGTCGGGCCGACCGGCGTGGGCAAGACCACGACGATTGCCAAGCTGGCCGCGAATATGAAGCTCCGGGAGGGACGGAGCGTCGGCTTGATCACCATCGACACCTACCGCATCGCCGCGGTCGAACAGCTCAAGACCTATGCGGAGATCCTGCAAGTGCCGCTGCTGGCGGTCAATACGCCGGAGGAGATGGCCCAGGCGGTCGCGCGTCTATCGCAGGTTGACCTGATCCTGATCGACACCGCCGGCCGCAGCCAGAAAGACGAGTTGCGCATCGCCGATCTGAATCGGTTCCTGGCCGCGGCGCGTCCGCATCAGGTGCATCTGGTCTTGTCCAGCACCAGTCGGGAAGAGACGATCCGGGAAGCCGTCCGCAACTTCGGCGTCCTCAACGTAGATCATGTGATCTTCACCAAGCTCGATGAGGCCGTCGGCTGCGGCGTCATTCTGAACGTGTTGCGGTCGGTCAACCTGCGACTGTCCTACCTGACGCACGGCCAGGCGGTGCCGTCTGACATCGAGCCGGGTGACGCACGGCGCGTCGCGCAACTGCTTCTCGGAGGAGTGGGCGCGACGTGGGGAGACGGGCCGGAAGGTTCGGCAGCCGGCGGGGCCGGCAGGAGGGAGGCTTGATCATGAGCGTTGCCCCCAAAGATCAGGCCGCCGAGCTACGGAGTCTGATGGCCGCTCGACGGGCGCGAGCGATGCCCTCGGTCGCTGAGCCGGCGGTACGACCAGCGGGACTGACGGCCGGGTTTTCTTCGTCGCCCGCCGCCGGGCGCTCTGCGGCGACGGTGATCGCCATCGCCAGTGGCAAAGGCGGCGTGGGCAAAACGAACATCGCGGTGAATCTCGCCTTGTGCCTGGCCCGCCGGGGACGCCGCGTGGTGCTGGTAGACGCCGACCTCGGCACCGCCAACGTGGACGTGGTCATGAACGTGCGGTCCCCGTATGACCTCTCCCACGTCGTGCGCGGCGAGCGGACCCTCGATGAGATCGCTGTGCCGATTGAACGTGGCTTGCGGTTGATCGTCGGGGCCTCCGGCGTGGCCGGTGTCGCCGACCTCAGCCCGCTGCAACGGCAGGAGCTGGTCGGAGAACTGGCCCGGTTGGAGACGGAGGCCGACGTCATCCTGCTGGATTGTGGAGCAGGCATCTCTCAGAACGTCCTGGCTTTCGCCCATTCGGCGGATGAGCTGCTGATCGTCACCACCCCGGAGCCGACGGCGCTCACCGACGCCTATGCCCTGGTCAAGGTGTTGAGTCGGGCCCCGCGGGTTCCGCCGATGGGTTTGATCGTCAGCCAGACGCAGAGCCTCCGCGAGGGGCGGGTGGTGGCGGAGCGGATCGCCTCCGTGGCAGCGAGGTTCCTGGGCATTTCGCTGGAATGCGCCGGGCAGGTTCTGCGCGACGAGCATGTCTCCCGGGCGGTCCGGCAACGGGTTCCGTTCGTGATCCGTTTTCCCACCTGCCCGGCCTCGTCCTGTCTGGCAGCACTGGCATCGCGGGTGGACCAGGCGGCGGCCGAACGGCCGGCCCGGTCCGGCTTTTTCCGCCGGGTGTTCCGCTTTTTCTGCTAAATCAAGGCGTCCGCGGCGTCGATTCCAAGGGCAGGTGCGGCCCGAGAACACGGCCGGGAGACGGAAGACGTGGCGCGAGTATGTGGTGCCTGTTGTGGGTTGCTCGTCTTCAGTGCGATCATCCTATGCGGCCTGCTGGCGGGCAATTCCGCCGAGCACATCATGCTTCGCGCCGTCTTCGGCCTCCTGGCAGGGTACCTGCTTGGGTCGCTCTCGGGATGGATCGGAACCTGCATTGTGCGGGATGACGCCGCCAGGACTCCGGCGGGAACGGCCGTCGAGCCGCCGGCCGCCACGGAGCAGACCGAGGCCGCCGCGCCGACGAACTCCGCCTGAGGCGGGTCCGGCCGCCGCGCCGATGGGAGCGGTCATTCCTCACGGGAGTAACGCCTGATGCTCTCGACCGAGACGGATATCCAGCGAGTGTGGGCCAAGTACCGAAAGCAGCCGACCCAGGAGCTGCGGAACCGCCTGATCGAGCATTACATGCACATCGTGCGCTTCAACGCCGAGCGCATCCATGCCAAGCTGCCGGGAGAAGTGGAACTGGATGACCTGATCTCGGCCGGGATGTTCGGACTGATCGACGCCATCGAGGCGTTCGATGTGAAGCGCGGCGTCAAGTTCGAGACCTACTGTTCCCCGCGGATTCGTGGGGCAATCCTCGACGAGCTTCGTTCAATGGACTGGGTTCCCCGCCTGGTGCGGACGCGGTCGCAGAGGATTCAGGCGGCCACCAAAGAGCTGCAAAGCCAGTTGGGGCGGGTTCCCACCAATCGCGAGATCGCCGAGCGGATCGGCGTCAGCCCGGCGGAGTTCGCGCGGATGTCGCGGGACGCGAATGCCGTCAGCGTGACCTCGCTGTCGCGCAAGGCTTACGGCAGTGATTCCTCCCGCGAGGTTTCCGAGGTTGATCTGCTGAAGGACGAGCGGTCGCTCAATCCCGTGCAGGAGATGCAGAAGGCCGATCTCAAACAACTCATCCAGAAGGGCCTCACCGCCACCGAACGGCTCATCCTGATGCTGTATTACTACGAACAGATGACCATGAAGGAGATCGGCCTCACGCTGGATCTCTCCGAGAGCCGGGTCAGCCAGATGCACTCCGCCATCGTCGAACGCCTGCGGTTCCAGTTGAAGCAGCGGCACCGAGAATTCCGGGTGTGACCATGTCAGGCATTCCTCCCGCCGCCATCGGATCGGTTCTGCAATCGGGCGTCGCCCAGAATGAACAGAATCGCCGGGTCGATGCCGGCCGAAACGCCGAACTGGACCGGGCCCGCGCGCTGGCCGGCAGCGCGGATGCCATCGTCGAAATAGAGGAAACCGACGCCGACACCCGCGTTCACACCGACTCCGGCGGCGCCGGCAGCCAGGGTCGCCAGGATTCCCCTCCGGAGGAGGAAGAGGCGGCCTCAGCGGAGGCGACGGGCATCACGGTGGACGACGGCGGGCAGTGCCACCTCGATGTATCGGCCTGAACAGCCGCAGGCCGCGGCGCCGCGGAGCTACGCCTTCTTTTCGATCTTCGCCCAGGTGTCCTTCAGCGTCACGGTGCGGTTGAACACCAAAGCTCCGGGCTTGGTGTCCGGGTCGACACAGAAGTACCCGTGCCGCTCGAACTGGTAGCGAGCGCCGATGGCGGCCTCCGCGGCGCTGGGTTCCACGTAGGCCGGTTTCACGATTTCGAGCGAGGCGGGGTTCAGGTTGGCTTTCCAGTCCGCGCCTGCGGGCGGTGACACGGGCGTACCGGGTTCGCCTTCGCCCGCCGCCTTGAGGGCGTCGTCGCTGACGTCGTCCGGATCCGGCTTCGTGAATAAGTGGTCGTACAGTCGGACTTCCACCGGCAGGGCGTGCGCGGCCGAGACCCAGTGCATGGTGCTTTTCACCTTGCGGCCGTCGGGTGAGTCTCCGCCGCGCGTCGCCGGGTCGTAAGTCGCGTGTACCTCAAGGACATTGCCGGCCGCGTCTTTCACGCAGCCGGTGCATTTCACGAAGTAGGCGTAGCGAAGCCGGACCTCATTGCCGGGGTACAGCCGCCAGTACTTCGGCGGCGGCGCCTCGCGGAAATCCTCCTGCTCGATGTAGAGCACCTTGCCGAACGGCACCTTTCTCGTGCCGGCGGAGGGGTCCTCGGGGTTGTTTACCGCCTCCATCCACTCGACTTGCCCGTCGGGGTAGTTGTCGATGACCAGTTTCAGGGGGCGCAAGACGCCCATGATCCGTGGGGCCGTCTGGTTGAGATAGTCACGGATGCAGTGTTCGAGGAGGGCGATGTCGATCACGCTCTCGTTCTTGGCCACGCCGATCCGCGTGCAGAAGTTGCGAATCGCCTCCGCGGGGTAACCTCGCCGTCGCAGCCCGGCGATGGTCGGCATCCGCGGGTCGTCCCAGCCGCGGACATGGCCTTCCTGCACGAGCTGAAGCAGCCGCCGCTTGCTCATCACCGTATAGGTCAGGTTCAGGCGGGCGAATTCGATTTGTTGCGGATGGTGGATCTTCTTGCCCCACGGGCCGCTGCCGTCGTCGGTGCGCCCTTCGTTGACGGCGTCGATGAACCAATCGTAGAGCGGGCGGTGGTTTTCAAACTCCAGCGTGCAGATGCTATGGGTGATGCCCTCGATCGAGTCCTCGAAGCCGTGGGCCCAGTCGTACATCGGATAGATGCACCAGGCGTCGCCGGTGTTGTGGTGCGTGGCGTGCAGGATCCGGTACATCACCGGGTCGCGCATGTTCAGGTTCGGATGGGCCATGTCGATCTTGGCCCGGAGGGTCTTGCTCCCGTCGGGAAACTCGCCCTTGCGCATCCGCTCGAAGAGGTCGAGGTTCTCTTCGATCGAGCGGTTGCGGTAGGGGCTTTCCTTGCCGGGGGAAGTCAGGGTGCCGCGGCTGCGGCTGACCTCCTCGGGCGTCATGTCGCAGACGAACGCCTTCCCCTTCTTGATCAGCTCGACGGCCCAGGCGTGCATCTGGCCGAAGTAGTCGCTGGACCAGATGACACCCGCTCTGGGGTCGTCGTCGCGCATGCCGACCCATCTGGCCCCGAGCCAACGGACGTCGTCGATGATGGCGTCGACGTACTCCCGCTCTTCTTTGACCGGGTTGGTGTCATCCATGCGCAGGTTGAACTTGCCGCCGTAGCTTTGGGCGATGCCGTAATTCAGATTGATGCTCTTGGCGTGCCCAATATGGAGATAGCCGTTCGGCTCGGGCGGGAAGCGGGTATGCACCCTGCCGTTGAACCGGCCGGTGCGGTTGTGTTCATCGATGATGTCGCGGATGAAGTCGCGAGGCCCGCCGACTGCTGGAGCCGGCGTTTGCTCGTGTCCACTGGAGTCGCGGTCGATTCGGTTCTTGTCTGGAGTGGTCATGTCGTCCTGCCTCTGCGCACTTTACGCAAGCGGCCGTCCCGCGCGAAGTTCAAATCATCACCTGGAGGCCTGCTCGGCGATCACGTGGATGTTCCCGCGCATTCTACCGGCTGATGCGGCTTCGCGGGAATGCCTCCAGACGTGGTCGCGGGAGTTAGCTTGGGGTGTTGCCGGCGGCCTGATCCAGATACCAGCGGATGGTGGCGGGGATGCCTTCCCGGTAGCTGACGGTGGACTGCCAGCCCAGTTCGCGGCGGGCTTTCTCCGCGGAGAAGAAGGTCTCTCGCCCCATGAGCCAGACGGCATACCGGGTGATCATCGGCGGCTTCTTCAGGCGGAACAGATGGCCGATGCATTCCAGCACAAAGGCCGCGGCATAGGCGACCTTGAAGGGCACCCGCTTCTCCACCCGCGGGGCGCCGATCGTATCGGCGACCAAATTGAAGTACTCCCGCTGGGTCAGTTCTCCGTCATTGCTGCAATTGTAGGCCTGCCCCACCGCGATCGGGTTGTCGGCGGCCAGAATGCAGGCTTCGGCCACATTGCCCGCGTAGACGACGTTGAGGCGATTGTCTCCACTGCCCAGCAACTTGGCCTTGCCGCCGCGCACCATGGCCACCAGGCGGGCGATGGTGGCCCGGTCCCGCGGGCCGTAGAGCCAGCTCGGTCGGATCACGGTGTATTTCACTTTGCTGCCGGCCGCCATGCGGCGGCGGAGTTCCTCCTCGACGGCGACTTTGGCCCGGGTGTAGTAGGACCAACGGTGGACATTGACTCCCAGAGGGGCCGTTTCGTCCAGCACCAGACCCGGGGCATTGACGTGCCCATAGGCGCTGATGCTGCTGATGTGAATGAACCGCGGCACGCCCGCCTTCTCGGCGGCATCGAAAAGGTTCACGGACCCGTCGATGGTGACGCGCACGAAATCCTGCCAGGGGCCCCAGTCTCCCACGCGGGCAGCGGAGTGGTAGATGCATTGGACGCCCTCGCAGGCACGACCCAGGGAAGCGGGGTCCAGGATGTCACCTTCCGCCAGTTCCACGCCTTGCGTTTGCAGCCATGCCGTATCCGCGCCCCGTCGCACCAGGGCGCGGACCGGACGGCCCCGCCGACGAAGTTGCTCGACGATGTGGCTACCCAAGAGACCCGTGCCGCCCGTCACCAGATTCATCGTTCAGCGAGGCTCCTCAAGTCATGCCGCCCGCGGCGGTCATCTCCGACGTGTCTCAACCCTAGATGCTGTCTGTTCGGCCGTCAAGCGGAGCCGCCGTGGTCCGAGTCGATGGATCCGTTCGCGGGGAAGCGCAGCGCCGGGCGGGACGGGCTCTCCACCCGGTCCGGGCTTGTCCGCTGGGAGAGTCCCTCCGCCCACTCGGCCGCCAGGGCCACATAACTCTCCGGCACGAGCGGAGCTGCGGCGAGATCCAGTTCGCTGAGGACCGTGGCGATGGCCTCCTCGCCCGGCCCTTCGACTTCGACGAAGCGGCCGAGATACGGCAATTCGTCCAGCTCCACCCGGCAGTCGCCGAGCTGCCAGCTCTCGCGGAGTTTCTCATAGATCAGGACTTCGTGGTAGTCCAGCGCCGCCAGGATCTGGATCATGTCCTGCGCGTCGCTTACCTCCACTTCGAGTTCTCGGCGCCGCTTGTAGAGGCCGGGCTCCTTGGCTCCTTTGAAGGTGATGGTGGGCGGCTGGACGGGTCCGTCGAGGGTCTTGACCGTGCGCAGGCGAAGCCCGCAGCCGGCCGCACGGAGTTGCCGATCGGGACGGTCGAGCAATTGATTGCACTCGAGGACTCGCGAGACGAATCGAGCTCCCAGCACCTGCAACCGCTCTCGTACCGGCTGGTGCTCTCCGACGCGGACCTTGGCTTCTATCTCGACGTGCATTTCTGGCCGTCCCGCAGGCTCCGCGTGCCGTGCCGAAGCGAGGTCACTTCTTGACCACGATGTTGAGCAGCCGACCGGGCACATAAATCTTCTTCAAGACCGTTTGCCCGACAAATCGCGGCGCCAGTTTCGGATCCGCGTGGATGGCGGCTTCCACCGCCTCCTGTGGCGCGTTCGGGGCGACCTTCACCCGGCCGATGAGCTTGCCGTTGATTTGCACCGGCACCGTGACCTGCTCGTCCTCGACGAGGGCGGGATCGTACGTCGGCCACCGCTCGTTCAGGATGCTGCCTCGCCATTCCTTGCCGCGGAGCCTCTGCCACAATTCCTCGCCGATGAACGGCGCAAAAGCGGAGAGCATCAGCACGAATCGTTCGGCCTGGCTCTTGTGCAAGCCGCCCGCCCGGTAAGCTTCGTTGACAAACTCCATCATCGCGGAAATGGCCGTGTTGAAGGCCATGCGGGTAATGTCGTCACTGACTTTGCGGATGGTTTTGTGCAGCAGCCGCTCCAGATCGGCGTTCGGCTCGCCGGAGCTGACAGCGGCGGCCAGGCCCTCGGGTCCCTCGCCGACGATCAGCCGCCAGGTTCGCTGCAAGAAGCGGAAGACGCCGGGAACATCACGTGGGTTCCACGGCTTGCTGGCCTCCAGCGGCCCCATGAACATCTCGTAGAGCCGCAGCGCGTCAGCGCCGTACTCGTTCACGACCGTTTCCGGATTAATGACGTTCTTGAGGCTCTTGGACATCTTCTCGATGCCGCCGCTGAGCTTCTCGCCGTCGGCTCGGCGGTAGGCACCGTCTTCGCGGAAGTCGATTTCGTCGTAGCCGACGTACATCCCCCGGCTGTCTCGATAGGCGAAAGCGCGGATCATGCCCTGGTTGAACAACCTGGCAAAGGGTTCCGGCGTGGAGACGTGGCCCAGGTCGTACAGCACCTTGTGCCAGAACCGGGCGTAGAGCAGGTGCAGCACGGCATGTTCCGCGCCGCCCAGGTAGAGGTCGATCCCACCGCGGCGGGTAGCCGCGTCGGCCTTTTCCCCCGGAGGCGGCGGCGACAGGGAGCCGGTCATCCAGTACCGCTCCGCCTCCCGAGAGCAGAAGCGCTGTGAGTTGCGGGGGTCGATGAAGCGCAGGTAGTACCAGCAGGAGCCTGCCCACTGCGGCATGGTGTTCAGTTCGCGGCGCCAGATCCTGCCGTCACGTCGAACAGTGCTCCAATGCACGGCTCTCGCCAAAGGCGGCTCCGGCATCACGTCGCTGTCTTCGGCCACGGCCGTGGGACGGTAATCGTCGATGTCCGGCAGGGTCAGTGGCAGCTCGGATTCGTCCAGGGCCGCGATCTCACCGTTGGGACCGTGCAGGATGGGGAACGGCTCGCCCCAGTAGCGCTGTCGACTGAACAGCCAATCGCGAAGCTTGTAGTTGACCGCGCCCCGGCCGAGACGGCGCTCCTCCAGCCAGGTGGTGATGCGGCGCTTGAATTCCGCGGTGGTCAAGCCGTCGAACGGCCCGGACTGGACGGCCCGGCCTTCGCCGGTGAAAGCCTCCGGAAAGCCGGCGGGGTTGGCCAGGTAAGCCTCGCGCAGCTCGTTCAATTCGCTGGGCAGGCCCGTCGATGGTCCGGTGTCGCCGAGGGCTCGAGCTTGCGCGCGAAGCCAGTCGTCACTGGGCATCACGACGGCGACGATCGGCAGCTTGAAGCGGCGGGCAAATTCGAAGTCCCGCGTGTCGTGCGCCGGTACGCACATGATGGCCCCCGTGCCGTAGCCCATGAGGACGTAGTCGGCCACCCAGACCGGGATTCGGCCGCGGGGGTCGCCCTCCGGCCACACCGGGTTCACCGCGTAGGCGCCGGTGAAGACACCGGTCTTATCCTTGGTGTCCGCGGTGCGAGCCAGGTCCGATCGGCGGGCTGCGGCTTCACAGTAGGCCCGCACGACCTCACGCTGTTCCGCGGTCGTGATCTTGTCCACCAGCGGATGCTCCGGGGCGAGCACCATGTAGGTTGCGCCGAAGAGCGTGTCCGGTCGCGTGGTGTAGATCCGCAACGGTTCGTTTCCGCCCTCGACCCGAAACTCGACTTCGGCGCCTTCGCTACGCCCGATCCAGTTCCGCTGCATCAACTTGATCGACTCGGGCCAGTCCAGCCCGTCCAGGTCGGACTCCAGCCGGTCGGCGTACTTGGTGATCCGGAGCATCCATTGTCGCAGCGGGCGGCGGAAGACCGGGTGGTTTCCCCGATTGCTGCGGCCTTCGTTCGTCACTTCCTCGTTGGCCAGCACGGTGCCCAGGGCCGGGCACCAGTTCACCGGCACCTCCGCCAGGTAGGCCAGCCGCTGCGCGTCGACGTACTCCCGTACGGCCTGCTCGCCGTTTGCCCGGACCTCCGGGGGAATCGACAGCTCGGCAATGGGGCGGGCCTTGCGGGCCTCTTCGTCATACCAACTGTTGAAGATTTGCAGGAAGATCCACTGCGTCCAGCGGTAGTATTCCGGATCCGTCGTGGAGACTTCGCGGTCCCAGTCATAGCTGAAGCCCAGCATCTTGAGCTGGCGCCGGAACGTGTCGATGTTCCGCCGTGTGGTCTCCGCCGGGTGCCGGCCGGTCTCGACGGCGTGCTGCTCGGCAGGCAGCCCGAAGGCGTCCCAGCCCATCGGATGCAGCACGTTGTAGCCGTGCATGCGGTGGTAACGGGCCAGGATATCCGTGGCGGTGTAGCCCTCGGGGTGGCCGACATGGAGGCCCGCCCCGCTCGGGTAAGGGAACATGTCCAGCACGAAGTACTTGGGGCGGGCGGGGTCGAAATCCGGATCGCCGGGGTTGGGCTGGCGAAAGGTCTTCTGCTCCTCCCAGTAGGCCTGCCATTTCTCATGCAGGGCCTGCGGTGCGTAGTCGGATTCCATGGGCCAGGTTCCCTGTGCGTGATTCGCCGTTTGCGCGACGGGCCATACCGGCTTCTTCCCCGGCGGTGGCCGGCCGAGATCGCCTCAGTCTACGGTCGATCCGCTCTTAGGCCAAACAGCACCGGGAATCGCGTTGCTCTCGTTGCGGCCATGCGGAGGGTCAGTTTAGGGGATCAATGCCCTCTTTCGCCCGGGTCGGCCACAGGGCTAAGGCGAGCGACTCAGCCCGATAACCAAGACGCCGGTTTCAGCCTGAGTTAGCGATCAAGCCCTGGCGGTTGAGAAGAGCCAGGCCCGTTGCTGGATTTCGACATCGTTCCGTAACCAATTCTTGCACAGATTGTTATGGATTAATTGCCGCCCCCGTCACCATCGTGGCGTTGCTTTTTCGCATCATCCCAGCACCATCAGACCGACCACGGCCTCGGCATCGGTTGGATACGATCAACTGTAATCTATTGATAAATAATTAGTTATGTCATCTTCAAGCCTGTGGTGTCGGCGGTGCGGTTCGGGTATCTGAGTTGCCCGAGTGTCCCGCGTGCCCAGTCGCGGCCAGACACTTGTCGGGCGGCGACGGGTTGGAGAAGAAGCCGTCAGCCACCGAGGAGCGAGCCAATGGACGAGGCCACCTTCCAGAAGAAACTCGCGGAGCTGGTCGAGGAGATCGGCGGCCTGCCGCCTGCGGAGCGGGGCAAGTTGGCGGCGCTCGCCGAGGAGACGCGAGAGCGCCACAAGAAGCTGAAGGCCACCGTCAGCAATCTGCAAGGCTCCATCGACTATCTGCGGTTGTCCATCAAGTATCTGCTGTTCGATCTTGAGGCTACGCGGCGCGAGAACAATTACCTGCGGAAGATGTTGGAGGAGGGACCAGAAGCTTGAGTGCCCGGCCCGGAACCAGAAGGCACGACTCAGACATCTTCGATCGACCCTGACGGGAACAGGGCGCTCGATCTCGGGAAACACGCGGGTCTTGTTGGGGACCGAGACCCGCGTCCGCCGAAGCGGGGGGGAAAACTCGGCGGACCCCGAAGGATCGCACGACGCCCGGTCGCTCCGGCCGAATGCTCTCCGGCCGGCGACCTCCGAAGGGGGAAGAAAGACGCAGGCCGCCTCGCCTGCGTCTTTCTTTTTGCGCAGCGTCGCGCGAGCCGTTGCTTCCGGTCTGGTCTTCCGCCGGGCGTGGTTCAGTGACGACCCTTTGCTGCGGACTGATTGATCCGTTATATTGGCTGCAAGCCATGATGGATCTTGTCTCCTCCGCGACCTCGGCGCGTGTGTTGCCTCCTGGACCCAACGAATTCTCCTAGCTGAATGGGACGACCATGAATCCGATCGTCATGACTCTCCTCCTCGTTCTGGCGGTGGGCATATTCGCCTGGCAGGCGGTCCGACGCTGGCGGTTGATGACCTTGGGGCCGGCTGAGGCCCGGTTTGACCGCATCGGCGAACGCATTCGACTCACCTGGCAGTTCGCCTTTGCACAGGAGCGGATGCGGCGGTACTGGTGGGCGGGTGTCGCCCATATGCTGATCTTCTTCGGGTTCCTCGTGCTACTGTTCCGGTCGCTGATCCTGTTCGGGCGGGGCTACGCCGCGGAGTTCGATTTCTGGGGCCTGTTCGCGACGAGCCATGCCTTTGGCGCGGCCTACTCTTTTCTGAAAGACCTTTTCATCGTTCTGGTCATGATCGGCGTTCTGGTCTTCGTGTACTACCGAGTCGTGAAGCGGCTGCCGCGCATGACGCTTTCCGGAGAAGGGCTGCTCATCCTGCTGATCATCTTCACGATGATGGTCGCCGACGTGCTGTATGACGGCGCGCATCTGGCGGCCGCCGCCAACGCGGCCGATACGCTGGTCGCGTTTTCGTGGGCGGAGCCGGCCGGTTCGAGCATCGCCCCGGCCTTGCAGGCGCTCGGCCCTGGCACCCTCGCCGGGCTGGAGCACCTGGGGTTCTGGGTGCATAGCGGCCTGGTGCTGCTGTTCCTGAACCTGCTGCCCAACACCAAGCACTTCCACGTCATCACCGCGATTCCCAACGTGTTCTTCCAGAACCTCGGGCCGCGGGGCCGCTTGCCGAATGTGCCCGACATCGAGGGCAAGATTGAGCGCGAGGAGCCGCTCGGTCTCTCGCGGATTGAGCAGTTGTCATGGAAGGGCGTGCTGGACCTCTACACCTGCACGGAATGCGGCCGCTGCACCGACCAGTGCCCGGCTAACCGCACCGGCAAGTTGCTCAGTCCGAAGCAACTGACGTTGGACTTGCGCAATCATCTGTATCGCAACGAGAAGGCGCTGGTGGCCGCGCGAGGTGGCGGGGCCGCCTCCGCGGCGTCAGGAGGCGAGGAAGCCGCCGCGGCGGGCGGCAACGGCCAGCCGGCGGTCGCGGAACTGGTGCCCGAAGTCATCAAGCCGGAGGTGCTGTGGGCCTGCACGACCTGCCTGGCGTGCGAGACGGAGTGCCCGGTCTTCATCAGCTACGTCGACAAGATCGTGGAGATGCGGCGCGACCTGGTGATGCAGAAGTCGGAGTTTCCGGCGGAGTTGCAGAACGCCTTTCGCGGCCTGGAGACCAGCGGCAACCCGTGGAGCTTTCCCGCCTCGGACCGCGCCGCCTGGGCCGAGGGGCTGGATGTCCCGATCATGGCCGAAAAGGGCGAGGCCGACGTGCTGTTCTGGGTGGGCTGTTCGGCGTCGTTTGATGACCGGGCGCGGAAGATCGCCCGGGCGATGGCCCAGCTCCTCAAGGCGGCGGGCGTGGATTTCGCGATCCTCGGCGAGCAGGAGCAGTGTACCGGCGATGCCGCCCGCCGGGCGGGCAACGAGTTCCTGTTCCAGATGCTGGCCCAGGCCAACGTCGAGACGCTCAACGGCTACAAGTTCAACCGCATCGTGACGGTGTGCCCGCACTGCTTCAACACGCTGGCCCACGAGTACCCGGACTTCAACGGCCGCTACGAGGTCGTGCACCATTCGACATTCCTGGCAGAGCTGGTTCGGGCAGGGCGGTTGAAGCCGCGGAATACGGTGAAGGCCCGCGTGGCGTACCACGATTCGTGCTATCTCGGGCGCTATAACGACATCTACGAGCCGCCGCGCGACGTGCTGCGGAGCATCCCCGGCGTGACGGTGGTGGAGGCGGCGGAGACGCGGGACCGCGGGATGTGCTGCGGGGCCGGCGGCGCGCAGATGTTCAAGGAGGAGGAGCACGGCCAGGAGCGGGTCAGCAATCGCCGGGCGGCGCAACTGTTGGCGCCACGGCCGGATATGCTGGCCTCGGCCTGCCCGTTCTGCCAGCGGATGCTGATCGACGCCCTGGCTGACGCGAACCAGGAGGCCATGCCGGAGCTGGACATCGCCGAGATTCTGTGGAAGGCGGTCGATCCCGCGGGCGGGGAAAAGGCATCGGCTTGAGGTTAGGTTGGGCTGGAGGGAAGGGTGCCGGAAGCGAGAGCGTGGAACTCGGCGCGGTCCTCATCGCAGAGCATCGTCCCGCCGGGTGATCGTGCCGGTCGGTAGGGGGGAGGGGGGTCCCACAGCAGCCGCGGCTGCTACGTCCGGGGTGCGGGCCATCTTGGCGATGTGGCGCAGTTCCCTGTGATAGCGCACCAGCAGTATGAGGGACCATATTCCGAAGACCAGAGTCCCGGCACCTGGGAGGCAGGCTAGTGCGAGCAGTCCAGGAACCGTGAGGGCCGCAAGGAAGCCGACGACCAGGGCAAAGCCGACGCAGATGATGGTGCCGAACATCACAATCGATGTTGAACGGGCCAGACGTTCATCCGGAATTCGGAGGGCGAAGCCGCGGAGGTAGAAGTACTTGCCGAAGCTGGTCACGATGCTCGCCAATCCGGCCGCCAACAGCAGGGCGGTGCCAAGCAATTCGGTCCAGTCGGTTTGCTGTGCCGAACCCAATGCGGCCTCGCAGAGCTGCGCCGTCACCTCAGTGATTGCGCAGTAGCGGACGGCTTTGCGTAAGGTCAGGCGTTTTTCCGTGAGGGTGATCCGCGGCTCCTGCGCCGTGAGCAGAAAGACCGCGTAGGCGCCGAATACGCTGGCCGCCAGCGAGGGCAGTGCGGCCAGGAGTGGCGGCAGGGCGGACTCCCGCATTGCCGATTCGGAAATTCCCCCGACGATGCCGACAACGATGCCCCACAGCATGAGCTTCGTCCCCTTGCAGATCGTGTCCAGCCAATCGGGGTCGCAGAACGTGAGGCGGTCGCCGTGCAGGGATCGGCCGACCGCCATGCCGCACTCCGGGCAGCGGTGGGCGATGGTCAGGCCGCGGAGGTTGTAGCCGCAACTGACGCAAGGGATGTTTTGAGCCAGGTAGGGGGGAACGGTGGGGGCGGGAGCTGCCGGGAGCGGGTCGGACATGGCGAACTCTCAAGTCTGAGGGTGTGTGCGGCCTTCCAGAGTATCTCAGGCTTGCGCGTAGCGTCGGCCCCTCGTGGCCGACGTTGAGCAAGGCAAGGCTAGCGTTATCCACGTCGCCCACGGGGGGCGACGCTACACGCCACACGCAATCGTGAAGTGCTCAAGGCATCCGCGGCCATGCCAGTTCGACGGCACGACAGCGCGAGGCTGCGACAGCATTGTCATCGGAGTTGTGCCGATGGCAAATACCGCCACCGGTCCGAACTAAGGTTACTCGCTACTGCACCACTTCGCCGCGTTTCATCTCGTCAATGTACGCGTTTGGGTTGTTGGCCCACTTTTCCGCTTCCTGCGGCGTGACCAGGCCGCGGCGGACCAGGCTGACCAGCGAGCGTTCCATCGTCACCATCCGCTCGGTCGGGATGTCCTTGGTCCGCGTCTGCAATTGCGAATAGATCTGCTCGATCTTGACTTGCCGGATCAGGTTGGAGACCGAATACACATTGTTGAGGATCTCCATCGCCACCACGCGGCCCTGCCCGTCCGCGCGGGGGATCAGCTTTTGCGAGATGATGTGGCTTAACCCCAGGGAGAGCTGGCTGGCGACCTCGTCCTGCTGGTTGGGCGGGAACATGTCGATCACGCGGGTGACGGTGCCGCGGGTGTCGCGGGTGTGCAGCGTGGAGAAGACCAGGTGCCCGGTTTCCGCGGCGGTCAGGGTCCAGGTGGTGGATTCCCGATCGCGCATCTCGCCGACGAAGATGACGTCCGGGTCTTCGCGGAGGCAGTCGCGGAGTCCCCGCTCGAAGCTCGGCACGTCGCGGCCGACCTCGCGCTGCGAGATGATCGCCGACTTGCTCTTCAGCCGGTACTCGATCGGGTCTTCCAAGGTGATGATCCGGCAGGGCCGAGTCTCCGCGATGCGATCGATCAGCGAGGCGATGGTCGTCGATTTGCCGGCCCCGGTGATGCCGGTGATCAGCACCAGTCCCTGTTGCTTGTTCACGATATCGCGCCAGACGGCATTGGGAAAACCGATGCTCTCGACCGGAGGCGCGACCGGCTCCAAGGCACGAATCGCCACCGCCAGGCCGTCGTTCTCGTAAAAGCAGTTGAGCCGAAATTGCATGGATTCGGTCATGCAGGAGGCGTCGGCGGAACGGTTGCGGCGGAGACCCTCCAACTCCGCATCGCTCAGCAGGCTTTCGACCAGCTTTTCCATCGTCTCGCCGGTCAGCACTGGGCCTTTCATCCGCTGCAAGTGGCCATCGACCCGATAAACGGGGGGGCAGTTCACCTTCAGATGCAGGTCGGACACCCGCATGCTGCCATGCTGCCGGAAGTAGTCCAGCAGATCGCGCATGCTCAGGGCGTGTTCCTCATCCAGGGGATAGACCTTCGTTTCGAGGGTATAGCGGGAGGACATGGGGCGGACCCTGGGTGGCAGGGGGGCCGGATGCAGAGCGCCGCAGTGCCGTAGTTCACAAAGCCGCGGCCCCATCAGCCGGACCGACGGCCGACCTTTTCAGTTTATGCCTAAACTTTGTGTCCGACCAGACCCCGGCCGCGGCGGATCTTCGACCTCCAGACAGACGAGGCACAGCTTTCTGCCCGTGGGGAGGTAATACACAGCCTCCGGAACGCCTCCACAGCGGTCGCAGACGCCTTCGGCTGCGGGTGGGTAAGGCCGGCCGTCGGGCCGGAGCGAATCTCGCCTCCGTTCCCATTCACCACGTCGTTGGCGGCGGTGGAAGAGCCAGATCTTGATGCCGGTCCAGATCGCGGCCAACAGCAGGAGGAGGAGCAAGAACAGCACAGCCACCGTGAGGATGATTCTGATGTTCAAACCCCACATGGTGAGCTGGTCCATCTTGCCTGCCTGCCTATCCGGGATGTCCGACAGTGCCGCTTCTGGATTCCCTATGGCGGTCAGTTTAGCCGGCCGGCATGGGGGGAGGCTACCTGGATGGCAGCTCGTCGCCGCCGCTCCGCCGGTTCGATTTATTGGACTCGGCGTTTCTGCGTCACAAGGGGCATTGGCAAGTCACGGCGGGGGCCGGATAATGGCCGCGTGGGCAGACGTTCCGCCCCCGATCACACCCCGCAGGAGACCCGCCATGAGATCCCTTCCGATCTGGAGCATCATGCTGATGACCGCCTCCCTCCATGCACAGCCGGCTGACTCGCCTCGCACTGTGAATGATAACGTTATCTTAGAGGCAAACGCCGTCATCCACACGCCGCTCATCATCGCCAAAAGCGGTATCACGATCGACGGCAACGGTGCCACCCTGCAAGGCCCCGGCACCGTGGGCGACATCGCCTCGCTGGCCAAGGCGGGTATCGGGATTACCGCCCAAGGCGTTTCGAACGTGACCATCAGGAACCTGAAGGTCCGTGGTTTTGAAAGCGCGTTGGTGGCCAGCGACGGCGAGGGTTGGACCATCGAAGGTTGTGATTTCTCCGACAACTATCACGATCCCGAGTTCGGCTGGGGCGACGGCAGCCGCAACGGCGGCATCATCCTGACGCGGATGCACAAGTGCGTCATCCGCAACAACAAGGCCAACCGCGTCTGGAACGGTCTCGATCTTTGGGAGAGCCACGACAACAAGATCGAAAAGAACGACTTCTCCCACTGCTCCAACGTGTGCCTCAAGATGTGGACGGCCTGCCGCAACCTGGTCGTGGAGAACAACCTGTCGTACGGCCTGCGGATCCGCCCCGGCGAGGTCCACGCCCGTGATTCCACCAGCGTGCTGATGGAGAGCGGTTCAAACGACAACCGCTACGAGCGGAATGACATCACCCACGGAGGGGATGGCGTGTTCATCCGCGTGTTGAACGGATGGTGCTCGACCGGCAATGTCTTCGTGGAGAACGACTGTTCGTATGCCAACAACAACGGTTTTGAGGCCTGGAGTCCAGGCAACACTTACATCCGCAACAAGGCCAATCATTGCAGCTACGGTTTCTGGCTGGGCGGCTCGGACAACACCGTCCTGATCGGGAACGAGGCCGGCTACAACGGCCGGCCGGACGGATTTCATAATGCTCCCGAATCAGACTTCCAGCACGGCGGCATCGTCATTGTGCACGGATCGGGCAGTCACACGCTGATCGAGGGCAATTACTGCCACCACAACGCGGGGGCCGGCATTGTCTTCCGCGGCGATCTCGGCAGCAAAGGTGCGAAGTGGAAGATGTACCATCTGGTCGTGCAAAACAACCGCCTGGAACACAATAAGTGGGGTTTGTTCGCCCGCTTCACGGATTGGCTGGATCTTGCCGGCAACACGTTTGAGGGCAATGAGCAGGACGAGTTCCTCGAGGACGTGACCAACCTTTCTCGGCGGGAGGCCGACCCGGAAGGGAAGCCGGCTCCGCGGGTGGTGCTGGAAGGCCCGTCGAAGGTCACCGTGGGCGAGATGGCCGTGTTTGACGCCTCCAAGAGTGTCGATGAGGGCGGCCGCAAGCTGAAGTTTCGCTGGGACGTGGGCGGCCGCGAGTACAAGAAGTCCCGCGTGGAGCATGTGTTCAAGGAGCCGGGGTTTTACCGCGTGGGGGTTACCGCGCACAACGGCTACCTGGCCGGGTTGGCCTTTCGCGATGTGTACGTGGCCCGGCCGGTGAAAGAGGAGTTCACCGAGGGCCACGCGAAAAAGTGGAAGGCCGGCCAGGGTGGTAACGAGGACGGTGGCGGCAAGGTGCTGGTGACCGATGACTCGACCGCGATCGTCGGCAAGACTTCGCTGCGGCTTTGCCCGGACCCCTATCGAGGCGCCGAAGTGACGATCGTCACTCCACCGAAACAGGACGCCGACTGGAATCTGACGGGCAAGAAGCAGATCAGTTTTTGGATCAGATTCCAGAACAGCAACCACGGATTCCAGGGACCGAACCCGATCATTCGACTCCACGGCGATCAAGGCGCGTTCACCTATACGCCCGCGTTCAACGGACTGCCGCGAAACTTGTTGGGGGATTTGCCGTATCCCGAAGCTCGCTATGGATGGCTCTATGTCACGGTGCCTCTGAAAGGCGGACCGGAGTGGCTTCGAAGCGAGACCCTGGCCGGCGCGCAGCCGCCGCATGTGGACAATAATCTGGAATTCGTGACCGTGACGACTCCCATCGAGACCCAGGACGTCACCGCCATGACCAGCGACGGGACCACGCTCTATTGTGCGTCAGCGGACAGCGATAGCTTCTGGCGCTCGGCCGACGGCCGTTCGTGGCAGCGCTTGAAGAGCCCCGGCGAAGACCTCGGCCCATCAGGACCGAGCTGGATCAACGGCATGCTGGCCTTCTACCCTGGGGTGGGAGAGAAGGGCATTCTGATTTCTCGTCGCCACCATCCCCAGAAGGACGAATTCGGCCATGACCGTCACCTGCTGGTCTTCTACGATCTGGCCGCGGAGAAGTGGTCCTGGACCGAGGCCAACACCACCGCCGGACACGGCGTGGCCATTGCCGGCGATCATCTCTACGGTCTGGCCCACGCCTTGATGGGCAACTACGGCGGCCCCCTCGCGTGCGTGAACCTCAAGCGACCGGAGGGCTTGGGTGAGCGCACCGTCTTCGGCGGCGTGAAAGGCCCGAACGACGGCTGGTACAGCCGTGCCGGACAGATGGCCGTTCTGGATGGCCTGATCTACGTGACCAAGAACGATTGGGAGACCCCTCAGCCGAAGGACGTGGAGAAGATCGGCGATCGCCTGTTGGTTTTTGACCCGCGGGAGTTCAAGCCGTCACAGTTCACGCCCGGAGACCCGTGGAACAGCACTCTCTGGAAGGCCGTGGAGACGCCGGCCCGTGACCTTGGCCCGCTGCCGTTTGAGATCGGCCACGGGTCTGCCCTGGTCGCCCTGCCGCCCGGCTGGGGTGACTTGGTCGGCCGGAAAGGGGGCCTGTTCCTGGTGGCCGGTTGCTCCCCGTCGAACCATGAAGGCTACGGAGCGCCTTCCGCGAAGTACGCCGTTTACGATGTTGCCACGGGCAAGTTCACGACCGGGTCGCTGCCCGACGCCACGGGTACAGGCACGGCTGCCGCGTTCTGCAATGGCCTGTTGTACATCAAGCGCGGCGGAATGAACTTCGGGCCGACCAACTCGGAACTGTGGGTGGTCCGACCGCTGCCCGCCGAGGAGGCCCGGACGGCCAAAGCCAAGCTGAAGCGGGAGCGGATGACGCTGAAGAAGGTCACCGGCCTGAGCATGCAGTTCGATTCGATCGGCCACGAACCGTTCGACATCTGGATCGACGGATTGGCGATCGAGTAGAACCAGGCTTCGCGGCTTGACTTGCCTCCGCGCTCCGGCGGGATCGGCCTACGACCAGAGGATGAGTCCCGTATCGTAGCGATGCACCAGGTCCGGGTGCTTGGGGAGGATGCGGATGGCATAGCCGTGGCGTCCGCTGCGACGGCAGGTCACCTCGCCGTGGAACCAGTAGGTTTCGTCCGGCAGGGTCTCCTGGTGTTCCATCGGCTGCGACATGGCCTCCACGAGTTGACCGTGCGTGTCGATGCGGCCGTGGTATAGCTCGACGGCCACGTCCTCGGGCTTGACCTTGCCCAGTCGCACGCGGGCGCGAATCGTCAGCCGTTTGCCGACGGCCAGCTCCACGTCGTCGTTGGCCTCGACTTGTTCAATGCGGACGCCTTCCCAGTGGCGCGCCATGGCCCGCTTCCACTGGGACAGCGCCTTGGCGCCGGCGTAGCCGTCGGCGGTGAGTTTTCGCCACCGTTCCGCGGCCGGGGCGTACATGCGGTCCGTGTACTCCTGGATCATTCGATCCGTGTTGAACATCGGGCAGATGGTTCGCATGGAGGCCTTGATCCGCGTGATCCATTCGCGCGGCAGATCGTCCATGCCGCGGGTGTAGAACGTCGGGATGATCTCCTTCTCCAGTAGTTCGTAGATGGCTTCGCTCTCGATGTGGTCGCGGTAGCCGGCGTCCTCATAGATCCGCCCGTCGGAAATAGCCCAGCCGTTGTCGCCGTCAAAGGCCTCGGGCCACCATCCGTCCAGTACGGAAAGGTTCAGGCCGCCGTTGGGGGGGACCTTCATTCCGCTGGTGCCGGATGCTTCACGCGGCTTGATCGGGTTGTTCAGCCAGACGTCCACGCCCTGCACGAGCATCCTGGCCACGGTGATGTCATAATCCTCCAGGAATACGACGCGGCGGCGGAACTCCGGCCGATTGGTGAAGGCGATGATATGGCGGATGATGTCCTTGCCGGCGTCATCGCGCGGATGGGCCTTGCCGGAGAAGATGATCTGGACCGGGCGGTTCTGGTCGGTCAGGATTTTCAGCAGCCGGTCGGGGTCGCGGAAGATCAGCGAGCCGCGCTTGTACGGGGCGAATCGTCGAGCAAAACCGATCGTCAGGGCCTCGGGGTCCAGCGCTTCGTCTGCGGCCTTGACCTCCGCCGGCGGGGCGCCGCGACGGCGGTATTGTTCCTTCAGCCGCTGTCGCGCAAAGGCCACCAGGGCGACGCGGCGTCTCTCGTGGGTTCGCCACAGCTCCAGATCGGGGATTTCCTCGACCCGTCGCCAGACCTCATGATCGGAGGGCTGCTCCGCCCATTGCGGACCGAGGTAGCGGTCGAGCAGGTCCGCCATTCCGGGAGAAATCCAGGTGTTGATGTGCACGCCGTTGGTGATTGAGATGATCGGCACCTCGTCGCGCGGCGAGCCGGGCCAGACCCGGTGCCACATTTCGCGCGAGACATGACCGTGCAGGGCACTGACGCCGTTGATGCCGCCGGCCAGACGCATCGCCAGGATGGCCATGCAGAAGGACTCGTTGCGGTCGGCGGCGTCCATCTTCCCCAGGGCGGTGAACTCCGGCAGGCTCAGGCGGATCGACGGAAGATAGGGTTCGAGATACTGCTCGATGAGCGAGTTCTCGAACCGATCGATGCCCGCGGACACGGGCGTGTGCGTGGTGAACACATGGCTGGGGGTCACGGCCTCGCGGCTTTCCCCGAAGTCCAGCCCCTGCTCCTGCATGACCCGGCGAATTCGCTCGATGGTCAGAAACGCCGAATGCCCCTCGTTCATGTGACAGACGTCGGGATTGATGCCCATCCGCTCGAGGACCCGCAACCCGCCGATGCCCAGGACGATCTCCTGGCGAATCCGCATTTCGTTGTCGCCGCCGTAGAGCCGGTAGGTGATCTCGCGGTCCTTGGGGTCGTTGGTCAGCACGTCGGTGTCCAGCAGGTAGAGCGGCACGCGGCCGACCTGGACCTTCCAGACTTGAATCGCCACGGTGCGCTTGCCGACGGGAATCTCCACCAGCAGGGGATCGCCCGACGGGAGCTTCACCGGCGTGCACGGGACCTGGTAGAAGTCGATGGAGGGGTACTCTTCCAGTTGCCAGCCGTCGGTGGTGAGCCGCTGATGGAAATAGCCCTGCCGGTACATCAGGCCCACGCCCACGAGCGGCAAGCCCAGGTCGCTGGCGCTCTTCAGGTGCTCGCCGGAGAGCAGGCCCAGCCCGCCGGAGTAGATCGGCAGCGATTCGTGGATGCCGAATTCCATGGAGAAATAGGCGATCCGGGCATCCCGGAGCTGGGGGTAGGTTCGGCTGAACCAGGTCTCGCCGGTCATGTAGGTGTCGAGGGCGTTCAGCACGCGGTCCATGTGGGCCAGGTAGGCCTTGTCGGAGGCGGCCTGCTCCAGCCGCCGTTGGGCGACGTGGGCCAGGAACTGGACCGGGTTTTGCAGCACGTCATCCCACAGGTCGGGATCCAACCGCCGGAAGAGCTGCAAGGCGTCGTTGCGCCAGCTCCACCACAGGTTGTACGTCAGTTCGTGCAGGCGGGCCAACGGCTCCGGCAGGGCCGGGACGACGGTGTAGGTCCGCAGGTGGAACATGCGGGCCGTCGGCGCCGCGGCCGCTTCGCCGTGGGCCAGATCACCACTTTTCGGAGCGCCTGGTTCGTGGGGATACATATGGTTGTCGGTTCCTTCTCGTCTTGCGCTGCTCGGCGGCGATCCTTCGCCGCCAGGTCCCTGAAGTCTGCTGCCTCAAACGGAGAATCCCCCCGCCTCTCGGGGACGCGACTCTCCGGGCCCGCGCCGCGGCCTCAGACGATGCCGCACAGCGCGGCCTTCGCGTACCAGTCGATCGCCCGGCTCAGGCCCTCTCCGAAGCTCACCGTGGGGTGGTAATCGAGCATCCGGCGAGCCCGCCCGATGTCCGCCCAGGAATCCCGAATGTCGCCGGGGCGCGCCGGGGCGTAGCGGGGCTGCACGTCCCGCCGGAGCAGGCGGTTGATCTCGCGAATGACCCGGTTGACGGAGACATGCTCGCCGCAGGCGATGTTCAGCACCTCTCCCTGGGTCCGTTTCGCGGCGGCCGCCAGCAGGTTGGCCTCGACGACGTTGTCGACGTAGGTGAAATCCCTCGTTTGCTCCCCGTCGCCGTAGACCACCGGCGGTTCGCCTCGGAGGATCGCGGTGACGAAGGCGGGGATGGCCGCCGCGTACTGGCTGGTGGGATCCTGCCGCGGGCCGAAGACGTTGAAGTAGCGCAGCGACAGCGTCTGCAAGCCGTAGCAGCGGGAAAAAACCTGGCAGTACTGCTCGCCCAGCAGCTTTTGCACGGCGTAGGGGCTGAGCGGCTCCGGCGGGATCGTCTCGACCTTGGGCAGCGTCGGCGTTTCGCCGTAGGCCGAGCTGCTGGCGGCGTAGATGAACCGCCGCACGCCCGCATCCCGCGCCGCCACCAGCAGGTGCAGCGTGCCGTTGACGTTCACGTCGTGCGTCGTCACGGGGTCGGCCAGCGACTTGGGCACGGAGGGCAGCGCCGCCTCGTGAAAGACGACCTCCACGCCCTGGCAGGCCCGCGCGCAGGTCTCGGCCGCGCGGATGTCGCCCTCGATCAGCTCGATCCGGGACAGAAACGGGGCCAGGTTGGCCCGCTTGCCGGTGGAGAAGTCGTCCAGCACCCGCACGGAGGCTCCCTCCCCGACGAGCCGCTCGACCAGGTGCGAGCCGATGAAGCCTGCTCCTCCCGTCACCAGGTAATCCATCGTTTCCTCGTCTCTCCGGCGGGCCGTCCGCCGGTTCTCCGGCGGGGTCGGGCCAGGCCGCGGCGGCGTATATTACTACGTCGGCACTTCCCGGGCTGCACCCCGGTCCTTTCTGCGGCGTGGGTTCGCCACGGGCGGGGTTTCGGGCAGGATCAACCCCTGGCCGGCGGGTCATCCCGGCGGTCGCGACCAGGCGGCGACGGCGATGCGGTGCTTCTCGGCCAGGGCGATCAGTTCCGGCCGGTTGATCATCAGCGTCCGGCCCGCCTCGACGACCAGGGCCCCCGCCCCGGCCTCCGCCAGCCGACGAATCGTGTCCGGGCCGACGGTCGGAACGTCGAACCTCATGTCTTGATTGGGTTTAGCGACCTTCACCAGCACCCAGCCGCCCTTCAGGCACAGCCCGCCGGCCCGCCGGATCATGGCGTCGGTGCCTTCGATGGCCTCGACGGCCAGGATGTCCTTGTCCTTCACCGCCACGGACTGCCCCACGTCCAGGCGCCCCATCTCCTGGGCCACGCGCCAGCCCAGCGCGGCATCCGCCTCCTGGGCGGCGGTCAGCCCGCAGCGGGTCAAGGTGCCCGCCGGGGCCATCGCCTCCTGCGTGTAGGTGGTCGAATCGATCAATTCCACGCCCTTGCGACTCATCTCCTCCGCCACCGCCCGCAGCAGCGTGTCGTTTCGCCGATCCGCCGCCGTCCAGTACCAGATCTTGATGCTAGTCCAGTCCGGCAGGTACGCCAACCACTGCCGCCAGCGGGGCAGGGCCAGCATCTGGGCCTTGCGGACCTGTCCGGCCATGACGGCCTGCTGCACCCCTTCGCGCCGCAGGAGGCGGATCCAGCGCCCGAGGCGAGCGATGCCGCACTCGTAAAACACCTCCGCCGCCTGGCGGACGGCGGCGTCGTAGCACCCGGCCAGGCCGATGACCACGACCTGCACGCCGGCGGCCCGGGCCCCGCGGAGCACGAGCAAGGGGAATTCGCCGGCCCCGGCGATCAGCCCGATCCGGCGGGGGGGGCGCAAGGCCGGCCGTGACGGCGGCGCTGACGGCGTGCGGCTCATTGTTCCAGCCTGCGGCCCAGCAACTCTTCGATCTTCCGCGTTTTCGCGGTCAGGCGGCCGGTCGCGCCCCGGCGGATGTCGAGCTTGATCGTGCCGGTGATGCGGCGGCAGTCCTGGGCCATCCGCTCGTAGCACGCGCGGATGACGCCGAAGACCTGATCCCAGTCGCCTTCCAGGCAGGTGCCCATCGGCCCGAGCCGATAGGGCACGCCGCTCTCGGCGATGATCTCCAGACTCCGGGCGACGTGGGCGGAGACGGATTCGCCCTGGTCCAACGGGGACATCGAGAACTCGGCCAGCACCGACATGGCCAGGCACCTCCGGCGGGGACCGGCCCGGCGGGGGCGGGGAGCGGTGAGGGTCGCCGCCGCGGCCACGAGCCGCGGCGTCCGCCGGGTCCACGTCCAGGCGTGGTTTATACCGCGGGAGCGGGGGCCGTGTCATCCCCGCCCGGAGGCGAGCCGCGGCCGGGTCGGCCGGGGGCGGGGCGGGCGGCAACGGGCGGGGCCCGGCCGCTCACCACGGCGCGGCGGCTGTTCACCAATCCACGCTGACCGATCACCGCCACGCGCCGCCGCTCGTGCGAGAATCCTTTCTC
>CAZNFM010000026.1:0-71665 GCA_964572385.1 uncultured Planctomycetaceae bacterium | reverse complement strand
CACCCCGCCACGCTCATCGACCAGCCCGACCGCGCCGCGGCCGCCGTCGCGCCGCCGCTGCCCCCCGTCGCGCCGCCGCCGCCCCCCGTCGCGGCGTCAGGCCCCCGGACGGAGGGCCGGATCAACCCGCCGGCCGCCGGCCCGGATCCCGCCGACCGCCGCGACCCCGCGCCGCCGCCGGGGCCGGCCCCCGCCGCCGACTGGCCCCGCCTGCTCCAGGAATACCTGAACCACCTGCGGGCCGAGTGCGGCCTGGCCGACAACACCATCGAGGCCTACCGCCGCGACCTCCGCGAGTTCGTCGCCACGCTGGCCGATCGCGACCTCCCCACGGCCGCCGCCATCTCCCGACTGACCGTCCGCGAGCACCTGGTGCGGCTGTCCGAACGCCAGCTGGGCCTGTCCTCCATCGTGCGGCACCTGGCGGCCGTCAAGATGTTCCTCCGCTACCTGCACGCGACCGGACGGATGCCCGAGGACCTCGCCGCCCTCCTGGAAACGCCCAAGAAGTGGCGGACCCTCCCCCGCACGCTCCGGCCCGGGCAGGTCGAGGCCCTCCTCGCGGCCCCCCAGCCCGACGAGCCGTTCTACGCCCGCGACCGGGCCCTCCTCGAACTGCTCTACGCGTCCGGCCTCCGCGTCTCCGAGCTCGCCGGGCTGCGGACCGCGGACGTCAACCTCGCCGTGGGCTACGTCCGCTGCCTGGGCAAGGGCCGCAAGGAACGCGTGGTGCCCATCGGCCGCCCGGCCATCGAGGCGATCCGCGAATACCTGGACTCGCTCCGCGGGACCCTGGCCGCCGACCACGGGCCCAGCGAGGCCCTGTTCCTCTCGCGGACCGGCCGGCCCCTGGACCGGACCAATCTGTGGCGCCTGGTCTGCAAGTACGCCCTCCAGGCGGGCCTGCCGCAACCGGTCGGCCCCCACACGCTGCGGCACTGCTTCGCCACCCATCTGCTGGAGGGCGGCGCCGACCTCCGCATCGTCCAGGAGCTGCTCGGGCATGCCGACGTCTCCACCACGCAGGTCTATCTGCACGTGGACACGGCCCGCCTCAAGGCCCTGCACCAGCGGTGCCACCCGCGGCCGTAGCCGCTAGCCCGGCGGACCCGCCGGCGGATCGCCCGCGGGGCCGTCCGGAGGAGGCTCGTCCACCCAGTCCCGCAGGGCGTCCGGCGGCAGCCGGTGGCGGGCCCACAGGTCGTCGGCGGGCGTGGGCGGCGGAGGCGAAGGAGGCAGCCACCAGGCCCGGAAACGGCGGGAAAAGACCAGGATGACCAGCCAGGAGAAGACCAGGATGACCAGCAGCACCAATGCCAGCGACAAGGCCCGCGCCCAGCGGATCATCGCCGGGCGGTGACGGGCCTCCGGCCCCCCCGCGTCGGTCGGCGCCGCCCCGGCGGTCGTCGGCGCCACCGGCGCGGGCCCGGGCCGCCCCGCCGCGACCGGCCCGGATCGCTCGTGCGAGAATCCTTTCTCGCACGCCGCCGTCGTTGCGGGAACGCCCGCCGTCGTTGCGGGGAAGGGATTCCCCGGAGCGTGGGTGCGAGAAGGGATTCTCGCACCAGCGACCGCCGCCCGCCCCACCGCGTCCGCCGCCGCGACCGCCCCGACCCCCCCGCCGATCCAGAACGCCACCCCGATCGCCGGCCCCGCCCACCGCCGCCGCCGACCCGCCCCCGGCGGACCCGCCGCGACCCTCCGCCGGGCGACGCTAGGACCACAGCCCGTCCCGCGGGGACGGACCCAGGGTGCGACCGAGCTGCTGCAAGAGTTCACGTTGCTCATCCGTCAGCCGGGGCGGCGGCACGATCTTGATCACGGCATAGTGGTCGCCCCGCCCGCCGCCCCGGGCGTGCGGCACGCCCAGCCCCGCCAGCCGCAAGCGGGTGCCGCTCGGCGTGCCGGGCGGGATGGTCACGGTGCGGACCCCGTCCAGCGTGGGCAGGTCCACCTTCGCCCCCAGGGCGGCCTCCACGATGGTGACCGGTACGTCCAGGTAGATGTCGTGGCCCAGGCGCCGGAAGTACGGGTGCGGCCGCACCTCGCAGAGGACGTACCGGTCGCCGGCCGGGCGACGGCCCGAGGCCGGGCGTCCCTGGCCCCGCAGACGGATCCGCTGCCCGTCGGCGACGCCGGGAGGGACCCGCACGCGGACGGTCTCCCAGCGGCCCGGCGCAGCCTCGATCCGCAACTCCAGGGTCGTCCCCCGGACCGCTTCCTCAAAGGAGAGGCTCACGCGGTGCTCCAGGTCCGGGCCGCGGGCCGGCTCGCCCGCGCCGACACCCCCGCCCCCGACCCCGCCGGCCCCGCGGAAGAACTGCTCGAAGACCGCGCCGAAGTCGCCGTTCACCGGCCCGGAGGCGGTGAAGTCGAACAGGTCCTCCAGGTCCCCGAACTCGACCGCCCGGCCCCCGCCGGAGGTGCGGACGCGACGCCAGCCGGAGGCCGGACCGCCGGCGGCCCCGCGGCGAGGGTCATAGCCGGCGGCGCCGAACCGGTCGTAGCGGGCCCGGGCCTCCGGGTCCGACAAAACGTCGTAGGCCTCCTGGATTTCCTTGAAGCGGGCCACGGCCTCGGGGTTGTCCTTGTTGCGGTCGGGATGGTACTGCTTGGCCAGGCGGCGGTAGGCCCGCTTGATGTCCGCCTCGCTTGCGGTGCGGGGGACGCCCAGCACATCATAGGGGTCGCGTGTGGACATAAGCCTGCCGCGCCGCCGCGGCCCCGCCCCCCGCCCGCCCCGCCGGGCCGGGCCGTCCGCCGCCGCGGCCGCCGCGCTCGATCGCGGATTATACGCCCGCGCCGAACGCTCACAACCGGGAACCGCCGCATGCTCGCCGCCGCCGGACAGATCCAGGCCCTGACCATCGACGAGGCGGCCCAGGTCTGGCCGATCGTCGAACACCTCGCCGCCGAGGCCCGCCGCCGCGGGGCCGACCTGCTGGTGCTCCCCGAGGCGACCTACCCGGCGTACCACCTGGAGTCCGTCGAACGCTACCGCCGCCCGGACATCCTGCGGACGGCGGCGGTGCTGGACCGCCTCGCGGCCCTGGCCGCGGCCAACCGCCTGGGGCTGGTCGCGGGGGTCGTGGAGGAAGCGGGCGACCGCCTCCACAACAGCGCCGCGGTGTTCGACCGCGGCGGCCGGCTCCTCGGCCTGGCCCGCAAGCACTTCTTGTGGGACGGCGACCACGACTGGTTCGCCCGCGGCACGACGCCGGCGGTGTTCGAGACCGAATGGGGCCGGATGGGGGTCCTGATCTGCGCGGACGCCCGCGTGCCGGAGATCCCCGCGTCCCTGGCGCACCTGGGGGCGGGCTTCATCGCCCAGCCGACGGCCTGGGTGAACACCGCGACGGAGCCGGGCGTCCGGCACAACATCCAGCCGGAGTTCCTGATCGAGGCCCGGGCGGCGGAGTTCGGCGTGCCGTTCGTCTCCGCGGACAAGGCCGGGCGCGAAGGGGCCGCCCTGGAGTACGTCGGGCAGAGCCGCATCGTCGATGCGGCCGGCCGGCTGCTGGCCGAGGCCGGGCCGACCGGCCACGAACTGATCCTGGCGGAGATCATCCCCGCTTCGCCGCGACCGCTCCGGCTGTCCGCCCGTTGCCGGGCCAGACTACGGCAAGGCCCTCTCTCCCCGGCCGCGCCGGGGGTCGGCCCGCGGGTGGAACTGCCGCTGCCGTCCGCGATGGACCACGCGGCGGCGGCGCTGACGGCCGCCGGGGCGCGGGTCGGCCGGATCGAGGCCGGGGAACTGTCCGGCTTCGGCCCGGCCCGGTGCCTGGCGCTGGACGGGATCCAGGCGGTCCTGGCGGAGGGGGACGCGCCGCAAGTCCTCTTTGCCCGCGCCCGGGCGGCGGAGAACCGCGTGTTCGTGCTGGCCGGCGGCCGCCAGTGCCATCTGGTGGTCGGCCCCGACGGCCGCATCCTCTGGAACCGCGGGGACCGCCCGGCCACGCTCACCCTGGACCTCGCCGAGGCGGACGTGAAGCAATTCAACCCGCGAACGCACCTGTGGGCGCAGCGGGACCCCGCCTTCTTCCGCTGGTGACCGCGGGCGACCCGCCGGACGCCGCGGCCCGGTCACGGGGTCAACAGCAGCTCGACGAACAGGGGGAGATCCTCCAGGGCCACGCCGCAGACGCCGTCGATATCGGCGGCGCATCGCTCGGCGGCGGAGGCCGCGCCGGGATCAAGCAACACGGCGACAAAACCGGCGATGTCCAGACCGTTGACGGTGGAGTCGAAATTCACGTCGCCGGCGGCGATGCCCGTGCAATCGGCCCCCGGGGGAATTCCCCAGATCTCGATGTCGTCGAGGTTCCACCCGGGATAGGTCACGCTCACGTCGGTCGGCCCCATGCCCCAGCGGACCCGCACATTGGCCTGGTGGTCGGCGATGGCGGAGATGTCGAGGGTCTGCAACTGCCAGGAGGAGTCGCTGACGGCGCCCCCGGTGCTGGTCGCCCGCCAGACGACGGTCCAGCTCCCTCCGTTGCTTATCTCGACGGTGGCTTCGTCGTAGCTGTTGTTGGATTCGACGCCGAGCCAGCGGCGGAACTTGAGCTGCACGCCGGAAAGGCCGGAGCAGTCGATGGGCGTCGTGGTCAGATACGTGGCCGGCAGGTTGTTGGCGTAGTCGCCGTTGAGGTTGTAGCCGTAGACCTTCGTGCCGGTATAGCCGCTGGCGGGGTCGTGATTGTACGAGCCGCCGCCGGTCGGTTGACCGAACGCCCACTGCCCGGCGGTCGTCCATCCCGGGTTCGTGTCCAACGGCCAACTGTAGACCAATTGCGGGCCGGGAATCTCATGCACGACCTGGGTGGAGTGCAGCAGAGTGGGCGCTTGGCAAGGCGACGTGGCCACGAACCCCCCGCTGCCGGTCGCCGAGATGTAGTACTCGATCGTCACGCCGCAAGGGGCCGCGGGCAGCGTGGCCGTATACAGGTTGCTGCTCTGCGGCGACAGGACCGCCTCGCTGAACGGCTGGGAGGGGTCGAACCGGTAGTGCAGCTTGCCCGTGCCCGCGACGTAAGTCTCCTGGGCATTTGTGATCCGCACGGCGATCGGCGTCGCCGTTCCTTGGAGCACGTGGGTGGGAGTCCCGTTGGGCAACTCGATCAACAGGCCCGCCGAGGCCCATTCAGACAGATGCAGAATGGCGGGAAGGTTCTCCTCGCAGGTCGGCAGGATCTGCTCCGGCGGAAGCTCAAAGCCGTATGTGCCGGTGTCGCGCAGTTCGATGGTGAAGCCGAAGCGGCCTTGGTCACCGTAGACCCAGTCCACCGAACCGCCGCTGGCCTGGTAAATGGTCGAGTAGATCGGGCCCTGCTCATAGAACATGCTGTGCTGGGACTGGATCAGCGCCTGCATGGCCAGCCCCAGGTTGTTGAACGTGGTCCGGTCCGGCTCCGGAGGCAGGACGTTCGTGTAACCGTAGGGCCAGAGAATGAGCTGCGAGTAACTGTGATAGTCCATATAGGCCCGGATGTTGGGATGGGCGATGATGAAGTCGCGAAGGGCCTGCGTCTCCGGCTCGCTGAAGGGCGCGGTCCCGCGGTAGGTGTCGCTGCTCGGGGTGCCGCTGGAACCGCCGCCGCCCCACCCGAGCGCCCAATTACGGTTGAGGTCCACGCCGTAAGAGCCGTCGGCATTGAGGCGACGGTTCTTGCGCCAGAGACGATAAGTATTCCAGGTATGGACATATCCGTCGGGGTTCACGCACGGAGCGAGGTAGAAATGCGTCCGGTTGACCAGATCGGTGACGCAGGGGTCAACGCCGTAGTTGGTGACCAGGTAATCCGCCAGATAAAGCACAACCGGACCGCTGATCCACTCGCGAGCGTGCTGGAGGCCGTGGTAGAAGACGGCGGGCTTGGGGTCGGGGTTCGAACCGGTGATATGCAAGACCCAGATGTCGCGGTTCTGAATGGAATTGCCAATATCGATGATTTCGCAGAGGTTCGGATAGGTCGCCACCATGTTGTTGAGGTAGGCGACGATCTGATCAAGATTCATGTAGGCATCCCAGGTTCCGCGGCCCGCGGGAACCCGCTCGCGATCGATCAAGGCTTGCACGTCCTCGATCAGCACTTTGAAACGCAGACCGCTCTTCTCCAGGTCGGCCCAGCGATCCGGGGGAATCCGCGCGTCAAGCGGAAACAGTCCGACCGTGTCATTCCAGATGTCCGGGCTGATGCCCAATAGCAAGTCGAGTTGCTCCTGCGTTTCGATCTCGACGCGCACGACCCGGTGGCCGGTGAAGTCCGCCGGCTGAGCAGAGGCGGACCCTGTCAGTGCCAGAGAAAGAAGAGAAACAACAGCCATCCTGCAAACGATTCGACGGAATTGCCACATCATGGTGCGATCCTCTCCACGTTGGAGGCGGCAGCACGAAGGCCAGGCACTGACCCGGCACGCCACGGCAGTCACCTCCGAAATTCGGTGCTCGCTCTGGTCTATTCTACCGGTTCAGCCGGCCGGATGATAGCTTTGGGCGGACGCGGCGATACGACGGTTGACTGGGCCTCGTTGCAGTCGTAGTCTCATATCGGCCCGGACCGTCGGGCGTAGTTCGACCCATCCATCTGAGGACGAGAAAGCCTTGGCCACGATCAAGTCAGGTCCGCCCACTCAGGACAACGGCACTCACTTTGTCTTACGCAAGCTGCATTCGCTGACCGGCATCGTGCCAATCGGGGCATTTCTCATCGAACACATGCTGACCAACTCGCGGGCCTTCCACTGGTTCGGGTGGTTCAGCGGCGGCAAAGGCGAATTCAACGAAGCGGTTCACTGGCTGCACGGCCTGCCGTTCCTCCTGCTTTTGGAGGTCTTCGGCATTTTCCTGCCGATCGCCTTCCACGCCGGCTATGGCCTGATCATCGCCTTGAGCGGGCGGCCCAATGTCATGTCCTACCCTTACATGGACAACTGGCGGTATTACCTTCAGCGGATCACGGGCTACGTCGCCTTCGCGTTCATCATTATCCACCTGCTCAAATTCCGCTTCGCTCACATCGTGGGCTGGGGCCCGGAGTTTGTCGGCAGCGCCGACCCGTTTGAGATCACCCGACACGGTCTGACCGCCTGGAATCCGTACGGGTCGTTCATCATGCCGGCCTGGGCGACCTTCACGATCTACTGGATCGGCCTGGCCGCCGCCTGTTTCCACTTCGCCAACGGCATCTGGAGTTTCTGCATCACCTGGGGTCTGACCATCGGCCCGCGAAGTCAGCGGCGAGTCCTCAAGTTGGCCTCGGTCATCGGCCTGGTGCTCTTTGCGTGGGGCAGCGCGGCCCTCTATGCCTTCGCCACCGCGCCACCGCCGGACGGTCCGCCGCAGTACCGGGCCGCCCACCCGGCCATCCACGAGCACCAACATGGCGACGAGTGCCGCCATTAGACCCGGCGGCGGACTCCACGCGGGAAGAGTGATGGGCCAGATCAAGATCCCGCCGCCGGGCCAGAGGAAAACGCCGCAGCGGACTTCTGGTGCGTGAGCGGTTCGAAGTCGAGGAGAAATCTGCCAAATGGCTGCTAAATCGAAAGTGATTGTGGTGGGAGGAGGCTTGGGCGGGCTCTGGGCGGCCTTGCGCGCCGCCGAGAACGGAGTCTCCGTCGACTTGTTCTCGCTGTTTCCGGTCAAGCGATCGCACTCCTGCTGCGCCCAGGGCGGCATCAACGCCGTCCTGGACATCAAAGGACAACACGACAGCATTCACCAGCACATCGTCGACACCATCAAGGGCGGGGACTACCTGGCCGACCAGCCGCCGATCAAAACCATGTGCGAGTCGGCGCCTGGCCTGATCCGCACCTACGATCGCATGGGCGTGACCTTCAGCCGCACTCCGGAAGGTATCATGGACCAGCGGCTATTCGGCGGAGTCAAGAACAAGCGGACCTGCTTCGCCGGAGCCACGACGGGCCAGCAGCTCCTCTACGCCATTGACGAGCAGGTCCGGCGGTTCGAGTCCGAAGGCAGGATCACCAAGTACGAAACCTGGGAGTTCCTCTCGATCGTGAAGGACGACGCGGGACACTGCCGCGGCATCACGGCGATGAACCTGCAAGACATGAAAGTGCAGGCCTTCCGCGGTGATGCGGTCATCCTGGCCACCGGCGGACTGGGGCTGATCTGGGGCAAGTCGACCATGTCAACGAACTCGACCGGCGCCGCCGCCTCCCGCGTCTACCAGCAAGGCGCGAAGTTCGCCAACGGCGAGTTCGTTCAGTTCCATCCCACCGGCATGTTGGGTCATGACAAGCTGCGCTTGATGTCGGAGGCCTGCCGCGGCGAAGGCGGGCGGATCTGGGTGCCTCGCGATCCCAAGGATACCCGCGATCCTCGCAGCATTCCGGAAAAGGAGCGGTTCTACTTCCTGGAGGAATGGTACCCGACCTACGGCAATACGGTGCCGAGAGACGTGGCTTCGCGAGCCATCGTGAAGGCCACCCGCCATCTGGGCATGGGCGTGGGCGGCAAGGATGTGGTGTACCTGGACCTCTCCCACCATCCCCGCCAATTTTTGGAGGACCGCCTCGGAGGCATTCTGGACATGTATCGGACCTTCTCCGGCGAAGACCCTTACACCGGTCCCATGAAGGTCTTTCCCGCCATGCACTACTCGATGGGCGGCATTCTGATCGGCTGGGAGAAGGACGAGACCACCGGCGGGATGAAACTGGTCAGCCCCAAGAACCACGCCACCACGATCCCGGGCTTGTTCGCCTGCGGCGAATGCGACAGCGGCTACCACGGGGCCAACCGGCTCGGCGCCAACTCGCTGCTCAGCGCCTCGTTCAGCGGCATCATCGCCGGCGATGCCGTCTCGGCCTACGTCAAGGGCCGGGAGCAGTCGGCCGCCGATGTGCCGGAATCCTTCTTCGAGGCCGAACGGGAACGACAGGACGACATCAACCACAAGCTCATGTCGTCGACCGCCAACGAAAACGCCTTCGCGCTCCATCGTGAACTGGGCGAGATCATGATGGAGCACGTCTATGTGGAGCGCGACAACAAAGGGCTCGACCAGGCCCTGGAGGGCATCCGGCGTCTGAAGGAGCGTTCGCAGAAGATCCGCCTCGATGACCGCGGCCAATGGTCCAACCAGTCCCTCTCGTGGGCGCGGCAGATCCAGGACATGATCGTATTGGCGGAAGTGATCACCCAGGGCGCTCGCCTGCGGGACGAGTGCCGGGGATCGCACTACAAGGCCGAGTTCGAGCTGAAGATTCCCGAAGGCAAGTTCAAGGGTGATCCCGAATACGAAGCCTTCCGCGCCAAGTGGAAGGCCAACAACGAGAAATGGCTGAAGACCACCGTGGCCACCTATAGTCCGGAGGGGCCGCGGATCGAGTTCCAGCCGATCGACCTCAGCGTGATGGCCCCCACCGAGCCGCGGGACTATCGATAATCCCCCCGAGGAAACCCATGCCCAATCGAGAGATTCATTTCCGCATCAGGCGACAGAAAGGCCCAGACTCCGCTCCGTATTGGGAGGAGTTCAAGATGCCTTACGCTCCGGCCCACAACGTGGTGTCCGCGTTGATGTACCTCCGCGAGCACCCGGTCAACACCCAGGGTCAGCGGGTCGAGCCGGTCGCCTGGGACGCCAACTGCATGGAGGAGGTCTGCGGGGCCTGTTCGATGCTGATCAACGGCGTGCCGCGGCAGGCCTGCGCCACGCTGGTGGACAGCCTCGAACAGCCGATCGTCCTCGAACCGCTCTCCAAATTCCCCCTGGTCCGCGACCTCGTGGTCAACCGCGAGAGGATGTTCAGCGCGCTCCGCCAGGTCAAGGCCTGGATCAAGATCGACGGCAGCCAGGATATCCATCGACATGCCCCGTTGATCTCACCCGGGCTGCAATCCATTCGGTATCTGTTCTCGCGGTGCATGACCTGCGGTTGCTGCATGGAGGCCTGTCCGCAGTTCCATCCCGACTCCGCATTCATTGGTCCGGCCCCGCTCGGGCAGGTGTGGCTGCACAACTCGCATCCCACCGGCGAGTATCACAAAGAGGAGCGGCTGCACGCCATCATGGGCGAGGGCGGCATCACCGATTGCGGCAACGCCCAAAACTGCGTCAAGGTCTGCCCCAAGGACATTCCGCTCACCGACGCGATCGCGGAACTGGGCCGGCAGACCACCGTACAGTGGCTCCGCGATCTGTTCCGCAAGTAGCCGGTCTTCGGCCGAGGAACCACGAGGGACGCCCCTCATGCCGCAGCCGCCTGTTCCGCCGGATCGGAAGTCGTGGTCGGCGTGGCGCGATTATGCCCTGGAGTACCTTCGATCCCAACTGGGCCAGGCCGCGCCGATGGAGCTGGGCGAGCCGGCTTTTCTGGAACGGTCGCCGCTGGCCGGGGAGGGGCCTCTGGTGGTCTTCCCGTTCCGTGCCGCCTTGGACGGCCGCCACCTGGAGGAATACCGCGTCGTGGTCGGTTGCACCGAGCCGAACTATTACCCGGCCTACAACCTCAGCCCGGAAGAAACGCTCGACCTGCACCTCGGCACCCGCTTCATGCTGGTGCTGGGCGTCGCGCAGTACCGCCGCGCAGACGATGCCTACGACCCCATGCAGGATGCCCAATCGATAGTGGCCCGCGTGGCCCCCGGCCGTCCGATCGAGGACCTGAGCATTGCCGCGGCCTTTGCGGTCGATGAGCAGGTCCACACGGTCCTGCGGTGTCGGATAGACGGCACTCCGGTATACATCATGGCCCGCGACGCACCGTGGGGGTTCTGCGAACGGGCGGACCTTCCGCCGCAGGTTGCCTATCGGCTGCACCTCGGACAAGTCCTCCGCCGAGAGCCCAGCCCGAGGGACGACTGAATCGGCGTCGGGCTACTTGCCGCCGCCCCGAACCCGCTGGACCATGGTCGTGGCCTGCGTCTTGATCCCGCGGAGCATGCTGGCCAACGCGTCCGGATTCGGGGCGTACTCCATCGCCGTATCCCGGAAGACCAGTTCGGCGTTGACCAGGTTGGCCAGAGAGACGGTAAACGAATGCATGCCTTCTTTTTCGCTCGAGGCGATCAACGACGGGATGTCGTTGTCCTGCTCCTTGCGGATCAGCTCCTTGCAGGTCGGCGTGTTGATCAGAACTTCCGTGGCCGGCACCAGCTTGGCATTCTCGCTGCAACCGGGCAGTAGCCGCTGGGCGCAGATGGCCCGAAGACTGTTGGAGAGCGAGCCGCGGATGAACTCGTGCTCGCTCCGCGGGAAGAACTCCAGGATACGGGCGAAGGCCTGCATGGCGTCGGCGGTGTGCAGACTGCCGAACACCAGGTGACCGGTCTCCGCGGCCTGCAAGGCGGCGCTCATGGTGAACTTGTCGCGCATCTCCCCGATGAAGATCACGTCCGGATCCTGTCGCACCACGTACTTCAACCCATCACCATAGCTGGGGATGTCGATGCCGATCTCACGCTGGCTGACGATCGACTTCTTAGGCCGGAACAGGTACTCAATCGGATCCTCGATCGTGATGATGTTGTCGCGCCGCGTGGCGTTGATGTGCTCGACCATCGCCGCCAGGGTGGTGCTCTTGCCGGAACCGGTCACGCCGGAGACGATGATGATCCCTTCGTGCGTGCGGTCGATGAGGTGCCCGTAGACCGGCGGCAGGTGGAGCTGCTCGTAGGTCGGGATCTCGGCGTTTACGCGCCGGATGGCGGCGTTCATCTTCGTCCCGGCCCGAAAGATGTTCACGCGGAAGCGTTCGCCTTCGGCGATCTCCGTGGAGAAATCGAGGTCGCCGTGCTCCTCATAAAAGTCGCGGCGGGTCGGCGGAATGATCGGGCTCATCAATTCCTCGACCTGCTCTCCCGTCAACGGGGACACCTTGCTGGCAGACCGCAAATGACCGCCGACCCGGTAATACGGCGGCATCCCCGCTTTGAGGTGGAGGTCCGATGCGCCCAGTCCCTTCATGGCGCCGAGCAATTGATGAATGGTGATATCCAGTGGCATGGCGAACTCCTTCGGAAGGCGGTCTTCGGCGGGTAGCTGGCAGGTCTGCTTCATTCTATCGACCGATGCCGCGGGCGACAACGCTCAACGGCCGGTCGCTTCACCCTCGACGACGCCGTGCAGGGTATAGGGCGTGGCCCCCGTCACGCGGACGGTCAGGAGTCGCCCGATCATATCGGGCTTCCCGTCGAAGACGACGATCTGGTCTCCCCTCGTCCGCCCGACCAACTGCCCCCCGCGGCCGGCGGAGCGATCCACCTCTTCGCCGCGGGCCTGTTCCGACTCCTGGGCCTTGAGGGCCGCCTTGCTGTAGCCCTCCACCAGCACCTCCAGCGTCCGGCCCAGCATGGCCCGATGGTTCGCCAGGTTGATCTCGGCCTGCACCGCCAGCATGGCCTGATTGCGGCCCCGCTTGACCGTTTCCGGAACGTCATCGGGAAGACGCCCGTCTGCATAGGTGCCAGGCCGTGGCGAATACTTGAAGACAAAGCAGTTCTTGTAGCGGGCGTAACGCAGCAGCTCGAGGCTCCGTTCGAAATCCTCCTCCGTCTCTCCACTGAAACCGACGATCATGTCGCCGGCGATGGCCACGTCCGGCAGCCTGGCGCGGGCGCGATCGAGCAAGTCCCGATACTGCTCGACGGTATAGCCGCGATTCATTCGCTTGAGGACGGCGTTGCTGCCGCTCTGGGCGGGCAGGTGCAGATAGCGGCAAATCCGCGGCGAGGCCGCCATGACGTCCAGCGTGTCGTCGGTAAAATCCCGCGGATAGCTGGTGACGAAACGGAGCCGCGGCAAGTCCGGCACCTCGTCATGCACCCGCCGCAGCAGGTCCGCGAAGGAAGTCGCCGGCTCGCCGTCGTCCCCTGCAAAGCGGTAATGGTTCACCGTCTGCCCCAGCAGGGTGACTTCCACGACACCGTGGTCCACGAGCCTGCGGACCTCCTCCACGATCCGATCCGGTGCGCGATGCACTTCCGGCCCGCGCGTGAACGGGACGACGCAGAAGGTGCAGAACTTGTTGCAGCCGCGGGTGATGCGCACATAGGCCTGGCGTTCGCCGAACACCCTGGGGACCGGCACATGCCCCGCCGGCCCGAGCCGGCGGTGGGCATCGAGCGATTCGATATCCGGTATTCCTTCACCCGCTGCATAGGTCGAGCGATCCCGCAACCGGCCGGACAGGGCGACCGCCGGCCCGCGGTGGAGACGCACCGACTCGATGAGGGCGGGCAACAGATGCAGATCGTTGGGCCCGCACAGAATGTCCACGCACCCTCGCGCCAGCAGACCGTCGGTGTCACGCTCCGCCATGCAGCCGATGACCGCCACGATCTGCCCCGCGGGGCGGTCCCGCATGCTCGTCAATTGCCCCAGGCGGGAGTGGACTTTGTCCTCCGCGTGCTGTCGAACCGAGCAGGTATTGATGATGACCAGATCGGCCAAGCCCATGCGGTCAGTGAGGGCATAGCCACGCCGCGATAACTCGCCCATCACCAGCTCGCTGTCGAGGGCGTTCATCTGGCAACCCATGGTTTCCAGATAAACCGTCGGATGGTGGTCGCTCACGGCTCACCCTGCTTTTCCAACGCCGCCAGGCGGGCTGAGACCATCTTGCGCACGACGTCGTCACAGGTCGGGTGCTGGACCGCTTCGCGATATAGTTCTCTGGCCTTCCCCGGCCGCTTCAGGTGCTCGTATGAGCGGCCCGCCCAGTAGAGGCCGGAAGCGACGCTTCGACTCTGCGGGTGGAGAATCACCAGACGCATGGCTTCCAGCGCCGCCTTGGCGTATTGCTTGCGGGCGTAGGCCAGGTCTACTTTGACTAGCAGCCAGGCTTGACGCTCCGCCGCGTCGGCCGCGGCGTCACCTTCTCGAATCAACCGCTCTGCCTCCACCCAGTCGCCTTGCTCGATGGCCTCGCGGGCCTTCACCCGGAGGGCCGTCGATTCCTTTACGGACAGTCGAGCAACCCGATCGCTGTCCCCGGCCTTGGTCCGATCCCTGGGTGTCCGTGAGGATGGGCGACTCCCGTCCTGGATTTGTGCGACGGCCGGTGGAGCGGTCCCTGCGGGTTGTTCGGGATGACTGCCGCCGAAGCGGTCTCCGTGTAACACGGGGCACAGAACGACGCCGATCCAGGACCAATACAAGACGTACTTCATGCAGAAAATCGTAGTCCTTGGCGGGACCTCGGGTCAAACGGGGGGGCGGGCTGGCCTCCCGCACGCCATGACGCTAGGATGAGAGCCGTGTCCCGCACTCCCCACCGACCTGCCGTTTGCGTTGTTGCCGCCGCCATCGTGGCCGCGGGTTTGACTATATTCGGCGTCGGATGTCTGTCGCCGCAGGCCAGGCCAGCGTGCCTGGTCCCGGATGGAGCCGAGCTACCCATCATTCGTCAGGTGCAGGGCACGCACTCCCACGAAACCCTGGCCATGCAACTGGTGATTCGCGACCCAGCCGCTCTGGCCAGGATTCCCTTGGCGGATATTGAGGTCGATTTCCAGAAGGAGATGCTGCTTATCGTCACGCTGGGTCGCGTAACCTCAGACCAGTACGGTGTTCGCATCACCCGAGTCTGGCGGCAGAAACATGAACTGCGGGTCGCCGTCACCGTCGAAACCCCTCCGGTAGGGGCTCCCATCGCGATGGCCAGCCCTTACTGCATGGCGGTCATTCCTCGATGCGATCTCAACGTCGCTGGATTCAGCCCGGAGCCGCCCCTCCGAAGTCGCTCCTGGGGCCAAAGCCCCCTCCCGGAAGGCTGGAAGTGAATCCCTTTCCGTGCCGGTCAGCCGCGGTGGCGTTGTTTTCGGAGACCGAGTCGGTATACTGAAACCCATCGTCAAGGGGGAAGAGAACCCGTCGAGGGATTCCAGGCGGTTGAGAAGGCGCTGAGGCAGTGCCGGGAGGATTCTCAGTGATGGCCGAAACGAACGGCGAATTTCCAACGGTAATCGGCACCGATGCCAAGTTCAAAGGCGAAATGTCTTTTGAAAAGGGTGTGCGGATCGAGGGCGCGTTCGAGGGGAACATCCGCTCCAAGGGGACTCTGCACATTGCCGAGGCCGCGAAGGTCTCGGCGGATGTGGAGGCCGCCAACGTCAAGGTCGAAGGCGAGTGCAAGGGGAACCTCCTGGTCACCGGAAAGCTGCACCTGTTGCCGACGGCCAAGGTCGAAGGAGACCTGCGGACCAACCGGCTGGAGATCAGCGACGGGGCCATGTTCACCGGGCATGTGGTGACCGGACAGGCCGCGACAGAGATGCCGCCCAACCGATCCGCCGCTCATGTCGGCGTAGCCGGCTCGCCGGCCAGACCGACTCAGCAGCCTCACGGCCAGACCACGGCTCCACCACGCCCGCAACCGCCGCAGCAACCCCAGGAAATCCGCATCGCCTGAGGCCCGGGCCACAAGCGGGGTAGTTTCTGGCAGACCGGCTACGGCTTCTGCGGCGGCACGGCGGAGAAGGACATCCGCCCGGCAAGATCCGGGAGGCTGCGGAGCAACGCCTCGAAGTTCTGTTCCATCTGGTCCATGGAACCGAGTTCCACCGCGTATGACGCGGCGGAAGCGTGGACGTGCTGCACCAGCTGATCCAGCAGACGGTTCACCAGGGTGTCGGCGTCGCGAGTCAGACCCTCCAGTTGCGAAAACAGCAACGCCACGCTGTCCATGTCCGAACCTTCGAGGGCAATGTGCGACAGCGTGCCCGCGGCGGCAACGACGCGGCAGAAGCGACGACACGGTTCGTCAAGCGATGGGGGCGGCTCGTCATGATGGAACCGCACCGCCATGATGATGTGCGGATCCAGCTTCCAGTCTTCCAACACCGCCGCGGCCACCTCGGCGTGGGTCGTGTTCAACAGCCGCCGCTCGACCGCATGAATCGCACCGCCGGGCTCACGAGCCAAGAAGGTCAGCACCGTCTGGTAGAGCCGTGGGATACTGTAAGCCATCAGGCCGATGCCCAGATTGCAGAGCAGGCCCGCCGTCGTAGCGTCCTCCGCCTCCTTGAGATGCAGTTCCTTGCATAGATCATGGGCCGCCACGCTGGCCGCGAACGTGCCCTGCCAATATTGCTGGGGCTTGAAGCCGGGAGGGCAAGTCCGTCCCAGGGCTTGCACGACGTGCTGGTTCACCACGGCGCCGCGGACGGCCTTGAGTCCGAGCCGTACGACCGCGTCATTCACCGAGGAAGTCGGGGTCACGAAAGAGTACAGGGCGCTGTTCGCCTGGCGCAGGAGCTGTCCCGTCAGGGCGCCGTCCCGCTGGATCACCGCCGCCACCCGCGCGGGATCGCACTGCGGGTCCTTGGTCAGTTCCAGCACCTTGAACACCGCCTGGGAGGGTGCGGGGAGTTTGGGATCGCGCCGCACCTGCTCAATGATTTCGACTGCGGTGGGCATGGCTCGCTCAATCTTCCCGGATCATCGGCGCGCTGCAACGCATCCGGCCGCCACCGGCCGGATCAAGGCTCCCGCTCTGCTCTGGCCAGGCAGGCTCGAACGACGGCGTGGTCAGGATCCAGTTCCAGCGCCCGATGCCACGCCTCGAACGCCATCTTGCGCCAGACGGGACTCTTCTCCCGGTGATACATCTTGATGAAACAGGTGCCCAGGTTGGCGTAGCAATCCGCGTCTCCCGGAGTCATCTGCAACACCCGGTGATAGAAGCTCATCGCCCGCACCGGATCACCAATGGCCTCGTGGCACGCCCCCAGATTGAACAGGGCCTCCGGCGAATCCGGCTTAAGCGTGGCGGCCTGCTCGAAAGCGCCCAGGGCCAGGCCGTACTGCTCGGCCGCCACGAGGCGCAAACCGTCTGCGAAAGCCAAGCGGTACTGCTTCTCCCGCTCCGCAGGCGTCAGCGGAGACTGCCGGTCGCCTCCGACGGAGTCGGCTTCGCCCACAACCTGGTTAGCCTGCTGCGGCGCCGTGCATCCGGCGCCAGCAAGACTGGTGAGCAGCACAAGCAGCCATGCACGTCCAATCATGACTTGTTCCTCCGCGAATCGGCCCGTTCGTGGGTCTCGGAAGCGGGGACAGTCCTGCTCGTTGACGCACCTTCGCTCCGCGGCGAGGCCGCCTGGTCTGTTTCGGCATCATTCCAGTCGGCCTCCGGAGGCTCGGGCGGGTCGCCGAACATCGGCCGCGGCGCTTCGTACTCGGTGGGAATCTCGAAATGGACCGGCACGTCCCGCAGACGTTCCACCTGCTTGAAGTGCGGACGATACATGTCAAAGACCTGTCGGTCACGCTCGCTGATCTCCAAGGCCTGTTCCACCCGGGCCGTGATGAAGATCAGTAGATCGACTCGCTGCGACGCCGGATTCTCCTGACGGAAGAGAACACTGAGGATGGGCAGGTCGCCCAAACCCGGCAGCTTGTTGACGGACCGCGTCTTGCGGTCACTAATGAGGCCGCCTAGGACGATGGTCTGCCCGTCTTGCATGATCACGCGGGTGTCGATCTCGCGCGTCAGGATGCGGCGAACACGAAGCCCGGTCGTCCCCACGACCTCGTCGCCCAGCGCGCTGGTCGCCGGATGCACCAACATGCTGATGCGCCCGTCAGCCATGATGTTCGGAGTCACCTCGAGCTGGATCCCGACCGGAATGTAGGTGTCGAAGGCCTCAGTGAGCGTGCCCTGATCGGTGATGTTGGCCTGGAGCAGCGGGTAACGCTCCCCGACCAAGATGCTGGCGCTGTGGTTGTTGAACACCAGCAGGCGAGGATTGGCCAGCAGTCGAATCGCTCCGTCGGTCTGATGCACGCGAAGCAGCGCATTGAACCGCGAGAAATCGACGGTGCCCAGGGCCAGCCCGTTGGCATTCATCGGCCGACCGGCCGGCGTGTAGCGAATCTGATCGCCTGGAGCAAAACCCGCCCGCCAATCGAGCGGCAAGGTGTGATTCAACACCGGGCCGTTGGCCATGACGTTCACATCCCAGTCAATCCCCAGCCGACGCTGCAAGTCGGTGCTCATCTCGACGATACGGGCCTCGATCAGCACCTGCGGTGGGACGCGATCCAGGTCCGCTACCAGGGAGGCGATCACCGGGAGATTCTCAGCGGTATCCGTGACGATCAGCTTGCGGGAATTGCGGGGCGTGTCGCCGGTGAGTTGGGCGGTCGCGGCGTTGCCGGTGCCGGAAACTTGCGGTGTGCCGCCCATGCCGTAGTTGCGCGAGGTCCCGCTGTTGTTGATGTCGCCGCTGAGGTCCGACAACCGACTGCCGCCGTACGGCGCCAGGCTATTCTCGTTGAGGACTTTGATCCGGCCGTGCTTCGTCAGGGCAAACTCCAAAGCCTCGCGGACCCGGTCCGCATCCTGCCATTGCAGAGTGAAGATCTTGGTTTCCAACGGCGGGACGACCTCTTCGACTTTCTCCGTCTTGGCGGCCGCCTTTGATACGGTGATGACGCCGTCCTCAACCGTGAAGATGTACCCGTTATTGGCCACCAGTGCCCGCAACGCGGTCTGCACCGGCACATCTTCGAGATAGACCGAGACTTGACCCTCCACGCCCGGACCGATCACCAGGTTCAGGCCTCCCTGTTCGGCCACCAGCCGCAACGCGCCGGCCAGATCCGATCCGGCGGTCTGCAAAGTGATGCGCCGTTCGCCGGCGGGCTGCGGATCCACCGCCCGTTTCTTGTCCGCAGCCGCCGCGCACGACACCAGCTCCGCAAAGAGCACCGCGGCCCAGAAGATCAACCATCCTGCACTGCTCCGCCTGGTCATGGCTCCTCCGTGACCGGTTGCACCGTGGCCTCCGCGCCGCCCAACTCGTAGCGGTAGATCCAGTGACGTGAGCGTAGCGTCAACGAATGCTTGGTGATCTCCGCGACGCGGTGCTGAGGCTCGATTTCGTCTCCGACCCGAACAATGCGGTCGTCCACTATCGCCAGCCAATTGTCGCCGGCTCGGGACACGCCCGTGAAACGTAGGGAAGGGGGTTTCGCTGCCGGCCGCGGCGGAGGCGGCTCCTGCTCCGCGTCGGACATCCGGCTCGATAGCGCCGGCGAAGCGAACGGGTTCCGTCCCCACGGCCCTTCCGCAACCATCCGGCGGGCTTCGGCGAATCGGTCCGGCGACGGCTCAACGGCCCCGGAGTCCTGTCGGGCGGAAGGCGGCGGCTGCGAAGGAGGCAGCGGCGAAGCGGCTTCGGCCCGCGCTGGAGTAGCGTAGCGCGTCCACAGCGTGTAGCCTCGCCACGCCAGGAAACCGCAGCCGATCACCACGATGGCCAGCAACTTCTTCTGTCGAGCGCTGCCCGTCATGGCTTCTCGCCTCCTTTCTCCGGCGGCCGCGGCAGGAAGCTCTCGACCGTGATCTCAGCCGACAACTGATCAGGAGGAAGATCTTCAGACATGGATCGGCTCGCCAGGATCAATCCTGTGACTCGGGCCGGAAGCCGCTGTCGCCCGCACAAATCGAGGTAGTTCGCCACCTGGCGGTAGGTGCCCTGCACCCGCAGACGGTATCGAGGATAGGTGGGCAGGGCACCCGGGCGACCCGATTGCAGGACGGCCGGAAGGGGGGAAATCTCCTTTAAGGTCACCCCCGCCGCCACCGCGGACTGCACCAACTCGGCCTGCACCAGCGACGGCTGAAGAACGTCGGCCAGCCGCTGCTGGAGGTCTCGGCGGGCAGTCGATACCTCCGCCTGCTCCTGCGGTAGAATGGTGCGGTGGCAGGCCTCGGCGGCGGATTCGGATAGGGTCAGCCCCAAGGCATCCAGGTTCTGAATCCGCTCCTCAGCGAGCGTCTTGCGCGTGGAGGCGAAGTAGCCGGCCGCCAGCACGGAAAGCGTCATCAGGACGGCGGGCAGCCATTCCCGGCACACGGATCGCGTCGGGACGAACATATCAGGTTCCCTTTCCTGACGACACCAGGGTCAGCTCGATACACAGAGTCCCAGCCCAGTCCGCGGCTTCTGCCGCCGCGAGTTCCCGGTTCGCGGCCAGCAACTGCACCCTTCCAAAGAAAGGGCTTCGCTGCAACGCCAGGAGGGTCTGCTCGACGATCCGGTCGAAACCAAGGCGGCCATGATGAACCGCGCCGCGAAGTGTCAGACGCAGCGTGTTCTCGACGGCATCCACTCGATACTCGAGGGCCTGCACTTCCGGAGGCAACAGCAGGCCCAGTTCCTTGAACACACCCACCCAGCATGGTCCGTCGCCCGCGAAACTCTCCAACTCCGCTTGCACTTGCCGAACCTGAAGCGCCTCCGCATCCAGTCTGGCCCGCGCCTCCAGTAGATCCCGGACCGCCGCCAGTTGCTGCTGTCGCGCGGCAGCTTCCCTCGCCCAGGGCGCCGAGACTTGTTCGAGCAGTACTGCCAACGCCACCAGCGCCGCTGTGGCCAGCACCGAACTGGTCAGCAGGGCTTGACGACCCCGCCGAATCCGCTGGGCTCGCCGCACCTCCGGCGGGGTCAGATCCGGCAGGGAGTCGGCCGTCGTCATCGCCCCGACGACAGCCGTGAAGCAATGAAGATCCAGACTTCCGGAAGATTCCTCCCATTGCACCCGCACCGGCGGATCCGATCGACCCAGAACCGGCATTTTGAGACGATCGGACAGCGTCTCCGCCAAACCGCGGAGCCCGCCGTTCGGTCCGGCCAGATGGAGCGACTCCATCCGGCGCTCTTCCCCCGTGGTGGTGGCGGCGAATGAAGTCCACTGCACGATCTGACGCGCGAACTGTTGCAAAACCGGCTCGAGCAAGGGCAGCAGGCGGTCGCCGGTCACGCCGATCGGCTCGATGACCTCGCGGGGAGCGGGGATGCCACTCTGGTCGCGGATCTGACGGGCCTGTTGCTCGGTGAGTTGCAGCACGCCGTCGCCGGCGATGATGGGGCGCATCAATGCCTTGGTAAGATGCGATCCGCCGATCGGCAACTCGCTGGTGACGCACGGTGCCGCGCCGTCGAAGATGGCCAAGGTGCTGACTACTTCGTCAACCACCAGCCCGCCGTGAAGTCCTTCCTTCGCGGGAAGGCTCGCCTTGAAGTAAGCCGAGATGGCGGCGGGGGCGGCCGTCACCTGCCGCAGGACGAGGCCGAGCCGGTTCGCCAAGTCCGCGGCCGCAACCGCTTCGGCCCGCGGCACGGCCGTCACGCTGACCCGATGCTGGATTCCCGCTTCGGCCTGGCGCACAACCGGCGGCCCGACATCCACGATGGCCTGCGCCACGTCATAATGCAGTTGTTGGCGAAGCCTCAGCAGGGCGGCGTTTCTAAGGGGCTCGCCGGCGAGCGGAGGCAGATCGTAGTAGTGGCAGGCGACGGCCGTCCCGCCCAGCAGACAGAGGAGGTTCCGGCCGCGGAGAGCATGGCGTTGCACATACTCCGTGATGAACGCCTCCACCGGGGGGTGGCGCAGCAGCAAGTCGGCCTTGCCTTTGGTGCCGGTCCAGACCGCGGCACGGCTCAGCCGGATGACGCCTCGCTCCCGGCGGGCGCACACCAGTCGCACGTCCTCCTCGTTGACCAGCAAAACCAGACCGTCGCAACGACTAGACATCCATGTCTCTCCGGTATGCTTCTTCACGCCGGTTCAGGCGGCGCCGCGAGCCGCCGGCTACTGGAGGCGGATCTCCACGACGCGGCGATACCCGGCATACAAGCCCCCAGCGCCGACCGGTCGACCAACGGCCCGATACAGCGGCGGGCTGGTGCCGGCCTGCTCGACTCGAAACACGCCGGAGTCAAGCGCTGGATCATCCGCCGGGTTGCCGTTGTCAGATATCGTCCCGATACCGCCGTCACTATCGGTATCTTGGGGAGGAGAACGGGTCAGCTCCCGCAGGGCCATCTCCAACCCGCCTTCGGCCGCGTAAAAAGCCGCTGTGCTATAGAAGTGACCCAGCGCGGCGGCATTGATCGAAGCGGTCAACGAGAAGGCAACCAAGCCAAAGGTTCCGATAATGAGGAGTGCCGCCACGAAAGCCACGATCGCGGCCGCCCGCCGCCTAACCGGCCTCTGCTCCCAGCAGCGATCAGGAACTAAGCTCACTGTCGCCCTCGTTCATGAAGTTGCGGAGATACACCGAGCACCGGAGGCGTATCGACTCCGCTCCGCGGCCCAGTTGCAGGTCGACGGCGATCCGCCGTACCGCCTGCCGCTCGTTCTCTGAGAGTGGTGACGCCGGCAGCAGGGTTCCACCACGATCGAAGTACGCGAAGGCGAAATCGGTCACGTCTCGAACCAGGGGATGCCACGAACCGCCGCCGTCGTCGCTCATTTCCACGACGCCGCCGGCCACATCGAACCGGAAACCCAGGCTGCCGTAGCGCAATTCCCTCGCCGAAGCCGCCTCAATCTGAGCACGGCCATGGAGGCACGGGGTCGACTCCTGCGGGCATTCATCCTGCGGGATCTCCCGCAGGTACCGCAGCAGCACCTCCATTGCGGCGGACCCGACGTCGGTCAGCTCCGACCGAGCAGCGATGGCGGCCCGTTGGGCAGAGGCATTCCAGATCATGCCGGCCGCGAGGCCGCTGATGATGACCCCGACCGAAACGGAAACCACCAGTTCAATCAGGGTGAACGCGGGCAACGATCGACGGAGCCTGGCCGCGTGCGGTCTCTCCCGTAGTGGACCGCCCTCTTCCCGCTGCCTTGCTGAAGAACGTCGCCTCATGCCCAGCTCCAAGACCTTCTCAGAAATCCGCGAAGACCCGCTCGACGGCCATCTGATCCTGACCGCCGTTCCAGGTCACCGTTACCCGCACTTTTCGATAGCCGACCGCCGTCGCGGAGGGTTGCAGCGCGGCATCGACCTCGGCAACGGTCACGAACCTCGAAAACCCGGAGAACCCGGGCACAGGTGTCTCATCCGGGAAGTTCGCCGAGGTCAGGGCGTCATAGCCGCTCACTCCGTCCTGCTTGCCGCGATAGCGTCTGGCGACGATCTCTTCCATGCGATCGATCACCAGGAACGATGCCACCGCCGCCTGCGCCGGGTGGACGGACTGCCGGGCGGCGTCCGCGAAAGCAGTCACGAGAGGCGGCAGCGCGACGCCGAGGATAGCCAGGGCCATGACCACTTCGATGATCGTGGCGGCGCGGCGGCCGCGAACCGAGCGGGAGTCGGCAACCAACCGCGGACGGCCAGGGTCAAGATCACTCCCGCGACACGAGTTCATCCCGCCTGCTCCACATAGCCGGTCACTGGGTGAATGGTCAGGATCAGGTCGCCGGACAGCGTGACGGTCGCCGGCCCAACCAACTTTCCCCCGCCGGCGTCATACGGAACGCCGAAGGTGTCGAATTCGATTTCGTTGCCGCCGGCAACGCTCACGCCGGTCAAGGTCACGCCGGCAAATGAACCGGAGCCGAATTGCACGGGCTGCCCGCTCTGATCCGCCGGCAGGGCCAGCGGCAACCGGTTCGCCTTGCCGGGATTCGCGGCGTTCTCGATGTAAAGACGGTAGTTGCCGGCCCCGAGGTCGAAGACCACCCAAGTGCGGAGTCCGGAGCTGAGCGCGGTCCGCTGAGCGTAGCGGATGTCCTGCCCCAATCGCGCCGCGGCGGATCGGGTGCGAACCGATGATATGTAGGAGAGCGTGGGCGCGGCCGCGGCCAGGGCCACCACCGCGAGCACGGCCATCACGGTGATCAACTCAATGAGACTGAACGCCGAACCGCGGAGACCTCCGCATAGGCGGAGGCCTCCGCGGCCCTTGCCTTGCCCGCTTGCGCACGATGCCCGCCGGAGCCGTTCGAGCGCCTTTACCAACCGTTCTCACCTACCGTATTCGTGTTGGCCCAGAACTCGCCGGTGGCGGCGTTATAGCACCAACCGCCGTTCGTGCCGCTGACGGTTCCCTTCGCGCTGCTGGAGGCGACCACGTTGTTGGGCGTCCCGTCCGTGTCGTACGGATTGGGTGGGATGGCGTCGGTCATGACCGTCCCAACAGTGGTCAGTTCGGTCAATGTCGGGTAAGCCGCGGCCCCCCCGCTGACCGTCGAGTGCGCGTAGAAGTTGGCGATGCCCGCCCGCACGCCACCCAACGCGCCCTTGCAGGCCGCGGCCTTGGCGTCCGTCCGATAGTCAAGATAGACCGGCAGCGCCACCGCTGACAGGATGCCCAGAATGACGATGACCGTCACCAGCTCAATCAACGTGAAACCTGACCGTCTCGCGACTCCTTGCTTCGCACGAAACATGCCGACTCTCCTCTGTTCTTGCAGCGGGATTGCAGACCCCCAAAACCTCCGGTCCGGCGTCCGGATCGGCACCAGCCTGTTCACGCCGTACCGACCAGCTTCAACAACTTCCACATCGGCAAGAAAATGGCCAGGGCAAAGAAAAGAACCACGCCGGCCAGACAGCAAACCATCACCGGCTCGATCAGGGTCGATAACAACCTGACCATCTGGCTGGTCTGCCGAACGTAGTAGTTGCGGACATAGGCAAAGACCTGCTCGGTCCGCCCGGCCTGCTCACCGATGGCCAGCATGCGCTTGACCAACGGCGTCAGGAAGCGAGTGCCGGCGAAGGCCTCGGTCAGCGAACGACCGCCTTCCACCGCCCGCAACATGCCGCGGACGTCCCGGCGAATGGCCCGATTGGTCATGGCGTCGGCCGTGGCGTTGATGGCGTGCGTAATCGGCAATGCCGCCTGGGTCAGAAGGTCGATCAGTTCAACGAATCGCACCATGTACACGCCCAGGAGCAACTTGCCGAATACCGGCACCGAGAGCAGGTGAACATCCAGCCAATCGCGGACTGCCTCCTGCCGCAGCGCGAGTCGAAAGAGCAGGACCAGTCCGGCGACTGCCGCCAGGACATAGCCGGGGTGATTCATCATCGCCCCGCTAATGAACAGAAGAATGCGAGTGGGCGCGGGCAGTTCGCCCTTGAACTGCTCGAACATCCTGGCAAACTGGGGCACCACGAAGATCAGCATGAAGAGGGTAGCAATCACCAGGGTGCCCACGACCAAAGCGGGGTAGAACAACGCCGACTTCACCCGGGTCGCCGTTTCGTCCTCCTGCTCCTGATAGCGCGCCAGAGACAGGAACACTTCGGGGAGCTTGCCGGCCAACTCGCCCGCGGCCACCGTCTTGACGTAGATGGTCGAGAAGATGGCCGGCTCCGCGTCGAGGGCATCGGCCAGGGTGCGGCCGCCTTCGATCCTGCCGGCAATGCGCCCCAGCGCCGCCTTCAGTGCCGGATGAGCCGTTTGCTCACGAATGGCGCGGAGCGCCTGCACGACCGGGATGCCGCTTTCAGCCACGGCGGCCATCTGCTGCGTGAAGTCCGTCACGGCCCGCACCAGTGACTTCGACGGCCGTTTGCCACGGCGGCCGGGCGCCTGAGCAGTGCGAGCCGGTTGCTTGTCCGCATGGGCGAGGCGAACACTGATGGGGGTGAAGCCGTGCGCTTCGGTCTGGGCCAGCGCTGCCCGTTCGGTGCCGGCCTCGATCAGATCGTCGGTCACGGCGCCTGATGCGTCGGCGTATTGGACAAGGTACTTCGGCATCCGTTGTTCCTGCCCCGGCAGAAGACTCCCTCAGTACGCTAGGCGATGCGACGGCCGATCACCCGGCACACCTCCTCGACCGAGAGGATGCCCTGACGGATCTTGTCCACGGCGTCATCAAGCAGGGATTGCATGCCGTCGCGGCGCGCGGCATTGCGGAGCACGTCCGTGGACTCTCCTTTGGCGATCAGTTCGGCGTACCGCTCGCCCACGGTATACATTTCGAAAACCCCGATGCGGCCCAGATAGCCCGACCCAACGCACCGCCGGCACCCGCGACCCCGCATAGGTTGGAAACCGAGGTTTGCGGGATCGAGGCCGAGCGACTCCAGCAGAAACGGAGAGGGCGAATCGGCCTGCCGGCAATCCGGGCAGATGCGACGGGCCAAGCGCTGCGCCAGAACCGCCAGCAAGGAGGAGCAGATCAGGTACTCCGGCACGCCGAGATCCCTCAACCTCGCCACCGCGGATACGGAGTCGTTCGTATGCACCGTGCTCAACACCAGGTGACCGGTCAACGACGCCTGGACGGCGATCTGCGCGGTTTCGGCATCGCGGATCTCCCCCACGAGAATCACATCCGGATCCTGGCGAAGAATCGAACGCAGGCCGTTGGCGAAGCTCAGCTTGGCCTCGGGGTTGACCTGAATCTGACGAATGGCGGGCGTGCGATACTCGACGGGATCCTCGATGGCAATGATATTCTTCTGCGGCGAGGCGATGGTTTTCATGGCCGCGTAGAGGGTGGTCGACTTGCCCGATCCGGTCGGCCCGGAAACGAGGATCATGCCGTAGGGCCGAGCCACCACGCGGTGGAATTGCTCCAGCAACTCGCAGCCCATGCCCAGCTCGGAGAGCGAGATCGACTCCGACTCGTTTCGCAGCAGGCGGAGGACCATGGCTTCGCCGTACACCGAGGGCAGAATCGAGACGCGAACGACCACTTCCCGGTCGCCGTCGCGGTAATGAAAAGCGCCATCCTGCGGCGCTCGCGTCTGCGAAATGTCCAACCGCGAGATCACCTTGACACGGGAGACGATGGCTCGATGCAACCCGAGCGGCGGAGCGGGCGTCTCCCGCAATACGCCGTCCACGCGGAGACGAATGCGCAATTCGCGGTCACCCGGCTCGACATGGATGTCGGAGGCTCCCTGGCGAATGGCTTCGCGGAGCAACTCATCCACGAGACGGATCACCGGGCGGGATTCGTCGGCGTCCACCTCGGCGTCCGAATCGCTGAAGGAATCGGTGACGCTGGATTGCTGCAAGTAGGTACTGGCGCCGTAGACCCGCTCGATCAGGCCCACGATATCCCCGGAGCTGGACAGACACGGCTCGATTTCCCGGCGCGTATGTCTCCGCGCCTGATCGATCGCGGCCATGTCGCCGGGATCCGCCATGACCAGGGTGATCACGTCGTCCAGCGCGAACAAAGGGAACATCACATGTCGACGAACCATCTCCTCCGGAAGCAGCTCGCCGTTTTGCAAGCAGGGGATGAAGTCGGGCAGGTGGCAATACGGCACGCCCAGTCGCATGGCCCGCAGGGACATGATCTGCGGTTCGCGCAACAACTGGTCTTCACGCAGGACGGTTTCAAGATCGACACCGCGTTCCAGCGCCGCACGCTCGGCCTGCTCAACCTGCGCCGGGGCCAGAACGCCGCTGGTCAGCAGTTGGTCACGAAGTTCAGCCTCGTGAATCGCGGACATGCCCCCCTCCCACCGCAATCGCCCCGCCTGCTGCGGACGAAGCCGCGGCAGTCTTCATCCGCCGAGCAGCGTCCGCTATGAGCAGTCGCTCGTCCTCGCCCGTGGGATCGACAAACTGCAAGCCGACCGCGTAAGTCGGCTCGTGGTCCATCATCGAGCATCGCCGGACGGTCGCCTCCACCGTCACCGACCGCGGAGCCGACCCGCCGACACCCTGCACGCAGACCAGCAGCCGCAGGTTTCTCGGCAGCATCACTCCGCTCCGCAACCCGAGACCGCCGCCGCTGACGTCCGTCACGGCCACGATGGATTGCGCCTCCGGCAGGCTCAGCCGAAACTGCGACGCGTGATCGCTGTGGGGCGTGACCCTGGCCGCATACTCGGCGGCGTGCCGAACAAACTGTCGGCGACTGAGCTTCTGAACTGCGAACTCCATGGCCCCGGTTTATCGGTTCCCGGGCATGGGCAATTCAGCAGAATCGACCCCGAGGCGGCAGAGCAGACCGTCGCCGCCATCCGGTGATCGTGGCGACCGAACAACGGGCCGCCTTTGGGCGTGCCGAGCAACAGCGAAGCTAGGCGGTCAAGGTTTCGGCAGCCACACGGTTCGATAACCGGCCGATGCCCTCGATCTCGACCGCGATCTCGTCGCCCGGCCGCAAGTACACCGGCGGCTGGCGGGCCGACCCGACGCCCGCCGGCGTCCCCGTCAGGATCACCGTGCCCGGCAATAGGGTGAATTGGCGAGAAAGATAGCTGACTAGTTCCGGGACCGGAAAAATCATCTCGCGGGTCCGGGATTCCTGCATCACCTGCCCGTTGAGCAGCGTTTGCAGAGTAACATCGAGCGTCGGCAACTCGTCTCGCAGAACCAGGTGCGGCCCGAGCGGGCAGAATGAATCGAAGCTCTTGCCGCGCGCCCATTGCTTGTCTCGCCGCTTCTGGCAGTCTCGCGCGGACACGTCGTTCGCGCAGGTGTAGCCCAAGACGCCGTCCAAGGCTTCATCGGGAGCAACATGCCGCATCCGCCGTCCGATCACGACCGCCAGTTCGCCTTCGTAGTCCACCTCATCGGGCGCAGAGAGCGGCAGCCGAATCAGGTCGTCCGGCCCGATCACCGAAGTCGTCGCCTTCAGGAAGAGGAGCGGTTCCGACGTTGTCTCCTCGGCCTTCATCTCGCGGGCGTGGTCCCGATAATTCCGCCCGATCGCCCAGATATTCGGCGGGGAAACCGGTGCCAGGCGGCGAACTACCCGCACCGGCTGGTCGGCAAAGGAGAACTCGCCGAACAAGTCGCCGCACAAGGGAAGAGCCGCCATCTTCTCAACCGGCCGACCCCATCGGACCATTCCGGCGGGGTCGATGAAGCGGAGGATCGGCACGACGGGTGTCTCCCATGGTTTCCGTACTAGGGGGTGATCGGCTGCGAGACCGCCTCGCGGTTCCCCATGTCCGCCGGCATCCTGCCGAAGAGCAGACGACTGAGATGAACCCGCGCGCCAACGAACAGCGACAACATCGCGGGGATCACCAGCAGCGAGAAGACGGTCGAGAACAGCAATCCGCCCAGAACCACCGCACCAAGACCGCGGTACAGCTCCGCGCCCGCACCGGGCCGCACCACCAAGGGAAGCAGACCGAAGAGCGTGGTTAGAACCGTGATGAAGATCGGGCGGATCCGGGTGCGCACCGATTCGACAATGGCCTCGGCCGGGGCCTTGCCGTAACTGATGAAGTTCAACGACTGATGGACGATGAGAATGCCGTTGTTCACCACCGTTCCCAGCAGGATGACGAAACCCAGAATAGTCAGCATGTCCATCTGCTGAATGGCCATACTAGGATCCGACCAAGTCCAATGATTCACCACAGCCAGGCCGATGAAGCCGCCCACCGCCGCAAACGGCACCGTGAAGATGATCACGAAGGGATAAGCGAAGGACTCGAACAAGCCCGCCATCAGCAAATACACGATCAGAAACGAAAGGGCCAGCAGCCACTTGAGCGAATCCCAGGTGCTTTTCAGCTTGTCGGCATTGCCGGCCAGGGCGACGACCACCTTGGGGCTGATTCGCGCTTTCTGCGGGCCGTAGCCCTCGCCCCGCATCGGCGCGACGATATCGTTCTGGATGGTGTCCATCGCCTCCGGCAGCGAGACGCCTTCCGGCGGTCGGACGGTCAACTTGACCGATCTCTGGGTTTCGATGTGATTGATCTGCTGGGGGGCGGTCGTCCGCTCCAGCCGGCAGACCGAGCCCAAGGGCACGATCTGCCCGATTGGCGTGTAGATCGGAACTTCGGCAATCAGGTCGGTTGCACTGCGGGCTTCGTCCGGATCGGTGGTACCGGCCACCCTGATGGCCAAATCGATGCTCCGCCCGGCCTCGCGATACTGCCCGATGATCCGGCCGTCTCCGCAGGCGCGGACGATTGAACCCAGCTCGGCCACGGTCATGCCCACGTCGCCCGCCCGTACGGCATCCGGCAGCAACCGGTCTTCCCGACGGTCGAGGGCGAAGCTCTGTGGGCTGGCTTCCGGTCGGGATCCAAACTTCTCCGTGCAGGCAGCCATCACGGCACGGCCGCCGGCGACGACTTCTTCCAGATCGTCACCTCGGATCTCGATATCTACGGAGTTGCCGGAACCCAAGTCGCCGAAAATCGATGCTTGGAAGAAGATTGCGAACGAATCCGGCAGACTGAATCCGGTCGAGTTGAGCACTTTCTCCAGAGGGCGGATGTTTTCGGGGTCGCTGCTGGAGCACCCCATGAAGCAACCACCGCCCCAGGCGACGAAGAAGAAGTTGTCAATCGGCGGTGGCGGGACTCGCCATTCAGCAATCTGGCGGCGGAGGTCACGGACTCTCTGGCGGGCCTTCTCCCGTTCTCGACGAGTCAGGTCCGGGGCTTCCGCTTGTCGGCGGGCTTCCTCGATCTGGGCCTCCAGACCCGGCACCACCGCCCGCTCTACCATCTGGGACCACTGAGCCAAGAGGGCCTCGCGCTGCGGCGTGCCGGGCTTGGCCTCCCAGAAAGGACGGATGCCGATCTGCCCCGTGGCGGGATCTCCATTTTCCAGTTGCTGGGCAATCCGCTCGAATTCCACCGTGTTGTAACCCGGCGGGGTGATCAAAAAGCCGAAGATCAGGTTTTGATTACCCGACGGCAGGTAACTGGGCGGCGGCGCCAGCCAAAGACTCAGCCAGATGGAGGCGGCCGTGAAGCCCGCCACGACCACAACTCGACTGACGATCCTCCGGTTAATCCAACGCACCGTTCTCGCCACTTGCCCCGCGATTCGTCCGCTACCTTCTTCATGGGGGCGAGCCGCCCCGGCCAGAATCCGGGAGGCCAGCGGCGGGATCACCGCAACGGACACCAGCAGGGACAACCCCACGGCCCCGCTGATGGCAATGGCGATGTCGCGAAAGAGCTGGCCGGCCTCCTCTTTCACGAACAGAATCGGCAGGAAGACGATCAGGGTGGTCAGGGTATTGGCCAGCACGCCTCCCCAGACCTCCGTCGCCCCGTCGGAAGCGGCCTGCTCACGGGATTTGCCCATCTCGCGATGCCGATAGATGTTCTCCAGCACCACAATGGAGTTGTCCACCACCATTCCAACGGCGAAGGCCAGCCCCGCCAGCATCACCACGTTCATGTTGCGACCGGCCAGCGGAACAATCAGAAACGTGCCGATGATGGAGATCGGGATGGCCACGGCCACGGTCGCGGTCGCCGTGAGGCTGCGCAGGAACAGCAGGAGCACGACCAAGGTCAGGGCGCCGCCCCAGTAGATGTTGCCTTTGACCAGATCGATCGCCGAATTGATGTAATCGGTCTCGTCATAGACCTTGGTCAGGGCAAGCCGCAAACCGCGGGGCGCCAGGATCTCTCGATTGACTCGCTCGATAGCGGCACGAAGCCCTTCCATGACCTCGATCACGTTCGTGCCGGTCTCCCGGAAGGCGGGCAGAGCCAGCACTTCTCGCCCCTGACTGCGGACGAAGCTATACCGCTTCTTGAAGGTGTCGTGCACCTCGGCCACGTCTTGCACCCGGATCGGCCCGCCGGGACCGGTGCGGATGACCGTGCGACGGATTTCCTCCAGGTCGCTGTACTGACCCATCGTGCGAATGACGATGTCGCGTTTGCCCTGAGCGCTGTTGCCGGCGGAGATGTTGGTATTCTGCCCGATCAGCGCCGCCTGCAACTCGGCGAAGGTGATGCCCGCCTGAGCCAGTCTGAGCGGCTCGACCACCACCTGGATTTCGCGCTCCCGGCCGCCGAAGACCTCCACCGAGGAGACGCCCTCCACTCGTTCCAGCAGGGGCTTGACGTCTTCCCGGATGAAGGTGAGCAGCTCGGAAACGCGTGTGTTCGGGTCGTCGCTGGAGAGGATCATCCAGGCAATGGCTTCTTCCCCGTAGGGTCGACCGCTCTTCACGATGGGGTTGTCGAACTCATTGAGTGGAATCTGGTACTTGACCCGGCGAAGGGCGTCGGAAACCTCCTGTTTGGCAAGGTCCAGGTTGGTGCCGACGTTGAATTCCATCTCGATCGTGGCAGAGCTGTGCTGGGAGCTGGAGGTCAGCTTGTGCAGGTTGGTGACGCCTTTGAGCAGTTCTTCCTGAGGCTCGACGATTTCCCTCTCCACCTCCTCAGGACTGGCGCCCTCCCAGTAAGTCGACACCGACACGATCGGCTGGTCCAGATCCGGGGTGAGTTGCACCGGCACACGGATCGGGGAAGGCATGATCGACGGCGGGGTGATGGTCAGCAGGCCGAACAGGACCAGCAGGATCACGCAGACCGCGACCTTGACCGGGTTGCGAATGAAGACGTCAACGAGATGCATGACGGCGGGTCAATCCTTCTCAGCGGGTTGCGTGGTGGCAGCTCTCGCCTCGCTCGGCGCCGACGCCGGCAGGCCCCCGGCCGGCTCCCCACGCGGGATGATCGCCACCGGCGTTGGACTGAACATGTATTCGTTGCCCCGGACGACGACCTGGTCTCCCGCCTTCAGCCCCGGCGCCCGGACCGCAGCCCGGTCCAGGATCTCGGACACGATCTCCACCGGCAACGGCGTAGCCAAGAAGCCCTGCTCCGTCTCGCGGATCACGAAAACCATCGACACCGGCCCGCGGAGCACGATGGCGTCCTTGGGGACGACCAAGGCGTCGACCGCCGGCCCCGACGGCACCGCGGCGCGGACGAACATTCCGGCCTTCAGCTCCGTCTCGGGATTGCGAGTATCCACCTCGATGGGAAAGGTGCGGGCCTTCTCGTCGCCGTCGGGAATAATGCGGGCGACAGTGCCGGCATAGGTCTTGCCCAGAGCCTCCACGGTCACGCCGACTTCCGCACCGACTCCGCAAAAGCGAACGATACTTTCCGGAACAGAGATCCGCACGCGGGCCACGCTCAGATCGATCATCTCCAAGACCGGCCCACCCTGCATCACCCAGGAGCCCACCTCAGTCCGCTTGGAGACGATCCGCCCATCGAACGGAGCCCGAATCACCGTCCTTTCCAGATCGTCCGCCAGGGCCTCCACGACGGCTTCCTGGGCGGCCAACGCCTGCCGCGCCTGCTCGACTCGAGCCTCGGCGGCGTCGAAGTCCGCTTGCGCGTCCTGCTGCTCCTTCTCCGTGCCCCGGCCCTCTGTGTAGAGCCGACTCAAGCGGTCTACTTCGAACCGCGCCTTGTTCCTGACGGCAACGGCCGCCGCCAGAGAGGCCGCCAATTCCGCCCGGCGGGCCGAGGCCTCGGCATGACGAAAACGGAGCGGGTTATCACGAAGGCGGCACAGCACCTGGCCCTGCTTGACGCCATCCCCTTCATCCACGGCCATCTCGACGACCAGCCCGGCCACCTCCGCAGCCAGCAGGCTCCGCAGCCGCGGGCGGACCGTACCCACCAGCCGCATCGTCGGTGAATTCCGCTCCCGGACCGCCGGCGCCGCCTCGACCATGGTAGGCCCCCCTCCCTGCGCGAACACTGGATCAACCGTGCCCAGGAGGCCCAGCAGGCTTCCGCAAGCCACCAAGGGAAGAAGCAACGCTCTCACGCGATATCCTGCATCCATCCGGGACAGCATAAGTGCTTTTGGCTGAACGCTCCATCTACGATCCAGCCGTCCGCCCGGCCTGGTCCTACGCCACGGCCGCCTTCGCATCCTCGGATGTATTTACAAGCTCCGCGGCAGGAGGCTGGAGGCGAAACAGTTATCGGACCGGGCACAAGCGTCAAAAGAACGTCCAATAACCATCGAAACCGAACCCGACACTGTTGCAGTAGTTCGTATCCTGCTACGTAGAGTCCTCTAATAGCGATGAGGAAGAGGCAAGACTGACGTCAACAGCAAATCGAACGGCGATTTCAGGCATGCATCTCCCCTATTGAAGGTTTAATTTGCGTGAAGATTCGGGTATAATCGGGAAACGAGGTGCGGGGGATGGGTCGGTAGCGCAGGTCGGCCTGCCCGACTCTGAGGGGTCCAACCGGGGGAGGCCGCGGGCGCTGATTCACAGCGATCCGGATTCAGCAGATGGCGGAACCACAGAAGCGGGACATCCCTGAGTTCCATCTGGATGTGCCTCTAGGCGCCGCCGCCGGTCCACCCTCGATGAAACCCGCCCCTCTCTACGCCGGACTCCCCTCCGGAACGGGCCTTGGGAAGTACCGCATCCTCGAGCGCGTGGGCGCCACGCACAACGCGGTCCTCTACAAGGCTCGAGACATCATGCTCGATCGTCTGGTGACCATCAAACAGATGTCGCCGGAACTGATCGACAACCCCGTTGCCTGCGGGTGCTTCAAGCGTGAGGCCCAGCTACTGGCCCGCATTCCGCGGGGCAACCCGCACGTGGTCGGTATTCACGAGCTGATCGAGGACGATCTCGGTCTTTTCATCGTTGAAGAGTACATTCCCGGACACTGGCTCGAGGTGCTCATCTCCAAGCGGCGGCTGGAGCTGAACGACACCATCCGCATCTTGAAGACCACGGCCCTCGGGCTGCGGACGCTGCACGCCCTGGGCATCGCTCATCGCGGGATCCACCCGGGCACGATATTCGTGACGGCGGGCTCCAGGGCCAAGATCACCAATCTCAGCACGGCGGCATCGGAAACCGATGACACGCCGCCGCCGGTCATCGTGTCCAAATATGCCGCGCCCGAATTGCTGCTCGGCCTGCCTTTTGACGATCGAGTGGACATCTACTCGCTCGGCATGGTCCTGTTCGAGATGTGCATCGGGCGGCCAGCCTTGAACCGCCATTTCTCGGGAACCCTGGCCAACGGAGGCTGGCTCCAGTGGCACATCGACCCGCGGGCCGCCTTGCCCAGCGTGACCGAGTTCAATCCGCACGTGCCGCCGCACATCGCCGCTCTGGTGCGGCGCATGACCGCCAAGAGCCTCGATGATCGCATTCCTTCCATTCATGACGTTCTCAAGGCCCTGTCGCCTTCGGTACGGCAGTCTCTGACCTTGCCGGTGGCAAACCCACCGACCGGTTGGGCGGGCTCCCGTTTCGGCCGGCCTGCCTTCGGCCCCGCAACTGCCCCGGCATATCCCCAGCCGATTACGACCCGGACCCTGGCTCAGGCGGTTCAGCCCACGCCAACCCTTCGAACAGTGTTGCAGACGGCGGCGCTGCCTGCGTCTTCCGAAAGCGAAGCCAAGCCGCCGCCGACCGCGGGGGAAGCCACGCTGCCTCCGCCGACTCGTCGAGAAACGGTGATCGGAACCACGACGGCGCGTCGCCACGGTCGCCTGCGGCACCTGGCTCCGCCGCCGCCGGCGCACCGGGTGAGTCGCATCAACCAGGTTCCCGCGCCGCAGCCGGCGGTCGAGACTCTGAAGGAACGGCGGCCCCGGTGGGTCGTCTGGACCGCAGCGGCGGCGTTGGCCTTGGCCGTGATCGGCGGCGGCGTCGCCGCAGGCTGGTGGTACTTCGACCATGGCCCGGGGAGCTTCCACCGAATCAATCTGATGTATGCCGAGGCAGAGAAAGCCTACGACTCCCAGAACTGGGAGGCCGCTCAACGACAATGCCGCGAGATCATGGCTCTGGATATCAGCCGTGATCCCCGGTTGACGGCCGTGCAGAGCCGCGCGGAAACCATCTTGTTACTTCTCCAAGCCGAACGCGCCTTGGCCCGCGACGAGTTCGATGTGGCGCAGCAGAAGCTCGACGAAGCAGCTCGCCGTGGCGGCAGCTCCGCACGACTGGACAGCCTCCAGACCCGCCTTTGGAACAAGCGGGACGCCTATCGCCTGGCAGCCGAGGGCGCGGATGAAATCCTCCGCGGCCAGTTCGAGCGTGCCGAGCTGAAGCTGGACGAATACGAACAGAAAGCCAAGGCCTCCGGGGTCGATCCCGACGCCCTGCGGGACCGGCTGGATTTGTCGCGCAAAGACCGCAAGTACGCCGAAGCGATCCGCGAGGCCAACACTGCTTTGAAAAACGGTGACTTCGATAAGGCCCTGCTGAGCTGTCGCGACGCGGAGAACATCAGCATCACGAGTGAGACCCGCGAGCTCCGCAAGCGGATTCTGAATCTCAAACAGCGCGCCGAGCAAGTGCTGCTGGGCGACGACGCCATGCTGGCTCGGGATTTCGAGGCGGCCGCCGCCGCTTATGAAAAGGCCAACCAGATCAAGGCATCGGATGAGATCGAGGCCAAGGCCCGCTGCGCGACCGCCTACGTTCTCTACAACGAAGCATTGGAGGCCATCGCCAACGGGGATCTCCTCGCCGCGGAACAAATCCTCCGCAACTCGCTATGGAAGTTTCCGCTGAACGAAACCCGCCTCAAGCTGGCGCGGATGGCGCCATCCTTCGAAGCTGCCCGGCTGGTTCGCAAGGCCGATCTGGCCGCGAAACGCGGAGACCGGGAAGAGGCGGAACGCTTGTATCTCCAGGCACTGCCCAATCTTCCCGAGCCGGCCCGAGGCCAAACCAGGGACAAGCTTGATCAGCTTCGGCAAGGGCAGGACCAACCGGCGGGAGACCGAACGGCGAAACGCGAACCGCGGTAACGCCGGCCGCTTGCTGGAGAGTCTACGCCCCACGAACCTCAGCGTTGCGACCTCATCTCCGCCAAGGCCCGCTTCAGTCCTTCAGCCGCCCGCCGAGGATCGGGCGATCCAATCACCGTCTGGCAGACCGCAATCTGCACCCCCGGCGGCAGCGACGTCTGTGCCAGCCGATCCGCGGTGATTCCGCCGATGGCCACCAATGGAACCGAAACCTGCCCGGCCAGACGGGTCAACAGTGTCGGTCCCTGCACCGCCAGCGCCGGTTTCGTGGTCGAACTGAACACCGGGCCGACCGCGATGTAGTCCGGCTCCTGCCGCAATGCCTCCGCCGCTTCTTCGGGGCTGTGGGTGCTGACCCCCACCAACGCCTGTCGGCCAACAATACCGCGGGCCTCTTCCACCGGCAGGTCCGTCTGGCCCACGTGCACGCCATCAGCACAGACGACCCGAGCAATGTCCGCCCGGTCGTTGATGATGAGCAGGACCCCCGCGCGCGAAGTCAGCTCTCGCAAGCGGGCCGCCCGACTCAGCAATTCACGATCAGTCAGGCACTTCTCCCGAAGCTGAAGGACATCCGCCCCACCGTCAACGGCTTGTTCGCACACTTCCCACCAGGGCCGAGCGCACAACGACTCAGTCACCAGCACATGCAGGCGGGCATCGCGAAGACGTCGGCGCCCGGGCGATCCCAGCAAGGCATCCTGTTCGATGGCGTAGAGCCGATAGCGAAGTTGCTCCACGGCCGCCGCTTCGGCGGGCTGAACGGCCTTGAGGTACTCTTCCAGACAACGCAATGACTCTTCCGCGCGTTTCGCGGCAGCGGCGGCGACATGCTCCAGACCACGCCGAGCCTTTTCGGAGTCGACGCTGATGCGGGTGCCGACGTCGTTCTGGACGTCGCGGGCGGCGAGCAGCTTTTGTTCCCCGATAGCCCGGGGCACTCGTTCAAGCTCATGCCGGAGGGACTTGATCCGGGCGGTCATGGCCTCATCGTTGAGGGCCATCCGCGTGTATTCTTCCAGAACCCGCAGGCCCTCTCTGGCCCGATTGAGGTTCGCGTCCAGAATCCTGAGCAGCGTTGGGTCCATGACCGCATTGTAACCCGTGGAGCACCGCGACTGCTGCTCGCATCATCTCCGCAGCCGCTGTTTCACTCCCCGGCATGTCGCCGTAGAATCCCCGGACGAGCGGCGGAACTGAAGGACGCCGTCGGAGCCCGACGCGGTTCCACCGCCACGCAAACCCAACCGACCGAACGGCGGCAGAGTCGAGAGCGTATGTCTATGAAAGTCTTGGTCGTGGGAGGCGGAGGGCGAGAACACGCGATCTGCTGGAAACTGGCGGCTTCTCCTCGCCGGCCGACTCTCTTCTGTGCACCGGGCAACGCCGGAACCGAGGATATCGCTCGGAATATCCCCATTAACGCGGAGGATGTTTCCGCCCTGCTGGCCTTCGCCCGCGGAGAAGCCATTGATCTGACCGTTGTCGGGCCGGAAGACCCGCTTTGCGCGGGCATTGTGGACCGCTTTACGGACGCGGGGCTACGTATCTTCGGACCGACGGCAGCCGCCGCCCGCCTGGAAGGCGACAAGTCCTACGCCAAGCAGCTCATGCGTGAAGCCGGCGTGCCGACGGCGGACGCGCGGATCTTCGGCCCCACCGTACAGGAGCAAGCCCAAGCCCGCCAAGCCGCTCGCGGCCGGGACCGCGATGAGTTTGTCTTCGCGGAATTCAAGCGCGGCTATGACATGGCCAGAGAGTATGTGCTTTCGCGGGACGAGGGTGTGGTGGTCAAGGCGGCCGGACTGGCCAAGGGCAAGGGCGTGTTCGTGCACCCCGACCCCAGCGATGCCGTGCGAACCCTGGAAGACCTGATGCTACACCGCAAACTGGGCGAAGCCGGCGAGCGGGTGGTGGTGGAGGAGATTCTGCTCGGCCGCGAAGTCAGCATGCTTGCCCTGGTCGATGGCCAAACCATCTACCTTCTGGAGTCGGCTTCCGATTACAAGCGACTCGGCGACGGCGATTCCGGGCCCAACACCGGCGGGATGGGCTCGTATTCCCCATCCACGCCGCTGAGTGAGGCCGACCTGCGCGTCATCGAGGCCGACATCTTCGTGCCGATCATCGATGCCTTGCGTCGCGAAGGAATCGTCTATCGCGGCGTTCTCTACGCCGGGTTGATGTTGACGCCGGCCGGGCCCAAGGTGCTCGAGTTCAACTGCCGCTTCGGAGACCCGGAGACCCAGGCAATCCTGCCGCGACTGGAGAGCGACTTGCTGGAAGCGATTGAAGCCACCGTCGACGGCCGGCTCGACTCGATCCAAATGCGATGGCGGCCGGAGGCCACGGTGTGCGTGGTCATGGCCAGCGGCGGCTATCCGAACGAGTACCAGAAAGGCAAGGTCATCACCGGGCTGTCCGAAGCCGCCGCCCTGCCGGAGGTCCAGATCTTCCACGCCGGCACGACCCGTCGTGGCCAGAAGATCGTCACCGCCGGAGGCCGAGTGCTGTGCATCAGCGCCATCGGCGCCGACTACGAGCAGGCTCGGGGCCGGGCCTATGCCGCGGTCCAGCGGATCTCCTTCGATCAAGCCGTCTGGCGGAGCGACATCGCGGCGGGCCGGAGAAGCAAGTAGCAGGTGAACACGAAATGGTTGCAACGGCGAGGTGATTCATGCCGACGGACTTCGCAGGCAAACGCGTCGTGGTGATGGGGTTGGGCCGTTTCGGCGGCGGAATCGGCGTAACCAGGTGGCTGGCCGCACAGGGTGCGCGGGTCCACGTCACTGACCTCTCCACGGAGGACAAGCTAAGCGACAGCCTGAAGGCGCTGAAGGGCTTGAATCTGACCTTCCGCCTCGGAAGCCACGAAGAAAGCGACCTTGACGGTTGTGACCTCCTGGTGGTGAACCCGGCGGTGGACAAACGAAAGGCGACGTTCTTCCACGCGGCCGTGCGGCGGGGCATCCCCTGGTCCAGCGAGATGAACCTGTTCCTGGAGCGATGCCCGGGGCGGATCGTCGGGATCACCGGAACGGTCGGCAAGAGCACGACCACGGCCATGGTCGGTGCCATTCTCGATGAAGCCAAACAGACGAAGGAATGGCCGCACGGTCAGGTCTGGCTGGGCGGCAATATCGGCAAGTCGCTGCTGGACACCATCGCGGACATGACCCCGCGCGACATCGTCGTGCTCGAGTTGTCCAGTTTCCAACTGGAGGACGCGGCGGAATGCCGGCGGAGTCCCCATATCGCGCTGGTGACAAACCTCCGCGACAACCACCTCGATCGACACGGCACGCTCGAGGCCTACGCCGCAGCGAAAGCCAACATCGCCAAGTTTCAGAAGATGGACGACTGGCTCATCCTGCCCTTCGAGGGCGTTGATTTGTTTCCCCGCGAATGGCTGGCGCGGCCGCGGCTCTACCGTTTCGGCGTCGTTTCGGAAACACGGCAAATCCGGCTGGTATACCCCAAGAACGGCAGACAAGTCCTGGAAGAGATCTCCGCCACACTCTCGGTGCCCGGCGTGCACAATATCGAGAACGCCGCCGGAGCTCTGGCGGTCGCACGCATCCTTGGCGTCCGGGACGAAGTCTCTCTTGAAGCGTTGCGGCGGTTCAGCGGTTTGGCACACCGGCTCGAATTCGTCCGGGAGTTCCAGGGCGTCCGGTATTACAACGATTCCAAGGCAACTAGTCCCGAGGCGGCCATGACCTCCATGCGGGCCTTCGATGGAGGCTTGATCGTGCTCGTGGGAGGCTCCGACAAGGGTTCCTCCTTCGTGGAGATGGGCCGAATGCTCGCGGCCCGGGCGAAAGCGGTCATCTGCATGGGCGAGACCGGCGACAAGATCCGCGGAGAAATCGTCCCGGTCGATCCGGACGGCCGTCGGCCCGTCATCAAGACCGCCGGCAACTCGCAGGAAGCGGTCGACCTGGCGCGATCTCTGGCCACTCCCGGGGACGTGGTCCTGCTCAGCCCCGGTTGCGCGAGTTTCGACTGGTATCGGAATTATGAGGAGCGGGGAGACACCTTCAAGCTGCTGGTTCGGGGGTTGACTTGAGTGGATCGATGCGGGAACATCGTTCGATCCGCAGCCGGCTCGCGGCCAAGGGGGCCGGTGCGATGCCATCCCTCGACCTGCGAGGATCGAGCACAGGAGCGGCAGGTTACGCATAGCCCAGCCGGGCGATTCCGGCTTGGTGGATCGCGAGCCGGCGGCAACCACCGCCCTGTCCTGCGCCGCAGGTCGACAACATGCCCGGCAGGAGTCTCCCCATGAACTGCGAATACGTCCCGCCTTGGCGTGAGCGATACGCCGACAAGCTCGTTTCCGCGCAGAAGGCCGCGGCCACCGTCCGGCACGGACAGAGGGTTTTCATCGGATCCGGGGCCGGTGAGCCGCAGACGCTCGCCGAGGCCCTCAGTTCGCGTGACGACCTCACCGACACGGAGATCATCCATATTCTGACCTTGGGCGTCGCCACCTATGCCGAGCCGCGGTTTGGGGAACGTTTTCGGCACAACGCCTACTTCATCGGCCCCAACGTCCGACAGGCGGTTTCGCAGGGTCGGGCGGACTACACGCCGATCTTCCTGTCCGAGATTCCCGCTCTGTTCCGCACCGGCCGCGTGGTGTTGGATGTGGCTTTCATCTCGGTCAGCCCCCCCGATCGTCATGGCTATTGCAGCTACGGCGTGTCCACGGACATCGTCAAGGCGGCCGCGGAAAGCGCCAAGTTCGTCGTGGCCGAGGTCAACGAGCGAATGCCGCGCGCGTTGGGCGACTGCTTCATCCACGTTCGCGACATCGACATGATCGTGCCTAGCGACCGGCCGGTCCTTGAAGCCCCGCAAGGCCAGCCGGATGCGTTGTCAGAGCGTATCGCCCGCCACATTGCCAGCCTGGTCGAAGACGGCGCCACGTTGCAGCTTGGGATCGGCACAATTCCCGATGCCGTGCTGCATCACCTGGAGGGTTTCAAAGACCTGGGGATCCACACGGAGATGTTCAGTGACGGCGTGATCCCGTTGATGGAGAAAGGCATCATCACCAACGCCGCCAAGACGCTGCATCCCGGCAAGATCGTGGCCAGCTTCGTCATGGGTTCCCGCCGGCTGTACGACTTCATCGACAACAACCCGCTGGTGGAGTTCCACCCTACCGAGTACACCAACGATCCGTTCATCATCGCGCAGAACGACAAGATGATTTCGGTCAATTCGGCCATCGAAGTGGACCTGACCGGGCAGGTCTGCGCCGATTCGCTGGGCACCATGTTCTACAGCGGGATCGGCGGGCAGGTGGACTTCGTGCGCGGGGCGGCGCGCTCCAAAGGCGGCAAACCGATCATCGCCCTTCCCGCCACGGCCGCCAACGGAACCATTTCGCGGATCGTTCCCTGCCTCAAGCCGGGCGCCGGCGTGGTCACCAGCCGGGGCGATGTGCACTACGTGGTCACTGAATACGGCATCGCTTATCTGCACGGCAAGAACATCCGCGAGCGAGCGTTGGCCCTGATTCAGATTGCCGACCCCAAGTTCCGGCCCTGGCTGCTCGCGGAAGCCAAGGCCCGCAACATGGTCTACCCCGACCAGATCGACATTCCCGTCATGGCCCCGCTTTATCCTGAAGAGTTGGAGCGATGGGTCGAGACCAAAGACGGCTCAAGGGTTTTCCTTCGCCCGCTGAAAATCACCGATGAGCCGCTCCTCCGCGACATGTTCTACAAGCTCTCCGCGGAATCCGTGAAGCTTCGCTTCTTCAACGCGCTCAAGAACATGCCGCACGAGAGGTTGCAGGAGCTGCTGCGGGTCGATTACGAATCCAACCTGTCGCTCGTCGTGCTGACCGACCGGAGCGAATCCGCGGAACTGATCGGCATCGCCCATTATCGCCGCGATCTCCGCACGAATTTCGCCGACAGCGCCTACCTGGTCCGAGACGATTGGCAGGGCAAGGGGATCGGCACCGCGCTGTTCAACGCCCTGACGGACGCGGCCCGGGAGCGGGGCATCGCCGGCCTGCACGCCGATGTGCTCGCCACCAACGCGGGCATGATGCGGGTGTTCCACCGCTGTGGCTACGCGGTTGAGAGCGAATTGGAGGACGGCGTGTATCGCCTCACGCTCGCCTTCAGCCAGCGGAAGCCCATCCGCGGTCCCCGAGCACTCGAAGCACGGGCTCCCACGAGCTGAACCATGCGAACGGCGTCAGGACTGTGTGACGGCATGGTCGAGAGCGGCCTGAAGGCCAGGGGCTCTATCCGCAAATCGTTCCGTCGAACATCGCCAGGGGACCGTACTCTCGCCGCCTGCGTCGGAATGCATATCAGAATGTAACTCCTTATTTATATTGATATTAAGTATTTATTGCGATACGATTTCCGACCCAGGAGTCCAGCGTTCCCTGACCACTCAGGCACGAAGCTTGCAGGGTGGATGCAGTGAGGGATCCCCGCGCATTGATCGGAAACACGCGCGGCAGCAACCGGCACAGGATGTTCGAGAGGATACCGACCAGACCTGAACGGACGTCCCCGGCTGGACTCGAACCAGCAGCCTTCGGCTTCGGAGGCCGACGCTCTATCCAATTGAGCTACGGGGACTGCAAACCGTGGCTCACGCGGGCGGCATTGTAACGTGTGCCGAACGTAAGGCAAGGCCGCGAGCCGCCGCTGGTTAGGAGCACCAGGGCGTGACGATATCCCGCGACCAGCCGGCGCTCAACCGGTCGGATTGTCGCAACATGCCGGCCCTGTTTGACTTGCGCATGCCGGCATGTGTTGTGAGGTCGCGGGATTGAGGCTAACATAGCGTTCTCGCAGAACAAAAGTCCCAACACCGGCGCAGAGCCGACTAGAAGCGAGCGAAGAGCATGGAAGCAGCAACCCTGGAGCAGACCAAGACGGCGGAACATCTGGCGATTGCCGAGGCGTACGGCGCCCACAACTATCACCCCCTGCCGGTCATTATCGAGTCCGGGAAGGGCTGTTGGGTCACTGATGTCGAGGGCCGGAAGTACCTCGACATGCTCTCCGCCTACTCAGCCCTGAACTTCGGTTACTCCAACGAGCGGTTGATCGCCGCGGCCACCAAGCAGCTCAATAAGGCCACCCTGACCTCGAGGGCGTTCCACAACGATCAGCTCGGACCGTTCTGCCGGGAATTGTGCGAGCTGTCGGGCTACCAGGCCGTTCTGCCCATGAACAGCGGCGCCGAAGCCGTTGAAACCGCCATCAAGATGGCTCGCAAATGGGGCTATCTGAAGAAAGGCGTGCCGGCCAACAAGGCCAAGATCATCTGCGCCAAGGGAAACTTCCACGGCCGGACCACCACGGTGATCAGCTTCAGCACCGATCCGCAGTACCGCGATGGTTTCGGGCCGTACACGCCCGGTTTCACCCTGGTGCCTTTCGGCAAGCCGGAGGCGTTGGAGAAAGCCATCAAACCCGAGACCGTCGCCTTCCTCGTCGAGCCGATACAGGCCGAGAGCGGCATCCTGGTCCCGCCTGATGGATACCTGCGGCGGGTGCGGGAGATCTGCTCCCGACACAATATCCTGTTCATCGCCGACGAAATTCAGACCGGGCTTTGCCGCACCGGCTACCGCTTCGCGTGGCACCACGACGGCCCGGACGCCCGTCCAGACGCCATGTGCCTCGGCAAAGCCTTGGGCGGCGGTGTCGTGCCGATTTCCGCCGTGGTCGCCGATTGGAACGTGATGGACGTCTTTAAACCAGGGGACCACGGTTCGACTTTCGGTGGCAACCCGCTGGCTTCCGCCGTAGCGCGGGTCGCCATCGCCATGATCCGCGACGACGGGCTGGAGGAGAGGGCCAGGGACATCGGCCAGTACTTCCGCTCACGGCTGGAAGCGGTTCAGGCGCCGGCCGTGAAGGAAATCCGCGGCCGAGGCCTTCTCATCGGCGTCCAGATCAAGAAGGGTTTTCCCAAGGCCCGATGGTTCTGCGAGAGATTCATGGAACACGGCCTGCTTTGCAAGGACGCCCACGAGGACGTCATCCGCTTCGCGCCTCCGCTCATCATTGAGCGCAGCGATATCGACTGGGCCATGGAGCGAATCGCTCCGGTCCTCGAGGCCGCGTACCAGGAGGCGTAGCGAAGCTGGGCCTCGTCCAGAGCCGCGCTTCGCGGGCGGGAGTGCATCAGTTACTTCGGCGAGCCGGCGGTCGCGGAGCTTCCTCCCTCAGAGGATGTCCGGAGTCCGCTTGAATCATGAGTTGGATAGCCTGCGTTCTCCGCCGACGGTCAAGCCGCGGGTAGGGAACCCACCGAGAAGAGAGTAGTCATGACCACTGAATCCGTCGCCATCAATGTCCTCATCATGGGAGCGGCCGGGCGAGACTTTCACAACTTCAACTGCTGCTACCGCAATGACCCCCGCTACCGGGTGGTGGCCTTCACTGCCACCCAGATACCCAACATCGAAAACCGCATCTATCCGGCAGAGCTGGCCGGGCGGTATTACCCCGAAGGGATTCCGATTCACGCGGAGGAGGAGTTGGAGGACCTGATCGCCCGGCACGATGTCGACCTGGTCGTGTTTAGCTACTCCGATGTGCCGCATGAATATGTCATGCACATGGGCGCTCGAGTGAACGCCGCCGGAGCAAACTTCCAGATGATCGGCTCGGAGCCGACCATGCTGCGGTCGAAGAAGCCGGTGGTGGCGGTTTGCGCCGTACGAACCGGCTGTGGAAAGAGCCAAACGACCCGCAAGGTCGCCGAGGTGCTGAAGAGCATGGGCAAGAAGGTGGCCGTGGTGCGCCATCCCATGCCGTACGGTGATCTCACCCGCCAGGCCTGCCAGCGGTTCGCCGAGTTGGCGGACATGGACCGTCACGAATGCACGATCGAGGAACGCGAGGAATACGAGCTGCACATCGCCAACGGCAACCTGCTGTTTGCCGGCGTCGATTATCACCAGATCCTGGCCGCCGCCGAGAAGGAAGCCGATGTCATCCTCTGGGACGGTGGCAATAACGATTTGCCGTTCTTCAAGCCCGACCTGCACATCACCGTGGCCGACCCCCATCGCAGTGGGCACGAGATCCGCTATTACCCCGGCGAGACCAACTTCCGGATGGCGGACCTGATCCTGATCAACAAGGTCAACACCGCCAGAGCGGAGGACATCGCCACGGTCGAGGTTAACGCGCGAGCCTGCAACCCGAGGGCCAAACTGGTGCGAGCCGACTCGGCCATACGCTGTGAGAACAGCGGGCAGATCAAGGGCAAACGGGTACTGGTCGTCGAAGACGGGCCGACGCTCACGCACGGGGAGATGCGCTACGGGGCTGCCCATGTCGCGGCGCGGCAATTCGGCGCGTCCGCGATCGTGGATCCGCGGCCCTTTGCCGCCGGTTCGATCAAGGGTGTCTACCATAAATACGGACATCTGACGGACATCCTGCCGGCCATGGGCTACGGCAAGCAGCAGATCGCGGACCTGGAGGCGTCCGTCAACGCCACACCGTGCGACCTCGTGCTCATTGGTACGCCGATCGATCTCGGCCGTCTGATCAAAATCAACAAGCCGTCGATACGAGTCGGCTATGAGCTGGACGGCGCCGGCTCCAAGGCGGTCGAAGACGCCTTGCGGAGCCACCCGCGTTTGCAGTAGCAGGGCCAGCCACGGAGGAACCCGACCATGAAAAGCTCGCTTGCCGGACGCAGCCTGATCTCCATGCGGGATCTGAGCATTCCCGAACTGAAGCTGGTGCTCGACACCGCCGCCGCCATCAAGAAGACCCCCGCGGCCTATCGCGATCGATTCACCTACAAGACGCTGGGGATGATCTTCCAGAAACCGTCCTTGCGAACTCGCGTCTCCTTCGAGGCCGGAATGACGCAGATGGGCGGACACGCCATCTACCTCGCGCCGTCCGACATCAAACTGGGTGAACGCGAGACCACCGAGGACATCGCCATCGTCCTGTCGCGATACTGTGACCTGATCATGGCCCGAGTCTTCGGCCACAACATCGTTGAAGATCTGGCGAAACACGCCACCGTCCCGGTGATCAACGGCCTGTCCGACCATGAACATCCCTGCCAGACGCTGGCCGACCTCCAGACCATCCAGGAGCGGCATGGGCGGCTGGCCGGGCTGAACTTCGTCTACTCCGGCGACGGCAACAATGTCGCCCACTCACTGATGCTGGGCGGCGCCCTGTGCGGGATGAACGTCACGATTGTCACGCCGCCGGGCTACGAGCCTAAACCGCAGGTGCTCTCCGACAGCCAGGCCATCGGGCGGGAAACGAAGGCCCAGATCCGCGTGAGCAACGACCTCGCCGCAGCCATGAAGGGCGCGGACGTGATCTACACAGACGTCTGGGCCAGCATGGGCCAGGAGGCCGACGCGGAAAACCGCCGCCGTTTCTTCATGCCCTATCAGGTGAACAGCAAGGTCATGTCCCTCGCCCACCCGAACTGCATCGTGCTCCACTGTCTGCCCGCACATTACGGCGAGGAGATCGAATATGAGGTCACGCGGACCCGGAACTCCGCGATCTTCGACCAGGCCGAAAACCGGCTTCACGCCCAGAAGGCTCTCATGTTGTTGCTGGCCGGCGTGTGAGCGGGCGGACACCGACGGGTCGGGGCAACTCGGCCCGCGCAACGGCAGCAACGCATTGATCCTGGGCGATTTGCGCATTACCTGGGCGACCGGGTGTGGGCGTCGCTTGCCGGTCGCCGGCCGCAAGGCGTTGCGTTCGGCCCGACCGCCACACCCGCCAAACTTGCCCCAAACCGCACAAACCGACGGCATTCTCGCCCCTCGACATAGAAGCCAACCACCCCCAACTCGCGCTATCGAAACAAGTTGCGTTATTTCGGTCTGCTGACCGACACGTGCCGCCCGGCCCGGTCCGCACCCCCCGGCATGAGGCTTGCTCCAACGGAGTGGCGGGGAGCACTGCGAAGGGAAACGAGGTCGGGGGGCCTCGGAGGGGGAGAGCGATGTGGCGAGGGCTTGGCGGCATGACCGGCATCCTGTTCCTGACGGCGGTCGGCTGGAGCACGGGCTGCGGTGATGCCGGCCCTCGCGGCATCGACGAGCCGAGGACTTCGAGCCTGATGTTTACGGCGGATGAATCGGCTCTCCTGGCCACGCAGATCGGGCGGGGAGACTGGCCGTTCGCTGAAGGACGAATCCAAGGCGCGGAAGATACCTATTATGTGGAACAATACCGCGACTACTTCGGTTACGGCCACTCGCAGAACTACAGTCCGCAGAGGCTCTTTCGAAGCTATCGCATCGGCAGTCAGCACCGCTGACGGGTCCGCCGTCTGGGAGGCCGGACGGACCGCCGATGCGATCACCATACTCCGTGACGTCTCCTTTCCACGAAGTGCCCGAACGCTCAGGACGAGCGGTCGGGCACTTTTGCTTTCTCGGGCAACGAAGGATGTCCGGGCGGCTACTTCCCCGATCGCCTCCGAGCGGCAACCGCGGCATGTACCCGGCGAGGATCCAGCGGCGCGGTCGTGATGCCGCCGCGCTTCAGGCTGGTGCCGATGATCACCGCATCGGCGAGTTCGAGAAGTTCGACGATCGTATTCGGCGTCGCGCCCGAACCGACCCACAACAGACGATCCGGCACGGCTTCACGCACACGCGAAAGATCCGCAGGGCGGGCGGGCCGTCCGGTGGTTGGTCCGCTCACGATCAATACGTCGGCCCCTCCGCGATAAGCGGTTTCCTCGGCAGCCAGAGCGAGGTCCGGCTGGCTGATCGGCACGGCGTGCTTCACATGGACATCCGCGGCTATCCGCACGTCAGCCGCCAATGCCGCCCGCCTCCGCGACAGATCGTGCGCCGGGCCGGTAATCAAACCCTGATCCGTGGCGTAGGTGCCGGTCAGGATATTCACTCGAATGAACGGGGCCCCGGCGGCCACTGCAACGGCTAGGGCGGCCAGGGCGTCGTTCCGCAGGATGTTTACGCCGACCGGCACAGAAACCGCTTCGACCACATGGTCCACGACAATGGCCATGGCGGCAACGGTCTCCGACGGCACCCGCTCCGCAGCAAACGGGGCGTCGCCGAAGTTCTCCACGATCAGACCATCAAACCCCGCCGAAACCAGCAGCCTCGCCTCGCCAACCGCCTTCTTGATGATCGAAGACAACCCCTCCGAGACTCGGGCCGCGCCAGGTAGAGGCGGCAGATGGATCATGCCGATCAGCCGCATCTCGCGCAGAGGATCGGGAACGCCGCGGCTCCGCCGTCGGGGCGACTCACGCGGTGAAAGAGGCGTCATCCGCGATCCTCCTGCTCGCTGGGCGTATCATCCTTCCTGCGTTCCTTGTCTCGCTTAGGCGCCGCGCCGCGGCTTGATGCCTTGTCGCCCCGAAAATGAGAACACGGCGTGAGGCGGCGGGCTTTCGCCTCATTCACGGTCAGCGTGATCTTGCCGGCCAGATGGGCCACATGAGGGCAACGGGGATCGTGGTAATTCTCGGCAAATCGTCCGGTCACCACCTGGCGTTCCCCGGCCGGCCCGGCCAGCGGCTGCCATATGCCGCGGCCGCCGCGCCAAGCCTCCTCCTCGCGCATCACATACTCCCGGCGGCGCTCGAACGGAATCTGTCGATCCAGCCAGGCGTAGCCCTGAAACAGCAATTCGGCCCCCAGGTCTCGGCCGTCCGGCTCCGCCGCGAGATAGACCACCAACCGCCCAAGACTGTCACGCGGCCGTGCTCCGCCCGGTGTCCGGTCCGCGACCAGCCGAACGCGGCGACCGGCGGTCTGTTCCCGAATGAAACGCACCGCTTCCTCCGCACAGGGCTGCCCGGCCGCGGGGCAGACGACGCCGCACAAAGCGGCCTTCTCGCCGGTGTCCAGCTCGATGGTTCCGCCGGGCAGGACCGCCGCAACCCCCGCGTACTCCGGCAGCACGCCGGCCAGCCCGGCCTCGTCCTCGACCTGCTCCTCCCGCCGCTCCGGTTCGCCGCCCCGGGAGTCCGCGGGCTTGCGCTTTGGGGACCGCTCAGACGGTGGTCGGGACTGCCCGCCTTCGCTGATACGTCGATCGAGATCCGCGCAGGTCTTGCACAGACGCCGGCCGGACGCTTCCGCCTCCTCCGCCGAGGCGAAGTGGATCAAGTTGTCGGGGTTGATCCGCCGGGCTGCGGGACACTCCTGCGGATGGGTGTGGTAGACCTTGCTGCCCTTGGTAGCTACGACGCCGCCGAGGAAACCGGCAGAGATCGCTGTCGCCGAGATCGTCAGCAGAAGAAGAAACGGTACGAGCCGTGTGCCGCGGAGAATACCTCTCGGCTGCGCCGCGCAGGCGCGAATCTGCCCGACCGACATGTCTCATTCCTCCCGTGTGATCCGGGCGAACCGACACAGGGTCGACCTGCCCGGATTCATCCTCCGTTCTTGCGAAAGACGGCCACCACATCTTCCACGGGGACCACGAAGAGCTGGTTGCCGCCCTCGAAGTCCACCGGAATGGCGTGCTTCGGATTGAAGAGCACCTTGTCGTAGCGCTGAATCGGGTAGTCCTCGTCGTTCTCGACTTGCCGCGAAACCGCAACGATCCGACCGGTGATCGTCGGAATCTCGATGCTGTCCGGCAACTGAATACCGCCCTTGGTCCGCTTCTTGTCGGCGTCCTTGCGGATCAGGATTCGCTTACCCAACGGCTCGACGGTCTCCAGCCGCAAGGAACGGGAAGGCTTCTCGTCATCAAGGGTCATGATTCCAGCCTCCAGGGTCGGCCGTACCCATGCTACGGGGAAGCGGGCGGGGAGCGGTCAGCCGAGGCATCCGCCGAATGGGGCAGGCCCACGACGCCGGTTACCGCGTGGCCCGCTCGGTCGAACAGCCAGCCCGGCCGAAAGAACAGGCCCGCCACCACCACCGCACACGCGGCCACCGCAAGCCGCAGGCTCGGGCAGCGTGACGCGGTCACGCCCGGAGCATCCGGAGCCACATAACAGGCTGCCAGAATCCGCAAGTAGTACGCGGCGGCCACGGCCGAATTCAGGACGCCGATGACGACCAGCGCCAACATGGCCGCATATCGCGGGGAAGCCGCCTCGGCGGGCAGCCACTGCGGAGCCTGGGCCGAAGAGAGGGCCGCGCTGAATACGTACACCTTTCCCAGGAAACCGCCCGTCAGCGGGAAGCCCATCAGCCCCAGCACGCACACGGCCAGAGCCAGTGCCGCCCAGGGATGGCGTCGAGCGGCACCACCCAGATCGGTCAGCGACTCAATCGAGTCATCGGGATCGTCCGACCCGGGCTTGCGGAAGAAGGAAAGCGCCGCGAAGGCGCCGAGGTTCATCACGCCATAGACGGCGATGTAGAAAAGCAAGGCCGTGATGCCGTTGCGCAGGGGAGACGTTTCGACGTTCGACAGCAGGCCGGGGCCGGCCACGACGGCCACGAGCATGTAACCTGAATGGGCGATACTCGAGTACGCCAACATGCGTTTCACGTTTTGCTGTAACAGAGCAAGCGTGTTGCCGAAGGTCATGGTGGCCGCGGCCAGGACCCAGAACAGCCAAAACAATGCGTCATGGCCGACGGATGCTTCCTGCGGCGCGTACGACCAGTTGCCCAGCGACAGCAGCCGCAACATCGCCACGAAACCGGCGATCTTCGGCACGAATCCCAGCAAACCCGCGACCGGCGACGCCGCGCCCTGATAGACATCCGCGGCATAGAAGTGGAACGGCACCGCCGCAATCTTGAAGGTCAAACCCGCCAGCGACAACACCAGGCCCAGCACCACGAAGGTGTCGCTCATGGCCCCCACCTGAGTCAGCCGGACATGGAGACCGTCGGGCCGACCGAACAGGACCGTCGTGCCGGTAGCGCCGTAGAGGAAACTGAAACCGTACAACATGATGGCGGCGGCGAAGGCCCCCAGGAAGAAATACTTCCCGGTGGCTTCCTGACTGCGGAGATCGCGCCGGGAGATCCCGATCAGGATGTAAGTCGGGACGCTGACCAGCTCCAGCGCCAGAAACAGCAGGACCAGGTTGTTGGCGACGGCAACCAGGGAGACACCCGCGAGAGAACTCAGGATCAGGGCGAAGTATTCGCCCCGCTCTCGATCCTCAGGCACATGCCGGTTGGCGAGAATGATCAGGACACCGACCAGCAGCGTCACCAGGCGCACATACCAGGTCAGCGGCCCGATGTGCAGTTCGTTGCCCACCAGCTCATTCCCAGAAATGCCGGAGCGACCCGCCGCCGCCAGCAGCGAGAGCAGGACGAAGATAACCGCCAACCCCGCCGAGCCGCGGACCAGACGCTTCGACAAACCGCCGAGGAAGATCACTGCCGCCCCGACCAAGAGAGTAATCTCGGGCGCGAGGTTCTCGATGAGCGGATGCATCGCGAGCATCAAGGGAGACCCTCCTTCGGATCCGCGGCGGCCGCCGACACCACCTTGGCGATTCCGCGGTCGAGGGATTGTTCGGAACCCTGGCGGGTTGGCGAACCTACCGGCAGCCGCGCCGCGGCGGGTGGCGCAGCGACCTCGGCCGGAAGATTCGCCTGCCCGTTTTCCGTTGCCGCAACCGGGCACGCGGAGGCCGCTTGCCGGACTTCGCTTGCGAGGAAGACTCTGGAGAGCACCGCTTCCTGCAATGACGGGACCATGACCTGCGTAGCCAACTTGGGATAAACCCCCAGCAGCAGGCACACGGCGGCCAACGGCGTGAGAATGGCAACTTCCCTCCGGGTCAGGTCCGGCCGCAGCCCCGTCGACGTGTCGCAACCGTGCTCAGGCTCGCGGAGCGGCCCGAACAACACGCACTTCACCATGTGCAGCATGTAAACCGCGCCCAGCAGGATCCCCGTGGCCGCGGGCACCGCGAACCACAGCCCCAACGGGCCGGCCGGGCCGGTGTGATCCGCCTGCCCGCTGGTGAAGGTGCCCAGCAGGACGAGGAACTCGCCCACGAAGCCGTTCAAACCCGGGAGGCCGACGCTGGACATGGTGAAGACCAAGAGGAAGAAGGCCATGACGGGCATCTTGCGAGCCAGTCCGCCGAGATGGCTGATCTGCCTGGTGTGATACCTCTCGTAGATCATGCCGACGATGAGGAAGAGTGCCCCCGTGCTCAGACCGTGATTGATCATGTAAAACAGTGAACCGGTCAGGCCGGCGGCCTTGAGGCTGAACATGCCGAGCAGGCAGAAGCCCAGGTGCGACACGGAAGAGTAGGCGACCAGTTTCTTGATGTCGCTCTGCACCCACGCCGCGACGGCACCGTAGATGATGCCGACGACCGAGAGCCAAGCGATGAAGGGCGCCCAAGCGACGCTGGCCTCCGGCAGCATCGGCAGGCTCAGCCGCAGAAAGCCGTAGGTGCCCAGCTTCAGCAGAATCGCGGCCAGGATCACGGAACCGGCGGTCGGCGCCTCGGTATGGGCCAGCGGCAACCAGGTATGCAGCGGGAACAGCGGCACCTTGATGGCAAAGCCGGCAAAGAAGGCCAGGAACAGCCACCACTGCTCGGCGGAAGACAGCGCCCCGGCGGCCGCCAACTCATACAGCTTGTCCAGCTCGAGCGTGAAGACGCCGAACTGAAGCGAGGCTTTCCAACCCAGGTAAAGCACGCCGGCAAATGTCAACATGCTCCCGGCCAGCGTGTAAATGAAGAACATGTTGGCCGCCTTCTCCCGCTGGGGGCCGCCCCAGATGCCGATCAGGAAATACAGCGGGATCAGCGTGAACTCGAAGAAAATGTAGAACAACAGCAGATCGCGGGCACAAAACACGCCCAGCATGGCCCCGTGCAGGAGCAGCATCAGGGCGTAGTACTCGCGATGCCGTTCGCGGATGCCGGAGAAGCTCCCCCAGATGGCCAGCGGCGTGAGAAAGGCGGTCAACAGGAGCAGCACCAGGCTGATGCCGTCGAGGCCGACGTAGTATTGGATCCGTAGCAGGCTCTCGGAACCCCCACTGGTGATCCACCCGTACTGCTCCGCCAGCACGGTGCCGCCGGTGAAGAGTCCGCCGCTGCGGGCTGCGGCGCAAAACTGCCACGTCGCCCCCAGGGCCAGCGCCAGCGTGATCAGCGAGATCAGCATCGCCCACCGGCGGACGGCGGCCGGAGTCCGATGCGTCCCCGCGAACAGAACCGCCGCGCCCAGAATGGGCAGGAAGATGATGCTGCTCAGTATGTGCTCAGCCACGAAGCTCATTCCGGGCCACCTCGATATCGCTCAAGCGCCGCCTCCAGCCGCGCTGCGTATCAACGTCCACAGGACTATCAACAACAAGCCCACCACCATCGCCAGGGCATAGCCCTGCAACGCCCCCTGCTGGAAGCCTTTCAAGCCGGCACCGATCGCCCGCGGAACCGCGGCAACCAGCCAGAGCAAGCCGTTGATCACGAAGCGATCCACGCCGTGACACAGGTGGCCCAGACCCCGCAGCGGCCGAACCAGCGCCACGTCATACAACTCGTCCACGTAGTATTTGTTGTACAACAATCGGTACACCGGCCCGGAAGCCAGGGCGATGGCCGCCGGGATCGTCGGACGGCGACGATAGAAGAACCAGGCGGTCAAGATGCCCCAGAAGGAAATGAACGCGGACAGATACATCAAGCCGTGTCCACCATGCCCGCTGCCGCCCTCGCCCACGCCGGCCAGTGGGTTTTCGGCCGCGGCGAAGACCGGAGCGAGGAACTGGTGGAAAAAGCCGTGTGGCTCGAAGATCCCCGCAAACCCGCCCGCATGAACCGTGACGCCGACGTAGCCCGCCAGCACCGCCCCGAACGCCAGAATCACCAGCGGCAGGGTCATGACCGCGGGGGACTCATGGGCATGGGCCACGCCTTTCGGCAGCTTCTCCGGCCCATGGAAGGCCACGAAGATCATGCGAAAAGTGTAGAAGGCGGTCAGCAGCGCCGTCAGGAGGCCAAGCCCGCCCAGCCAAGGCATCGAGCTGCCCAGCGCCGCGTGGATGATTTCGTCCTTGCTCCAGAAGCCGGCCAGCAGCGGGCAGCCCGCCAAGGCCAGGCCGCCGATCCAGAAGGTAACGGCGGTGACGCGCATGCCCTTGGCCAGGCCGCCAAAGTGGCGGATGTCGATCACGCCACCCATGGCGTGCATCACGCTACCGGCCCCGAGGAACAGCAGGGCCTTGAAGAAAGCGTGCGTGTACAGATGGAAGATGGCGCTATCGAAGGCCCCCACGCCCAGGCCCAGGAACATGTAGCCAAGCTGGCTCAACGTGGAATAGGCCAGAATCCGCTTCATGTCGAATTGCGTCAGGGCAATGGTCGCGGCGAAGAGCGCCGTGGCCCCGCCGAGGCAGGCCACCACCCACATGGCGTAGGGCGAGGCGGCGAAAATCACCGCACAACGCGCTACCATGTAGACGCCGGCCGTCACCATCGTTGCCGCGTGGATCAGGGCGCTCACCGGCGTGGGGCCTTCCATCGCATCGGGCAGCCAGACGTGCAGCGGCAGTTGAGCGCTCTTGCCCATCGCCCCGCAGAAGAGCAGCAGGGCAATCGCGGTCAGGCGATCCTCAATGGTGCCCATCAGCGGGAGGACCTCGGCCCCCGGCGGCAGTCCCAAGGCGGAAATGACACCCGCCTGGTTCTGAGCCAGGGCGGCCGTGGTGGCGTTGAACACGGCGGAGTAGTCCAGCGTGCCGTAGGTCAGGTAAATGAGAAGAATGCCGAGGCCGAAGCCGAAGTCGCCGACGCGGTTGACCAGAAACGCCTTCTTCGCGGCTGCGGCCGCGGCCGGCTTCGGATAGTAGAAGCCGATGAGCAGGTAACTGGACAGGCCGACCAGCTCCCACCCCAGGTAGAGCAGCAGGAAGTTGCCCGCCAGCACCAGCGTACACATGGAGAATACGAACAAGCCCAGGAAGGCGAAGAACCGCTCGTACCCTCGCTCCGGATGGCCGTGATGGTCACGCATGTAGCCGACGGAGTACAGCACGATGACGAAAGAGACGCCGAGCACGGTCAGCAGCATGACCGAGGTCAGCGGGTCTACGCGAAAAGTCACGTTGAGCCAACAGGACGCTCCGGCCTGAATCCACTCGTAAATGGTGATCGACTCGCTCAGGCGGGCCATGCCGACGCCATCGGGGCGCGAAGACTCCAGCCGGACCTGGGCGAAAAGCAGGATGGCCGCCACCAGGGCCAGCCCGACTCCTCCCAGCACCAGCCAATGCGACCGGTCCCGCAGACCCTTCAGGCCGATGACGCCCACCAAGGCCGCACCGATGGCCGGCAACAGAGGGATCAGAATTGCCAACGTCTTGAGATCTAGATCCATGAGGATAGCGTCCAGCGTTGCTCCGCAGACCGCGGGTCAGACCGCGCCGTTCACCTGCACCCCTCCGCGCGGGGCGACCCGCTGCCTTCGCCGGCACACGAGCAAACGGGCGGCGATCGTCACCCCCGCATCGTCCTCCAAGCCTCCGCATCCAACGTGCCGCGGCGACGGTACATCATGACCACTATCGCCAACCCCAGGCCCGCTTCCACGGCGGCAATGACCAAAACGAAGAGGCTGAAAATCTGCCCTTCCAGGCTGCCGCCCCGAGCCAGACCCATCGCGACGAAGTTGACCAGAACACCCTGGAACATGACCTCGGTACTGAGGAACAGGATGATCAGGTTCCGTCGCGTTAGGAAGCCCAGCACGCCCAGGCCGAAGAGCACCGCCCCGACAATCATCAATGCTTGTGGCTCTATCATCCGTCATTCCCGCATCTGCAACGCCGCACTGCGGCCGGACGAAACCGTCAATACGGCGGGGCCTGCCGCCCGATCTCGCCCGGCGGAGGAGCTTGGCGATCTTCATCGACCCGCGGCAGCCGCTTCTGGGCCAGGACGATCGCCCCGACCATCGCGACCATCAGCAGGACGCCGGCAACCTGCAAACTCACCGGGAAACCATGCTCCGTGAACAGGGCCCGGGCCAGGGCCATCGTATTGCCCTGCGGAGCCGCCTCCACGGCCGCCGCCCGGGGGGCTGACTCGCGGATCAAGATGACGCCCGCCACGGTCGCGACCAGTACGAAGCCCGCCAGAACGGCGGCGGCCGGTTCCCGGGCGGAGCGGTCGTAGTCGAAGGCCGCGCCAAACCGGCTGCTGCCCTCCTCCGCGGCCGACTGCTGCGCCATCATGATGACGAAGACATAGGTGACCAGGATGGCGCCGGCGTAGACGATGACCAGGGCCGCGGCGAGAAACTCGGCGCCGGCCATCAACACCAGGGCCGCGGTGCTCAACACCACCAGGAGAAAATAGAGCGCGGAATAGACCGGCCGAGGGTGCGTCACGACTCGTAACGCGGCCCACACCGCCAGAAGGCTGAGCACGGTGAAGTACCAGCGGCCGCCGTACTCGCCCAGCACCCGACCCAGCAGAAGCACCAGGCCCCCCAAGGCCAGAGCGGTGAACACCACGATGCCGCCGCGCTGCCCGGGGCGGCCGCCCTTGGGCAGCGCCCACCACGCCGCGAGGGCAACCAACCCGGCCGCCACATAGGCCCCATAGATCAGTGTCGGCTCCAAGCGCAGGTCTCCGCAAATCAGCGTCCGGTCGACGGGTAACCCGTGATCGGCGGGTTCTTCCTCGGTTTCATATCCTTGGTCCGGTCGTACACCAGGAGGAGCTTCTCCTTGTCGAAGATCATCTCTTCGCGCGACGTTCCGACCAGGTGGTATTCGGGGGTCAGTTCGATAGCGTCCACCGGGCAGGCCTCTTCGCACATGCCGCAGTAGATGCACCGCAGCTCATCGATGTCGAAGCGAATCGGGTACTTCTCGCGGTCCGGCCAGGGGCTTTCATCGCCGACGATGTGGATGCAATGAGCTGGGCAGGCCGTCGCGCACATGAAACAGGCGACGCAGGCCACACGACCCTGTTCGTCGCGATTCAGCCGGTGGACGCCGCGGTAGTTCTCTTTGCGCAGAACGCGCTTCTGCTCGGGGTACTGCACGACCGTCTGGTCCCGCAGCCGCTTCTTGAACATGTGGCGCAGCGTCGTCTTCAGCCCGCCGAATACCTGCGGCAGATAGAGCCGCTCGGTCATCGTCAGCTCGGGCTGATCGACATACACCACGTCGTGATCTTTCCAGTCCGTCACAACCGACACTCCGCCCTTCCCGGCTCGCCCTGACTGAACGCCGCCGTCAGGCCGCGGTCCCTGATCCGGCCGCCTCGCGACGCATCAGGCTTTGCTGTCGGCCGGTGATTGGAGACCTGCTTGCCAGACTCGCCACTCCGGCGAGGAGCAGCACCACCACGTTGCCCGCCAGGGCCGCCCAGCGAGACCAGCCGGTATAGATGATCACCACCTGCAAGGCCACCAGCGCCATGGTGATCGGCACCAGCGACTTCCAGGCCAGCCGCATCAACTGATCGAACCGCAGACGCACCAGCGTCCAGCGGATCAGCATGTAGAAACCGATGAACAAGGCGATCTTGCCGCTGAACACGCCGATCCGGGCCAGCATGGCCCAGGGCGACAGGCTCTCGTTCAGCCAGGTCCAACCCGGAATCAGGTAGCCCCCGAAGAACATGGCCACCATCAGGCCGCTGTTCGTGATCATGTGGGCGTATTCACCCAGGAAGAACAGAGCCAGCTTCAAGGCACTGTACTCGGTGTGATAGCCGCCGATCAGCTCTTGCTCGCACTCCGCCAGGTCGAACGGCAGGCGGTTGGTCTCCGCCAGGGCCGTGACGAACAGAATCAGGGCTGCCAGCGGATGGAAGAAGACCGTCCACGAGGCCCCGGACACCGGCCCGATCGGCTGGTTTTGCACTTCCACCATCTGCTCCAGCCGGAGATGCCCGGTGCACAGGATGGCGACCAGAATAGCCATGCCCATCGGCACTTCATACGAGAGCATCTGGGCCGCGGCCCGCACCCCGCCGTAGAAGGAGTACTTGTTGTTGCTGGCCCATCCGCCGATCACGATCCCGTAAACGCCGAGCGAGGCGACCGCGACGAGATACAGCAGACCGATGTCCACGCTGGCCACCTGGGCCAGCAGCGGAGGCGAGCCCTCGGCCCAGGGCCATTGAAAACGGCCGCCCCAGGGCAGGATCGCATAGCCGATCATCGCCACCACGAACGCCAGAGCCGGCGCCAGAATGAACAGCACCCGGTCCACATTGCGGGGGATGATGTCTTCTTTGAGCAGAAACTTCAGCCCGTCCGCCAGCGGCTGCAACAGGCCGAATGGGCCGACCCGGTTGGGACCGTAGCGGTCCTGGACCCACGCGGACAGCTTGCGTTCCAACAGGATGCAATAGGCCACGGCCGTCATGATCGCCCCGAAGAGCGCTAAGGCCAGCAGAACGCTGAAGCCGAACTGATCTGACAGGACGTTGGCCTTGATCCAATCCCACATGGCTCAGCAATCCCACTCGTCCAGCCGCCCGCACCGTCGTTCAGTGCGCGTGCGGCGGCGGTTCCGGCGGCACGTGCGGCGAGGCGAACTGCGGCAGCTCCGCCGCCATCTGCGAGCGAACCCGCTCCGCATTGTACAAGCCGGTTTCTCCGTTCAAAGCCGACAGGTACTGCCCCTCGCGCTGGCAGCCCTCCGGAGGCGAAACGGCTGCCTCGAACGGCTGCACCAGCCCGGAGACATTCACGAAACAACCGGACCGCTCGGCCCAGGAACAGGCCGGAATCACCAATCCGGCCGCTTCGGTCAAAGGACTCGCAAACAAATCCGTCACGATCAGCGCCGGGATTTTCTTCGCCGCAGCGGCAAACGTTCCGTCCACCCAACCCGCCGGATACCCGCCGAACACCCAGGCCGCGGAGACCCGGCCCTCTGCTGCTTCGCGGACGAAATCTTGCCAGCGACGTGCTTCCCCCCCCGCCCAACCGACGATGAGCTCCACGCCCTGACGGTTCGGGCACTTCTCCGCCCGAATCGTGAACTTCACCGGCTTCCCCTCCCCCTTCGGGAAAGTCTCATCGCGCCCCACCACGGGAACCGGACCCATCACTAATGCCGCAGCGGGAGCCACCGTCCGGAGGAAGCGGACCAACAGCCACGCCTCCTCGCAACTCATGAACGGCGAGAGCACGGCGGCGACGCCGGCTCCCCGCCGTTCGCGCGCCGCGACGGCCAACCATTCGCGAATTACGCCCGGCAGCCGGCCCCAGTCCAGCAGCATCTCCCGGCCGCCTTCTCGCATGACCAGGCGGGTGAGTCTCTGGGGGCTGTTGACGTACTTCCACCCGAAGCGGCCCTCGTCGCACATCCACCAGTCATTCACGCCGGGGTTAAGCCGAGGTTTCAGCCGCCAGACGCGACCATCGTTGTGGTCGATGCGGATCGCACAACCAGTGGAGCAGCCCGGGCAAATGCTCTTGGTGCCCTGAAGGTACCAGACCCGCTGCTGCATGAGGAAGTCTTTGTCAAGGAGGCTGCCGACCGGACAAACGTCCACGACGTTGCCCTGGAGGGCATTCTCGAGCGGCGTACCAGGGAAAACATCAATCTCCGCGCGGCTGCCGCGCTGCACGATGGCCAGTTCGCCCGTACCGGCAATCTCGTTGCAAAATCGCACGCACCGCGAACACAGCACGCAGCGGTCCATGTAGAGCAACGTCCGACTGCCGATGTCTTTCTTCGGGTTTTTATACTTCTCGTCCACCATGCGGCTGGTGGCCTGGCCGAACCGCAGGCTGTAATCCTGAAGATAGCACTCGCCCGCCTGGTCGCAGACCGGGCAATCGAGCGGGTGGTTCAGCAGGAAGAACTCCATGCACCGCTGCTGGTTCTGACGGACGGTGGCGGAATCGAAGCGAACCTCCATGCCCTCCTTGACCGGGGTCTGACAACTCGGCACGAGCCGGGGAGACCAGACCAGCTCCTTGGTCTTTGGATCCGGAACCTTCATCTCCATGAGGCACAGGCGGCACGAGGCCACGATGCTCAATCCGGGGTGGTAACAGTAATGCGGGATGTCCCACCCCGCTTCCAAAGCCGCCTGCAAGACGGAAATCCCGTCGCGGCATGGCACGTCCTGACCGTCGATGATGATCCGGGGCATCGATACCCTTCACTGACTCGAGCGCTGCTGGCCGCCACTTATCGCCGGCGACCGGAAGTCCCGCACCATAACACAGACGCGGGCGACATTCTAGGGGACGATGAATGCCGATTCCGCCTGGCGCCATACTCCTCTACGCGACCGGCTGCGGCGCGACCCCGCCGCCGGCCGAAACCCGATCCGCCAGTTGACCGGACGCGGAAAACCCGCCTTGCCGCAGCAAACAGGCCGGCCACGACCGGCCGCAGCACGTTCCGTCACGCCGCCCCGGGCACCTCTCGAGGCGTTGCCCGTCACGCGACCGCGCCCTGGCCGAGCACCGGCAGCCGGTAGACGGCCGGGTTGATCTCCTTCAGCCGTTGCTCCACCACGCCCGGCGACTGACGGCGAATGTGCTCCTCGAACTCCGCTCGATACTTCTCCACAATGGTCCGAATCGGATACGCGGCACCGTCGGAGAAGCCACAGATGCTCATACCGGGCATCATGCCCATGTTGCGAGTGATCTCCAGCAGGATGTCGAGATCAACCGACCGGCCCGCGCCTTGGGCGATGCGGCGGGCGATTTTGTAGGCCCAACTGCTGCCCTCGCGGCACTGCGTGCACTGGCCGCAGCTCTCCATGGCGTAGAACCGAGTGACGTTCATCAGCACCTGGCGAATGTCGGCGCTCTTGGGGATGACGATCGCACCGGCCGTACCGAGGCCGAGCAGTCCGTACTTGCGCAAGTCGTCGAAGTCCAGTTTGGCGTCCAATTCGTCAGCCGTGAGAACGCCCACGCTCAAACCGCCGGGGATGCAACCCTTCACCTCCTCACCGTTGATCATCCCGCCGCCGAACTGGTCGCCGAAGATCAGTTCGCGGCAGGTCAGCCCCAGTGGCGCTTCGTAGCAACCGGGCCGCCGCACGGGGCCGCTCACGGTGTACAGCTTGGGCCCGGTGGAGCCCGGCGTGCCAATGGACTTGAACCACGCCGCCCCGCGCTCGACGATGTGCGGAAGGCAGCAGAGGGTCTCGACATTGTTGACCACGGTGGGCCGCCGAAACAGCCCCTCGATTGCCGGAAAGGGCGGCTTGATCCGCGGCCAACCCCGCTTGCCTTCGAGGCTCTCGATCAGGCCGGTCTCTTCCCCGCACACATAGGCGCCGGCTCCGCGATGGATGTAGCACTCCATGCCGAAGTCGGTGTCGAAGATCCGCCGACCGAACAGCTTGGCCGCGTAGGCTTCATCCAGGGCGGTCTGGAGAATGTGAAACTGCTCGTGGAATTCGCCCCGCATGTAGATGTAAGCGACCGTCGTCCGCGTCGCAAAACCCGCGATCAGAATGCCCTCCAGCAACTGATGCGGATCTTTCTCCATCAGCACGCGGTTGTTGAAGGTGCCCGGCTCGGACTCGTCGGCATTCACGCACAGATAGGTCACCTTGCGGTCGGGCGGAAGGAAGGACCACTTCATGCCGGTCGGGAAACCGGCCCCACCCCGACCGCGAAGCCCGCTTTCCTTCACGACCTCCACCGTCTGCTCCGGCGTCCACTTGGTGATGACCTGGCGAGCGGCGGCATATCCCCCGCGGGATCGATACGTCTCGAGACGGCAACTGTTCTCGACGCTGATGTTCTTCAGCAGGACCGGCTCAAACTGGGCCATGGGTTTTCACCTGTATGGGGATGTCCTGAAGGAGCAGGTTGAAGTAGAGCAGACTCCAAGCCACGCATGCGAGCGTCAACCAACTTCGCCAGCCGCCGCGGGTGACCGGAGCAACCACCAGCAGCCACAGCGGCAGAAAGTCCAGCGCGAAACGACTGTAGCCGGACTGCATGAATCCGGGGCTGTGATAACACAGCAACCCGACCATCACCGGTAGCGTACCACACATTACGATTCGGCGGGAGGGATCTCGCCACCACCACCCGGCCGCGAGGATCGCCCAGACCGCCAATGGAGTGGTCAGCCACATGCTCACGCCGTCCAGTCCACGAGGCCCGACCTTCACAAACGGAAAATCAATCTCCACGAGGGGCGGCGTCAGGTGCATGGCCCGGAAGTTGTGAGGAATGCACCGTGGCGAGAATGTGCCGTACTCACGACATCGAGCGGCCATGTCGTCATCCGCCGGACGCCCGACGTATATCTCGCGATATCCGAAATCCACCGGATTCCCGAATTTCAGGTAATTCAACGTCAGGAGCGGTGCAGCAACAATCGCCAGACCCACCAGGCAGCCGAGCAGTCGGCCCTTGCCCTGCCGCCAGGCGACGTAGAGCAGGGGCAGACCATAAAGAAAGGTCAACTGCCGCGTGTACGTCGCTATCGCCAGCCCGATCAGCCCCGGCCAGATCCGCTGTCGCCCCAGCAGGTCGGTGGCGAGAATCAACAACCCGACCTGCGACACGACATGATTGATTTGGCCGAGATAACCGAACCGAGCCTCCGCCAGATTGGGCAGGACCGCCGTGCCGCCAAGCCAGGCCAAGGTCAGCAACGCCGCCCAGGCGGAATCCCCAGTCTGCCGCCGAAAGGCGATAAAACCCACCACCGGCAGCGGGCAGAAGACCACGGCCAGGTAGGTCGTCTGCAACCACAGGCCCTCGGGCATTCCCAGCGCAGTATGATGAAGTGGATAGAGCAGCGCGGTCCAGAAGGCCATCATGGGCGGAAAGACGTTGTAAACCTTGCCATCCACATAAGCCGTGTCATGCCGCCGTTTCTCCGGCTCCGGACCATCCGCCGCCGGCTCGTGCAGGTCCAGCCGCCCATGGACCCAGGCCAGGCCTTCGGCGACCGCGGCGTTGTCCGCCGTGAGGGTCCACTGGGACAAGGCGATTTTGTGGCCGAGCGCGACTTGAATCGCCACGAGCAGAAGCACGAAACAGGCCCAGGGCCGCCACCACGGTTCGGGAGGGATCGCCGCCGGGGAACCCGGCGAAGAACGGTCTGAAGCAGGCATCTCGGCCACCTGGTCTCCCTCTCAGACGCCGCCGCGGCAAAGCACGTTGAAGTACAGGGCGCTGTAGGCCAACGCCGCGAGCGTCAGCGACGCTCGACGACCGTGGAGAGTATACGGAGCGATGACCATCAGCCAGACCGGCACGAAATCGAGCGAAAAACGGTGAAAACCATGCTGCACGGAGCCGGTATTGTGGTAGCAGAGCATGCCGACGATGACCCCGAACGACGAGACCATCAAGGCTCGCCGCGCGGGGTCTCGCCACCACCGGCGGGCATCGCGAAAGGCCACCAGCAGCAAGGGACACGTCAACCAGATCGATGTTCCGTCCGCGTCGTCTCCGCCGCCGATCAACAGGTTCATGCGGGACCAGCGAACATCCGGCAGGGCCAGGTTCATGTAATAGGCATTGCGCGGAATAAACCCGACGTCAAACAGCCCGCCTTCCCGAGCGCGCTGGGCATACAGGTCGCCGCGACCCTCGTAAATGTGCAGATACCCGCTGTCAAGCGGATTCCCGAACTTGAGCATGTTCAATCCCCCGAGCGTTCCCAGCCCCACGATTCCTGCGAAACCCAGCATGGCCAGCCCGCCGCGTCGCGTGGTCTGCATCCGCAGGGTGACGCCCGACCGGGAGGCCGCCCAGACCACCCACAGCGCCCCGAGCAGGTAGAACGCCGTCAACTGGCGGGTCCACATGCCGATGACCAGGCCGATCGCGGCGGGCCAGATTCGTCGCCGACCCAGCAGATCTCCAGACAACAGCATCAAGCCGGCATTGCTCAGGACGTGATTCAGCTCGTTGGTCTCGCCCAGGCGGCAGTTGGCGAGCATCTTCAACAGGGGCGTGCCCAGAATCCAATAGGCGGTCAGCACCGCCGCCCAGCCGCTTCGCCCGGTCGCCTGTTGAAAGGCCCAGAAGCCCACCACCGGCAAGGGCAAGGCCACCAGACCAACGTACCACGGCGGATAGAACCCGGCGTCCGGTGACTCCCCTTGCCAGGACTGCAACGCCATCGCCCCGTAGCTGAGCAGCGTGAACAGGGGAGGGAAGACGTTATAGACGCGGCCGTCAACGTAGGCGGTATCCCGAGGCCGATCATGACCGGTCTGCGGATTCGGCCCACGGGCGGGAAGATCCAGCCGGCCCGCCCTCCACGACGCCGCCTCCATCCAGCCGTGACTGACCTGCGGATCGACCCGCCATTCGGATAACCGCACAATCGGGCCGGCCGCCAGGTGCAACCCGACCCCCAACAGAAGGGCGGCCAGAACAACGCGAGACGTCGGCTCCGGCGCGCCAAGGGGCGGGTCCAACGATGAAGCTGGCTCACTCATGAACGCGGCGATCCGTCCGGGCCGGACTTGCGGCGGCAGGACCAAGTCACGGTCCTTTACGCGAGGCGGTTCCGGAACCCTTCGGCAAGCCCCGAGGGGCGTCGTACAAATCCGAGCGCCGGGTGGACAGGCGGTCGTTGTCCGCCTCTCGCAACAGGGCCGGAACGTCCGCGGGCTTGACGCAGCGGTGCATCCGTTCGTTCACCAATACGCACGGGGCGTGGTCGCAGCCGGCCAGGCACTCCTCCGTCACCAGGCTGTATTCGCCGTCGGGGGTCGTGCCATGCTCCTCGATGTGCAGGGCGTCCTTGAAGGCTTGCAGAACGGCATCCGCCCCCATCAACTGGCAGGACAGACTGCGGCAGACCACGATCACCTTGCGGCCTTTGGCGTGTTCCCAGAAGTGGGTGTAGAAGCTCATCGTGTCCAGCACGGCGCTGGGCGGGATATCGAGCAACTCCGCCACCTCTTTCATGGCCTGCGGGCCGACGTGACCCAGCGCATCCTGGACCACGTGCAGAGCGGGCAGCAGGGCCGCGCGCTTGGTCTCGTATCTGGGAAAGAATGACCGAATCTTCTCGCGGACGGCTTCGGTCAACACCGGGGCCGCGTCCTCCGGGAATACGGGTGTTCGACGATCAATCGCCTTCCACGCCATGATGGTCCTCACGAGTCTGGCGGCCGCCGCCGGGCCTGGCCGTTCGGGCGGTGGCCTCTTTTGGCCGGCGTCGCCTTTGCCGGCTGCACCGGTTCGCTCAACGGTCCAACTCCGCGGCGATGATGTTGATGCTGCCCATGACCGCCACCACGTCGCTGATGCTGTGCCCGACCATCAGTTTCGGAAACACGGAGTAGTTGATGAAGCTGGGCGGCCGGCAGCGGGCACGGTACGGGCAGCGGCCGCCATCGGAGGCCAGGTAGAAGCCCAACTCGCCGTTGGCGGTCTCATTGGCGGCGTAAGCCTCTCCGATCGGCGGCTCGAAGCCGCGATTGGTCATGATCCGCTCGAAGTGGTGGATCAGACCCTCGATGGAGAAGTAGATTTCCTGCTTCGGCGGCAGGGTGAGCTTGGCGCTGGGCAGCACGTCGACCGGCCCCGGCGGGATGTTGTCCACGAGCTGGGCAATAATGTGGACGGACTGGCGTATCTCCTCCAACCGCACCAGGTAGCGGTCATACACGTCGCCATGGCGCCCGATGGGCACCTTGAAGGAGACTCCGCTGGAGCCCCGGCCGTCCCAGTTGTCCGCGTAGCACAGATACGGCTCGTCCTTGCGGAGGTCGCGGACCACGCCCGAGGCACGAGCCAGCGGACCCGTCCAGCTCCAGGCGATGGCGTCATCCCGGCTCAGCACCCCGATCCCGCGAACCCGTTCGACGAAGAGGCGGTTCCGCGTCAACAGCGCCTCGAAATCATCCAGCGCCCTCGGCAGTCGCTGGAGAAAGGCCTTGACATGGTCCGGCCACTCGTCGGGCATGTCCGCCATCAACCCGCCCACCCGCGTGTAACTCGTCGTGAAGCGGGCGCCGCAGATCTCCTCGAACAGATCGTAGATGTATTCGCGTTCGTTGAACGCGTACAGGAACGCAGTGAACCCGCCGAGATCCAGCCCGGCGGTGCTCAGGCACAACAGGTGGTCCTGGATTCTGGCCAGCTCGGCGATGATCGTGCGCAACACCTTGCACCGCGGCGTCAGGTCGATGCCGAACAGCTTCTCGCAGGCGGTGTGCCAGGCGATGTTGTTGGCCATCGGGCTGATGTAGTTCATGCGATCGGTCACGACCACGTACTGGTTGTAATCGAGGTGCTCGCCCAGCTTCTCGAAACCGCTGTGCAGGTAGCCGATGTGCGGCGTGCAACTCACGATCATCTCGCCGTCCAGCTCCAGCACCAGCCGCAGGGTGGTGTGGGTCGCGGGGTGCTGCGGGCCGAAATTCAACGACCACACATCGCCCCCGACGCCCTCGTCTTCCTCCCGGACCAGTCGCGTCGGCTCGATCCTGGGCATTGTCGCCATGCACGAATCTCCTGGCCCGGCGGCGGCTCCGGTGCTCTGGGGCCCGCCCCGTTCGGCGCTCGACGGCGTTGATCGAAGCATGCCGGGCGCCGCACGGGGCCGCCGGGATCTCTCATCGTAGCCGCGGTCGGCGGGTCTTCGCAACCGCTTCGCGACGTCGCCCCGGCTCCGCTGACGAACCGAAAAGGTCGATTTGCCCGGCTCGGTCGTCAAGCCTATACTGCCGCGGAGGAAGCGCCGCGTCCGTGCCCCGACGACGGCCCCTGATCGCCGCCATGCCCCCGATCCGCCAGCTCGACGCCAGCCTAGTCAACAAGATCGCCGCCGGCGAGGTCATCGAGCGACCGGGATCGGTCGTCAAGGAGCTGATCGAAAACTCCATCGACGCCGGAGCCACCCGCATCGATGTCGCCCTGGAGGAGGGCGGCACGCGGCTGATCCGCGTGACCGACGACGGCTGCGGAATCGGCCGCGAGGATCTCGCCCTGGCCGTGGCCCCCCACGCCACCAGCAAGATCGCGGTGGACGAAGACCTCTTCCACATCCGCACCCTGGGCTTCCGCGGCGAGGCCCTCGCCTCCATCGGCGCGGTCAGCCATCTCCGCATCTGTAGCCGCCTGCCGGACCGGATCGAGGCGTACGAGCTGATCTGCACGCCGCCTTCCCCGGTGACCGGACAGGCCGCCGACCGGCCGCATCCCGTGCCCGCGCCGCGGGCCTGTGCCGCCCCGCCGGGCACCACCGTGGAGGTGCGGAACCTCTTCCACAACGTCCCCGCGCGGCGCAAGTTCCTGCGGCACGCCTCCACGGAGTTCAGCCACGCCACCGAACAGGTCGCGCGGCTCGCCCTGGCCCATCCCGGGATCGCCTTCAGCCTCGCCCACAACGGCCGCGCCGCCCGCAACCTCCCGCCCGCCACCGACCGCCGCACGCGGATCGGCGACTTCTACGGCTTCGAACTGGCCCAATGCCTCATCGCCGTCGACCGCCCCGAGCGGGATCTGCGAGTCGAGGCCCTGTTCGCCCCGCCGGCCCAGAGCCGCGCCTCCACCAAGTGGCAGTATGTCTTCCTGAACGGGCGTTTCATCACGGATCGCCGCATCGCCTACGCCATCCGCGAGGCCTTTCGCGGCCTGCTCGAGCCGGACCGCTTCCCGGTCGTCTTTCTCTTCCTGACCGCCCCGCCGGACGCGTACGATGTCAATGTCCACCCCACGAAGATCGAGGTCCGCTGGCGCGACGCCGGCCTGGTCCAGTCGCAGGTGCTGGCGGTGCTGCGCGAAGCCCTTCTCCGCCACGACCTCACGCCGCGGCTGACCTTCGAGCGCTCCGGCACCGGCGGGCCGAGCGCCGCGGACGCCGCCCGCCAGGAAGGCGCCCGCCGCGCCATCGCCGATTACCTCCGATCCGTGGACCCCACCCAGGCCCGGCTGGAGTTCCGCCCCCCGCGGTTCCCCGTCGGCGGCGGGCGGCCCGCCGTCGCGGGCGAGGCGGGCCTTGCTTCCGCACCCGCCGGCCGTCCCGGTTCGGAGGACGCGGCGTCGGCCGGCCCATCCGCCGGTGCGGCGGAGGTCCGCACCCCGGAGAACGCACTCCTCGCGGAGGGGCCGCCGTCCACGGCCCCTGCCGCGGCGCTGCCCACCGGCGATGCGGCCTTCGGCTGCGGCCCGCCCCCGCTGCTCCAGGTGCACAACACCTACATCGTCGCCCAGACCGAGGAAGGGATCCTCATCGTGGACCAGCACGCCCTGCACGAGCGGATCCTCTACGAGCAGTTGCGGCGCCGGATCCTGCAAGGCCCGCTGGAGGGGCAGGGCCTGCTCCTCCCGCAGCCGCTGGAGTGCTCGCCGGCCCAGGTCCAGGCGGCGGAGACGCATCGCGACCTGCTGCGGCGGCTGGGTCTCGAGCTGGCCGCCTTCGGCCCGCGGACGCTGGCCGTGCAGACCTTTCCCACGCTGCTGCAACACCTCGATCCGGCCGCCTTCACCCGCGACCTGCTCGACCGGCTGGCGGAGTCCGACGAGGCCGCGTCCGCGGAAAGCCTGCTGCACGCGGCGCTGGACATGATGGCCTGCAAGGCGGCGGTGAAGGCCGGCGATCCGCTCACTTTGGAGGAGATGCAGGCCCTGCTCGCCCAGCGGCACCTCACCGAGCGGTCCAGCAACTGCCCGCACGGGCGGCCCACCTCGCTGCAACTCTCCACCCGGGACCTGGAGCGGCAGTTCAAGCGGGGTTGACCGGCGGCCTGCTCAGACCGGCTCCGCCCGCTCGTTGACGCAGACCCGCTCGATGCGGCGGGCCCGGCCGGTCTCGGCGTCCACCGTGACCAGCACGCCGCAGAGCCGCACGTCGCCGACGGCCACGTCGAACGGCGCCGGCATCCCGGTCAGCAGGGCTTGCAGGACGCGGTCCTTGCGGCGGCCGAGCACCCCGTCGTAAGGCCCGGTCATGCCCAGGTCGGTGATGTACGCCGTGCCCTGGTCGAGGATCCGCTCGTCGGCGGTCTGCACGTGGGTGTGCGTGCCGAAGACCAGGCTGGCCCGACCGTTGAGGTGCCAGCCCAGGGCGATCTTCTCGCTGGTGGCCTCGGCGTGCATGTCCACGACCACCACCTTCACCTCCGGCGGGAGCTGCTTCAGCACCTCGTCCACGGCGTGATACGGGCAGTCGCAGGGCGGCTTCATGAACAGCCGGCCTTGCAGGGAGATGAGGGCCACGGGCGGTCCGGCGGCGGTCGCGAACACCGCCCACGTCCGCCCGGCGGCGGCGGCGGGGTAGTTGGCCGGGCGGACCAGACGGTCCGACTCGGCCAGCACGCGGACGATGTCGCCGCGGCGGTAGATGTGGTCGCCCATGGTCATCAGGTGCACGCCGTGCAGCAGGAACTGGCGGTACAGCTCGGCGGTGAGGCCCGAGCCGGCGGCGGCGTTCTCCACGTTGGCGATGACGCAATCGACCCGGCGGGCCTGGACCAGCCGCGGCACGGCCTGGGCCACGGCGGAGCGGCCCGGCCGGCCCACCACGTCGCCGATGCACAGCAAGGTCAGGTCCACGCGGCCCCGCTTTCCAGCCGCCCGCGCCGGCGGGTCGAGCGGCGTCGGGAGTATAAGCACGGCCCGCGGCCGCGGCAAAAAGGGGTCCCGTGCGGGAGCGGCGGCCTCTTGTCCCCGCTCGACGATGCTCCGACTATACTCCGGAGCGTTCACCGCCGAACGATGCACGAAAGGAGCCTGTTCCATGCGCGGATCCCGCCTCACCATCGTCCTCTTCGCCACCGCCCTCGCCGCCGGCGGCTGCCAGCCCGCCGGGCACGCCCTGATCGCCGACGCCACCCCGCCGGAGGAGTGGCCCGCCGCGGAGGGCCGCATCCTCGCCGACGTCCGCCAGATCACCTTCGCGGACATGGGCCTGACCAAGTCGGGCGAGGCCTACTTCTCCCCCGACCAGCGCCGCATCATCTTCCAGGCCTGGCCCGCGGGCCGGAAGGAATACCAGATGTACACGCTGGAGCTGACCGCCGACGGGCGGCCGCTCCGCGACACGCTGCGGATGGTCAGCCCCGGCGGCGGGGCCTGCACCTGCGGCTTCTTCAAGCCCGACGGCAGCGGCATCATCTTCTGTTCCAGCTTCGCCGAGCCGAACCTGGCCAACCCTTTCATGTCCGGCTACAAGCGGCAGGGCAGCGGCTACGTCTGGGACATGCCCGGCGGGATGGAGATCTACGCCGCCGACCTGGACGGCTCCAACCGCCGCCGGCTGACCGACAGCGTCGGCTACGACGCCGAGTGCGCCTACGACCCCACCGGCCAGTACATCGTCTTTTGCAGCGACCGCCGCGGCGATCCGGACCTTTTCATCATGAAGGCCGACGGCTCCGACGTGCGTCTGCTGGTGGGACAAAAGGGCTACGAGGGCGGGCCGTTCTTTTCTCCGGACGGCCAGCGGGTCATCTACCGCGCCGACCGGCGGCTCAACGACTACTTGCAGCTCTACGTGATCAACGTGGACGGCACCGGCGAGCGGCAGCTCACCCGCGACGGCCCGGTGGTGAACTGGGCCCCCTTCTGGCACCCCAACGGCCGCGTGGCGGCCTTCACCACCAGCCTGCACGGGCACCGCAACTACGAGGTGTACCTGCTGGACCTCGACAGCGGGCGTTCGCAGCGGGTCACCTACAGCCCCGGCTTCGACGGGTTGCCGGTCTTCAGCCCGGACGGACGGCGGCTGATGTGGACCAGCCAGCGGGGCCCGGACGGCAGCAGCCAGATCTTCCTGGCCGACTTTTCGCTCCCCGCGGGCCTGGGCGAGTAGGCCGCGGCGGCGGAGGCGGCGGGCGACGGGGCGGCGCGGCGGCGTTTCCGGCCCCCGGCGCGGGCCGGCGTCGGGCGGAGAAGGCGGCGCGGCGGCTGTTCACCCATCCACGCTGACCGATCACCGCCACGCGCCGCCGCTCGTGCGAGAATCCTTTCTCGCACGCCGCCGTCGCCCTCCGCTCGTGCGAGAATCCTTTCGCGCACGCCGCCGTCGTCGCGCGAACGCCCGCGTCGTCGTGGGGAAGGATTCCCCGGAGGGTGGGTGCGAGAAGGGATTCCCGCCGCTCGTGCGAGAATCCTTTCTCGCACGCCGCCGTCGCCCTCCGCTCGTGCGAGAATCCTTTCGCGCACGCCGCCGTCGTCGCGCGAACGCCCGCGGCGTCGTGGGGAAGGATTCCCCGGAGCGTGGGTGCGAGAAGGGATTCTCGCACCCGCATCACTGCGCACAAGCTGCGCACCGCGGCGCGCTGGCTGCTCGCCAATGCGCGCGGACCGATAACCACTGTGCGCCGGTCGCGAAGGGCGCAAAAGCCGCCGAACCCGCGTTTTTCACGCTGAGAACGCCGTTCACGGCGGTTATCGGGTCATTTTTTACGATTGTGCATCCATGAAACATCGTTGTGCATGGATGAAACATCGTTGTGCATCCATGAAATATCGTTGTGCATGGATGAAACATCGTTGTGCATCCATGAAACATCGTTGTGCATCCATGAAACATCGTTGTGCATCCATGAAACATCGTT
>CAZNFM010000025.1:0-74515 GCA_964572385.1 uncultured Planctomycetaceae bacterium | reverse complement strand
GTGGACCAAATGCCGCGCTCCGTGGACCAAATGCCGCGCTCCGTGGACCAAATGCCGCGCTCCGTGGACCAAATGCTCCGCTCCGTGGACCAAATGTCGCGCTCGGTGGACCAAATGCTCCGCTCGGTGGACCAAATGTCGCGCTCGGTGGACCCCACGCGGCGCCGCAGGGACGCCCCGTTCCGGGGCGTCCGCCCCCCCATCCGGCCCGTCCCCGCTCCGACCCGCTGCGTCCGCCCGGCGACCTGACGCGCGGACCAAACGCCCCGGCGCGTCTCGATATCGCGGCGCGCCGGCCATCACCCGCCCCGCCGCGTCCGGCCCGTCTCGCTCGTGCGAGAATCCTTTCTCGCCCGCCGCCGTCGTTGCTCGCTCGTGCGAGAATCCTTTCTCGCACGCCGCCGTCGTTGCGGGAACGCCCGCCGTCGTTGCGGGGAAGGGATTCCCCGGAGCGTGGGTGCGAGAAGGGATTCTCGCACCAGCGGCCATCACCCGCCCCGCCGCGTCCGCCCCGTCGCCCGGACGGGCCGCCGCCCGAAGCGCCGTGACCCCCGCCCCGCAGCGCGATATCATGCCGGTCCCGCCGGGAACCCATCCCCGCCCGGCGGCGTCCAAACAACGGGCCGCCCCGCGGCCCCCGACGACCACCGGCCGGACCCCGACCCGTCCCGCGGGCCGAAGCCCGCCCCGGCCGGGAACGCCCCTCAACCCGTGGAGGACCGAACCATGACGACGAGACCGACCCCGACGGCGACAGGCCGCTGGGCGGCCGTGCTGGCGGCGGCGATCGCGGCCACCGCCCCCGCGGACGAACTGAAGACCACCCGCGTGGCCCTGTTCAGCTCCGGCGTGGGCTACTTCGAGGCCGCCGCCACCGTGGAGGGCACCGCCTCCGCCGAACTGAAGTTCCGCGTGGAGCAGATCAACGACGTGCTCAAGTCGCTGGTCCTCCGCGACCTCGACGGCGGGACCGTCGCCGCCGTGCAGTACCCCACGCGGGACCCGGTGGAGAAGACGCTGAAATCCTTCGCGGTCGATATCACCGGCCGACCCACCCTCGGCGAACTGCTGGGCCAGCTCCGCGGCGCCGCCGTGGAGGTCCGCGGCCCCAACGCGGTCGCCGGGTCCGTGGTCGGCGTCGAACGGCAGAAATTCGTGGCCGACACGCGGCAGACCGTGGAACGCGACGTGCTGACCCTGCTCACCGCCGAGGGACTGCGGACCTTCGTGCTGGCCGAGGTCGCCGGCGTCAAACTCCTCGACCCCCGCCTGGAAGGCGAACTCCGCCAGGCCCTGGAGACCCTGGCCGCCAGCCACGACTCCGAGAAGAAGACCGTCGTGCTGAACTTCGCCGGCGCCGGCCGCCGCCGCGTCCTGGCCGGATACATCCTCGAAACGCCGGTGTGGAAGACCGGCTACCGGCTGGTGCTGGCCGCCGACCGGCCGCCCTACCTCCAGGGCTGGGCCATCGTGGAGAACGCCACCGAACAGGACTGGACCGACGTGCGGCTGAGCCTCGTCTCCGGACGGCCGATCAGCTTCACCATGGACCTGTACCAGCCGCTGTACCTGAGCCGCCCCGTGGAGCAACCCGCCCGGTACGAGGCCCTGCGGGCCCCGGTGTACGCCCGGGCCCGGGAGGACGCGAAGGAAAAGGCCGCGGCCCCCCCCGCCGCGGCGGCGCCCGCCGACGCCCCGGCCCGCCGCTCACGGGCGGAAGGCAAGGACGCCATGTTCGACCGGGCGGACCACGTCGTCTTGTATGGGGGCCTCGGCGGCCGCGGCGGGGAGTGGGAACTCGCCCAGGCGGACGCCGCGGCGGCCGGCCTGCCCGCCGAATCCGGCGTGAACGCCGCCGCCGTCGCCCGGGAGGCCGGCGAGCTGTTCGAGTACGCCATCGCCGCCCCCGTGACCCTCCGCCGGCAGCAATCGGCCATGCTGCCGATCGTCACCGAGGAGATCTCCGGCCAAAAGGTCTCCATCTTCAACCCGGCCGTCCACCCCCGGCACCCGCTGAACGGCCTGCGGCTGCGGAACACCACCGGCCTGCACCTGACCGCGGGCCCGGTGACCGTCTACGAGGACGGCGTGTACGCCGGGGACGCCAAACTGCCCGACCTGCGGAAGGACGAGGAGCGGCTGGTGGCCTACGCCCTGGACCTGGCGGTTGAGGTGGAGGTCCGGCAGGCCGCCGCCCCGGAGACGGTGACCCGGCGGTGGATCGCCGACGGCGTGCTGCACCAGCGGCGGCAGCTCGTGGACGAACGCGAGTACCACCTGAAGAACAAGAACCCCGCCCCCCGCACCGTGCTGATCGAACAGGCCGCCGGCGACGACTGGCAGCTCGTCGAGCCCCCGGCGGCCGACGAACGGGCCGCCGGGCTGCTCCGCTTCCAGACGCCGCTGAAGGAAAACGAGAGCCGCACGCTCAAGGTGCGGCTGGAACGGCCGCTGGAAGAGACCGTGGCCCTGGTCCGCGCCGCCGACGACGACCTGGGGTTCTTCCTGCAACAGACGACCTTGAGCGAGGGGATGCGCCAGGCCCTGAACCGGCTGGTGGAACTCCGCGGGGCCGTGGCCGAGACCCAACGGCAGATCGCCGCGGCCGAACAGGAGATCGCCGCCATCACCGAGGAACAGAAGCGGATCCGCGAGAACATGGGCGTGCTGGCGCAGACCAGCGACGTGTACCGCCGCTACGAGCAGAAGTTCAACACGCAGGAGACGCGGATCGAGACCCTCCGCGAGAAGGTGACGGAGCTGAAGACGCAGGGGCAGGCCCGGGAAGCGGCGGTCCGCGACTACCTCAAGACGTTGACGGCGGAATAGGCGGGAGGGACCGGCGGGACGGATGGGCGTCGCCACCACTCGGCGACCTCCCGCGGCGTGGCCGTCCAGGCCGCGGCGTCCGCGGCGAGGATCCGGCAGGCCGCGGCGTAACCCTCCCGCCAGGCCGGGGCGTCCCCCCACATGCCCACGTGCCAGTTCAGCACGGCCAGCCCGCCCAGCGTCCGCACCGCGCGGAGGTGCCGCGCGACCGCCTCGACCGCCGCGGGGACGTCGTCCTTCGGCAGGTGCATGTCCGCGAGGGTCATGGGCAACTCCAGCAGGCCGCCGCCGCCCCCCCGCCGCCGGTCGTACACCTCCACGGGCAGGGCCACGCCCAGACGAAAGCCCGGCCGGTCGTTGAAACCCACCGTCGTGTCGTAGGCGAAGCCGGCGTCGCCGCTCGCCGCCAGCGTCCCCAGCGGATCGTCCGCGTCCAGGCGCAGGTAGTGGTGCCGCAGGCCCGCGGGGCGTACGCCGAAGAGCCGGGCGTAGCGGCGGGCCTGGGCTTCGACCGGCGGCCGCCCGGCGCAGGTGCCGTAGGCGGCGTGCAGGCCGACCTCCCAGCCGCCGCGGAGCAGCCGGCGGACCAGCCGGCGATACCGCCGCCGCGCGGCGTCGTAGGACACGTCGCACGGATGGCCCGCGGCGCGGTTCACCACCGCGAAGTAAAAGGCCGAACGCAGGCCGTGCCGGGCCTCCAGGCCGCAGATCTCGGCGAAGTCCCACTCCCGCCGCCGCGTCGGGGGGAAGAGACCCGCCTGGCCGAGGCCGCGGGCCCGCAGCTCCTCCCGCAACGCCCAATAGGCCCGCCGACCCGCCCCGCCCAGCACCATCTGCCGCAGGAGGCCGAAGACCCGCGGCGACCGCTCCGGGGCATCGACGTCATGCGTCAGGACCGCGGCGTAACGCTTCCCGCCCGGCCACCGCGGACCCGGCTCGGGCAGCAACCCAGAGCCGCGGAGCCGCGCCGCCAGCAGCTCGGCGTAGTCGTGGAGGGGCGGCCGCTCCAGCCGCTCCCGCGGCCCCAGCGGACCGGCCTCGGCGGGCACCCGGCCGTGCGGGTCGCGGCGGGCCGCGTGCCGCTCGCCGGCGAGCGTCAGACAGGAGGCCGTCGCGGCGAGGACGTCCACGGCCAGGCGGTTGCCCGACCAGGCGGAAAGGGCCTCGCCCTCCACCGGCCGAACCGCCCCCCCGGAGGGATCCGGCCGGATCCAGATCGCCGCATGGCGGCCCCTCGACTCATCGTGGCCGTAGTAGATCGCCGAGGCCACGCGCGAGGTCAGGCCGCCCCCCCAGCCGGCGATGCGAAGGAGCTGCTCCAGGGCGTAGGACACGACGGCCGCCGGCGGGTCCTCGTCCCCGCGCACCGTCGCCGCCGGGCGTGCCGGGACGTGGCGGACGGTCGTGTCGGCCGAGCCCGAGGCGGGCGGCGGTCGGTTTGCAGCAGTCTTGCGGCCCGGCATCCCGGCTCCCTCGCGGATTCAGCGGGCGGCGCCCAGCAATCGCCAGAACCGGCGACGGAGGGCCGTCCGCCCAAAATCCTTCAGGCTGCGGGCCGCGTCCCCGGGGGCCCGCTGCCGGAAGCCCTTGATCACCTGCGAGGCACACACCGCGACCTCGGGACTGCGTTCGCAACGAAAGGACCGCGGCGCGCACAAGAACAGGTGCCGAAGCTCCGCCGCGGTCCAGTCCGCCGGTCGCCCCGGCGGGCAATCCCCGAAGTCGTTGGAGACCAGCTCCAACTCGCCCGGGACGTGGGCATCGGCACCGGCCAGAGCCGGCTTGCCGTAGCGTTCGGCCAGCAGCATCGCCAACTCGTTCTCTCGCGCCGAGCACCGCGCGTTGTACACCTCGATCAGGTCGAACCGCTCGACCGGCAGGCGATCCAGGCAATGCCCCCGGAGCGGATGCGGCAGCACCGCCAGGCCGCCCAGGCCATGAATGTGATCCAGGACGCCGGCCAGGCTGGCATCCGGGCACAGGCTGGCGACCATCAGGCCGATCACGTCGCCGTGATCGGTCGCAAACTCGACCGCCGGCACGACCCTCACGCCCAGGGCGAGGCCCGCGGCCTCCGCGTCGGCTAGTGCGTCGACGCGGTCGTGATCGCAAATGACCACGACCGCGATGCCCATCTCCCGACAGCGTTCGACCACTCGCCGCGGCGACATCAGGCAGTCGTATGATGCGCGGGTGTGCACGTGAAAGAGCACGCGACACCCGCGGGTTGGAATGGCATCGCGGATCATGTCTTTTGCCTTACCTGCCACGCAACACCCGAAGGTCGTCCCACAGCGACCGCAACGCCGGCCCGGGATCGCCCAGCCGCAGGTTGCTCCGCACCCGAAGGCTCAGGCAATCCCGCAAGATGCTCAGTCCGGATCGGGGACTGCGGCAGAAGTGGACCAGATCGCCTTCCCCCAACGGCCAATGAAACCGCAAACCCACGCGGTACGGCGCGGACGATGCGATCGGCCGGCCCAGCGCGAGCTTGACCAGGTCTCCGGGAAAGTCGACGCCGGCCGCGATGGCCAGATCGAGCGAACCCCAGAACTTGGGGTTGACCTCCAACAAATACAGGCGGCCCGTAGCCGCGTCGCGAATGAACTCGACCATGGCCACGCCATGCCATTCGAGCGCGTCCAGCAGAAGCCGCCCGGCCTGGAGAAGATCCTCTGCATAGATGCTCTCCGCACAGCAACTTTGCCCTCCGGACGGAGGGACCATGCGAACGCGCTGGTGCATGAAGAGGCGATGCAGTCGCCCCCTGTCGTAGAGCGCAAAGAAGCCACAGCCGCGACCCTCGATCCACTCCTGAACCAGCCAGGGCGTGCCGTCGCCCTCGACGGCAGGCCTCCTCCGGGACAAGGCCAGCTTGAGCGAAACAGGATCCTCCACCCGGCAGGCCCCGACCCGATCCAACTCATGCCCTCCTTTGACGACCAAGGGAAACCGGGCCTCGCCGGCGATACCTTCCGCTGCATCCTCCCCATCGGCTGCCCAACTCCGCGGAACGTGCAGACCCAGCTCCGCGGCCAGCGCATTCAGCCGGTGTTTATTCATGCAGAACTCGATGTGGTCCGCTCCAGCCAGAGGCAGCGCCGCATACCGCTCGATGGCTTGACGATGCTTCGCCAGCAGTCGAACCGACCGGGCCCCGATGGGCACGAGCACGTCATACGGCTCGGCCTCCAGGAACCGCACGAAGCGATCGAAGCATTCCTCCCTGAAATCCCGCTGGGGATAGGCGATGCGCCGCAAATAACGAGAGTACCGGCAGAGGCTGCGATCCTCGCCGATGGCATCCACCACGCAACCCGCGGACGCCAACGAACGAACGGCCGCGAGCGTATGCTTATACCCGGCATCGGTGACCAACACGGTCGTCATGCGGATCCTCGCATGAATCGTTCGCTGAACCAGCGGGCAAAGGCAGTTCCGCCGGATCGCCGGGCAGCAGCCGCACGGAGACCCTCGGGGCCAGATAGGCCGTCCCCCCGCTGTGCGCGGGTCCCACGACCATCAGGCGCGTGTCCTCTCGGAATGTCGCATACTGGGCTGCATCGCGATCGCGGACGTGATACCCCAGCAGGTATTCGCCCGGCGGCACATTCAGGTCCAGCTCATACCGCACCCTGCACCGGTCGCCCGGCTGCACGGCGGGGGTGGAATGGCCCACGCGAGTGCTGCTCGTCTCGAAGACCACCGTTCGATCCTCCGAGCGGATGAGGGACAGGCCAAACGAAGGATGGGGCAGGGACATCGCAAAGTGGACGTCGAACTCGATACCCAAACGCTGGCCGGGCGTCAGAATCGCGGCCTCCTGACCGTGGCGATCGACCAGCCGAAGCCGGCTGACTTCCACCAAGGGGTGGTCCGCGGAGCGAGAGATGATGTGACGGTCGACGCACGCGTGATAGTAATGGCCCACCGCGGCGGCCCCGGAACCGCAGAACAGGGTCTCTCCCCGGTCGAGAACCATGGCTCGATGGCAGAACCGACTCACCGCGCTGAGATCATGCGAAACGAATACGACCGCAACGCCTTGCTTCAGGAAGTCCTGCATCTTGCTCATGCAGCGGGAGCGAAACACCCGATCACCGACGGACAGCACTTCGTCCACCAGCAGCACCTGCGGGTCCGCGTGAACGGCGATGGCAAACCCCAGACGAGCGTGCATTCCACTGCTGTAGCGCTTGATCGGTGTATCCAGGAACTCGCCCACGCCGGCGAACTCGACGATTTCATCGAAACGCCGCCGCACCTCCGCCCGGGGCATGCCCAGAATGCTGGCATTCAGAAAAATATTCTCGCGGCCGGTGAGATCCCCGTGGAATCCCGCGCCCAGCTCGATCAAGGCCGAGACGCGACCGCGGATTTCGACTCGACCACGGTTGGGCCGCATGATGCCGGCCAGGATCTTGAGCAGTGTGCTCTTGCCGGCGCCGTTGGGACCGATGACGCCACACGCCTCTCCCGGCTCCAGTTGCAGGTTGACGTCCCGCAAGGCCCAGAATTCAGCCGACTTAAGTCGGTCTCGCTCCCGTCGCCGCAGGATCTTCTCCGCCAGCAGGTCGCGGAGGGAGTCAAACTGCTCCCCGCGGCGGAACTTCTTGGAAACACCCTCAACTACAACGGCCGGCGCCATGCACGGAAGCCTTTCATCCCCTGGCGGGGGTGGATGGGCTTGCCTCCTTCCGGTCAGGCGGCTGCAAGGACCGGCTTGCGAACACCGACCACACCCCGTTCAGTCATATCGGTCTTTTGGCGGATTCGGCGGCAACCGCAGCCCAGGCCCTGGACCAGAGGTTCGCACCAGCCCCCAGGCATAATTCATTGGCGGAAAATCCCGAAGTTATCGGCCTCTACGGACCCGGTGCGGCTGAATCATGTCGTAAAGCCAAGCTCGTTTCCGATCCTCAAGCAAGGCTCGTTTCCGATCCTCGTGGTCGGGCACCCCTCCCCCCAGCAAAACAACAGACCCGCCCGCCTCGGCGGTGCCGAAGACGGGCGGGTCAAGAACAACATCATGATTCGGCCTGACTCAGGCCGGTCCTACCCGGTGGCTTCCGTTAAGGACAGCTCCCGGTGCCGGTCAGGCAGAAGCTCAGGTCGTAATCGTTGTCGGGCGGGCCGCAGGTCAGGGTCGTGCCGTCGAAGATGCACGACGAACCGTCGCCTGTAGCCGAAGCCAACCAGAGGAACCAGCAGGTCGTTCCGCCGGTGCCCTGAATGGAGACCCACGTAGCACCCGTGGCAACAGGATCCAACGGCGGACTCAGGACCGTGCAATACTCGTACACATCGTAGCCGATGTCATACACGACGTTTCCGGTCAGTTGCAGGCCGCTGTAGGTTGCCACCAGTGCACCCGGCTGCCCGGCGTTGTCGGCATAGAAGCGAACCACGAAGTTCATGGGGTTCTCAGCGCATTCGCTCCAGGTAGAGCCGTCGTTGTAGAGGCTGAGACCCCAGAAATGCAGGTCGCTGATTTGACTGGTCACGCCGGTAAACTTCTCGTACCGCAAGAAGCCGCCCGTCCCAGCATCGGTATCGCTGGTGCCCGCCGTCCAATCACTGACCCGCACCGGAGCGGAGTACAGAGACCCGACGGGGCAGATCGGCGGCGGCGCGCAGGAGCTGACCGTAACCGTCGCCGAATACGGACCGCTGTTGCTGGCGTGCACCGGGTAGTAGTAGGTGCCGGCAGGGAGATTCAGCCACTCCAACCGCGGCGCCGTGCCGCTTCCGCAAGGCTCCCAGCCGTAGTTGGTCGCCCCGATCTGCGTTCCATCCACACATGGGCAGTTCGGGAACAACACGATGTAGATGGTCGAGAATTCGGTCGACGACCCGCAGAAGTCGATCGTCAGATTGACGCACGAGTCGGTGATCGTGAAGGCGTGCCAGACCTCCGGAGACGTCAGGGTGGCACAATCCAGCGTGGCGTTGGTCGTGTCGCCCGTGACCGTGACGGAGCTGCCGATACCGAGCGGCAGAGGCACCACCGAAGTGCAGTAATCCATGCCGATCGTGCCGGGGCAGGGATCTGGCGTGCAGGGAGCGTTCCGCCACCAGGCCTCGCACCCGGCGGTCTCGGAGACAACCTGGCAAGTCGGCGTGTCGCAGCAAGCGCCGCAGATCGGGAAGCAGACGCCCGCCTGGCCGCAGTTGCCCGGCGTCCACGAAGTGCCACCGGCCGCGTTGCACGCGTCGGCGGGAATGTCCTGACACCAGTTGCAGCTCGGGCCGGGGATGCAGCAGGCACCGAGCAGCGGCGGACACGGATTCTCCGCACAGGTCGTGCCGGGACCGACGAAGACCGGATTACCATCGGGGTGATTGCTCATGCACAAGGGCTGAGAGGTGACCTCACAGGCACGGTAGATCCAACCCTGCGGGGTTTCCGCGTCGTAGCAGCACGCGCCCGCGCAAGGGGTCGGACCGCTGCAATCCGTGTTCGGGCCCTTGAAGAACCCGTGCAGGTTGTAGCACACCTCAATCGTGACGACCTCGCAGGTGTAGTTGCCTCCGCCGGCATCGACGCAGCAGCCGCCCACGAACATCTCGGGCTGCCCCGTGACGCAGTAGTTCAAGTCGTAGCCGTCCGTGTTCATCGATCCGTTCTGGAAGAACTGCCCGTTGCCGCCGCCACCGTTGAACCAGCCGAAGTGGCAATCCGGAGAACCGGTGCCGACGCCCTGGATGGAGACCCAGCCGTAGCCGAACTGACAGGCCGGGACAATATCCGTCGAGAAGTACATCAGCGGGCCGACCCAGGTGCTGCCGACGTTCAACCCGGTGACCGACACGGTGTAGGGGCCGCAGGCCAACATACCCGGCTGCCCGTTGTTGTCGTGATAGAACTTGATCTCGAAGACCATCGGGTTTTCGGAGGAGCATTCCGCCCAGCCGCTGCTGGTCAGGATGGCACCGTACCAGTGCAGGTCGGTGATGGTGCCGGACGCCAGCATTTCATCCATGCAGGTGAAACCGGGCGCGGCGTCGCAGCGAGCGATGTAATTAGCCAGCACCGGCTGGCCCAGGATCGACTGCGGGACCGAAGTCAGCCAATGCTCCGCCCGCGTGATCTTGCCGACCGCCGCCCCGCCGGACTTCGGGAACAGCTCGATCCCCGACGGACAAGGCGTGCCGCAGGAACCAGCCAGCAGCGCCGAGATGAAGGCCGGGATGTCCTCCACGCCGACCGAGCCGTTGCAATTCATGTCGGCGCGCGAGCAACCGGAGCCGCTGCCGAAGACACAGGCGACGAACGCCGCGATGTCCTTCCCGTTGACCTGACCGTCGTTGTTGACGTCGCCCATGCAGCCGCCGCCGCCGGTCGCGGTGAAGATGAAATGCTCATCCGGCGGAAGGGCGCCCTGGCCCGGACTGTTCTCGACGATCGACGCGGCAACCCGGATCGGGCTTTGATTGACCAGCACGCCCAACGGCGTGGCCAGCTCGACAAACACATCGAAGAAGGAATCGCCGGAAGCGATGTTCTGCCCACCGGGGAGGGCCACGATGTTCTGCACCTGGCCGATGCTGGCCTGGGACTGGCTGAGGATGAGCCGGATCGGCCCGGCGCCCGACGCACCAGTCAGGTTCATGGAGAGGAGTTCCGTGTCAATGGCAGTGTTGGGATCGAGCGGGTAAGGGTACGGTGGCGCGTCGCGCTGCACGATGGTGTTTTCGCAACCCGACGTGAAAGTGGCCGTATAGTTGCCCTGCCCGTAAATCTCGAAGTCGATGATGGCCTGCGAGGGCGACACGTCCTGCGTCTTCAGCGGAGGGCAGAAGAACGGCGGGTTGCAGCTCTGGTCCGGATGGAAGATCCCGCCGAGCGCCACGCACTGCTGATAGGTCACGTATTGGCAGCTCCCAATGCCATCGACATACACGCAGCAGGCCCCGGGGTTGTTCTGAACCCCGTAAAGCGTAAAGGAACAGTTCCAGATGTCCTGCCGATCCTGGCCGGGCACAGGCTGAATGGCGGTCGAGGTATACTGAATAAAACCGGGCGAAGGGAACGACATGGACCGCCACATGTAGTCCTCTTCCAGATCCTCGGCCTGCAAGTCACCGCCGGTGAGCCAGGCGATGGTGTTGTTCAGGCCCGGCCCGCCATAGATAGTGAGATAGTAGCTGCCGATGGGAATCGGGATGTTGACGTCATACTGCCACAGGTAGGTGTCCGTGCCGGATACTCGGGGGTCATCTATGCCCGTGCCGATCGGCAGGGAGCCGGAGGTGAACTGCGAAGTCGGCGGAATGTCCTCGCCGGCGTCGTCCCAGATGATGTAGTAGAGCGTGGTAGGCGACTGTCCGGCGGGGATGAAGAAGTCAACATCGAGGCGGGTAATGACCGCGTTCGGCACTTCGATCCGGAAAGGAATCGCCGCCCACCGCTGCGGACCGCCGGAGATCTCCCCGGAGGTGAAGCCGAGATACGTGGTATTGCCGTTGAAGATGACCTGATGGGGAGCGCCGGTATCCCACAAGACGATCTCGCCTACGGCCGGCGCCGTGCCGAGGGCGAAGAACAGACACAACCAGACTGCGGACTTCCTCATGACATGACCTCCTTCTGACGGACGACCCCACGCCGAGAAATGCCGACCATGCCGACAGCGCCCAGCAGAGCGACAAAAACGAGAGGTGCGCAACATCCACTCCGGACTGTGGCGCAGGGCAGCGCAAGCTCGGCGGCGTACGATCGTCGCGATCAGCTCACTAGCACTTGATCGGGATTCACCAACGGCCGGCTAGAAGGGCCGGTTGCAAGAAACGTTTACCCGTTGGAACCCAATCCAGGCGAAAGGGAGGCAAGCTCCACCCTCTCCCTTATCCACCACAGGATATTGTAAAGGAGCCGGTTTCGCCGTTCAAGGTTTTTTACAGGCGGCATCCGTCTGGCTCAGCAAGGCTTGAAGAAGGAGCCGTGAAAAGAAGGCCGGCGTTCGAGGGCGGGTGCAAACCTCGCCTCGAACGCCGGCAAGATGTTCATCAGACTGCCGAGTCTTGTTTATTGCGTAGTGACTCGGCATAAATATTTCGCGGCCAGACTCACCAGGCGGTGTAGGTCGCCCGCGTCGTATTGCGGGTCCGGTTCGTGGTCCGGGTCCGCGGCGTGCGATTGGTGCGGTTGCCGTAGTTGCCGTAGGTCGTGGTCCGGCCGTAGGTTCGGCCCGTGGTGACCTTGCGGTTGGTCCGGCACGTGGTCGTGCGGTTTGTAAAGCAGGTCGTGGTGTAGTTCTTGGTGATCCAGTTGCAGGGGCCGAAATTCCAGTTCTGCCACCGTCGGGCCCACTGCTGCAACTCGTTGGCCACCCGATAGGCCTCGTTCTTCAGGAACCGCCGCTCGACCGGGTCCGTCGTGGCATAGAACCGCTTCTTGAAGCGATTGAACATGGCCTGCTTCCGCTTGATGTCGGCCTGAAACGTGGTCTTGTTGTAGTTGCCCTTATTGAAATTCATCTGTGTCACCTTTCCATCTCTAGAGATGCCCTAGACTCCCCCGGTCCTTCACCGGGGCTTGGGATGGTGTTCGGCAAGGCGGCGGGTGGGGTTAAGTTACGACGCCCATTTTTGGCGGAAAGTTCTCGGGCAGAAGCAACCTGGCTTGCCGCAAATTCGTCGCCGTAAGACGCAAAATAATTCTCAACAATGACTTATGTGTGCCATCGCGATGCGCACGGCGGAAGGGGAATCAACAGCAGAAGAAAACAAGAAAGCCCCCGCCCGCGAGGACACCCTTCATGGCTGGACCAGTCGCCGCAGTGCATCGAGGAACAGGTGAGGCACCCGCACCCCGCAGAACCCGACGCCGCGGTCGCAACCGCCCCGCGAATCATGCAGATCCGATCCGCCGGTCATGGCCAAGCCCATTCTGGCCGCAAGCTCGACATAGAGCCGTGATTGCACCGTGGTATGCGCGGGGTGATGCACCTCGATCGCCTGCAAGCCGGCCGCTCGCAGACGATGCAGGAGGGTGGCCAGTTCAAGCCGAGACCCGTACTCCAACAGAGCCGGGTGAGCGAGCGAGGCAACACCGCCTGCGTCCCGTATGATGCGAATGGCTTGTTCCGGCGACCACGTCTGTCTCCTCACATAAGCGGCGGCGCCACGACCCAGAAACCGGGCGAAGGCCTGCTGTATGCCATGCACCACCCCCAACCGCACCAGTTCCGCCGCGAGATGGGGCCGACCCACCGTCTGCTCAGCGGGAAAGCAGCCCGTCCAATCGGACGAGATCATGATGCCCAGTTCTGCCAGCCGCCGCACGATCGCCTGGTTTCGCTCCTGCCGCCAGGCGCGGACCTCCTCCAGACTTCGCCGAAGTGCAGCCGATTCCGCATGGATGAAGTAACCCAGTATATGCAGCGTCCCGCGGGCATGGGACGTGCCCAACTCGATGCCGGGAACCAGTTCGACGCCGACGCGGGAGGCGGCCTCGGCGGCTTCCGCAAGCCCGCCCACCGTATCATGGTCCGTAATGGAAACGGCGGAGAGCCGCCGTTCGGCGGCGAGCCGGACCAGGTCTCCCGGCCTGCACCGTCCGTCCGACGCGGTCGTGTGAAGGTGGAGGTCAATGTAACGCGGCCGCGCCATCGCCGCTCCGCCGTGGCCCGCAACGATCAACCGGAGGGCAGGATGCCGCGACGTCGAAGGTCATCCAGCAACGTGGCCACGCATTCCTCAGGCCGGAGCAGCGTGGTCTTCAACACGATCTCCGGCTGGAGCGGCGGCTCATACGGATCGTTGACCCCGGTGAAATTGGGAATCTCACCAGCCCTGGCCTTCTTGTAGAGACCCTTCGGATCCCGCTTCTCGCATTCTTCAACGGGCGTATCCACGAAGACCTCGACAAACGGAAGGCCGGCCTGCTCATGGAGTCGGCGGGCACGATCCCTGTCGGAGCGATAGGGACTGACGAAGGAAGTGATCGTCACGATGCCGGCATCCGCGAACAGCTTGGCCACTTCGCCGATGCGGCGGATGTTTTCCTCACGATCCGCGGCACTGAATCCAAGGTTCTTGTTCAGACCGTGGCGGATGTTGTCGCCGTCCAGCACATACGCCATCCGCCCACGCTCAATCAGCGCATGCTCCAAAGAGAACCCAATGGTGCTCTTGCCGCTGGAGGGCAGTCCGGTCAGCCAGAGGGTGCAACCCTTCTGCCCCAGCAGCTTCTCCCGAGTTGGACGATCGACATGTCCCTGGTGCCAGACCACGTTAGTGGCTCTTATGTCCGTCATCTGTCGTTTTCCTGTTTTCGGCGTTCCGTCCTCTGCAAAGAACAACGCAGCGCGTGCGCCATTCTACCCGGAATGCCCAATCATGCACCGGGCAACGGCCACGAAGCAGATCGTCCTGGTTTCGTTGTGTGCGGCTGGGCATTAGAATAAGTTACGGTGGATGTCGGCCTCTGAGGGCAATCGCCGGCGTCGGCCCGACCGCCCCGGAACGGGCAGGCGACTCCGCCGGACCAAACGCCCCATGATGAGGCCGACCAAACCAGACAATTCTCCGAGTCGTGTTGCCTTGCGATTACTCGCCTGGACAGCCGTGTGCGGCATCGCGGCGGCGCCGAGCTTCCTGTGGGCCTGTGCTGAATACGACCTGCTTGGCATGTGTTGCGGCGTGGCCTGCTTCGTCGTCGCCTACACGCTGGTCCAGGGAGCCGGCTTCGTGCATGAGCTGCGGCAGCGACCGTTCGTCCATAGCACGCTGATCGCAGGTTATGTCACGCGGGTAGCCGTATCCGCCATCTACCCCCTCGGTCTCGGGATTGACCTGTGGCCCGGCCTCTTCAGTATCATGCTGATCGAAGGCCTCCTCGGTCCCGGTCGCGGCTTCACTGAGACGCTGGCCACCACGCTGGTGCAGGGCACCATTCTGAATCTCTTGCTGGCCTGCTATATGCTGCTGATTTACGTCGCCCAGAAGCTCCTCCGCAAGCCGCCGATTCCGATCGGCCACTGCCGGGTGTGCGGTTACGACCTACGGGCCAGTCCAATCCGCTGCCCGGAGTGCGGGGAGCCGGCGCCGCCGACGGAAGTCGCACTCGCCTCACCCGGGCACTGAGCAACAGCATACAACGTGCCTTCCTTCCAGATAACGTTAACCCCAGCACCGTGACAGGCACCCCGCCGGTAGCAAGACATTCCTCTTGACACCATCAGACTTGAGACTCCAATATTATCTGAGAGCAAGCGTGGATCGTTGACCGCACGCGGGATTCCGGCCGGATCAGACGCGTCGCGGATCGTTCGCTCCACCCAGTTCGTAACCCGGTAATTCCGAGGTGTCTGATGCCGCTCAAGACCAACCCTCACATCCGCCGGTCGATTCTCGACATCGTCGATCGCCACCTCAGCAGCGGGGATCCCCCGCAGACCCGAAACACCTACCAGCGACTGCTGGCCGAGGGGATCAGCGACCAGGAGGCCCGCGAGCTGATTGCGTGTGTCGTATCCTGCGAACTATTCCGCGCCCGCCGCGACAACCGGGAGTTCGACCTCGAGCGGTTCAGCCAAGGTTTAAACCATCTTCCGGTGCTGCCGTGGGATGTGCCGGACGGTCCCTACGTCGATTGAGATTCCAATATCTGAAGGCGAATCAAGCTGCCGTCGCCGTTTGTGGAAGAACCACTCCGCGGCTATCATAATTTCAGCATGTTTTGAAAATTCAGCTTCTTCCGTATTTGGTGTCCTGCCGCGACCGGCCCGCCGATCCGCGCGCAACCCCTGAGGAGGCGGCTCTTGACCCCGCTCGAGGAATCCAAAGCCTTGTTCGTTCGCCGATGGGGAGAAATGGGCGGCTACTGGGGCATCACCCGCACCATGGCCGAGATCCACGCCCTGCTGTTCGTCTCCACCGAGCCGCTCTGCACGGATGATGTCATGGAGCGGCTTCAGGTTTCGCGCGGCAACGCCTCGATCAACCTCCGTACGCTCGTGGATTGGGGCCTGATAGACCGCGTGCATGCCCGCGGCGACCGCAAAGAGTACTTCGTATGCCGCACCGACGTCTGGGAGATGTTCGAGACCATCGTGCGGCAAAGGCGACGGAGAGAAGTGGAGCCGATCATGGAAACGATCGCCCGGTGTCGAGACATGGTACGGCGACCGCCAGCAGACCATCCGGAATCAGCCACGGAGACAAAGGTATACCAAAAACGACTCGATGAGATGTACGAGTTTCTTGAGGTGGTTGGCGCCGTCGTGGACGTGCTGCTGAAAGTCGGCCCCCGAGGCATCGGCCGCGTGACCAAGGTCCTCGCCAAATTCGCAAGCGTCCGGGGGTGAGCGTGGCAGATCCGTGACGCAACCCGGGCAGCAGCGGTGATCCGCATGTGGTACCGCGGATCCCTGGAAGACCCCATAACCGCTTAACAATCGCGCATCTTGTTCGCTGTCACAGGGTTAGGACATCAACCCCCGAACGGCCAGGCGTTCCTCGCCACGATCAGGAATAACGCCTACACTCCGACGGTTAACAGCTATGTCGGACCGCACAGAAGCAACCCGAGTCCCGCGTGCCGCCGCCGCGGGTCCCGACACACCGGCCGATGCCGAGTTCCAACGCGACGTCTTGTGCCATCTGGATGTCGTTTATCGGGTTGCGGTGGGATTGTCCCGCGATCCGCACGAGGCTGAAGACCTGGTGCAGGAAACGTTCCTGCGTGCCCACCGATCTTTTCAGCGGTTCGAATTGAGGTCGCACGGAGCCAAAGCCTGGCTCCTGAAGATCCTGCACAACGTGTTCTACTCACGGCGGGACCAGGCGCGCCGCGGCCCCGTGCAACTGGATGAGATCGGCCCGGAGGATTTCGCCGCAGACGCCGAAGTAACCCCGGTTATTCCCAACTTGGTGGGCGACCTGGACTGGGACGGATTCGACGAGGAGATCAAGGCGGCGGTCAGCTCGCTATCACCCGAGTATCGCTCGGTGCTGCTGCTGTGGGCCTTGGCAGACATGAGCTATAAGGAGATCGCCGAAGTGCTGGGTTGTGCGATAGGCACGGTCATGAGCCGACTTTCGCGTGCCCGCGAGCAGTTGAACAGGACACTGGGTGAATACGCCCAGGCACGAGGGATCCGCCGCAGAACGGAAGATGATTCCTGATGCGGACCCGAGGACGAGAGTTGAGTACTCAGTTGGATAACCGATGCCCGCTGCGAACCCAAGGTTCTTGGCTGAGAACTGACGCATGAACTGCGAAACGTTCCTGAGCGATCTCTATCCCTATGCCGACGGCGAGCTGGGTGATTCTCCCGCCGCGAAGGCCGTGGCTCGTCATGTCTCGGCCTGTCCTTCTTGCGCCGACCAAGTCCGCGAACACGGCGAGATTCGCAGGATCTTAAGACGTGCCTATGAAAACCGGCCGACTCCGCCCACCCTGGAAAGCAAGATTCGCCAAGCGATGACCGCCGAGTTGGCGCCCACGATTCTGCGAGAAACCCTCCCGCGACGGCCGGCGCAGCGCCGCTTCTTTGCCTTCCGACCCATGGCAATGGCCGCCTCCGTGCTCCTTGCCGCAGCGGGATTCTGGTACGCGTTGCAGCCGAACTCCGCGTCCTCCACTGCTGCCTTCCCGACAGCCTTGGCGGAGCGGGTCGCCGCCAAGCACCACATCTGTTGCGATCGCCACGAAGCGCATCATCTGGCAGGCATCCCCAGGGATTGCCCCCACGCGGCGAAGGCGATTGAAGAACATTTTCTCAGCCAAGGCTCGTCGCTCATGGCGGCCGCCCCGGACCTTACCCGGCACGGATTTGCCTTCGAATCCGTGAACTTCTGCGGGATTCGCGGCCCCGGCTGCGTTAGCGGCGGACACATCCTCTACGTCAACGCCACAGGCGACCGTCGCCTGTCGGTGTTTAGCATCCCGGCTCCGCTCGTGCCGAATCGGCACGAGTTGGATCAATATGACCACATCACCTCTCCGGTTCCCGCCTGCCGACCCGTGATCACCCAAGTCGCCGATCGCGGGCACCCTGCCTGCGTCGCGATGTGGCATCAGGGCGACTCCTACTACTTCTGCTGTGGCGAAATAAGCGATGACCAGATGCGGCTGTTGGCCGATGAGGTCCGCATCGCCGCCGAACGGCCCGCGACCCAAGAAATGCTCGCCCGGCTTTCCCGGAATGCCGTTCCCTGACTTCCAAGAAAGCCCCCCGCTCACAGGGGTATCAACCCGCGTATTCCCTGAGATTCCGGATGAAGTAGGACAAGCTCTCCGCGAGGCCGCCGGGGCGATTTCTGGCCCGCCAGAGGCGGCGATGCCGATGGATGATGCCCCGCATCTCCGCGGCAAGCTGCCGGCGTTGAGCGGCGGCTGATCGCCTGCTGCATCCACCCAGCAGATATGCCGCCCGGCGACACGCGTGGCGTAGAACGAATACGGTAGCCCGTAGCTCGTCCTTCACCAGATGCCCTTCCACTCCGCCCGGCTGCCACCGGGTCGCCCGTGCGAGCAGCTCGTCAGCCGCTTCGGCCATCGCCCGCACGGTCTTCAGGGTCAGCCCCTCGACAACCCGCGGGTCATCCGCCGCGAACCGCAGACAATCGAACAGGACCGTGCGGTTCGGTCGCACGATGCCGGAAGCCTCATGGACCCGCCCCAGATCGTACCACAACCGTCCCCCATCCCCATCCGCGTCATCGAAGGCGTGGCGACTCAAAGCCGCTGCCACATCCAGACCTTCGTTGGAGCGGCCACACCAGCTCAACGCGGCCCCGTACATTAAGCCGAGATAGCTGACCGGCAGGTACTGCCGGTGGCCGAAGTCGCCCCAGTCCGTGATCAGGTAGCCGATGCCACCATGGCGGCGGCCGGCAGCGGCAGCGTTCCGCAGATTGGCCAGACAGTTCGAGGTCCGACCGCCGAAACTACACCAACTGGACGTGCCCGGACAAACGTAGAACGGCAAGCCCCGCTCGGCCCAGACACGGCATTGCCGATCGAAAGGATGGTCGGCCTCGTATCCCCAGATCAATGGAATGACATCGTCGGGCAGGTCACGAAGCAGGTCGGGATGCTGCTGAGCAATGTCCGCCCAGAACATCACACGCCGCCCGTGGCGCCGCGCCAGGCGGTGTATCTTCTTCAGAAAACTTAGGTATACCCGCCCCTGACCCCGACGAAGACAAGCCCGGCGACTCTGCCCCTGCCCCAGTTCCCAGGTCTCATCGCAGCCCACGTTGAACAGGCGGCTGCGGAAGTGCGGCAACAGCTCCTCATACCAGGAGGCCACGAGCCTTAGCGACCCTGGATGCACCGGATTCAAGGTGGTGCGGACGGTGCGAACCTCACCCCACGGCGTCGTATAGGGACCATTCGCTTCGGCCAGCTTGGAGTACGGCGGGTATCGCAGCCACCGCTCCAGATGGCCGAAGGAATTCTGATTCGGCACCAGCTCGATGCCGCGATCCGAGCAGTAGTCGTCCAACTCCCGCACCTGGGGACCGGTCAGCGCGGAAGCACCTCGCCAAACCCGCCGATGGGCCGCATACGCGAACGTATGTTCCATGTAGAGCTGCAAGTGGTTGATCTTCCACGCCGAAAGACGGTCAACCAGGCTACGCAGAGTCGCCAGGGTCGGGACCTTGCACCGGCTGATGTCCAACATCACGCCCCGAACGGGGTAATCCGGCCAATCGTCGATGTCCATCGCCTGGATGGCTTCGCCGCCTGCCGAGAGAAGCTGCTTCAACGTTGCCAAACCGTACCGCAACCCCGCGGGGCCGGCGGCTTGCAGCGCAATCGAGTCGGAGAGAATACGGAGGCGATACCTTTGTTCCGCGACTGTTCCGACTGCACCCAACGCCGCATACTGCAAGCGAATCGTTCTGGGGGAAGAGCGGGCCGGTCCAACAGCAGAAGGCCCGGGGAGAGATTCCGTTGTCCCTTGAAGATGTCGCCGGGCCGTCCCCGCGGCATTCTCCGCAACGTCAAAACTCAGCGGACCATCGAGCGGAAACGCGCCGGGCAGAAGGCGGATCTTCCGCGGCCGCGGCAGAAGGCAATCGGCAGTCGCCAAAGTGCCAGGCAGGACAGAAGCTCCTAGACGCGGAGAGAAATCGGTTTCGAAGCCCTGGGCCCCAAGCGGCACCTGCCTCGAGGACCAGCACCCTTAGGGCGAGGGAGGCTCCACCTCTGCCGCTTCGCCGACGAACGCCTCTCCGAACTCGGCGGGCACGTAGCAGCCGACTCGCGCGACCGCGGTACGGGCATCGGGGAGCCATTCGATCCCCAGCAGCGAGAATTCGCCGTTTGTTTCTTCAAAAACCTGATGCAGCAGCCGCAGATCGCGCGGCGGGTGCTGTAGCACGCCATTGTGAACCACGAAAGCGGTCTTGACGCCGCGAGAGAAGAGATCCACTTCCACCGTTTGCTGCCCATCCGCAACACGATGGACCACGGTGACTCGCGGACCCAACTGAACAGTGAAATCAGCCGTCGACTGCCCGCGGGACCGCCGGGCCTCGATCAATGCCCGGCAAAGGGCGTCGATGGCCGCGGCCTGGGCTGTCGCAGCCCGATCTTCGATCGCCTGAACCGGTTTGACCGCGTGAGCGAATCCGGCCATTTCGAAGGCCAGCAACCGGGGTACAAGCGTCTGCTCCGCTTCGAGCAAGCCGGCTTCACCGGCCGCGCCGTTGTCGACCCGATCGATGCGGATCGTGGGTTGCGCGGACGCCGCCGCCGGTTGGTGGTTGGAGGTCGCTGACGAACCTGAACACCCGCCCACGGCCCCCGCCGAGAGAAGGCACGCCAAGCCCAGCAGTCTTGCCAACCGGGTCGTGGTCTTCGCCATGAAAGGAGCCTCCGGGAAGTGGACCGCCGCGGGCACCGTCGCCGCTCTGACTGGCCCAGCGACGCGAACGCCGTCCGAATCTAGACGCACCTCATATCGCCGTCAAGCTGGGGAAGAAACACACACCGCTGAAGTTCAATCAGGATCGGACGGGATCGTCTCCGCCGCGTGTTCGGCAGGCCGCGGCTTCAGATGGACGGACGCGGCCCGGGCCGCTTGATACTGACCGTAGAAAGTCAGAAGCGATACGTAGGCGAATCCGATGAAGAATAGCGTCATGAAGAACAAACCGACCCACATCTTCATTTGGACCGTGTACGCGACACAAACCGCCAGGTATATGGCCATCCCAAACTCACACCAGGCCTGCACGCGTTTGGGGTCCAGCCGCTGTTTGCCGGTCTTATTCTTCCAACCGACGTCCTTCTGGTCGGCCACGCCGAACTTCGGCGTGCGGACGAACTCGGAAGCCTTGCCGGCCAAACCCTCCAGCGCCGCCCGGGCGTTGTTTAAGGAGATCCCGACCCCCAGCGACATCAAGAAAGGCAAATACTTGAGGCTCTCCGCCCAGGTCTTGAACAATTCACGCTGGCAGGCGACATAAAACGTGCTGGCGGAGCAGGTGGCGAGCAATACCAGAGAGCCGTCAAAGGCATACCGCAGCATCGGCGTACCGCTGAAGATGTGCGTCTTCAGATAGAGAATCGGGAACAGCAGCAGGGTGAGAACCACCATCAAGAAGTAGCTGACCCAACTGGTCAGGTGGAAGAACGCCTCGACCTTGATCCGCCACGGCAGTCGGGACCGGAGGATGCCGGGCAGCAACTTGCGGCAGGTCTGGGCGCCACCCTTGGCCCAGCGGTGCTGCTGGCTCTTGAAGGCGATCATCTCCGGCGGCAGTTCGGCCGGGCTGGTGACTTCGGGCAGGTAAACGAACTTCCAGCCTTTCATCTGCGCGCGGTAGGACAGGTCCAGATCCTCGGTCAGCGTGTCGTGCTCCCAGCCGCCGGCCTCTTCGATGCAAGCTCGTCGCCAGGCGCCCGCCGTGCCGTTGAAACTCATGAAACGGCCGGAACGGTTGCGGGCGGCGTGCTCGATCACGAAATGTCCGTCCAGCAGAATGGCCTGGGTCTTGGTCAATAGCGATTGCTCACGGTTAATATGCTCCCAGCGTGCCTGCACCATGCCGACCCGGGGATCGACGAAATGGTCGATCAGCTCGTTGAGAATGTCCGGCGGTGGAACGAAGTCCGCGTCGAAGATGACGATGTACTCGCCGGTGGCGGTCTTCAGCCCTTCGGCGAGCGCGCCGGCCTTGTAACCTTCGCGGTGATCGCGGTGCAGGTACACAATAGGATGCCCCTGCGCCTGCATCCGCTCGACCGCGGAGCGAGCGATCTGGACGGTCTCGTCGTTGGAGTCGTCAAGGACTTGAATCTGCAAGCGGTCCCGCGGGTACTTGACGCGGCAGGCGGCTTCGATGATCCGCTCCGCGACGTACTGCTCGTTGAACATCGGCAACTGGATGGTCACGCGGGGTTTCTGTAGGAAACAGGCCGACTTCCGCGGAGCGTTGCGGCGATACTTGTAGTAAAGGTAAACCAGTGCATAACGGTGGATGCCGTAGACGGCAAGCGCCAGACAGACCACCAGATGCAACGCGGCCAACCCGTAATGCCAGAAGGACGTTTCGATCATGTTGTGATTCACACTGTTGCACGCCCGTCGCGGGCAGGTTATCGGCGGATCGTCCGCCTGACGGCGGATGCCGCACGGACACCAGGTAAGTCACGGCGGATTGTATGGATGCCGCCGTATACCTGTCAATTCAAGATGAGATGGCCGATATTTGGCCCGCGGGGCCAAGGCCCACAGTCCAATTTGTCAGTAACCCTCTCCGGCGACGTGCCGCTCTGGAGCAGAGCATGTCCGACACCAACGCAATCAAATGGCTCAGGACACAAGGAGTCTCCTTTGAGGTACTGGAATACTCCTTCAGCGAGGTGGGCGCCGATCGAGCCGCGGAGGCGGTCGGGCGGCCGCTGGAGATGGTTTGCAAGACTCTGGTGGTGGAGGCGGACGACCGCTCCCACTTCCTGGCGATCGTGCCGGGCGACCAGCGCTTCGACACCCGCCGCATGGCCGCCGCCATCGGACGGAAGCGAGCCGTGTTGGCGGAACAGGCCGAGGCGGAGCGGATCACCGGATATCAGGTTGGCGGCATCTCGCCCTTTGCCCAACGCCGCAGATTGCCGGTGGTTTTGGAGGAGTCTCTGCTGGCGCTGGATCGGATCATCGTCAACGGAGGCCGTCGCGGGGTGCTGGTTGAAATCGCTACCACGGATCTTGTGCGGTTGCTGGAGGCGGAATCAGCCTCGATCTGCGGATGATCTTCCCGAAAAGAAACCGCCCGCCGCGCCCTGTGGCCGCGGCAGGCGGTGCTCTCGTTTGATTCGACTTGGGCTGCTGACCGGCGAGATGCCGAAGGATCAATAGTCAGGGTAGAACTCATCCGGCATGCAGTCCATCCGGCCCCACGATCCACGAACGTTCTTGAACGACCACTGCTGGGTTCGCTGATGGAACGTGCCGTTGCCCATGTTGCTGTACGACACGTGGCCGTCGCAGAAACCCAGCATGAAATAGCTCAGCTTGCGATGATAGCCCGTCAATTCGCCATGCGCCAGCGACCCCCAGACATCGTTGGTCCAAAGCGTCTGGAAAGCACGGGCCTCCATGAATCCGACCGTGTCCCCGGTGCTGGGGATGCGGGTCACCGGCCGCCCGTAGATGCCGCCGATGGTCCCGTCGGTCCAGCTCAGATTGTTCATGCGGAAAGAGGTGCCGTTGGCGGCGAAGTAGGGCTGTTCCATCTCGACCGCATTGCCGCCGAACCCCGGCCATTCCTGCCAGCCGTAGTCCTCGCCCGAACACTGAAAAACCTGGAAATTGCCACGATCACCGGGCGGCGTGTTCGCGACGACGCCACCGGGGCCGTAGAGCATCGCGTTGAACGGACGGGTCCGAGGATCGAACTCCTGGTTCCAGTTCATAAACGGAGCCTTCCCCGGACCGCCACCGTATTCCGCGTACCCTTCGCCCGAAAACTGCATGGCTCGCGGGTGAATCGGGCCGTAGGTGGACTTCGGATCCTCCTGTGAGTAGATGCTGGCCTGATTGCAAATATCCCGAAGGCTTGCCTGGCATTTCGCCTTCTGACCCTCCGCCCGCGCTGCCGACAACACGGGCAGCAGCACACTGATCAGGACAGCGATGATCGCAATCACGACCAGCAACTCGATCAGCGTGAAACCGCGAGACTGCACTCTGTTCACTTGCATCAGTGTCACTCCTTCTCTGGAAACCGCCTTCCCCCATCTCCGCGGCCGGGTTCGCCTCCCCTTCTTTCGGTCGGCGGGGGCGAGGGCTTGCCCCACAGGCGTGTTCGCCGCTTGGGCTTTCACGGCGAATTCGGGTAGTCGTTGCCTTTCCAGTATAAACGATCGCCTTTTGCCAACGCAACAGTCGTCAGTCTAACCAAATGAGCGATAGCGGGTTAGATACTCGTTTCCCGTATTCTCCGGAAATCATATCCGCTATAATATTTGGCGTAGCCGCCATGCCGCATGGCTCAGAGTCTCTCCTACCGGTCCTGCGGATTAGCCGTGGCCGTCGAACCAGGCAATGTGACCCGACTGCTCGAGGCCGTCACCGCCGGCGACCACGACGCCTGGAATGCGCTGATCGCGGCCGTCTACAACGAATTGCGGCGGATCGCCGCAGCAAGGATGGAAACGGAAGGCCGCCGGCTCACCCTCCAGCCGACCGCCCTGGTGCACGAGGCCTACCTCCGACTTATCGGAAGCCGGGAACCCTGCTGGCGGAGTCGCGGCGATTTCTTCGCGGCGGCCGCTGAGGCCATGCGCCGGATTCTGGTAGACCACGCCCGCTACAAGAAGGCCGCCAAGCGGCGTCCGGAGCTAGACAGCGTACCTTTTGACGGTGACCACGAGGTCATTGCCGTTCCGCAACCGGACCCAGCGGAAGCCTTGGATCTTGAGAGTCTGGACGCCGCCCTCGCGCGATTGGAGTTAGACCCGCAAAATCGAGAGAAAGCAACCGTTGTGAAATTGCGCTATTTTGCGGGGCTGACTCTCGAACAGACCGCCGACGCCTTGGGCAAGTCCGTGGCCACGGTGAAACGCGATTGGGCCTACGCCCGCGCCTGGCTGTATCGGGAAATCACTCGAGACAAGAATCAATGACCGAAAGCCGAAAGGAGCGGGTCGAGCGGCTTTTCGACGAGGCGCTACAGACGCCTCCGGAAGATCGTCCGCGGTTCCTCGCCACGGCCTGCGAAGAAGACGCGACGCTTCGCACGGAACTCGAGTCGTTGCTGGAGGCCCACCGGCAGGCCGGCGACTTTCTGGAGCACCCCCTGGGACAGGCGCCCAGTCCGCCGGAAGGCGGAGACCGGCCGTCTTCCGCGGTTGACGAGGAAACAGCTCTCAGTGGGCGCCGAATCGGCGTCTGGCGGCTGACCAAACGGCTGGCGGCCGGAGGCATGGGCGACGTCTACCTGGCCAGCCGGGCGGACGGGCAGTACCAGCAGCAAGTGGCCATCAAGCTGATCCGCCACGGCGTGGACACCAGCCCGACGCTGCGCAAGCACATCATCCGCCGCTTTCGCGAGGAACGGCAACACCTCGCCAATCTGGTCCACCCGAATATCGCCGCGTTGATTGACGGGGGGACGACCGAGGACGGCCTGCCGTATCTGGTGATGGAGTACATCCAGGGACAGCCGATCACGGAGTATTGCGAGAGCCGCAATCTGGCGCTCCCCGAAAGACTGGAGCTGTTCAAATCGGTCTGCCTCGCCGTCCATCACGCCCACAGCAAGTTCGTGGCTCACCGCGATCTGAAGCCCAGCAACATCCTGGTCGTGCAGAGCGAGGAGGAAGGCAGCCGCCCAATCCCGAAACTCCTGGACTTCGGTATCGCCAAGCTGCTGCGGGAGGAGCCGGAACCGGATGCCCTGCCTCGCACCAAGCTCGGTCTGCGGCCCATGACGCCGGAATACGCCAGCCCGGAGCAGGTTTCCGGTCAGGAGATTACCGCCGCGACCGATGTCTATTCACTGGGCGTCATCCTGTACGAATTGGTCACCGGCCGAAGGCCCTACGAGGTCAGCCAGTACAACGCCCAACGGGTCATTTGCGAGGAGCCCCATCCGCGTCCAAGCCAGGTTCGCCGGAATCTCAGCAAGGAGATCGACGCGATCGTCATGATGGCGTTGGAGAAGGACCCCGCTCGTCGTTACCCCAGCGCCGCGGCCCTGGCCGAGGATATCAGCCGTTTCCTCGAAGGCCGGCCGATCATGGCCCGCAACCCGACCCTGGCATATGTCTTCTCCCGATTCCTCTGGCGGCAGGCGTATCGCGTCGCCACGGTCGTCCTGCTGGTGCTGGCGATCGCGGTCACGGCGGCCCTGGTCATTTCGCAAAACCGGCAGGCGGCCATGCGGGCCCGCGAGGATTCCCTGCTGAACAAGGCCAGCCGACTGTACGCCTTTGCCGGAGGCCTCAACAGCGAAGGACAGAACTACGCCGCGGAACTCGCGCTCCGCGCCGCCGTCGAGATCGAGCGGGAGTACCCGGTGGTTAACCAGCCCGCCCATGCCACGAAGCTGTCACTTCTGGGGAAAGTGCTCATCGAGCAGAACAAGTTGGACGACGCGGAAGCCGTGCTGACCGCGGCTATGGACATCTGGCAGGAGCGGGTCGGCCCGGAGAACATCCGCATGGCCGAGACCCAGCGACTGTTGGGCCGCTGCCTCCTGCGGCAAGGCCGTGCGGCCGAAGCGGAAGAGCTGTTGGCCTCGAGTTACCCCATCCTGGAGAGACAATACGGTTCGCAAGGGCTGCCGGTGAGGGAGACTCTGGCCGACTTGATTGCCGTCTGCGACGCCCTGGGACAACCGGAACGCGCCGCACACTGGCGAGCAGAACTTCACAAGGCCGACGCTTCTGCCGCCACCTCGCAATTCAACCAGGAAGAAACCGCCGCTACCCGCGCCGAGGACGAGCCGAAAAACGCAGCGGCTGACACCGCGGACAAAGATGCGAAGAACGACCCGCCGCGAGAACCCGCCGAATGAGGCCGCCGCAACGGCCGCAAGTCTCTCCTGCCCGCCCGTAGACCTTCAGCTCTCTTTGAAAGGCGCCTTCGCTCCCATCGGCGGCGCGGTAGTCGCTGATCGTCGTTCCTCCAGCGGCGATCGACGCCTTCAGTACCCTGCGAACCTCGCGGAACAACCGGGCAACTTGCGGCTCACGAAGTAGGTTCGCCCGGCGACGCGGATGAATGCCGGCCGCGTAGAGGGCTTCGTCGCAGTAGATGTTGCCCAAACCCGCGATGGCCTGCTGGTCCAGCAGCAAAGCTTTGATCTGGCGGGGGCGGCGGAGAACCTCCCGAAACTGCGACCACCGGACGGTCAAAGCGTCCGGACCCAACGGACGCAAGCCGTGTTCCGCAGGGCACGCGCCGTCGGGCAGGAACCAGACGCCCCCAAATTGCCGTGGGTCCACGAAGCGCAGCTCCCGAAACCCGTCGCCGAGCCTCCAGCACACCTGCGTGTGCTGATCGAGCGGGGATTCCGCCGGGCGGATCATCAGGCGTCCGGTCATACCCAAGTGGATCACCAGGCAGGCGCTCGGCTCCAACCGCAAGATAATCCGCTTTCCCTCTCGATCGATCTGGTCGATGTGCCGCCCACGCAGGCCGAGGCGAAACGCCGCCGGGGCAGTACGGACGATCTTGGGCAAACGAACCCGAACATCGGAGATCAGCGCGCCGCGCACATCAGGCCGCAGTTGACGAACGACCGTCTCCACTTCCGGCAACTCAGGCATATCGGGTCATGGTAACCGACCGACGAGGAAGCGGGTAATTCCAGTCCGATAGGCGTGCCGGGTTCGTGCGAATCACTCGTCGCGCGTACCGGACCAAGCGGTCGTCGCCCCCCGATTTGCCGCCGAGCCGGTTATATCCGAGTCTTATCGAGCCGATCGCCGGAGGCCCCGTGACGCGGACATTGTCCATCATCACCCTGTGCTGCCTGATCGTGGCCGGATGCCAACGAGCCGGACTCCGACACGAAATGCACACTTCAGCCGTCGTCGGCGGCGGCGAGGCCTTCACCGGTCCGGACGCGGCGACGGCCTTCGAGCTGCGCCACGGCGGCCGGCTCGACGCCTCACTCGCCGAAGCCCGGATGACGGCCGTGGCGGAACGCCTCCGGTCGGCCAACCCCGACCTCGGCAGCCACTGGGTCTTTCACGTCCTCGCCAGTGACCAGCCCAACGCGTTCTCCCTGCCTTCAGGAAGAATCTACCTCACCCAGGCGCTCTGCCAACGCCGCATCGGCGAGGACCATGATCTGCTTGCGGCAGTCATCGCCCATGAGATGGCCCACGTGGTTCTCGGACACGGGCTCCAAAAACCCTGTCAACACGAAGCCGAAGCCCTCAATCGCGAAATCGCCGCGGATCACGCCGCCGCCACCTACCTCGCCCGAGCCGGCTATTCCTCGGCCTGCCTCGCCGATCTGCTCCGTTTGACCAAGGATCTCCAGCCCGCCCACTGGGCGACTGCCCGCCTGCAAGCCTTGGGGCAATAGCCGTTACCTGCTTCCCCCTTTCCCTACAGCCGCTTACGATGATCCGCCGGCCCTTTCCCAAACGGAAGGAGCCACGGGGAGGTTCGTACACCGCCATGACCGACCAGTACTACGCGGATCGTCTCAAGAAACTGAACGAGCTTGTTGCGCGCGGCATCAATCCTTACGGCCGGCGGTTCGAGGGCACTGCCGACCTTAAGAAGGTCAAGGCAACTGCGGACCAACTGGGCCTTGAACCGGGGCAGACCCGCGAGGACGCCCGCTGCCGCATCGCCGGTCGCATCATGCTACGCCGGATCATGGGCAAACTGGCCTTTTTGACTCTCCGCGACTCGTCCGGAGATCTCCAGATCGGCTTGAGCAAGGCCAAGCTGGGGGACGCCGCGTGGGACCTGGTGCCGCTGCTGGACCTGGGCGACATCCTCGGCGCCGAAGGACCGTTGGGACGCACCAAGACCGGCGAACCCACCGTCTGGGCTGACCGGATCACCGTGCTGACCAAGTGCTTGAGAACCCCGCCCGAGAAGTGGCACGGGCTTCAGGATGTCGAGCTCCGCTACCGACAACGGTATGTCGATCTGTTCACGAATCCCGAGGTCATGGCGACTTTCAAGGCCCGCTCCCGCATCATTCAGGCGGTACGGGACCACCTGCGGAGCAAAGGCTTCCTGGAGGTTGAGACCCCGATGCTCCAGCCGATCTACGGCGGAGCCGCCGCCCGGCCTTTCACGACGCACCACAACACGCTGGATCTGGACCTGTTTCTCCGCATTTCTCCGGAGCTTTACCTCAAGCGGCTGCTGGTCGGCGGAATGGAACGGGTATTTGAAATCAACCGTAACTTCCGCAACGAAGGGATCAGCCCGCGACACAATCCGGAATTCACCATGATGGAGTGCTACCAGGCTTACGGAGACCTCAGTGACATGATGTCCATCGTGGAGGAACTGGTCGCCGCGGGCATTGACGCGGTCGCTCCACGCGAGACCGCGGGCGGCTCTACAGACCGCTTCAAGCGTACCTTCAAAGGCGTTCTCCTGGATTTCACTCCACCCTGGCCGCGGAGGACCTACCGCGAACTGCTGTGGGAACACGCCGGTGTCGATCTGGCCGACGCGGCGGCCGTGCGGGCCGCGGCAGCCCAGCGCGGCCTGACCACCGCGCACCTTGATGATGCCGTCATCGCCAACAAGCTGTTCGAGACCGCCGTCGAGGAGCACCTGGTCCAGCCGGTCTTCGTCACCGATTACCCGGCGGCCATCTGCCCGCTCACCCGAAGGAAGGAGGACGATCCCTCGTTGGCTCTGCGCTTCGAGGCATTCGTCGCGGGCATGGAACTGGCCAACGCCTACACGGAGCTGAACGACCCGGCCACGCAGCGAGAACTGCTCAGCGGGCAACTGAAGGGAGAGGGCGAAGAGACGATGCGGGTCATGGACGAGGACTTCCTGACCGCGTTGGAATATGGCATGCCGCCGGCCGGCGGGCTGGGCATGGGCATCGACCGGCTGGTGATGCTGCTGACGGATTCACCGAGCATCCGGGATGTGATCCTGTTCCCATTGCAGAGGCCGCAATCGGAGTAAGCGGGCTGGGCGAGGGCGACAAGGCCGACGATCCGATCAGGCGCCCAGCGCGGCGACGATGGCCGAGCGAACGGCGTCGGATTCGCCTTCGGCATAGCGCCCGGCATTCCAGCGAAAACCCAGGTGATCTCCGGCACGGCGAGGAATGAGGTGCAGGTGGAGATGCGGCACCACCTGGCCGGCCGAGGCCCCGGTGTTTTGCAGGACGTTCAAACCCTCGGCACCGGTCGCTTTGATAATCGCCGCCGCCAGCCGCGGCAGCTCCGCGGTCAGGGCGGCCAGCACGGCAGGCGAAGCATCAAGGACGCTTTCACAATGCTGTTTGGGAATCAGCAGCGTGTGGCCCGGCGCCAACGGCCCGATGTCCAAAAAAGCGGTGACCTCCGCCGTATCCAGCACCCGCGCGGCTGGAACGGTGCCCGCCGCGATCCTGCAGAAGATGCAACTCGGATCGCCCATGGGGCCTACTCCACCACAGTCCGCGGGACGAAGCGTCAGGCCGGGGAGCCTGCCTCGCCGGAACTGCTCTCGGCGGCGGCAGGAGCGGCCTTCGTCGGCCGTACCCGCTTCTTCGGAGCGGCACGACCCTCCAGATAGCGGGTTCGGTCCGCGGCCTTCCGGCGCCGCTGCCCGGTCGTCTTGCGGACCTTGCCGGGAGCCTCTTCGCCGCCCACCAGTTGCAGAATCGCCAGATCGCCGCCGTCTCCAATGCGGCTCTTGGGCAGACGGATGATGCGGGTGTAGCCGCCGGGCCGACCGGCGAACTTGGGGGCTACTTCGTTCACGAGCTTGTGGATGATCGAAGTCGCCACGAAGGGAATCTTCTTCTTGTTGTAAGAGGCGGGCACCTTGCCGGTTCGGTGGCGGCGACCGGAGCGGGCCTTCAGGACCTTGGCCCGCTGGGCGTCGCTCATGGCATCGTACTTCTCCTGGTCGTCCTTGCTGATCGCCGCGCGATCGGTCAGTAGGGACTCCAATCGCTGCCTACTGGCGAGCGTGTTGCGCCGAGCCAGGGTGATCAGCCGCTCGACGAAGGGCCGCACTTCCTTGGCCTTGACGAGAGTGGTCTGAATCTGGCCATGCTGAAACAGACTCTGGGCCAGATTCCGGCGGAGCGCCTTGGAGTGGGCGGAAGTCCGGGAAAGATGTCGTCCTGCAACTCGGTGTCTCATATCAGTTCACACTCTCCAGAAAGCACTACACGCCCTGATTGGCCGGGCTCGCATCGGGAGCGCGGCTTGCCGAATCGCCGGCGGCGTTCCTCCCGAACTCACCCAACCCCGCGGCGCTCGGGTGACTCTCCGGACCGCTGCCGTAGTAATCGCTCGCGCCGTCAGCCGCAGGTGGTGGAGCCACCGCATATCCGGGAACGCCCTCCGCTGCTCCTAGACCTGCAATGGTGTCGGGACCGTCTTCACTCCGCAGCGCCAGGCCCAGTTCTTCCAACTTGCGCTTGACTTCCTGCAAGGAGGTCTTGCCGAAACTACGAATCTGTAACAGGCGATCCTCCGTCCACTGGACGAGGTCGCCGACGGTTTTGATCTCCGCGGAAGCCAGGCAATTGCTGGCTCGCACCGATAGATCCAGCGAGGCCAGCGGAATGGCCAGTTTGCGCTCGAGCGGCTGGGTCGACTCGTCGCTCCCGCCGAGGGCGTCAGCGGCCTGGCCGGCCACCGCCAAGCCACTGCCCAACTCGAAGTACTGAATGAAGGCGTTGAGGTGCTTCCGGAGGATCTTCGCCGCTTCGACGAGGGCCATCTCCGGCGAGACCGTCCCGTTCGTCCAGATCTCCATGACCAGGCGATCGTAATTGGTGCGCTGTCCGACGCGGGTATCCTCCACGCGATACCGCACCCGCGTCACCGGCGAATACACGGAATCGACGGGAATCACGCCGATGATCTGCTCGCCCCGCTCGGCCTTGTGGTCCTCGGCGGTAGCGTAACCGCGGCCCGGCCCGACGGTCAGCTCCATCTCAAAATCCACTTCATCGGTCAGCGTGGCCAGCAACTGGTCGCGGTTGATGATGGTGATGGCCGCATCGGCTTCGATCTGCGCCGCGCGGACCTCGATGGTCTGCCCCTTCTGGCCGCGGACCTTGACCGTCATGGTCTTGGGCTCGGCGGCGGCCAACTGCACGATGAGCGACTTGACGTTGAGGATGATCTCGGTGACATCCTCAACGACGCCGGGGATGGTCTTGAATTCGTGGTCGGCATTCTTGATGCGAACGTGGGTGACGGCGGCGCCCTCCAGACTGGACAGGAGGATACGCCGCAGGCTGTTGCCCACGGTCGTTCCGAAGCCTCGCTCGAACGGCTCGACCAGAAATCGGGCGTAGGTCGGCGTGCTGGACCCTTCGTCCCGCACGACGCGCGTCGGCAGTTCCAATCCTCGCCACCTGATTCGCATCGCATGACCTCCCAGGAAGGTGCCCCGAAACCGTCATCACCAGGCTGTCGTTCGTCAACCGTCCGGCCCGACCCGCCAGATGGGGCCTCGACGGAGATCTCAACTTCGTCCCGGCCGCCCGCGGCCTTAGCGGCTGGCGAACTCGATCACCAACTGCGTCTCCACCGGAATCCCGACGTCATCCAAGGCCGGGAGACTGAGCACGGTCCCCTCCAGGGCCTGCTCGTCCACCTTGAGCCACTTCTGCGGATCCCGGCCGGAATTGCTCTCCAGGAAGCTCCGGACCATCTTCTGACTGGCTTCGCGCTTCCGCACGCCGATGATGTCCCCGACCTCGACCAGATAGCCGGGCTTGGTCACGCGGGCGCCGTTCACGGTGAAGTGGCCGTGCCCGACGGCGACGCGTGCGGCCCGCCGCGAGGGCGCGAAGCCCAGTTTGCAGACCACGTTATCCAGCCGGCGCTGGAGCAGGTTCAGCAAGGCGTCTCCGGTGTTCTCCTTGGACCGCTGCGCTTCGCGGAAATACCGGCGAAACTGCTTGTCGAAGAGGCCGTAGTACCGCTTGAGCTTCTGCGTCTCACGAAGACGCTTGCCGTACTCGCTGCCTTGTCCGCGCCGGAAAGCCCGCTGGGCACCGGGCGGAGCATTGCGCGAAGGCTTCTCCATCGGGCATTTGGCGCTGGTGCACCGCGACCCCTTGAGCATCAGCTTGATGCCTTCACGCCGGCATCGACGACAGGCTGGTCCCAAATCTCTGGCCATGTAGTACCATCTCTCCGCTTAGACTCTGCGCCGCCGGGCGGGACGGCAACCGTTGTGCGGCAGCGGGGTCACGTCTTCAATCGACATGACCCGCAAACCGCCGGACTGAAGGCCGGCCACCGCCGATTCCCGGCCGCTGCCCGGACCCTTGATCTTGACTTCCACTTCCGTGATCCCGAACTTGCGGGCGGACGAGGCGGCGGACTCGCCGGCGCGCTGCGCGGCAAACGGCGTGCTCTTGCGGGTGCCCTTGAAGCCCACCGTGCCGGCCGAGGCCCAGCACAAGGTCTCTCCGCCGAGGTCCGTAATGGTCACAAGCGTGTTGTTGAAGGTGGCCTTCACATGGGCGATGGCCCGGGCCACATTCCGCCGCGTCTTTCGTTTCGCTGTCTTTGCCACCGCTGGTCTAGCTCCCTGTCGTCAAGAAGTCGCCGCCCGATTACCGGATCAGCTCCGCAGTTCCTTCACGCCTTTCTTGCCGGCGACCGTCTTCTTCGGGCCTTTGCGGGTGCGGGCGTTGGTCCGCGTCCGCTGGCCGCGCACCGGCAGGCCGCGACGATGCCGCACGCCGCGATAACACTGGATGTCCTTGAGGCGCGCGATGTTCTGGTTGATCTGGCGGCGAAGCTGGCCTTCGACAATGTAGTCCCGGTCGATGACGGCGGCGATCCGGCTGATCTCGTCTTCGGTCAGGTTCTTCGACCGGACATTGGGGTCGATGCCCGCCTCCTTCAGGATCGTCCGGCTATGGGCCGGACCGATGCCGTAAATGTAGGTCAGCGCGACCTCGACCCGCTTGTCGTTGGGAATGTCCACACCCGCGATACGTGGCATCGGCGTTCTCCTGCGCGGTTAGCCCTGACGCTGCTTGTGGCGCGGATTGGTCTTGCAGATCACCCGCACGACCCCCTTGCGCTTGACGATCTTACAGTTCTCGCATATTCGTCGCACGCTGCTGCGAACCTTCATGGTCTTCACTCCCTGCCGAGCCTCGGCTCAGCGGCCGTCCGTCAGGACGTCCACGCCCGCTGCGGTGACGGCCACCGTATGCTCAAAATGGGCCGACCAACGGCCGTCCCGCGTCACCTGGGGCCACCCGCTGGAATCGCCGGGCCGCACCTCCGGCCCCCCGGCGTTGACCATGGGTTCCACCGCGATGACCAAACCCGGCTCCAGCCGAAAGTCGGACTTGCGGCTCTGCCGGTCCACGAAATTGGGCACCTTCGGCTCCTCGTGCATCTGCTGGCCGATGCCGTGCCCCACGAACTCGCGCACCACCGAGAAACCGGCGGCCTCGACCCGAGCCTGGATCAAGGCGGCGATTTCCGACCACCAGCGACCGGGCCGCATCTCCGCGACCGCCAGATCCAACGCTCCAGAGGTCACCTCCAACAGCCGACGCGTCTCCGGCGAGGGATGGCCCACCGGAAACGTCCTGGCGGCATCTCCACAGTAGCCTCGCATGCGGACGCCGCAGTCGATGCCGACGATGTCGCCGTCCTGCAAACGACGCGATCCGGGAATGCCGTGCACGACCTCTTCGTTCACGCTCACGCAGATGGCCGACGGAAACGGAAACTTCGTCGCCGACGACCGCACGCCTTTGAACAACGGCTCCGCACCCGCCGCCGTGATCATCTCCTCCGCAACTCGGCCTAACTCCTCAGTCTCCAGACCGGGCCGAACCATTTCGCCCATCCGCTTCAGCACCGCGTGAACCAGGCGACCGGCCGCCCGCATCAACTCGATCTCGCGAGGGCTTTTCAGTACCGCCATGGCCGGCGCGACCTCTTTCACGTCTCCGTCGGGTGGCACGCGGCCCACAAGCCTCAGCCCGCCCGGCAGATGCGACAAATCTCCGCGAACACACGGTCCGCACCCAACTCGCCGTCCACGGGCCGGAGCAGGCCCTTGCGGCGGTAGTACGAAGCCAGCGGAGCCGTCTGTTCGTGATAAGTCCGCAGCCTCTGCCGCACCACCTCCGGCTCATCGTCCTTGCGGCGGATCAACTTCTCGCCGCAGTCATCACACACGCCGACCTGCTTCGGCGGCGAAAACGTCTCATGATACACCCGACCGTCCTTGGCGCAGGACCATCGCCCGGTAATCCGGCGGGCCACTTCCTCGTCGCTGACCTGGATGTCGATCACGTGATCGATCCGCCGGCCGGCGGCAGCAAGGCGATCGTCCAATCCGCGAGCCTGCACCTCGGTCCGCGGGAAGCCGTCCAGCAGGAAACCCGAGCCCGCGCCCGGGCGACCGATGTGATCCATCATCATCGAAAGGATCAGATCGTCCGGCACGAGAACGCCGCGATCCATGTAGTCCTGGGCCTGACGGCCCAAGTCGGTCATGGCCTTGCGCTCCGCCCGCAGAATGTCCCCGCTCGACAAGTGTTGCAGCGAGAACTCCTGGCAGATCCGCGTCGCCTGCGTGCCCTTTCCCGCGCCCGGTGGCCCCAGCAAGACTAGATTCACGTGTAGGCCCCCTTGATTCGAGATCCGCTCCCGTCCCCGAGGAACCCACCGTAGTTCCGCATGATCAGGTTGGCCTCAATTCGCTGCACCAGGTCCAGGCCGACACTGACGACAATCAGCAGGCCGGTCCCGCCCAGGAAGGACGACACCATGATCGGGATGTCCATGGCCGAGGCCAGCACCTGGGGAATCAAGGCGATCGCGGCAAGGAAGCCCGCGCCCACATAGGTAATCCGGGCCATCACCGTCTCGAGATAGTCGGCCGTCCGCTTGCCCGGGCGCAACCCGGGGATGAAGGTACCGTAATCGCGAAGCTGGTTGGCCATCTCCTTGGGCTGGAACTGCACGGTCGTCCAGAAGTAGGCGAAGAAATACACCAGAGCGATGTAGCTGGCGGCATACAGGAAGCTGGACCGGTTGAACTCGCCGGCCAGCGCCGCCAGGAAGCCGCTGTTCTCAAAGACCTTCGCCAGGTAGTCGAGCAGCAACCCCGGAAAGATCAACAGGCTGCTGGCGAAGATGATCGGCATCACGCCACCATGGTTGACGCGAAGGGGCAGGTATTGCCGCTGCCCGCCATAGACCCTCCGCCCACGGGTTTGCTTGGCCTGCTGGATCGGAATCCGCCGCTGACCTTGCGTGATCAGAATGGAGCCGGCCACGACGCCGACAAAGGCCAGCAGCAGGAAAACGATCTTGCCGGGGCCGAAGGCGGCTTCGCCTCCCACGCTCATCGAGGCGTTCTGCACCACGTAGAACACGGCATTCGGCATGCGGGACACGATCCCCGCCATGATGATCAGGCTGATGCCGTTGCCGATGCCGTACTCGTCGATCTGCTCGCCCAGCCACATCAGGAAGATCGTACCCGCGGTCATGGCGGTGATGCCCATCGTCCAGAAGGCCAGGGTCGAGGCGAAGTGGTCCGAGAGATCGGCATACTCCCTGAAGACCAACTGGCTGCCGCAGATGAACTTGAGCCAGAAGGCCGCCTGAATCACGCAAATACCGACCGTCAAGTAGCGGGTGTACTCCTGTATCTTCTTGCGGCCCGGCTCGCCTTCGCGGCGGAGCTTCTCCAGGGCGGGCACCACGGTACCCAGAAGCTGGAGAATAATCGAGGCGGAGATATACGGCATGATGCCCAGGCCGAAGATCGTGCTCTGCTGGAGGTTGCCACCGGTAAACATGGCGAAGTATTCGGTGAGCTGCTGTAGCCCGCCACCGGCCCCGCCGCCGCCGAGATTCTTGAAGTAGCTGGTCAACTCGGCCTGGTCCACGCCCGGCAGCGGGACGTAGAAGCCGATCCGGTAAACCGCCAGCAAAGCCAGTGTGAAGAGGATCTTGTTTCGCAGATCCCTCACCTTAAAGATGTTGACAAATGCGGATAGCATAGCCAGCTCGCTTGGGCCGTCCCGGAGGACGAACACATCCTATCGAAGCTCCATTGCAGCGGAGCGAAGCGCGGAACCTACTCGCCGCCCTTCCCCTCCGTCTTGGGCTTCTTCTTGGCGGGCTTCTCCGGCTCGCCCTCCGGGGCCTGAGCCGGCGATTCCGCTACCGGCTTGGCCGGAGCACGCTTGACAAACTTCTTCTTCGGCTTGGGGTCCAGCCATTTCACCGTACCCCCGGCCGCCTCGATCCGCGTGACCGCCGAGCCGCTGAATCGATGGGCACTGACCGTGAGTTTCTTCTTCAGTTCGCCGTCGCCCAGTACCTTGACCTTCTGGTCAGCGGAGTGAATCAGACCTAGTTCCTTCAAAGCAGCGGGCGTCACCTGGGCCCCGTCGTCGAAGCGATCCTGGAGATCCCCGAGATTGACCACCTGATACCGCGTCGTGAACAGGACGTTGCTAAAACCGAACTTCGGCAGCCGCCGAAAGAGCGGAAACATCGCGCCCTCGCCCAGTTTGCCCGGCCGATACCCGGCTCGCGCCCCGGCACCCTTGGTTCCGCGACCGCAGGTCTTGCCATGACCGCTGCTCTCGCCCCGGCCGACGCGAATGCGACGCTTGTGGGCGCCCGCTCGTTTGGTGATTTCCGTAATCGTCATGGTTCTGTCCGTCTTTCAGGCGGCATATCAGACCGCTATCGACACACCCCGCAGACGCTCGATCGTTTCGCGGTCCCGCATCGAAAGCAGGGCATCGAGAGTCGCCTTGACCAGGTTCTTCGGACTGGTCGAGCCATAAGCCTTGGTCAGACAATCGTGCACGCCGGCCAGCTCCAGCACGGCTCGCACGCTCGCCCCGGCAATGACGCCGGTGCCGGGAGCCGCAGGAATCAACCGCACCCGGCTGGCCCCGAATTGTCCGGTGGCGGCGTGCGGAATGGTCTGGCCGGTCAGCCGGACAGCGACCATGGCCCGAGTCGCCTGCTTGCGGCCCTTCTCGACCGCCTGCGGCACCTCGTTGGCCTTGGCGTAGCCCACCCCGACTCGCCCGTTCCGGTCGCCCACCACGACCAAGGCGCCGAAGCTGAACCGACGACCGCCCTTGACCACCTTGGCGCAGCGATAGACCTTCACCACGACATCGTCGTAGGCCGGACCTTCCGCCACGACCTCATCGCTCCGCTTTCTTGTCCCGCGAAAAGCCATCGCTTACCTCTGCGTGCGTCATGTCCGCCGCGGCGGCCTCACCGGCCGCGGCTCAAAACTCCAACCCGGTCGCCCGCGCCGCTTCGGCCAGGGCCTTGACCCGACCGTGATACCGGTAACCGTTGCGGTCGAAGGCCACCTTTCGGATGCCCTGCATGCGGGCCCTCTCTCCCAGGGCCTGTCCGACCAGCGTGGCCGCCGCGACGTTGCCACCGTGCTTGAGCTGGCCCGCAAGGGCCTTGCTCCTCGAACCCACGGCGCACAAGGTCCGACCAGCGAGATCGTCGATCAACTGGGCACTGATGTTCTTGTGGCTGCGTGAGACGCTCAGCCGCGGGCGTTCCGGCGTGCCGAACACGCTCCGCCGCACACGCCGCTTGCGGCGTTCCCGACGAACCAATTTCAGTTTGGTCGCTTTCATACACCAACCCATCCACTCATCAGCCGCCGCCGGCTCCCGCAAACGCCTTGCCGGCCTTCCGCCGAATCTGCTCGCCCAGATAGCGGATGCCTTTGCCCTTGTAGGGTTCGGGGTGGCGAGCATCCTTGATGGACCGGGCGAAGTGCCCGATCACCTGTTTGTCGATTCCGCTGATCGTCAGGCGAGCGGGAACTTCATCGCCGCGGGTGGCCGCGACTTCGATGTTCACCTTCACCCCAACCGGGATCTTCAAACGGATGGGGTGCGAATAACCGCAGACCAGCTCCAGCGTGTCCCCGGCCACGGAGCAGCCGTAGCCGGTGCCGTAAATCTCCAGCGTTCGCTGATAGCCCTGGCTCACGCCGACGACCATGTTGTTCAGCAAGGCCCGCGTGGTCCCGTGCAGCGCCCGATGAAAGGCGGCGTCTGAGGCCCGCGTTACCTGGAGGGCGTTGGTCTTGGCGTCGTGGGCCACCGTGACGCCCGGGGCGTGCGTCCACGACAGGGCGCCCTTGGGCCCTTTGATCGTCACGGCCGCGCCCTTGATCTCCACGCTGACGCCGGAGGGCAGGGCGATGGGTTTCTTCCCGATACGCGACATCTCATCTACCTCGAATCGCGATCCCTCAATACACGGTACAGATCAATTCGCCGCCCAGACGACGCTCGCGGCACTGGCGGTCGCTCAACACCCCTCGATTGGTGGACAGGACCGCGATACCCATGCCGTTCAGAACCTTGGGGATCTCGTTGACCGAGACATACCGGCGGCATCCTGCCTTGCTTTCCCGGCGAATGCTGTTGATCACCTGCTCCCCGCGAGGTCCGTATTTCAAAGTGATACGGAGCTGACCTTGTCGGCCGTCGTCGATCTCCTCGACGTCGGCGATGTAGCCTTCCTCCTTCAGGACCCGGCAGACGGCCAGTTTCAGGCCGCTGCGGGGGCCCAGGACCTGCTTGGAATGGTTCCGCACACCGTTGCGGATGCGGGTCAACAGATCGGCGACCGGATCACTCCACATGCTGATTCAGACCTCTCGCGGTTGCGGTATCTTGCCTACCAACTCGCCTTGCGCACACCCGGAATCTTGCCTTCCAACGCCATCTTGCGGAAGCACAGGCGACACAGCTTGAACTTCCGATAGACCGCCTTGGCCCGACCGCACACCTCGCAGCGGATGTACTTGCGAACCGGGAACTTGGGCTTGCGCTTCGCCTTGTTGATCAACGCCTTTGTTGCCATGCCTGGCCTGCTCCTGCACCGCATCGGGCCTTCGGCCCCGGCGGCGCGATCTTCCCAAAACTCCGGCCTAGCCGGCGGCCTTCTCGTCCCGCTGGAACGGCATGCCCAGCAGCACCAGCAGCCTCTTGGCCTCGGCATCGTTGCGCGCCGAAGTGACCAAGGTGACGTTCATGCCCTGCTGGAACTGTACTTTGTCCGGATCAACTTCCGGAAAAACGGTCTGCTCGGTCAGCCCCATGTTGTAGTTGCCGCGGCCGTCGAACCCGTTGGGGTTCAGCCCGCGAAAATCGCGGACACGAGGGATAGCCACACTGATCAGCCGATCCAGGAAGTGGTACATCCTCGCGCCGCGAAGCGTGACCTTGACCCCGATCTTCATGCCCTCGCGCAACTTGAAGTTCGAGACGCTCTTGCGGGCCGCGCAGACGATCGGCTTCTGGCCGGCGATGACGGCCAGTTCCTTGACCGCCTGATCGAGCCGGGCCTTCTCCTGAATCGCCCGGCCGAGCCCCATCGAGACCACGATCTTCTCCAGACGCGGCAGCGACAGCGGGTTCTTGCGCCCCAGCTCCTTCTGCAAAGCCGGAACAATCTCTTTCTTGTAACGCTCGCTCAGCCGAACCATGACCACCACCACCGGGCCGTTGGGGCCCTGCTCAGTTCACGCACCCTACTTCTGGCCCTTCGCCGCCTTGGTCTGCACATCCTCGATCACCGTGCCGCCGCGGGTGACCCGCCGCTTGGACACCGGACGTCCCTGGGCATCCCGCACCACCTCGAAGTGAATGCGACTGCCGTGGCCGGTCCTCGGATCGATCGGCAGCACGTTGGACAGGTGGATAGGGGCTTCCTTCCGGATTCGGCCGCCGGTCGGGTTCCGCCGGCTCTGCCGAAGGTGGCGATAGACCAGGTTGACGCCTTCGATCCACACCCGGTTCCGCACCGGATCCACCCGGAGGATCTTGCCCTGCTCGCCTTTGTGGGCGCCGCTGATCACCTCCACCCGATCGCCTTGTCGCACTTTCGCAGCCATCCGCAATTCCCATTGGCGGCGGCCCGGCGGCCGCTGCCCCTGCACTGTCGGCGGTTCAGACCACCTCGCTGGCCAGAGAAACGATCTTCATGAAACCCTTCTCGCGCAATTCGCGGGCGACGGCCCCGAAGATGCGAGTTCCCTTGGGGTTCTTCTCGTCGTCGATAAGCACCGCGGCGTTGCTGTCGAACCGGACGTAGCTCCCGTCCGGCCTCCGAACCGGCGACCGGGTCCGCACCACGACCGCCTTGACCACACGGCGGTTATGCCGCTCCTTGCGATTGTTGCCGACCAGGAAATCACTGTTCGGCAGAGCCTTCTTCACGGCGCAAACCACGATGTCGCCGACACTGGCCACCCGCCGCGTAAAACGACCCCGCGCCGTCGAGCCGCCGAGCACCCGAATCACCAGGGCTCGCTTGGCACCCGTGTTGTCGGCGATATCTACGATACTCTCTGCCTGCAGCATATCCGGTTCACCCGCTTCAGTTCTGGGCCAGCTTTCGCACCACCCGCAACAGCCGCCAGGATTTGGTCTTGCTCAGCGGGCGGCATTCCATGATTTCCACCACGTCGCCGACGTGAGCCTCGTTCCGCTCGTCGTGCACCTGCAAGGTCGTCCGCCGCCGGAGGTACTTGCCATACTTGGGATGCTTCATCAGGCGGTCTATCCGCACCTTGATGGTCTTCTGACACCGATCGCTTTCGACCACACCGATCCGCGATCGCCGCAGCGGCCGTTTCCCGCCGGCGTCCTGGGCGGAGGTTTTGTTATCCGCGTCACTCATGGTTCAACCCATCGTCCTTTGCCGCCCGTCGGCCACCTCCGCCGGCGGCGATCTCCTGCTCACTTGGCCCTGCCGACCGACTCCAGATGATACTGGCGGGCCTCGACCTCACGCTCGCCCCGCTCCCGCAACACGGTGAACACGCGGGCGATATCGCGTTTGGTCTTGGTCAACTGCGTGGGATCACCCAGTTTCTCCGTCACCGACTGGCTGCGGAGATCGAACAGGTGCCGCCGCAGACGGTCCAGCTCGGCGTGCAGTTCGTCGGTCTTCAATTCGCGAAGGTCAGTGATCTTCATCGGCCTCGCACCCTCGGTTACAGCCCATGCCGCCGCTTCACAAAGCGGCAGCGGTACGGCATCTTGTGGGCCACACGGGCCAGCGCCTGGCGGGCCACGCTCTCCTCCACGCCGCCGATCTCAAACAACACCGTGCCCGGCTTCACCACAGCCGTCCAGTATTCCGGTTCACCCTTGCCCTTGCCCATGCGGGTCTCGAGCGGCTTGGACGAGACGCTCTTGTGCGGAAAGATCCGGATGATCACCCGCCCCTGGCGGTGCAAAAAGTGCGTGGCGGTCATCCGGCCCGCCTCGATCTGGCGAGCGGTGATCCAGCCGGGTTCCAGCACTTGCAGGCCGTAATCCCCGTACGCCACGAAGTTGCCCCGCGTGGCGTTTCCGCGGATGCGACCGCGATGGTGCTTTCGAAACTTCACTCTGGCCGGCATCATGGCCATGACGACGACTCCTGACCAGCGGCACGGGCGATCTCGCGACCACGTGCCCGCTCAACACATCCTCAGAACCGCTGCCTGCCGCGACCCGCCGGTCGCCCATCCTCGGCCTCGACGTCCATCTCCTGTCCGTAAATCCCGCGATAAAGCCAGACCCGCACGCCTAAGGAGCCATAGGTGGTGACGCTGGTGGCGAAGCCGTAATCGACTCGGGCCTGCAAGGTCTGGAGCGGAATCGAACCCCGCTTCTGCACCTCGGTTCGCGACATCTCCGCGCCGCCCAATCGCCCGCTACAGATGATCTTCACGCCCAAGGCGCCAGCCGCCATGGCCGCGTCGCAGCGCATCTTCATCACCCGGCGGAAACTGGCCCGCTTCTTGAGTTGCTCGGCGATGTCGAAGGCGATGAGTTGGGCGTTCAGATCGGGATTCTTGATCTCCTTGATATTCACGCTGACCTTGCGGTCGATCAACTCCTCGAGCGCTTCGCGGAGCTTGTCCACCTCGGCGCCTTTGGGACCGATCACCATGCCGGGCCGGGCGGTGGCGAGGACCACCTTGACTTCGTTGCGGGTCCGCTCGATCTCGATGCCCGCACAGCCGGCGAACGGCGGCTCACGGTTGAGTTTCTGCTCGATCAGGTTGCGGATCTTGTGATCCTCGATCAGGAACTCGGCATAGGCCGCCTTCGGGGCGTACCACCGCGACCGCCAGTCCTCGGTCACCCCAACGCGGAAACCAATCGGATGTACCTTCTGACCCATCGCTTGTTATGCCCTCGGGCCTTCGCCAACCGTGATGGAAATATGGCTCGTCCGCTTCATGATCGGATGCGCCCGGCCGCGGTCCTTCGGGTGGAACCGCTTGATGGTCGGGCCGCAATCGACCCGGGCCTCGTGCACGAACAACTTGCGGACATCGGCTTCCTGCTCGTCGGCATTGGCCATCGCCGACCGCAGCACCTTATCCACGAACACGCAGGCCCGCTTCTTGGTGAATTTCAGCAGCTCCAGGGCCTCATCGACATGCCGGCCGGCCACGAGCTGGGTCACCAGCCGAGCCTTTCGCGGGCTGATCCGGGCATAGCGATGAGTTGCTTTCCAGACTGACATCCGCCGTTGCTCCCTGCGGCCGGGCCGCCTACACCTTCTTCTTCGCGGGGGTGTGACCCCGCCAGATCCGGGTCAGGGCGAATTCGCCCAGTTTATGCCCCACCATGTCTTCCGTGACGAAGACTTTGATGAAGATCTTGCCGTTGTGAACCTCGAACGTCCGGCCGACAAACTCCGGTGGGATGGTGCTCCGGCGAGCCCACGTCCGGATCGGCTCGTGGCTGCCGGAGTTGATGGCCTTCTCCACCTTCTCGGCCAAGCGAGGATCGACGTATGGTCCTTTCCGCAAACTTCGCGTCATGGCGACTTCCGCATTCTTTCTCGATGCCGCCGGACCCACAGCCCGGCGGCATCCGCTCGACTCACTTCCGCCGCTTCAATACCAACTGCCCGTAACGCCGGCTCTTGCGCCGCCGCAGAATCCGCTTGTTGGAGGCCTTCCGCGGTGGCCGCGTCCGACCGCCCTTGGCCAGCTTGCCGGTGGGGCTGCACGGATGCCGCCCGCCGCCGCTGCGACCCTCGCCGCCGCCGAGCGGGTGGGATACGGGGTTCTGGGCCACGCCGCGGACGTGGGGCCGCCGCCCCATATGCCGCTTCCGGCCGGCCTTGCCCAGGCTGATGTTCTTGTAGTCGATGTTGCCGAGCTGACCGAGGGTGGCCCGGCACTCGACCCGCACCTGCCGCATTTCACCGGACGGCAGGATGATCGTGGCCCAGTCGCCTTCTTTGGCGGCCAGCCGAGCCACGCCGCCGGCGGCGCGGACCAGCTTGCCGCCCTGTCCGGCGACCATTTCGATATTATGGATATCCAGGCCGACGGGGATATCCTTCAGCGGCATGGCGTTGCCGACCTTGGGCTCGACATTGCGGCCGCTCATCACGGAATCGCCGACCTTCAACCCGACGGGAGCCAGGATGTAGCGAATCTCGCCATCCTGATAGCGAACCAGCGAGATGAAGCAGTTGCGGTTCGGGTCGTACTCGATCGACTCCACCGTGGCGGCGATGTCGTCCTTGTTCCGCTTGAAATCGATGATGCGGTACAGCCGACGATGGCCGCCGCCGCGGAACCGGGCCGTGGTGAACCCCTGGTTATTGCGGCCGCCGGTGCGGACCAGCCGCTGACAGAGGGACTTGGCCGGCCGCCGCTTCTTATCCGACAATTCGGCGAAGTCGTTGACGCTGGCTTGCCGCCGCCCCGGCGTCGTCTTCTTATAGATCTTGATGCCCATTCGCCGTCACCTTGTTCATCCGGCTCGCTTTGGCGCCGGGTTCTTCGTCCCGCTTTCCGCCGCCGACTTCAGAAGAGGTCGATATGAAACTCCGGCTTCAAAACGACCACGGCCTTCTTCCAGTGGCGGGTCGTACCGACCTTGTAACGGTACCTCCGCTGCTTGCCCTTGCGTGTGGAAGTGCGGACCTCGTGAACCCTGACGTTGTAAATCTTCTCAACCGCGGCTTTGATCTCCGGCTTACTGGCCTGCGGGTGAACCTCGAAACTGTATGCACCGCCGCGACCGGGCCTGGACGAGGTCGAGGCGAAGGCTTGCTTGGTCTGGTGGGTGCCTTTCTCCGTCACCAGGGGACGCCGGATAATGTGGTAGATGTCCATGCCGCCTTATCCTTCCGACGATGAGCGAGCTTGCTCAACTTCCGCCTTCAAGGCCGCAAAGGCCTCCGGCGTGAACACCAGATTCCGCGACCGCAACACGTCGTACGCGTTGATCTCGCCGATCAGCTTCATCTCGACTCGTGGGATGTTGCGCACCGACTTCAGCATGGGCTCGCTGGGTGAAGCCACCGTCACCAAGACCCCTCGGTCAGCCTTGGCGGCCCGGAGGATACCCGCCATCCTCTTGGTTTGCGGCGTATCGAAGTGCAGGCCCTCGACAATCAAAGCCGTGCCGCCCACGACCTTGGCCAGGATCGCCGAATCTCTCGCCAGACGCCGCATCTTCCGTGGAAAACGCTGCGAGAAATCACGAGTCCGCTTGGCGAAGGCCCGACCCCCGCCCCGCCGCTGCGGAGTGCGGGCGTTACCCATGCGTGCCCGCCCAGTCCCTTTCTGGCGGTAGAGCTTGCGGGTCGAGCCGGCCACCTCGCCGCGATCCTTGGTGGCCGCCGTGCCCTGGCGGAGGGCGGCTCGATACGCCACCACGGCCTGCTTCAGCAGGTCGTAGCGGACGCAGCCGCCGAACAGCATCGGATCCACCGTTTCGCTGCGAATCCGCGTGCCCTGGGTGTCCAATACCGGGATCTCAAGCATGGCTCAATCGCACCACAACAAAACGGGCCGCCGCGTGCGCGGCGACCCAGACTCTCTATGACTTCGTCTTGGCCTTGGAGACGATCACGTATCCACCCTTGGGACCCGGGATCGCGCCCTTGATCAACAGCAGGTTTCGATCCTTGTCGATCGAAACGAGCCGCTGGTTGCGGACGGTTCGCTGAACATGGCCCATGTGCCCGGCCATCCGTTTACCCTTCTTGATGCAACGACCGAGACCGCGATTGCCCGAGGCGCCGATGCCACCGGGCGAGCGGTGCTTGCGTTCGGTGCCGTGCGAGCCGGGCTGACCACCGAACCGGTGCCGCTTCATCACTCCTTGAAAACCCTTGCCGATCGTTGTGCCGATCACATCCACAAACTTGATCGCCTGTTCCTCGAACACGCCGACGGTCACCACGTCGCCGGCCTGGGCGGTGGCGGGCTCCGCCAAGGCAATCTCCCGAACGAAGCTGTGCGGGACGGTCTGGGCCGCGCGAGCGTGCCCGATCTGCGGCCGGGTACAACGGCCGGGCTTGGTGCGGTCGAAACCCAACTGGATGGCGGCATAGCCGTCGCGTTCCCGGGTCTTCACCTGCAAGACCGGACATGGACCGGCTTCCACGACGGTCACGGGGATGGCGGTCCCCGCCTCGTCGAAGACCCGCGTCATTCCAATTTTCCTGCCTAGTATCGCGGCTTTCATAAGGCACGAATTCCCAATGGCCCTATGGCTTTCCGTCCCGACGCGCGATCAGGCTCACGCGCCACTTGTGCTGTTTACCGTTTGCCAGAGAGATCACGACAGAGGAACCGAAGCGACTGGACGCCGCTGGTTCATGTCCTATGCCTTGATCTTCACAAACACACCGGCCGGCACTACGAGCCGGTTCAACGCCTCGACGGTTCGCGCCGTCGGTTGGAAGATGTCGATCACACGCTTGTGCGTTCGCATCTCAAACTGCTCGCGGGACTTCTTGTCCACATGAGGGCTGCGGAGGACCGTGTACCGCTCGATCCGGGTCGGCAATGGAACCGGACCGCGAACCCGCGCACTGGTTCGCTTGGCCTGCTCCACGATCTCGCGCGCGGAATTGTCCAGCGCTCGATGATCGTATGCCTCCATCCGAATGCGAATTCGATCCAACGCCACGGCTGCTCCTCACACGCTGACTGATCGCTCCCGCCATCGCTCATCCGAGCGAAGCAAGACCGGCTATCTTAGCACGGCGACGGGGCGTGTCAACGCCCCTTCAGCAAACGAAGGCCGAACCGCAGAGATCGCTATAACTCTATGATTAACAAACGCTTAAAGTAATACCGCAGCGGCGAGACCGCCTCACTCCAGGTAGCCGTGCCGACGCAGAAGTTCCCGCTGCAACGCCGGCGGCATCGGTTCATAAGCCAGCGGCTCCATCGACCAACTGGCCCGGCCCTGAGTCAGCGTCCGCAGCTTGGTCGCGTACTGGCTCATCTCCGCCAGCGGCACGGTCGCGAAAATCACGCGATAGTCTTCCCGCATCTCGGTGTCCTGGATCAGCCCACGCCGCATACCGAGATCGCCGCTGACCGCGCCGAAATACTCGTTCGGCACGGAAACCTCCAGCTTCATCACTGGTTCCAGGAGCGTCGGCCCCGCCTTCTTCACCGCTTCCTCGAAAGCCAGACGGGCCGCACTCTCGAAAGCCACCTCCGAACTGTCCGAAGGATGCTCTTTTCCGTCGATCAGCAAGGCGCGGATATTCAGCATCTCGTACCCCCCCAGCACGCCCACCTGCATCGCGTCGCGAACCCCTCGCTCCACGGCATCCACGTACGCCCGCCGGATCGCGGTCCCACCGGTCAGATCCGCGAACTCAAACGGGCGACTGTTCTCCAGACGCGGCAGAGGCTCAAGCCGCAGCTTCACCACGGCGTACTGCGACTGGGTCGCGGTCTGGCGAATAAAACTGCCTTCCGCCTCGGCGGGCTGGGTAATCGTCTCCCGATAGGCCACCAGGGGCTTACCGACGTTCACCGGCACCTTGAGGTCCTTGGCCAGTTTGTACGTCAACACCTCCAGGTGCAGCTCGCCCATGCCGCTGATGATGGTCTGGCCGGTCTCGGGGTTGAAACCCTGCCGAAAGGTCGGATCCTGCCGAGCCAACTTCGCCAGGGCCTCGGCCAAGGCCTCCCGGTCCTTGGTGCTCTGCGGCTCCACGGCGACACTCATCACCGGAGTGGGGAACTCGATCCGCTCATACACCACCGGATCCCTCGGATCGCACAGCGTGTCGCCCGTCACCGCCTCCTTGAGGCCCAGACACGCGACGATGTCTCCGGGCACGGCCTCGTTGATCGGCTCGCGGCGCTTGGCGAACATCCGAAACATTCGGCTGAGGTTCTCCTTGACGCCCGTGTTGGCGTTGAAAACCCGCGTGCTGCTCTTGAGCACGCCGCTGTAGACCCGCAGGTAATACAAGTCCAGCGGCTTGTCCGCGACGATCTTGAAAACCAGTGCTGACATCGGCTCGTCGCGCTTCGGCCGCCGCGTGACCGCCGTGTGGTCCTGCGGCGAGCGGACTCCCTGCACCGCGCCCCGGTCAAGGGGGGAAGGCAAATAGTCCACCACGCCGTCCAGCACCTTCTGCACGCCCACACAGCGGAGCGCCGAACCTGCAAACACCGGATACAGACGCCGCGTCAAGGTCGCCTTGCGAAGGGCGCGACGGATCTCCTCCGCCGTGATGGGCTGCTCCTCGTAGTACTTCTCCATCAGGGCGTCGTCGGTCTCGGCCACCCGCTCCTCGAGACGCAGCCGCCAGCGGCGCGCGTCTTCCACGAGGTCCGGCGGGATATCCTCCTCGCGGACCACCGCGCCGTCTTCCCCAAGAAAGCGGCAGGCTTTCATGCTCAGCAGGTCCACGACGCCGCTGAACGTGTTCTCGGCGCCGATCGGGATGGTAACCACCGCCGGCGTCGCCCCCAGCCGTTTTTCGATCGAGGCCACGGAACGGCTGAAATCGGCCCCGATCTTGTCCATCTTGTTGATGAAGCAGAGGCACGGCACGTTGTATTTCCGAGCCTGCCGCCAGACTGTCTCCGATTGGGCTTCCACCCCTTCCTTCGCGTCGAAAACGACAACCGCGCCGTCCAGCACGCGAAGGCTCCGCTCTACCTCGGCGGTGAAGTCCACATGACCGGGAGTGTCGATGAGGTTGAGGGTATGCTCACGCCAAGCGAGCGTGACCGCAGCGCTGAAAATGGTGATTCCCCGCTCCTGCTCCTGCTCGTCGAAATCCGTGACCGTCGTTCCGTCGTCCACCTCGCCGAGCTTGTGGGTCTTGTTGGCATAGAAAAGGACGCGCTCAGTGGTCGTCGTCTTGCCGGCGTCGATATGCGCGGCGATCCCGATGTTACGGACCTTTAGCAGGGGATCCCCGTCCGTTGCTCCACCCCCATCCGCCGATCCGCCTGATCCCTTGGCCATAACCACCCTCACTGCCTCAGCGGCCACGCGGACCGCACGCCAGCCGTCTCCAAAACATGCTCAAAGACTCGCCAGTATAACTTGTCGACGGTCCCCGGAAAACCCGCCGGAGGCAGTTCGCCGCCCACAGCCCGGAGCGACCGCATGTTCAACCCGCGCCCTGATTACCGCTGCTGAGTTGCCCGACCTGCTCCCGTGGAGCACCGCAGGCGACGACTCTCGTCTCGGAGCCAGGCGACGGCCTCCATCTTCGACCGAAGCCGCACACCCGACTTGTCGCCTCCTGCCCTACCGCGCGGCCACGCGGGCCTCCAGATCGAGCAGGAAGCGTTTCCGCCACAAGCCGCCGGCGTACCCCCCCAACTTCCCGCCTTTATTCACAACCCGGTGGCATGGCACGACGATGGCGATGCGGTTGCAGCCGTTCGCGGCACCAACCGCCCGTGATGCCTTCGGATGGTTCACTGCGGCGGCGATCTGCTCATAGCTCACCGTCCGGCCGTAGGGAACGCTCTGCAACCGCCTCCACACCTCGACCTGAAACGGCGTGCCATGAAACTCGACCGGCACGGTGAACTTGCGGAGTTTGCCCTTGAAGTAGTCGGCCAACTCGTCGCCCAGCCTCGACAGGAGCCGATTCTCGCCGGGCCTCGGCTCGGAGCCGAGAATCCCGGTCAGATCTTCGATCGAACTGCGGCGACCCGCTTCGTCCTCAAAGGCCAGCAGGCAAACGGCCTGACGGGTAGCGCAGGCCAGCAGCCCCCCGATGGGGCTGTCGATAGTGGTCATCAGGACTTCCGGTGCGGCAATCTTCATGTCGGCCTCGCTTCCTCCATTTTCCAGGTTCCCTCGGTGATCTCCCCGCCGGTGTATTGGTTCAACCGTGACCAGGCTTCCTGGGAGTCGAGCCGAGCGGCAAGCAGTTCACTGTAAAGATCCAGCAGCGCCGCAGTCTGCTCGGGGGTTTCGTCCAGCAACTCCAGTCGGAAGAACCGCAAGCCCGCCCGCATCATGGCCGGTGCCAACCGAGCCGCGGACTGAACTGACCTATCGTAGACCGTGTCGCGTCCCAAGGCATCCGTCCGCACGTGATACCGCGATCCCTGTCGGTCGCACAAGACGACCGTCAAAATCCTCTCGGCACTCACCGAGCGGCCGCCGCACCTCCGCCGCAGGGAACAGCCCACCTGATGTCGCGTGTGAAAGAGCGGCAACCGCTGATGCAAAATCACTTCGACCTCGCCGGCCGACACGGCCTGGCACAGGACAGCCAATTGGGTCCACGTCAGGTCGGGACCAGGGGTCCAGCGCGACACCCCCCATTCCCGCAGGACACCGGCCGACAGGTCGTTCGCCACGTTGAGCGACGCGTCGCCGATCAGCCGCAGATCCGGCCTTGCCAGGCGGAGTTGCCCCAAGGCGCCCAGGCTTCGCACCAGAACGCCATCTGGCGACAGGGCGGCCAGGCCATTCAGAAACGCCTCCTCGCCGGGCATCACCACCCGCGGGCTGACCAGCACCACCGCTCGACCCGCGGCCCGGACTTCTGCGACCGCCTCGGCAGCTTCGGCAAGCGTGGTGGCTTCCACATACACTGCCGGCAGCGGCACGCCCGCCATGGCAGGCGTCCAAGCAGCCGCCGCCCGCAGTTGCCGCGGATCCCGCACCAGCACGGCCCATTCCCAACCGGCGGTGCCATCATGGTCTGCGTGTTCGCCCCGACGTTCCCGCCGGCCCGTCTCATCCTCGCGCCGCAGTCGCTCGACGACATCACCCCGCTCGACCGCGTGCCGACACGCCTCGCGTCGGAGCCGAATCAGTTGCTCCACCGCCTGACGTCGCAAGTTGTTCAACACGCTCTTGGGCACCATGACGGGCATCATGTCCACATCTTGATCGTCCCAGCGAAGCTCGACCGCGGCCAACGCGAACGGCGTGCCCCCCAACCGGTCGAACTGCGTCCGCAGCAGTTCCGCGGTAAGCGGGTGCCTTTCGGCCGCATCCGGCGGCCCCGCCGTTTCCACTTTGACGGTGGCGCCGTCCGGCTGCCGCACCGTAATCCGGAGACGTTCGCCCGCCCTGCCCTCCACCCGCACCGTGAGCGGCGTACGGCGATAGCCTCCTGCGGCGACCAGCCGAGCGAGCCGCCTCTCGACCTGGGGATCGTCCGTCTTCCAAACGCTATCCCCTACTCGCACTGTGGTCAGGTCGACGTCGTCTCGTCCGAACACCAACTCGATGCTTCGCGAACCGCGGTCGCCGGGTTCAACCGCATAGATCCGCCCGCCCGTGCCGTTCGGAAAGGCCCCACCCTCGATCAACACCCCATCACCTGGCTTGACCGAGACGGTGCGGCTGTCTCGAGCAGATGCCCTGGCTTCCAGTTCGACCAGGACACCGCGTCGGGTGATTCCCGTCACTTGGCCCAACGGAAGACCGCGCTTCTTCGGGAACCGACCGTGAACCAGAGTCGAAGGATCGACGCCGGCAAGGTAGCCGGTACCCACTCCGCGGGAGAAAGCCATGATCAGGTCGTCGATCAACTCCTGAGGCGGGTGGAACGGCTCGTCTGCGGCGGCGGCGTCCAGCGCCAGGCGGTACAACCGCGTGGCCGCCGCCACGTAGTCCGCCGCCTTGAGACGACCTTCGATCTTCAAGCCGGCCACGCCCAGCGCCGTCAACGCCGGGACGTAGTCCAGCCCCATCAAGTCCTGCGCGCTGAGCAGGTACGGCCGCTCCGGTTCCACACGCCGGCCTTCGACCTCCAGTTGATAGGGCTGGCGGCAGAGCTGCGCACACAACCCACGATTAGCGCTGCGGCCCAACCGCGCCTCGCTGGCCAGGCACTGCCCACTGTAAGAGATGCACATCGCCCCGTGGACAAACACTTCCAGCTCTACGGCGGTCTGCCGCGCCAGGCTGGTCAGCTCAACCAGAGTCAACTCGCGAGCCACGATCACCCGGCTGATCCCGAGCGCGCGGAGGCGGTTGATTCCGCTCGCCTCGGTTTGCGTCATCTGAGTCGAGGCGTGGATCGGCAGCGTCGGGGCCATTCCGCGAATCATTCGGGCCAGACCGAGATCCTGCACAATGACGGCATCAGCGCCCGCCTGAGCCATCGCCGCCACCTGCCGCGAAACCGGCTCCAGTTCGTCGCAGAAGATCAAGGTGTTGAGTGCGACGTACCCTCGGACATTGCGGTCGTGGAGGTAATCCATCACGTCCGGCAGGTCTTCCAGCGCAAAGTTGACCGCCCGCTGCCGCGCGTTGAAACCGCGAATACCGAAGTAGACTGCGTCCGCGCCACAGGCGACCGCCGCCCGCAGGCAATCCCAGTCGCCGGCCGGCGCCAGCAGCTCGGGCACGCGTCGGATGTCCGTTTCGGAAGTCATCGCCCGGAATTATACCGGCCCCGGTCGGACGCGGACCGACACCCTCCGATCGGGTTGGTTAGTCGCCATTCGCAGCTTTTCTCCGCCTAGGGAACCACACACACTTCTGTTCCTCGCTCGTGCTTGGCTCTAACCAGCCCATCCCGTCCTTGTCTATACCTGCGTGCCGCGAGGCAATCGGCGGGAGGCGAGCCGCGATGCGGCGCTGGCAGAAAGGAGAAGCCACCATGAAAGCGATGATGACCCTGATCGGCGCACTGGCACTCACCGGCGCGACGGCCGCGTGGGCCGGCGACGCGGTCGCAACGTCTGTAGCCACCAACGGCGGCTCCAGCCGCGCGCAAGCCGTCTCCACCGGCAATGGCGCTGCCACGGCTCACTCGGCAGCGACCAACGGAGGGCAGGCGGTCGCCAATGCCGAAGCCAACAGTCGCGGCCGCGGAGAGGCGGTCAGCACGGCCATCGCCGTCGCCGACCGTGGCCGAGCGGCGAGCAACTCCGTGGCAAACGCCACCGGCGTTCTCGGCGGCCGAAGCGTCGCCCTGAGCGATAGCACCGCCGCCACCGTGGGAGGTGTCGCCGTGAGCAACAGTCGAGCGGACGCCGGCTCCGCGCACGGCGGAACGGCGGTCAGCAGGTCTTCCTCGCTGGCCTTGAGCCGCTACGGCGTGGCCACGAGTGACAGCGTCGCGAACAGTCGCGGCGTCCTCGGCGGCCGAGCCGTGGCCACGAGCGACTCCGTGGCGGACAGCCACGGCGGCATCGCCCGCAGCCGCGTCCTGGCCGATGCGGCGGGGCGATGGCATGGCAGCGCGGAAGCCAACGGGACCGGGGTCAGCATGAGCGGTCCCGCACGCTGGAGCCGGGCCAACGTCCATGCTCAGAGCCGAGCAACCTGGTTCGGCCACAGCCGGGCGAACGCGGCCGTCGTGGAGGTCAGGCGCTGAGACGAAGAACACGGCGCGGCGTCGGTCGGTGGGTCCTGTGGCCAGCAGGCCCGCCGGCCGGCCCGCGAAGGACTCGCGGTGAAACGAAGGAACCCAGATTATCTGATGAAGAACAAGGAGTGTCCCATGTTAACCTCAAAGAAGACCAATGAACGCAAGATCGTCCGTCATGGCATTCTGATGCTGGGAGGATGGTTGCTGGTCGCGAACGCCGCCTGGGCCGGTGAGGCCGCCACCTCCGCATCGGCCGGGTCCAACGGCTCTCGCCCAGGCAGTGCTTCCGCCACCGCCAGCTACACCGGTAACGGCCGCGGTTTCGCCCAGACCAGCACGCGCAGCGGTCCGGTCAGCGTGGGCCGCGGGATCGCCTACGGCGTGGATCGCGACGGGATCACCTTCTCGGCAAGCCATGCCGTCGCCACTCGCTTCGGACCGGCTGTCGCCAGCACTCTGAACATCACCATCGGACGCGACGGCAGCGTGGCTCACAGCACCGGCCTGAGCATCGCGGGCGGCAACCGCACGCGGGTCGCCAGCGCCGGAGGCTTCTCGGCAAACCACCCCGGCAGCGCCGCGGCGGCGGGAGCGACCGCCGGAGGCCACACCGGCGTCAGAGGGCGAGTGCAGGCCATGACGGACTCGAGAAGCATGCCTCCCTGGCGACTCCGCCGCTGAACGTCCGATGGAAAGTTCCGAAATGCCCGGCCCGCATGGCTCGTGGAACCATGCGGGCCGGTCTCTTCCGTGCCCATCGAGCGGACCCAATAAAGCATCTCTCCCAAAGCCTAGGATAAGCCCCCGCCGCACCGCGATTCAGGTCGGGGCATCACAAAGTGGGGTGTGGAAGCAACCCCATAGGCATGCCGGCGGTACGGAGGGGGCGAGGCCATTATAGCCCGGATGCCTGCGCGGAGAAGACTGAATCGAAAGCCGGACTTCCAGCGGGCACAGGAATCTGCTCATGACGGTACACGACGTGGTTTGGCCGAATATCTATATTTGGCCTCGCAAGCGATATTCCAGCAGTGCCGGCAGCTCATAAAACAGCTCGGCAAGGATGCGGTAATTGTTCTTCAGGCTCGATCGGTAAACGCGAAACTGTCGCTCCCAGCGAGGTTCTCGCATGCAGATGTGCCGGTAGCCGGCCTTCTCGAAGCAGAGCTTGCTTCGCAGCAGGTGGGCGTAACTCGTCACCACAATACAGGTGTCTTGAGCCGGATCCACGCCGCAGTTGCGCTGGATCGAGCCGGGATGATCCGCGGTGCGATAGGACCGGTCGTCGATGAGTATCTGCTCCGGCGTCGCGCCCCATTCCACCGCCAGCATTTTCATCATCGCCGCGCCGCCGGGGTTATTGCTGAGGATCAGCCGTTCGCCGTAACCCTCGTTGAGTAGACGCGCGGCCTCGATCACCCGCGAGGGATCCCCCCCGAGGCAGATGATATACCGCGCCGGCTGCAACGGAGCCTGACAATCCAAAGCCCGAAAAACCCGCAGGGGCAGCGGCGAGACCCAGACCAGCAGAACCAGGGCCACCCCTCCCGTGATCAGGTGTTCGATCCAGCGGGCCACGCGGCTGAGCCGGTTGCGAAATGATCGCGGGCGGTCTGCTTCCTGAGGTTCAGGCGGTTGAGCTTCCTTGATGGTCACGGCCGCTCCTCGTTCCGATGCGAGCGCTCCAGCCCGGCGGCTTCAACGCGCCCGCCGCCTTGTTGACTGCGGGTATCAATCCTAGAATCCTCGGAGCGATGGGCCACGACGTGACTCCACCCACCGGGATTCCGAACGCCCTCACCGTTGATGTCGAGGATTATCATAACATTCTGGCCCGAGATTGGCTGGAACGCGATTTTCCCCCCACGGAGGCGGTGGTTCGCAACACGGAGAAGCTGCTGGGTCTTTTCGACCACCACCAGGTATCCGGCACTTTCTTCATCCTCGGCGAAGTGGCGGAGCATTACCCCACACTCATCCGCCGGATTGCCGCCGCTGGTCATGAGTTGGGCGTCCACGGCTACCGCCACCGGCAGGTCTTCAAGCTCACCCCGAACCTGTTCCGCCAGGAAGTGGCGCAAGCCAAGGCTAGACTCGAAGACCTGATCGGCCAGCCGATCCAAGGGCATCGAGCCCCCGCGTTCTCGATCCTCCCGGAAACCGCCTGGGCCTTTGATGTGTTGCTGGAGGCGGGCTTTCGGTACGATTCGAGCATCATGCCGATTAAGGCCCGCCGCTACGGCTGGCCCGGGTTCAACCCGACCATCCATCGGATGCATCTTCAAGGCGGGGATCTCATCGAGGCGCCGCTGTCGTTCTGTTCGCTCGGATTATGCCGACTGCCCGCGTGCGGCGGCGGCTACATCCGCCACTTCCCGAGTTTCTTCACGCGTTGGGCGTTTCGCCAGGTCCAACGGCACCGGCCGGCCATCCTTTACATGCACCCTTACGAAATCGAGTTGTGCGGGCCGGAACTGGACACGAACGGCCTGACGCCCGCGGCCGCCCTGCGGGCCCGGCGTTTCCATCGACTCCAGATTCGGAACCGCCGTACGGTGTTGCCGAAGATCACGGCGCTGCTCCAGCGATTCGCGTTCGCTCCTCTGGCTCGCGTCATCGAGGCGACGCTGGCAACCGGTCGCGACGCGGAGGTCACGGCGGCGAGATATTGAAGACTCGCGGGGTTCGGGTTACCCTCCGGATGTCCGATCAAGGAATGCCCCGTCGCGTTGGCCGGGCGAAACGGTTCGCCTCCGCCGGCGGGCATCCGGCTCTGCAACCATGGCCACTGAACCCCAACCCACCGCAGCAACCGACGACGGCCGAGCTGTTGAACGGCTTTGGTACATTCCGCCGAAGCCGATCCCACCGCAGGGGTTTTTGGTCTACTCTCGAGACTTCATCCTCGCGGCCATGCAGGGCCGCATCACCGCGCCGCAGCAGATCAATCGGGCCTGGTACTGGCAGGTGCTGGCCGTGCTGGTTCTGTCGATCATGGCGGTCATCCAGTCCGTTCTGATGCTGCTGGCAGTGGTGCCGATCACGTCCTGCCTGTTGGAGACGATTTCGCGGGTTTTCACGCGCAACGCCGCCGGTTTCTTCCTGCGGGCCTGCTACTGGAAAGCGAAACTGAAGTACCTCGGGCAGGACACGATCATCGACCAGGGCGTGGAGATCTGGGGTCCGGCGGCGGTATCGATCGGATCCCAATGCCACATCGACACCAACGTCCGCCTGGCGGCCGGCGAACGGCGGCAACAGCAGCACGGCTGGATCACCATCGGGGATTACGTCCATCTCGGCCCGGGCGTACACATCGCCGGACGCGGCGGGGTGAAGATCGGCGATTTCGTCGGCATCATGGCCAACGCGCACCTCTACAGCGCCACGGGCGTGCTGCTGCATCCCGCCGACCCCGGCCGGCTGATCAGCATGACCCACATGGCCCCGCACGACCAGCAGTACATCGTCGAAGCCCCGATCCATATCGACGATTACGCCTGCATCGGCATGATGAGTCGCGTCATGCCGGGGGTCCGCGTCGGTCGCGGCGCCGTCATCCATGCCAACGCCGAACTGACCCACGACGTCGCCCCCTTCGCCAACTTGGGGGCCATCCCTCGAGGGCGGCAGATCGGCTGGCGCAAACCGCGACGAGCCAGCGCGTTCCTGGTCCGGGGCACGGCGCTGGAGGAAGAAATCGCCGCCCTCGGGGATCAAGCCCCCGCCACCGGCATCCGCATCCGCGAACTGTTGAACTCCAATGAAGCCGCCACGCTGGCCCAAGTCATCGACCTTCATATTCAGGCCTTCCCGGACGGCGTCACCACACAGCTCGGGCGGCGATTCTTGCACCAGTATTATGTCGCCATGGTGAACAGCCACGGAGCCTCGCTGTGGATCGCGGAGCGGGATGGCGAAGTCTGCGGATTCCTAGGCTGCGCCACGGATCGCTTCGCCTTTGAGCGGGCCCATCGCTCCGGCGCGGCGCGGGCCCTGGCCCTGTGGCGATTCATCACTCTGCGCCTCAGTCCGATTGCCGTCGTGCGGTCGATTCGCAAGAAGCGTCTGGCCCATGGCGTGCCCGAACGCGCCGAACTGCTTTCCATCGTGGTCGCGCCGACACTGCGGCGGAGCGGGCTGGGCAAGCGCTTCCTGAACCTCTGGTTGCACAGACTCCGGCTGGCCAACATCGCCGGGTTTATCGTCTTCACCGACAACCCCGAGGGCATCAACTTCTACGAGAAATACGGTGGAGAGACCTTGTTCAAGTTCAACATGCGTTCAGTGTGGTCCGCCTGCTATCGGTTTCGGGTGGGGCCCGCTTCGGGATTCATGCCGCCGGGGCAGCCGACTTCCCCGGCAGCATCGTGACACGGCCTGGATCGGCTGGTTGGCCGGGGCGCTATGAGTCATCGTGAGACAACACCCGACGCCGCGACTCTGTCGCGAGCCGCCACGGCGCTGGAGGAATTGCACGCCAACCCCACCCTCCTCAATCTGGCCCAGGCGACCCGGCGTCTGGCGGAGCTGGCTTGTCTGGGCCGCGTTCCGGTCCGACTGGGCGTGCTCGCGTCCTTCACCTTCGAGCCGCTCGTTTCGGCCCTGCGGCTGCAAGGGCTTCGACACGGCCTGGCTCTGGACGTATACTGCGGCCCGTTCGGCCAGATCGAACAGGAGTTGCTCAACCCAGATTCGGGCCTGGCCGCCGCCCAGCCGGATGTCGTCCTGATTGCCGCACGATTGCAGGACGTGTGTCCGCGCATCTACGACGCGTTCAACGGCCTGTCCGCGGAGGAGGCTTCCTCCATCACCGATGCCTGGCTCGCCCGGCTTCGGGCGGCTCTGGAGGCTTTTCGCGCTCGATCAGCGGCGCACCTGCTGATCCAGTGTTTTGAGCAGCCCGGCTGGCGAGCGCTGGGTCTCGCCGATCCCGCGGCCAGCCCGTCGCAGGCCGTCGTCATCGAGCAAGCCAATGCGGCCCTGCGGGCGCTGGCAGCCACGTTGCCGAACACCCGCGTCATGGATTACGACGCGTTGGTCGGCTGGCACGGTCGTGGCCGGTGGGCAGACCCCAAGACGCTGTTCTTCGCCCGGATCCCCATCGCCCCGGCCCATTATTGGCCCCTGGCCGGTTTCTACGTTCGGCACATCTACCCGCTCTACGGCCTCGCCCGGAAGGTCATCGCCCTGGACGCCGACAACACGCTCTGGGGCGGTGTGGTCGGCGATGTCGGGCTGCACGGGATTGCTCTGGGGCCTGACTACCCCGGCAACGCCTTCGTGGCCTTCCAACGAAGGCTTCTGGACCTGCACCGCCGCGGCGTGGTGCTCTGCATACTCAGCAAGAACCAGCCCGGCGCCGTGGAGGAAGTGCTTGCGCAGCATCCGGAGATGGTCCTCCGGCCGGAACATTTCGCGGCGTCGCGCGTCAACTGGCAGCCCAAGCCGGAGAACCTCCGCGACCTGGCCGCCACTCTCAACCTCGGGCTCGACAGCTTCGTCTTCATTGACGACAGCCCGGTCGAGTGCGAGCTGATGCGTGCCGCCCTGCCTCAGGTGCTGACCGTTCATCTGCCGCAGGAGCCGGCCCTTTACCCCGGCGTCGTCGAAAGCCTCGACTGCTTTGAGCAATACACCATCTCCGAGGAAGACCGGGCCCGTGGGCAGCTCTATCGGGCGGAGGCCGGCCGGCGCGAATTACAGACCGCCGCGGTCGACATGCCCAGCTTCTACCGCCAGTTGGAGATGAAGGTCCGGATTTTCGTGAACCACCGGCCGCATCTCGCCCGTGCCGCGCAGATGACCCAGCGAACCAACCAGTTCAACATGCACACCCTGCGGTGCAGCGAGGACGACATGCGGCGGTTCATGGAGGACGCCCAACACCGCGTGTTCACGCTTGCCCTGGCCGATCGCTTCGGAGACAATGGCGTCGTCGGACTGGGCGTGGTCCGCCAGGACCCGCGGGAATGGCGTCTTCGATTATTCCTGATGAGTTGCCGGGTTCTCGGCCGCACGGTAGAGCAGGCCTTCGTCGCCTGGATCGCCGGCCAGGGTCTTGCGGCCGGCGTGCCGCGATTGATCGCTGAGTTCGTTCCCACGGCCAAGAACAAGCCGTTCGCGGGGTTCTATCCCGATCGGGGACTGACCCCGGCGGGTACCGAAGGCGGCGTGCAGTTGTATGCTTGGGATCTGTCCCAGGCCGATCTGACGATTCCCGACTGGTTGGATCTCAAAGTGATGTCATCGCCGGAGGCAACAGACCCTGATGGACAATCGTGACAAGTTCCGCCTGGTCCTTGCGGCCATTCTCGGCATTCCTCCGGATCGGGTCACCGACGACCTCTCCGCCGAAATGGTTGACACCTGGGACTCGCTGAATCACATCAACATCATCGGTGCGCTCGAGCAGGAATTCGGGATCAGCCTTCCCGCCGACCATCTCGGCACCAGCATGTCCGTTGCCCGCCTGAAGGGTCTTCTGGCCCAACACGGCGTCACTATCTGAGGAGCGCCGCCATGCCGCTCGCAGGCCATCCGCCGGCCCCGAGTCGTTCACCGTCGCCGCTCGTCAGCGGTTTTGTCGCCATCGGGCGGATCTGGGCGGTCTCCTTTCTGGTCGCTCTGGCCCTCTACGTCGCCACGGCAAGCCGAGGGCCGCAATGGCAGGACTCAGGCTGGCAGCAGGTCCGCATTCTGGCCGGCCGCATCGAACATCCGCTGGGATTGGCGCTGACCCATCCGCTTCAGTTCTATCTCGGACGGGCCGCTATGAAGGCGTTGCCGCTGGAGCCGGCATTTGCCATCACGTTGGTCAGCAGTCTGGCCGCGGCGATCGCGGTAGCCAACACGGCAGGCACTGTCTTCCTGCTGACACGACGGGCCTCGGCGGCGATACTGGCCGGATCGGCCCTGATGCTCTCGCATACCTTCTGGCAACACGCGACGCACACGGAATCGTACGCACTGGTCGCGGCGCTGCTGACCACGGAGTGGTTCTGCTGGGCGGCGCACGCGACCGCCCCACGAGCCTGGCTGCTGGTGGCGGTCGCCGCGGCCAATGGTCTCGGCATCGCCAACCACCTGCTGGCGGCGCTGGCCACCCCGGTCGACGCCCTTCTGCTCCTGCTGGCCTGGCGACGAGGCCTGCTTACGCCGCGTATGCTCGGCCTGGCCGCGGCGATCTGGCTCCTCGGCTCTTCACCCTATACCGGGTTTGTCGCAAAAACCGCGCTCGACTCCGGCGACTGGGGCGGCACGCTCCAGTCGGCATTCTTCGGCAACTTCGCCTCGGAAGTCCTGAATGTGCGGCTGTCCGCCCGCATGATTGCCCTGGCCTTTGGTTACTTCATTTACAACTTCCCGGGCTTGATCCTGCCGCTGGCGGTTTTCGGGTTGAGCAAACGGGGCGCCGACCCCACTGTGGATCTTCGCCCCTTCAAGTGGCTGCTGGTGACCTACACGGTCTTCGTGGCCCGCTACAGCATCACGGACCAGTATACATTCTTCATTCCTGTTTACTTGTTGCTGGCGATCTTCGCTGGCCGGGGAATCGCCCTCTTCGCTGCACGCCACTCGACATGGTGGCGCCGGCTCCGGCCCCTCGTGATCATCACTTGCGTCTGGCAGCCGCTGGTGTACGCCGGGGCCGCCGCCGTTCTTGCGGACCGTTCGGCTTTCCCCGCATTGGTGGGCAACAAGCCCTATCGCAATGGTTACCAAGCACTGCTCCTGCCCTGGGGCGTGGGCCAGGACCATGCCGAGCGGCTGAACGCCGATGCGGCCCGGCAGGCCGGCCATCACGGCCTGCTGCTGGTGGAAGACGGGATGATGATTTTCTCTTTGGAATACGCCCGGCTGCTGGGTCGCCTTCCCGATGGCGTGGACCTGCGCCGCTTTCACCACGATCCATCGGAGGCCGGGCTGCTCCTTGACGCCTTGGCAGACTCGCGGCCGGTGATCCTGGTCCCGCGGGACCGCGACCGGCCTTCGCCGCCTCCCGGCGGTACCCGCTGGAGCCGATTCAACGACATCTACATCCTGCAACGGGATGCAAATCCGCCGAACCGCAACGACCATTGAATACCAGATGGGCTGCTCCGATGAAGATTCGCGCCTCACGGGCCGCCCGCTGCGACGGAGTGGCCGCGGGACTATCATTCCACATGAACATGAACGCGACCTCGAATAGCTGCTCGTTGTCCCAGCGTCAGTGCATCCCCTGCCAAGGCGGCGTGCCGCCGCTGGAGGAATCCCGAATCCGCGAACTCCTGCCGCAGCTCCAGGGCTGGGCGGTCGTGAATGGTCATCACCTGACGCGAACCTTCGATCTGCCTGACTTCCGGCAAGCCTTGGCGCTGGTGAACCGCATCGGCCAAGTCGCGGAACAGGAAGGGCATCACCCGGACATCTATCTCGCGTGGGGAAAAGTGCGGGTGGACCTCTGGACGCACAAGATCGACGGCCTTACCGAAAGCGATTTCATCCTGGCCGCCAAGATCGACCAGGTCGCCTAGCGCACAACGCGACCAAAGTCAAGAGTTCGTGCACATCGTGCGCAACTTTTGCGCGAAGGAACATCTGCACCGAATCCTCACACTCGGAAATTTGCATTTACCCCGTTCATCGGGTATAGATAGGTTGTAAGGGCGTAGCGTCCCTGCCATGTTCGACACCGGAAGCACGCGTTTCGTGAACCGTTAAGCGTGAATTCAGGGAGCCGGGCAGAGCACCTTCGCCGGACGAACTCCGAGTTTTGCGGAGAGGTCTGGAAGACTCGAAAGGTTCCCCCCTTGCTGCAAGGGTTCACCCAAACCGCTTCCGAACGGCATTAGGGTGGAGACGCCGGCCTTCGCGCGAGACCCGTCTCGTCATGACGAAGCGGGTCTTCCTTTTTGCGCCCACACGCGGTCGTCCCAGTGCGTTATTCCACGAGATAAGATCGCAGCCGTCGCGGAAGGCGATCACCAAGCCGCGAATCAGCGGGTCTCTCATAGGCATGACAAGTGTGCCAGAAAAGATGCCGACGCGATTGCAGCCCATGCCGGCGGATGAATCGGAGCGCGCCGAGGATCGCCTTCGCCGTATAGGTGCTGTCCAAAATCACGCCTTCCAACGCCCGCATCTGCGCCACCAGCGAATCGGCATCCGGCAAGCGGTGCCCGTATCCAGCTCCCAGAGCGGTCGCCTCCACGGACACGTCGCTGGCCCGGACGACGGCATTCGGCACCGCGGCCTCATGCCGCTGCAATCGTCGCAGCGTGCGACGGGACAAGCCGGCCAACCGTGCCGCCGTAGCGTACCACCGGTTGGCTACCACGATTCCAACTACCCGCGTCCTGAATCTCGCCAGCCGAAGTCCGAGGGCCAGGCCTGCCGCCGTGCCCAGGCTACCCAGCGCTACGAAAAGAAAGTCCGGTTCCGGCAGCAAGCCTGCTTCGACTTGCGCCCGCAATTCAAACGCCGCGTTGACGTGTCCCACACAAGCCAGAGATGACGTGCCCCCGGGAGGGAGGAAATGCCATCGGCTTCTCCTGGCCCATCCCCGCAGCCATCGAGCCATCAGAAGCGGGAGCACCGCGGCGTATCCGGCCGGCACATACTCCACGCCCAGCTCCACGCCCCGCAGGAGGTTGTTGCCCACCTGTGGTGTGGCGGGCTGCGGCAGGACCAGGGCCGTCACACACATTCCCAACGGCTTGGCGTGAAAGGCGCTGCAGACCACATGGTAGCTCCCCGCCGCCGCAACGGTCAGCAGATGCCTTGTTCCGCGCCGCTCCGCCTCCGCCAATAGGAACTCCAAGCCCCGCACTTTGTTGCCGCCACAAACGGGGTGGCTGAGATCTTCTCGCTTGATGTGCAACGACGCCAGGCCGTGAGCCTGGGCGAATCGGCGGGCCTCCAGTACGGGCGTCGGCCAGCGGCCGAGAGGCAGCCGCGGCAGCCCGCGGGCCAGTCGAGGCCAGACCCCGAACAGAGGAACAGAGGGAGCGCCCGGGAGGTCCTGCGATTGGCTCGTCACGGCGAACCCCTTTGCTCCCCCATCGTCTATTCGCCGACCAGACCGGCGGCCACATGCTCGGCAAGGGCCGCAATCGTCATGGACGGCGGCACACCGGTCGGCACCGGCAAAAGGCTGCCATCGGCGATATAGAGGCCCGGATAGCCGTGTACTCGTCCGCGGCTGTCGGTCACACCGTCGCGCGGCGAATCCGCCATCGCCGCCCCTCCCAGCGGATGCACCGTGATCGGCAGGCGACGGGCGATAATCCCCGGCGGGGCCACGAGAGACGCCTCCGCGGCACGAGCCAACTCCCCGAGGCGGGCAATGCTGCGTTCGAGGAACTTCTGCCCCGAGCCGCCTTGCCGCTGGTGGGCCAGCCGACCGCGGTGGTTGAGAGTCAGTGTGCCGCACTCGTCACCAGAACCCATCACTCCGAAAGACCACGTGGCTCGACGGGCCGGAGAAAGCCGAAGACCACCGAACCAGCGAGCAGGGTTCAGCAAACCCGAAAAGCCGCCGAAGTCGAACGGCACCAGCCCCGTCTCCATCAGATACATCCGATCACGATCCCAGAGATCCAGCCAGGAGGTCACGGGCGGCCCGCTGTCAAGCGGCAATTCGAGGCGGGGTGAAATCAGCAGGCCGCCGAAGTCGCCGTTGGTGTAGAACCCGCAACCGAGGGCCTTGCTCAAGGAGGGCAAGGTTCGCAGTTCGTCGCGGCAGCTCAGGAGCAGCCGGGTGGTACCCAATGCTCCCGCCGCCAGCACCACACGACGGGCGACGATAGCGCTGTCCTTCATCGCCCCCGCCTCGAGCGATCGGAAGAACACGCGATATCCACCGGGTGCGGGCGCCAAGCCCGTCACCTGGTGCAACGAACGGAGTGCTGCTCCCGCTTTTTCCGCCGCGGCCAGGTAGGTGTCTTGCAACGTTCGTTTGCGCGCGCTTCGGCCGCCTTGCAGCCAGGTGACCAGTTCACCATACACTCCGCCAATCTGGGGTGATATCGCCAGTTCCGCGGGTTCCGCCGGCCAATCCATCGCCAAAGGCAGGGCAACCCGGGCCACCTCCATACGTTCGGCGAGCAGGCTCATGGCCTTCATCCGCCCCAGCTCGATCGGGACCGGCGACGGGCGAATCACCGACTGCACGCGATCGTACAGGGGCTGCAATCGCCACCAGTTGATCGCCGACGGCCAATTCCTTTCAAAAACCTCCGGTTGCGGACGAACTGTCACCGCGGTGTAGAGGTTTGATCCGCCTCCCACAGCGGAGGCGGTCAGCGCCAGCAGCCCGCTCAAACGGTGCAGTTCCAATACGCCCGGTGTCTCCTCGTCACGGAAAACGGCAGTGCGACCCAGCGCCATATCCTGCAAGAGATCCGGCGTCAGCCGAGGACCGCGCTCCAACACCACGACCCGCAGCCCAGCTTCGGCCGCGCGCAGCGCGCACACCGCCCCCCCAAAACCTGACCCTACCACGATCAGATCGGGCGTCGCCTGATTCATGAACGGTCGCGTATACTACATCATGCACCGAGCGATGGAACAGCGAACCGACGCCGATCGGCGCCACGGCCCACGACTGCGAGGCCGCACGTGATTGTGGACGTTCACTGCCATGTGGGCTTCAGCGCCCGCCGCCTCGGCGAGGACCGTGCCAGGTTCTCCTTCGAACCTCACGGCTCCTGCGGGCAACCCGGTTTCGACAGTTACTTCTCCCCGCGAATGCTGCGGCGGGTGGGGTGGTTCGTGGTGAAGCGGTGGCTGGGCATCGATCCCCATTTGCCGATCGGCCCCGCCCTCGACCGGCAGATCGCCGCCGTCAACGAGCAGCACTGGTCCGCGCCAAGCGTGGACCGGCTGGTCCTGCTGGCCTTCGACGAGTATCACGACGACGCAGGCCGGCCGATCGGGCCGGCGGCCGGACGCCGCAGCCTGGGATCGGACCTGTATGTCTCGAACACACTGGTCCGGGCAATATGCCAAGCCCGGCCGGACCGCTACCTCTTCGGCGCTTCCGTTCACCCCTATCGCCAAGGCAGCGAGGACCATCTCGCCGAGGTCGCGGCGGCGGGCGCGGTGCTGGTGAAATGGCTGCCGGCCCACCAGAACATCCGCCCGACAGACCCTCGCACCCGAGCCTGCCTGCGGGCTGCGGCCAGGCTGGGTCTGGCCATGCTCATCCACTACGGCGGCGAATCCTCCCTGACTCCTCAGCATGCTGAATTCGAGGACGCCCGACCCATGCTGGCCGTGCTGAATGAGTTGCGGCAAGCGGGCGAGATGCCCGTCACACTGATCGCCCATGCCGCGACGCCGACGTTCCGCTGGCAGAACTCCGCGGGGCATCAGGCGTTGATCAACGGACTGTTGACGGAGTTCGCCGACGCTCCTCTCTATGCCGAGATCTCAGCCCTCGGCGCCGTGGGCAGGACAGCGTGGCTGCGTCGGCTATCCCGCCGCCCGGACCTGCAACACAAGCTGGTATGGGGCAGCGATTACCCGGTGCCGGTCGCCCCGTGGCTATTGTGGAGATCGCTCCCGCCCGCCGAAAGGCGGAGAATCACGGCCTATCCCTCTTGGGTGGAGCAGTCGCTGCAACTGGCTCGGGCGATGGGCTTTGACGAGACGGTCTTCACCCGAGCGGCGAGCCTGCTTCGCCGGCCGCCGTGACATGGTCCGCGGTAGAGGCTGAGGAAGCTGAAGCAAGGCTACAGGAGTCGACGGCTACTCGTCAGAGTCGGAGTCATCATCCTCCGCTTCATCTTCATCCTCATCCTCTTCCTCGTCCTCGTCCGAAGCTCGCCGAGTCTTCTTGCCCGTATCCTTCTTGCTGCTCTTCTTGGCGTCTTTCTTGTCCGCGTCGGCCGGCTTGCCGCCGGTGCCATCATCATTGCTTTGAAGCAGCTTGAGTTCCGCCTCGGCGATCTTGGTGTACTTCGTATCCGGGTACTCGTCCATGATCCGCTTGTAGTAGCGGACCGCGTCCGCCTTGTCGCCGTACTGGACGCAGGCTCGGGCGATGGTCAACCAACCCAGCGATACACGCTCCGCCTCCTCCTTGCGGACGATGTCCATGATCCGGCTGTTGGATTTGATCTGATCCAGCTTCCCCTTGGCATCTTTGGCGACTTTCGTGCCTTTGTAATCCTTGGAGATGTCTTCGTAAGCCCGCAGGGCCTCGGCGTACTTGCGGTCCTTGTAGAGCTTGTTGGCCTTGGAGAACGCGGCATCGGCGGATTTCTCGGCCAGAATACCTTTCGACTTCGGCGGAGCCTCGCGGAGAGCCTTGTCGATGGCTTCACGGACCATGGCGGCGTGCCCCTTCCACAGAATCTTGTTGTCCGGGCCGATCACAAACGCCGTGGGAATCCCGGTGACGCCATAGGCATCCTTCGCGGAAGAGCCGGCTCCGACGATGTAGTTCATCTTCATTTCCTTGATGAACGGCTTCACCTTGGATTCGCTTTCATCGGAAAGGGCCACGATCACCACGCCGCGGCTCTTGTACTTGTCGTGGGTGTCGATCAAGTGCGGGATCGTCTCCCGGCAGGGAGCACACCAGGTGGCCCAAAACTCCAAGACCACGATCTGGCCCGAGACATCCGCCGGCTTGAGAGACTTCATGCCCGGCGGCAGGTTGAACCACTGGTCGGCATCCCATTCCGGGGCCTTGTCCCCGACCTCGGTTTGCGCCGCCGCCGGAGCTCCCAGAATCAACAAACCGCCCATTAGCACCAACATGTATTTCATCATGATTCCGCACTCCCTATCGTGTAGGCGCCTGCCTGTTCGCAATACGACCTAAACCCCGAAAAGACTACCTCACGACTGCAACCGTTCCAGCTCTTCACGGGCAATCTCGGCGTAGTCGCTCTCCGGGTACTTGTCGATGATTCTCTCGTAATACTCCGCCGCGTCCTTCTTGTTTCCCTTTTTGGCGAATGATCGAGCCATGCTCAACCATTCCTCGCAATCCCGCTTCAGCAAATCGGCCTGGACCTGGGCCATGACTCGCTCGTCAGCCCGCAATTCCTTCAGGCGGGCCTGCGCCGTTTTGGCCGATCTGGTCCCCTGGTGGACCTTGACGATTCGCTCGTAGATCTTGATCGCTTCAACGTATTTCCGCTTCCGGATTAACTCTTCAGCCTTCTGAAGATCGCGTTCCGGCCCGAAGGCCGCAAAAGGGTCGGTGGACTTCGGCGGCTTCTCCTTCAGAAGCCGGTCGATGGTCTTCACGACCTCCTCTGAATTCGGATGGCCACTCCAGGCGATCAGACCGTCACGGTCGATGATGAACATCGTCGGATAACCGGTGATACCGTACGCTTTTCTGGTCGCTTCGGCACCGGCCCCGACGATATACGGTATTCTCTCCTCCCGGACCGCCTTGCCGACCTTTGTGCTCGTTTCGTAGGAGAGCGCCAGCAGGACCACGCCCTTCGACTTGTACTTGTCGTGCAGCTCGATCAAATGCGGAATCCCCTCGCGACACGGCTTGCACCATGTCGCCCAGAACTCCACCAGCACGATGTGACCCTTCAGGTCCCGCAACGTAAGTCGCTTGACGTGCTTGGGCAGGTTCCACCAGGCCGTTGCCGTGATGCCGGGCGCAGGATCCCCCTCCTGGGGTGGCCCAGCGAGGGCCACGGAACCGACCAACGCCAAGACCGCTGCCAGCCCCATCTTCCTAAGCATCTCGACAACCCAAGATACGCCTCAACATCCCCGCATCCGTTCCGCTGCCCATCCGCTCGGCACTTCGAATTCGGTCTTTCGAGGCAAGATCCGATCGCCTGCCCCGTAAATCGGGCTCACGGCATGAATGCGCGACGGGATCGCGGATACGCAGACCCCTAGCTTGGACCAGCCACCGGCCAGCGGCGGTTTCGGCCTGATGTCGGACGGCTCGCCTCCACGATTCGTACGCCAACAAGTATACGCGGAACCCGGAGAGGACGCAACATCTCTTCGCATAACCAACTGCTCTACCGAAAGTTGCCGGTGGACGGGTCTGATGAGTCCGCCCGCTATGGCCAATTGCCCCCGCAGGCTCCCATAGGTTAGGATGAACGGGGACAACTGACGAAGGATCCTTTCGATGCGCACGGAATTCCAACTGGCCGTAGCCACCGGATTCATCTGGGGACTTGGCGAAGCGGCCGTCCGATTATCAACTAAGGCGATCTGCCCCGGCGGTTTGATCGGTTCTGTGCTGACCGGAGCGGCGTTCTTTTTCTTCTTTTTCGGGCGAGCAGCCGGCCTGCGGCCGACCGGCCTGGTCTTGATCGCCGTCGCGGCAGCGGTCCTGAAGGTGGGCACTTCGCTGGCAGTCGGCATCCCGTTGATTCACGGCGCGGTTTGGAACCCCGTCTTCGCTTACTCGCTGGAGGCCGGCGCTTTCCTTGCCGTGATCGCGATCGCGGGGCATTGGGCGGAAAAAACGCTCTCTCGCACCGCAGTCGCCGGAGCCGTCGCTGCTCTGCTGGCCGCGATGGCCTTCCCGCTCAGCGGCAGCGTGACGGGTTTCGCCGCATGCGTGCAGCCCGGATCGGGCCTGCCAGCCAGTTGGGCGTATGCCTATGTGGCCGTAATCGCGGCCGTGGCCGTCTCCCCGCTGGGTCTGGCGGCGGGCAAATCGCTGGAACGGCACTGGCGGCTCCAGGCAGAACGGCCGTCGTCGCGCCACCCGATAGCCATCCCGGCCGCCACCATCACGGCGGGACTCCTCACGTTCCTTCTTGCCTTTCTGGAGAAGCACGGCTCCTCATGAGCGTTCTGCTGGTCAACGACCGTGAGGTCTCGCTCGAGATTCCCCTGGGCCGCACATTGCTGGATGTCCTGCGGCGCGAGTGCGGACTAACCAGCATCAAGGAAGGTTGCCGCGAAGGCGACTGCGGGGCCTGCCTGGCAATCCTGTCGGAGCGGCGCGGCAACGAAGTCCACTTCCGTCCTTTGAATACCTGCCTGACGCCTTTCGGCGATGCCGTGGGACGTCAAATCGTCACCCTCGAGGGTCTCAACCGCGACGAACTCACGCCGCTACAGGAAGCCTTGCTGGCAGAAGGCGCGTCGCAATGCGGCTTCTGCACGCCCGGCATCATCATCGCCGTCACCGCCTACCTGCTGACCGCGGATGCCCTTTGCGCCAGTGAGGCCATCCTGGCCGCCGCCGGCAACCTCTGCCGCTGTACCGGCTACCTGTCGGTCAAGCGGGCGATCCATCGCCTGGCCGAGCGGTTCCCTCCCGCGGAGTTCGCCGCAGCCGCACGAACCGGGATGCACGCCAGACTCCGGCTGCTGGCGGATTGGAAGATTGTCCCGGAATACTTCGTGGGCATCCCCGACCGGCTGGCGGGACTTTCGGCGCCGCCGGCCCGGCCCTTGTTTCCCTTGAACACGACGGCCCTGGTGGCCGGCGGAACGGACCTCTACGTCCAACGGGGCGACGACCTCAACGCCCAACCCGATATCCACCTGCTCTCCGGCCGCGAGGAACTGCGGCAACTGTGTTGCGAAAACGGTGTCTGGACCCTCGGCGGTGGTCTGACCATGCAGGATCTGGAGCGGTCGCCCGAGCTGGCGGCCCGACTGCCCCGGCTCAGGGAATGGATGGAGCTGATCTCCGCGCCGGGCATCCGCGCTCGCGCCACCGTGGCGGGCAATGTCGTCAACGCTTCGCCGATCGGGGACTTGACCATCATCCTGCTCGCGCTGGGAGCTTCTGCCGTCCTGCACAACGGCTCTGCCCGCCGGGAAGTGCCGCTCCGCCGCTTTTTCCTCGGTTACAAGCAACTGGATCGGCGGCCGGATGAACTCGTCGAGGCCGTCCGATTCACCGCGCCGCCGAGCGAAGCCAGAATCAACTTCGAGAAGGTCTCGCGCCGCACCTGGCTCGACATCGCCTCCGTGAACAGTTCGGCATACTTCGAAGTCGACGGCGGTCGGATCAGAGCCGCCCGACTCGCCGCGGGCGGCGTCGCCCCGGTGCCGCTCTACCTGGAGGAAGCCTCCAACTGGCTCGCCGGCCGGCTGATCGACGCCGAGACTCTGCACGGCGCGGCCGATCTGGCCGCCGCCGCGTGTTCGCCGATCAGCGACGTTCGCGGTTCCGCGGAATACAAGTGGCGACTGCTGCGCCATCTCATCTTCGCCCATTTCCTGCGGCTCTTTCCCATGGAGACGGAGGGGTTCCAGCCATGAATACCCCCAACGCCGACGCTCTGCTCCATGTCCGCGGCGAGTCCCGCTACATCGACGACCAGCCGGAGCCGCGCGGTTGCCTCCATGCCGTCCCCGTCGTGTCGCCCGCGGCCCGCGGTAGGATCGAGCGTCTCGACCTCTCCGCCGCGCTTGCACATCCCGGCGTGGTGGCCGTGCTCACGGCCGCGGACGTTCCCGGCCGCAACCAGATCGGCGGGGTGATCGAGGATGAACCGCTCCTGGCCGAGCAGGAGGTGCATTTCATCGGCCAGCCGATCGCCCTGGTGGTGGCCGACCGCCCCGAATCAGCCCGGGCCGCCGCCCAGGCCGTCCGCATTGGGGCGATCGCGGAGCCGCCGGTGCTCGATCCGCGGGAGGCCCTGCGGCGGGGCGAGTTGATCGCGCCGCCGCGAACGTTCGCGTGCGGCGACGTGGATGCGGCGTGGGCGGCGTGCGCGGTCGTCGTCGAAGGCCGGGTGGAATCCGGCGCCCAGGAGCACGTGTACCTCGAAACCCAGGGGGCGGTGGCGGAACTCCGCGAGGACGGCGGGCTGCGCCTCATCTCCGCCACGCAAGCCCCGTCGAGCGTGCAACGGATCGTCGCCCGGGTGCTGAACGTTCCGATGCACCGGATCGAGGTGGAGGCCCCGCGACTGGGCGGCGCCTTCGGCGGCAAGGAAGACCAGGCCACCGTCTGGGCGGCGCTGGCAGCCCTGGCGGCGTTCCGCCTGCGGCGACCCGTGAAGATCGTCCTCCGCCGCGGCGAAGACCTCCGCTGGACGGGAAAAAGACACCCGTACTCATCCGACTACCGGCTGGGCCTGTCGGCGGACGGGCGGCTGCTGGCCTACGAAGTCGTGTTCCATCAGAACAGCGGCGCCGCCGCCGACCTCTCCACGGCCATCCTCGAGCGCACCCTCTTCCACGCCACCGGCAGCTACTACATTCCCAACGTCCGGGCCACCGGCTATTGTTGCCGGACGAATCTCCCGCCCAACACGGCCTTTCGCGGTTTCGGCGCCCCGCAGGCGGCTTTCGTCATGGAGTGCGCCCTCCGCCATGCCGCCCGAACGCTGGGCGTCGATGCCGCCGAGCTCCAAAGGAAGAACCTGCTGAAGGAAGGCGACGCTTTTCCTTTTGGCATGACGGCCCGCCGCTGCCTGGCCCGCCGCTGCTGGGAGACCCTGGAACGTCACGGCGACCTGTCGCGGCGGCAAGAGGAGGTCGCGCGCTTCAACGCCGCCCACCCGCTGGAGAAGAAAGGCCTGGCGGTGATGCCCGTGTGCTTCGGCATCTCCTTCACCACGACCTTCCTCAACCAGGCCTCCGCCCTCGTGCATATCTACCTCGACGGCAGCGTCGGCGTCAGCACCGCCGCCGTGGAGATGGGCCAGGGCGTCAACACCAAGATTCGCGGCGTCGCCGCGCGGGTGCTGGGCATCGATCCCGCCGCCGTGCGGATCGAGGCCACTAGCACGCTCCGCGCCGCCAACGCCTCCCCCACCGCCGCCAGCAGCGGCGCGGACCTCAACGGCCACGCCGTCCGCCTGGCCTGCGAGACCCTGCGCGGCCGCCTGCTCGCCGCCGCCGCCGACCGGCTGGGCCGGGCCGCCGCGGACCACCTGGAGATCCGCGACGGCCGGGTCTTCGCCGAAGGGCGCGACGCCGGGCTGGCCTGGCGAGAGCTGATCGACGGCTGCTACCGCCAACGGGTCAGCCTGTCCGCCCAGGCCCACTACGCCACGCCGAACATTTACTTCGACCGCCGGATTGAGAAGGGCGAACCGTTCGCCTATCACGCCTACGGAGCGGCCCTGATCGAAGCCACCGTGGACATCCTGCGCGGCACCGGCCGCATCGACGCCGTGCGGCTCGTCCACGACGCCGGGCAGAGCCTCCACCCGCTCATCGACCGCGGGCAGATCGAGGGCGGCCTCGCCCAAGGGATCGGCTGGATGACGGTCGAGGAGATCCGCCACTCGCCGGAGGGCCGCCTGCTGACCGACACGCTCACCACCTACAAGCTGCCCGACCTGCTCTCCGCCCCGGCGGAGATCGACGTCCGTTTCCTGGAGGATTCACCGAACCCCGCCGGGCCATTCCACTCCAAGGCCATCGGCGAGCCGCCCTTCCTCTACGGCATCGGGGCCTTCTTCGCGTTGCAGGAGGCGATGCGGGCGTACCGGCCGGACCTGCCGCCGGTCTTCGTCGCCCCACTGACCAACGAACGAATCTTCATGACCCTCTGGGGCGACGCCGCGAAGCCGGAGCCGTGACCGAGGCGGCGAACCCTGCCCGGCGGCTCCAACGCTGGGCCAACGGCGCCACGCAGCGAGATGACCGACATGGACCGAAGCCTGGCTGAAATCGCCCTCGACTGCCTCCGCCGCGGCCGGCGGGTCGTGCTGGCCGTCGTCGTCGAGATCGAAGGCGGGTCGCCGGGGCGGCCCGGCTTCAAGATGCTCGTCACCGCCGAGGGCCGCGCTGCCGGCACGATCGGCGGCGGGGAGGTCGAGCACCGCCTGATCGACGCCGCCTGCCGGATGGCGGCATCCGGCGAGCCCCGCCCGGCGGTGGTCAGCCTCCGGCACCACGACGACCGGGCGGCGGGTTCTTCCGGCATGATCTGCGGCGGCTCTCAGACCACGCTGCTGTACCCGTGCCGCCCGGAGGACGCCGCCGCCTTCGAGCAGGCCGCATCCCTGGCGGCGCGGGGCGGCCGCGGCACGTTGCGTCTCTCGCCGAACTGCCTGGAGGTGGCCGGGGCCGAGGGCCGAGGCGACGCCGCCGGCGGTGCCGCCTTCTTCCCCCCCCGCTTCCATCGTGACGCCGCGGGCTGGCGATACGAGGAGTGCCTCGGCCTCTGGGACACCGCCTACCTGGTCGGCGGCGGGCACGTCAGCCTGGCCTTGTCGCGGCTGCTGGTCGAGCTGGGCTTTCGCCTGGTGGTCTTCGACGACCGTCCCGCGGTGGACACGCTGGCGGCCAACACGTTCGCCCATGAGAAGATCGTCCTGCCGTACGCGGAGGTCGGCCGGCACATCCCCGACGGCCCGCACAGCTTCGTCGCCATCATGACCGAGGGGCACCGGGCCGACGCCCTGGTCCTCGGGCAACTGGCCGGGCGGGAGTTGCGTTACCTCGGCATGATGGGCAGCACGAACAAGGTCGCCGAGATCTTCGGGCAGCTCCGGCAGAAAGGGGTCGAGCGGGCGGCGCTGGCCCGCGTGCGGGCCCCGATCGGCCTGCCGATCCACAGCCGGACGCCCGCCGAGATCGCGGTGAGCATCGCGGCGGAGCTGGTGCAGGTCCGCAACGCCCCCGAGCGTGCCGGTCGCCCGTAGCGGCCCGCCATTCCCAAACCCGACCCGACCCCGGACTGCCGCCCGGCGGCCCGGCCAACCGCCCCAGCGGCCTCGAAAAAGCGGTTTTTTCCGGCCGGCGGTGATCGCCGGAGGGCGGGGAACGACTGCCGGAAGGCGGGGAACGACTGCCAGAAGGCGGGGAACGATCGCCAGAAGGCGGGGAACGATCGCCGGAAGGCGGGGAACGATCGCCGGAAGGCGGGGAACGACTGCCGGAAGGCGGGGAACGATTGCCAGAAGGCGGGGAACGATCGCCGGAAGGCGGGGAACGACTGCCGGAAGGCGGGGAACGATCGCCAGAAGGCGGGGAACGACCGCCAGAAGGCGGGGAACGACCGCCGGAAGGCGGGGAACGATTGCCAGAAGG
>CAZNFM010000024.1:0-74834 GCA_964572385.1 uncultured Planctomycetaceae bacterium | reverse complement strand
TTGTGTAGTATACATCATGGATATACAAAATGCAAGTTTAGGGATAGGTTCTAGTGTATCTGAGCGACGTTTCCCGGCAAGCCACAGCTGGTGGTGTAGGGCACCACATTGGTAGTAGTGTATCTGAGCGACGTTTCCCGGCAAGCCACAGCGTAGTGCGTCAGTACCATCCGATGACGGCAAGTGTATCTGAGCGACGTTTCCCGGCAAGCCACAGCAGTAGGGGAACGCGGGAACGCGGAGGAGCGCCGCGACATAAAAAGATAAACAGGTCTTATTATTTTATACTACGGACGGAGTGCTCACGCTACCCGACCCGGACGGTCCCAGGGGGGCCGGCTCGTCGGCTTCGCCCGCCGCTACGCCCAACTGCCCGCCGGGCGAGCCGCTCCACGGCACCCCGTCCAGCACCGGCAGGATGAGGAGTGCCCGAGGTGTGACACCAAGCGAGCCGGCGGGCGCGGCATCGGCACATGGACTCGCACGAGGCACAAGCCGCGAGAAAAACGACAGCCGCCGGGAGGGCGGCTCCCGGCGGCTGCGGCGATGGTACGCTGTTTGTCATGGCGGGGTCTTCTGCTGTGACCCCGCGCGCGTTGCAGGCGCGTGAAGCGATCAGCCTAGCGGCGGCGGACCAGGCCGACCAGGCCGAGGCCCAGCAGGACGAGCGAGGCCGGCTCGGGCGTCGCGACGATCGTCAAAGCGCCGGATTCCCAGAGCCCGTCCCAGTCATCCTCATAGTCGTCATAACCCTCGTAGAACTCCAACCGCAGGATGCCGTCGGGCAGGACGATGTCGGCAATCGCGTTGTCCGACAGGTCGATGAGGCCGCCCGAAGTGTAGCTTTCGGTTCCGCCGAAATTGTCGCCGGCGCCCGGGGCGATGTGCAACCCCAGGCCGTCGGGAGCGATGGCGTCGTCGAGGTACACCTTCAGCTCGCTGAGCCAGCTCGGGGAGTCAGCATACAGGGTCACATCCCAACTGATGCCGGTCATCGTGACCGGGCTGCCGGACGGGAGACCCACGGCCGCCGCCAAGTCGAACAGAATGACGACATTGTCGGCGTCGCCGTACTCGTCCATGCTGTAGATTCCGGTCACGTCGAACGGGACGGCGACATCGCCGGGATCCCGCACCACGACCGGATCCAGCGAAGGCCCGTACGCCGTCGGCGAGATGGGACCGGCATACAGCGGCGCCGCCACGAGGCCCACGAGGGCCGCAACCATGACTAAGTGTCTCATAATTCTCTCCTCTCTGCTCCTGAACTTGTCTCTGGAATACGTCAGCTATTCGCGGGTCGCCAACCTAAACCCCTCTTCCCCAATGAAGCAGCCCCACCACGGCCGGGGTGTCCGAGCCGCGTGGGAGAAGACCGGATCCGTCAGCAGTCTGTGAACGGAACCCCCTCAGCGAGGCTCTGCCTCACCTTGGCGGACGGAGGCTGCGGCTGACCGGTGCGGTGGAGGCGGGACAACGGCAGCCCCCCGCCTGCGTTTCCCGATGCTAGGCCTGCCGGATCATGCAAGTCAACGCACCAGTAGTATCCTGGCCCGAAACCGATGGGCCTCTCCGATAATCCGTCCGCTCGCACCTTCCGGCAACAGGAAACGCCGCCTCGGGATGGTCTGTGTGGATCTTTGCGCGCTCCGCTGGCGGTGGGCTGGATGGCGATTCATGCGCCGAACAGGCCCGCGCAGCGGCCTCGTGCTTCGATGACGTGACACAGCAAACGGTGGAGATCCAGGCCTCGAAAAGCTTGTCTTGAGGGGCACAACACGATAAGATCAACCTCGGTGGTGTGGGATTCCGATTCCGGAATTCCGGGTCTACAGAAGCACTTCGCACGTCTGAAAAAGGAGCATGTCATGGAAACTCGGACAATCCGTGTCTTGTTTGGTATGACGCTATGCCTGTGTATGGCATGGTCGGCGGCCGGGGTCCTGGCCGGTGGCGAGCCGGTCCTGGACCAGACCACGAGGGTTTCGGCCGAGGCCTCGGGAGCGATCCAGAACCCGGGCCAGATCCCCGGCGCCATCCGGCTCGACGACTTTCTCGGGCCGCGGGATGGAAGCCCCAGAAGCAACTGCAAGGCCGATGTGGATAACAACGGCCTGGTCAACGGCCTGGACATTCAGTGCTTCGTGGATTGCTTCATGGGCGTCGCCAACCCGCTCTGCAACTGCGTCAACGCCGACATGAACAATAGCGGCGGCGTCGATGCGGCGGACATCGGCCCGTTTGTCGCGGCGGTGCTGGTCGGAGAATGCGTCGACCCGTGTGCCAACGCGGTCTGGAACAATGGCGGACCGGACGGCGATGTCGGCGTGCTGTCAACCCGCGGCGCCGGACAGGATGCCTGGGCCATCGACGACTTCGTGATCACGGCCAACACCGACGTGACGGGTCTCGTCTTCTACGCGGCGGCCTCGCCGAACTTCAATTTCACGGGTTATGTGGATGTAATCATTGTGCTGGACAACGCCGGCGTGCCGGGCGCTACGCTGATCGAGTTGCAGAACCTGCCCGCCGTCCGCACCGACACCGGCCAGAACTTCGGCTTCTACGGCCGCCTCTATGAGTATCAGGTCACCATCAGCCCGGCGGTGTTCCTCTGGCCGGGGAACTGGTGGATCGGCGGCCGGCCTTTGCAGGTGGCCCCGGTCTTCGGCAGTTTTGCCGCCAGCACCACGCAGACCAGCGGATCGAGAACCTATGTGCTCAATCCGGGGCAGAACATCACCTCCTGGACCCTGGCCAGCGCCGCCTACAGCGTCGACCCGGCCGATCTGGCCTTCTGCGTCCTGGGAGGCCCGGGCATCCCGCCGACCGGCGCCTGCTGCTGGTTCACCAACACCTTCGTCTGGCAGTGCGTCAGTAACATCAGTTGGCAGGACTGCCTCGCCCAGCCGGGTACGCAGCATCAATGGACGGTCGGGTTGACCTGCGCGCAGTTGGATCCGATCTGCGGCGGCGGCGCGTGCTGCCGGCCGGACGGCACCTGCTTCCAGGCGTTGCCGGCGGCCTGCACACCGCCCAATGTCTTCCGCGACGGCGAGCCGTGCAACCCCAACCCCTGCGTCGGCGCGTGCTGCGTGAGCACGCCGGAACCCGGCTGCGTGGCCGACGTCACCGAGGACGCTTGCGGGCAACTAAACGGCTTCTGGATCGTGGGCGGAACCTGCCCCGATTCCTGCCTCGGCGCCTGTTGCTTCGATGATCCGGAAGGCTGCCAGGAGCTGTTCCTGTCGCAGTGTCTGATCCAGGGCGGCGCCTTCATGGGCGAAGGTACCCGCTGCACCGACCCGTGCGTCTGCCCGTATCAGATCCCCCCGAATGACGACTGCGCTTTCGTCGCGCCGGTTCCGCTGGTTCCCGGCACTCCGCTAGTCTTTAGCGGCGACAACACCTGTGCGACCAACGCTGGCTGCACGACGCTCGATCCCGCCGTGTGGCATGCCTTCACCACGACCGGCGACTGCACCACGGTCACCATCGACTACTGCGCCTCGCCGGAGGATCCTCCGGTCGTGTACGTCGTGCTGTACAACACCTGCCCCTGCGGCACGGCCATCCAGCGGACGTCGATCGACTGGCAGGGCTGCCCGTCGAACCCGGACGCCCCGGTCATCACCTGGGCCAACCTGCCGGCCGGAACCTACTACTACCCGGTCTATAGCAACCCGGCGGACGCGGCCATCGGGCCGTATACCATCACCGTGAACGGGGTCACCGGCACGCCGGCGGCGAACGACATGTGTGCCGACCGCATCGCCATCAGCGGCACCGGTCAGTGGACGTTCGACACCTCCTGCTGCACCGACGAGGGCCATGCCAACGGCACCTGCGTCAGCAGCGGTTGGGGCCCCCGCGCCGACATCTGGTACCTGTGGACCTCGACGGCCACCGGCCTGCACTGCTTCAGCCTCTGCGAGGGCACCTCGTTCGACACCGTGATGACCATGTACAGCACGACTGACTGCGGTCTGGTCGGCGGCGGGACGCAAGTGGCATGCAGTGACGACGACTGCGGCACCGGCGGCGGCCCGTCGCGGTTCGAGTTCAACGTCCCCAGCGTGGGCGCCCAATACCTGATCCGCATCGGCGGCTGGGGCGACACCAGCAACCCGACGGCCACCGGGCCCGGCCAATTGACCATCAGTACCGGAACCTGCCCGTCGCTCGGCGGGGCCATCGACGAATGCACGGGCGCGGAGTACATCCTCTGCGGTGAATCGCGCTTGATTAACCTGGCCCTGATGACCCGTAATGCCAGCGATCCGCTCGTGCCGTGCTACTACAGCGGGCCGAACCAGGCAAATAACTCCGCCTGGCTGCTCTTCACGGCCACGGCGCCCACGGTGCGGATCCAGACGTGCAACAGCCCCATCCCGCCGGGCAGCACACCGCTGGACACCCAGGTTACGCTCTGGCCCGGGCGGTGCGGCGACTACGGCCGCGCCATCGCCTGCTCCGAGGATGACTGCGGCTCGGCGCCCAATCCGGGCTGGTTGTCGACCTTCTGCGCGAACGTGACGGTCGGGCAGACCTACATCATCGAAATCACCTCTTTTGCTGGAGGCGGCAATGCCTTCAACACCCTGGTGGAGGTGACCTGCCCGTGTCCGTAGCGGATCCGCGCCAGCCGGAGAGAGCGATTTGACTCGCTCCCGGCCGGTTTGGTCGAAAACGCAGCTCGATCTCATATCTCCAGGCCGGCGCCGGGTTACCCCCCGGCGCCGGCCGTTTGTCGGTCGACGCGCGATTAGTTCGGCAATGGTTCAGCCACGGAGGTGCCGTCAAACCGTGGCGCCGGAATGATCGGCCAGGGCGGCCGATGGCGACTCGAACGGCTCTACGTCCATGAGCATCAGCGGATAGGTTCCCAGGAGCTTGGTCTGGTAGCTGGTTACGGCGGGGCCGGCGGGAACAGCGCGGCGGCGAACTACCCAGGTGCCCGCGACCTGGTCGTGCATGGCCTGCCGCCGAGGCGACTTACGGCATCCCGCGTACGCCAGTCCGAAGCAAAGCACGAGCGGAACGCCCGCCAGGAACCGGCGCCACAGCACCCGCCACCGCGGCGTCAGGCCGTCCGAGTCCACCAGGCGGATTCGCATGAATCGGTAGCCGAGCGTCCCGCCGCGAAGCTTCCGCAGGCCGATGTGGTAGGCGGCCGCCGTCACCAGTGGCAGGGTCATCAGCGGAATTCGTAGTTTCTGCTTGACCTGCTCGATCTTGACGGCACGGGCCTGGGGGTCGGGTTCCTGCCACAGACCCGGGCCGGCGGTGACGAATACCACCGCCTGGATGCACAAGCCCGTCATCACCCACCATCCCACCAGATCGACCACGGCGGCGCCCAGCCGGCGGGGCAGCGGGGCGTAGTCCTCCGGAGAGAAATAGACGGCGTTCGGGGCGGTGGCCATGCAGGCAGTATATCCCGGTCGGAGGGGCCGCCAAGCCGGGTTGATTCGGCTGTCAACGCTTCGCGGGCGGGAACACCCGCACTTCGATGAGGTGAACTCCGACGTTGGCGCTGTTCTTCAGCATGTTCACGCGGACATAGCGGCCCACGACCGGCTCGAACCGATGGGCGTGCCCTCGGGCATTGGCCGGCCGCGTGTTGGCGGAGAAATCCACGACGCGTTTCCACTCTTTCGCGTCGGAAGAAACCTCCACGGTGTACTGGTAATAGCGCTGCCCATCCCAGTACGGAAAGACCGTGACTCCGCCGATCTCGGTCGGCGTTTGCAGGTCGATCTGGAGCCACTGCGGATAGGGCGAGGCGTACCAGCCCTGGGCGCGATTGCCGGCACTGCCATCGACGGCCAGTTCCGGGGCGTGGCCGGGTTCGGTGCCGCTGGAAACGGTAACCGGCTTGCCGACGGCCAGGCCGCGATCGGGCGCCGCGCCCTTCACGGTAGGTCCGTACCTGGCCAGCAGCTCCCGCATCACGACAACGGCGTCCTTGGGCGGCGTGGACTTCGGCAGATCGGTCCGCCGGGTCCACTGCTCCTCCCAGGCGGCAATGGACTTGTCCCACGCCGCGGGGTCGAAGTCCTGCCTGGCGATGGTGCGTTTCAGCTCGTCGAAGAACCGCCGCCAGCGTTCGGCGTAGAAGTTGCTCGTCAGGCCGCTCCATTCCTTGGCCGCGTAGTCGTAGAGCATCGGGCCGCCCCAGATGGTGATCTGCGTGCGGGCGTTGCGCTCGTAGAAGTCCTGCTCGGCCGGGGTCCGACCCCACGAGCGGGCAGCGGCGATCCACTCCGCCAGCCGGTGCGAAGGTTGCGTATCCAGCAAACGATCGAGGTCCGCGAGTAGTTCGAGGTAACGGCGGCTTTCGGCGGCAAGCGCTTTCTCGTCCCCGGCGTCATAGGCCGACAGCGCTCGATGCAAATGCACGACGGCGCACTCCTGGAGGAAGCGTTTGCCGAGGTCGACGAGGTCGCGTTGGAAAAGGGGATTGCGACCGAATCTCTCGGCGCTCTCCAGGTACAATTCCATGATCCGGTGAAGCTGCTCCAGCGACGGCCCGGACTCACCACCGGCGTCCACTCGTGGGCGGCGGGTGTAATGGCTGCTCCAGGAAGCCCCGAACTGGGGCAGTCCGCCGGAGACATAGACGCACTGCCGGATCAGCTTCCAAGCCTCCTTCATCTCCTTCGGGCAGGCCCCATAACGGCAGGTAAGATACTGCTCCAGCCACGGCTCGAGGTCGATCGGCCCGTCCCGCCACATGGCATCGGTGAGGAGCTCATACACTACGGCGTTCTGCTCGATGCCCTCCATGGTCAGGCCCTGCCCGACGAGACGACCGCGGTCGGGGGCGTTGAGGATATTCGCGGGCGTGGCGGCGAAGGCGGCCAGATCGCCGAAGAGCGGCGTGGCCTGGCCGAAATTATGCAGCGTGCAGGCGATCCACTGCTTCTCGCGGAAAGGCGGGTGCAGCTTCCAGATCTGCATCAGGTCGCAGGCCAGGTCCAGCAGGATCATCCGGTCGTCCGGCACGCCACTGAGCAGGGCCTTCACTTCCTCCGGACCCCAAAAATCCCTCTCGTTGAAGAAGAGCCATCCCTGCATCACCCAGACGGCGTCGGGATCGCCGGCGATCAGCGCCTGAAAGACGGCCTCTCCCGCGGCCCGGAGGTCCTTCAGCTTCGTCTCCGCCGCGAACTGCGGCGGCATCTCGTTGAAGGTGTCGGCGAGGTACAGATGATCGGTGCCGAATTCCCGGCGATAGGCCTCGATGTACTTGCGGCCCACTTCGACGAAGAGCGGATCGCCGGCGTCAAGCAGGTAGGTGGCCTCGAAGCCCGCCCAGGCCGCGGAGCGACGGACTTTGGCGTCAGGGTGGGCCTTGGCGAAGCCGGCGGGAACGAAGCCGGAGAAACCCGGCACGACCGGCGTCATGCCCAACTCCCGCTGGCGGGCCAGGATCTTCTTCTGCAAGTCCCGCTGGCGATCGTGCCAGGACTGGCTAAGCGGGCCGAGATGCCGGTTGATGTTGCCCATGCGGTGCCACGGCAGGAAGGCCGGGCCGGTGAAGTACTCTTCCAACTCTTTCTCGCCAAGGCCGAAGCCGCGCCAAACCTCCTGCCATATGCCCTCGGTTCCGGTCATGGCCAGCGGCATATTGATGCCGTGCAAGGCCATCCAGTCGATCTCCCGCTCCCACCGCGCCCAGTCCCACCAGGTCATGGTGTAACCGAACGTGCAGACGTTGAAGTAATGGCGGTAGCGGTTCGGGCAGACCACGCGGCGCTCGGCGAAGTCGGGCAGGCGGGCGGGCAGATCGAGGCGACTGCCCTCCCAGACGACCAGGGCGTGGCACGCCTCCCGCAGATACTCATAGGCCCCACGGCAGATGGCCACGCCGCTCGAGCCGGCGACAGAAACCTTGCCGTCCTTGGCCGAGACGACGAACACGTCGAGCCCGCCTTCCTTGGGGATCTCCCGCAAGTCGAAGAATGCGGCCTGGGGTCCTAGGGTCCGCTCCAAAACGCCGCGGGCGGCCTGCACGGCAGCCTCATCGGCGGCGGCAAAATCGACGTGGCTCATCCAGCCTCCCCCGATTACAGCGAACGCGATCAGAATCCGGCCAGATCGTACGGCGGGCATCAGGGCATCCTCCGCAGGCTTGCGCCGCCCACGCGGCATTCCCAGCCGAGGGGTTCCCGCCGGACGGCTGTGATCAGGCAGCTTAACGGCGCGACAAGCTTCCGGCTACGCAGCAGCAGGGCGGGCGGCGCCGCGGGTCAGCACCCGCTGGAGCACCACGAACGCCAGCAGCAGCCCGCCGATGGCCAGCTTGGTCATTCCGGAGCTGAACGCCTGATAAGTCATGACGTTCAGGATGATGCCGATCATCAGTACGCCGAGCAAGGTGCCGAAGACCGAACCGACCCCGCCGGTGAGCAGCGTGCCGCCAATCACCACGGCGGCGATGGCGTCCAGCTCGAGGCCGATCCCCTCGAGGTGGCTGCCGCTCGACAGGTAGAGCGTGAGCACGACGCCGGCCAGGGCGGAGCAGAAACCACTGACGGCATACACTCCGAGACGAGTCCGGGCCACGGGCAGGCCCATCAGCAGCGCTGCCTCCTCGTTGCCGCCGAGGGCGCACACGTTCCGCCCGAACCGCGAAAACGCCAGCACATATCCGGCGACGACCACGACCGCCAGCAGGAGCAACGCCGTGATCGGCAGGGTGATCGTCCCGCTCAGCTCGAGTTGCCACATCGCCAACCCGGCATGATCAGGGTGGGTGATGCCGATCGGCTCCAAATGGATGATGAAGCCCAATCCACGGGCAAAGAACATCCCTGCCAGCGTGACAATGAACGGCCGCAGCCCGGCATACTGAATGACCGCCCCCATGCCCAACCCGAGTACCGTGCCCAAGGCCAGGGCAACGGCGAAGGCCGTCCACGGGGACCATCCGTACCGCGTCATCAGCAGGGCGGCGACGATGCTGGAGAGGCTCATCACGGCGCCGACGGATAGGTCGATCCCGCCGGAGAGAATGACGAAGGTCATGCCGACGGCGACGATGCCCAGGAAGGCATTGTCTCCCAGCAAGTTGATGAAGACCGGAACGTTGAAGAAAGCCTCTCCGTAGTGCAGCGCGGCGGCGGCGTACAAGGCCGCGGCGGCCAGCAGAGCGACCAACAGGGGTTGAGGAGAACAACGGCGAAGCATACAGCGGACTCGGCGAGGCATCGGTCGGGGACAGGATAAGCGAAAGCGGCCCCGGACCAAAGCCCGCGTACTTCGGCTCTCACCCCGCCGGCCGTTCCACGAGCAGGCGAGCAACCGGCTCTTGTCCCGATGGGACCCCTTCTGGCCTGTTCTCTCGCGAAGCCTGCTCGTCAGCTGCTTCCGCACCACCCCGGCCGAGCCGGGCAGCCTGCATCCGAAATAGTCCACTCCGGGAGTGCAGGACTCGAATCATGGCACCCTCTGCGGTCTCCGCCGTGGGCGATTTTCGTTGCATCGCCTTATTGTGAACGTTAAACTAAAGAGTGTGGACGTGTCCCCCGACACGCCGACACGCAGACCTACACGCCCGCGGGCGGGGAGCAGGAGGGCGGACACATCCCGCGGCCCTTCCTCATTCCGCCCGCCCAGCCCGAGAGGTGATCTCATGGCATGCTGCTTGATCCGCCGGCCCTTGGTTGCCGCGACGGTGCTGGTTCTCCTGTCGGCCGCCGCCACGTCCGCCGACCCCCGCTGCGTGACTCCGACCAACGGCATGGTCATCACGCAAAACACGGTATTTTGCTCGGGCACCTATAACCTCTCCAACGGCATTACGATCGGTGCCGGCGGTATCACCATCGAAGGCAGCAATACCATCATCCGCGGCACCAGCTCCAGTACCGGCAAAGGCATCCAGGCGACCGGGCGCCACGGGGTGACGCTCCGCAATCTCACCGTCCGCCGTTACAAATACGGCATCTACCTCAATGACTGCGACGACCTGCTGCTGGAGAACTGCACCGTCGATCAGACCTACAACGACTGCCCGACGGGCAACTGCGATTTTCTCAACATCTTCGACGGCCCGACCGGAACGTACGGACATGCGGTCTGGCTGCGCTACTGCGACCGGGCGACCATTCGACAAAACCAGGTCGGCGGGCAGCAGAACGGCATCAGCCTGTTCGATTGCACGCAAGCCCTGGTGGAGTACAACCAGGCGTCGAACAACACCGGCTGGGGAATCACGCTTTACAACACGGATGATTCGATTATCCGGCACAACACCGCCAACGACTGCACGCGGATCGGCAGCGGCTACAACGGCGGGGACGCGGCCGCGCTGCTGATCGTCTACGGATCGTGCAACAACCAGATACTGGACAACGTCCTGCTCCGCGGCGGCGACGGAGTGTTTCTCGCGGGAGCCACGCACTCGCTCGAGCGGCAACCGAACAACGACAACTACTTCGCCCGCAATGACTGTTCCTACAGTCCGAACAATGGTTTCGAAGCGACCTTCAGCCAGCGAAACGTGTTCGAGGACAACGTGTCCGACTACTGCAACTACGGCTACTGGCTGGGCTACTCGACGCACAACACGGTGATCGCCAACCAGGCCGGGCATTGCTCCACGGCGGGCGTGGCCATCGAGCACGGCAACAACAACACCATCGAAGAAAACACGCTCAACAACAACGGGCGCGGCATCTGGCTCTGGACCGACGACGATCCCAGCCTGGTGGCGGCGTATCCCGAGTGCAAGGACTCGTACGGCTACCAGATCACCGGCAACGTGATCACGGGCAACAGCTACGGCATCCGCTGCGAGGCTAGCGGCAATGACCGCTACAGCTTCAACTACACGATCGTCGGCAACACCATCGACGGCAACGTCGAGGGAGTCTACTTCAGCAATACCGCCTCCAGCACGATTCGCGGCAACCGGGTGCGGTCCAACTCCGTCCGAGGACTGCGGTTGCTCGGCAGTACCGCCAGCACGATCTATGACAATGATCTCCGGAACGTCAACAACGCCAGTGCCGACCAGGCCAACAACTGGAACATTGCCAAGACCCCGGGGCTGAACATCCTCGGCGGCCCGTACCTGGGCGGCAATTTCTGGTCGAACTATACCGGCGTGGACCTCAACGGCGACGGCCTCGGCGACACCCAGGTGCCGCACACCGAGGGCGGCGCCATCATGGGTGGCGACAACTTGCCGTTGCTCCCGGTCACCGACACCGACGGCGACGGCCTCGCGGACGAGTGGGAGATGCAGTACTTCGGCAGCCTGGTTCATGGTCCCGACGATGATCCCGACGTCGACGGCCTTTACAACCTCGAGGAGTACATCCGCGGAACCAACCCCGCCGACCCCGATACCGACGACGACGGCCTGCTCGACGGCGCGGAGGTCCACACCTACGACACCAACCCGCTCAAACCCGACACCGACAGCGACGAGCTGAACGATGGCGACGAAACGGCGGTCGGCACGGATCCGCTTGATCCAGACACCGACGACGACGGCATGTTTGATGGGTGGGAGGTGCTCTCCGGCCTCGATCCGTTCAGCGACGACGCCGCCGGTGATCCGGACCAAGACACACTGACCAACTTGCAGGAGTTCGCCTACCGCACCAATCCCTTCAACGCGGACACCGACTCCGACGGCTACACCGACCCGGAGGAAATCTCCGCCCGCTCCGATCCGACCAGCCCCTACAGCTTCCCGATACCCTGGACCACGCTCACGCCAGATCCGGCATACTTCCCTTATGTGGACGTGCAGACCCCGCCGGCGGGCGGAAGCTGGCCGCGGGCCAACGTCAGCGTGACTGCCGCAAACGGCCGGATCTACAGCGTCGGCGGCACCGGCCCCATGGATTATCAGGATACCGACGGCTCGATCTACTTCAGTAACCGTCAGTCTGGCTTCAGCATCTATGACCTCGCGGCGGCCGTCTGGCACTCCGCCAAGTGGGACGGGACCGGGCCCACAGGGTACAACAACGCCAATGGCACGGCCGGCCCCACGGTCACGCAGGGCACTTACACCGGCAACAACCAGTGCTTCGCTTACGACCGCGACCACGACGGAACCCAGGAGATCTTCGTGCTCGCGGGTTACCCCATCTGGGACGGCTGGTTCGCCGTGTACGACCCGGACACGAACGCCTGGTCGCACACGGCGGGAAGGTCCGGCGGGTACGTCGCCGCCTACCTTGCCACCGCGTTGGAGTGGAACGGCGCCGCGTACGTCTACGGCGGCCAGTACAACGGCCCGGACGGCAACGGCTTTTATCGCTATCAGATTGACACGGACACGTGGACCCAACTTCCCGACGGACCCGTGCGACTGAAGCAGCACTGCGGCGAAATCGTCGGTGACACGATGTACCTGATCTCCGGACAGCAAGACGGCGTGGACTGCCAGCAGCGTGTCATCAAGTATGACCTCGCGTCGGGCACATGGGACACGACCTCGGCGGCGTCGATTCCCGTGGGGGTAAACCGGGCGGCGTCCTGCGTGCATGCCGATCTGATCTACGTGGTCGGGGGCACCCTGCCCAGCGGCGCCAGCACGGACCTGATCCAGCGATACGACCCGGCAAACAACATTTGGTCCACGATCTTTCCTCTGCCGCAACCGCGAAGCCGCCACGGGGCCGTCGCCGTCGAGGGCGTCTTGTATGTGGTCAACGGGTACGGTCCCACGCCCGGCGGCAGCGAGTCCAACAAGTCGGACTTGTGGTCCGTACCGCTGAACGCGATGAATCGGCCGCGGGTCCGAGTCGATTCGCCGACCGGCCCAACCAGTTGGATTGTTCCGCTTGCGTATCGGCTCTTCGATGTGGATGCGGACTTGTGCTCCATCGTCGTGGAGTACTCGCCGGGTGACGGAGTCTGGCTGCCGGCCACGATGGCGGAAGGCGGCGACGGAACCAACGAACTCACCTCGGCCGCGACCGGCGTGCCGCATGTCTTCATGTGGAACGCGGTTCACGATCTCGGCGCCGGCGTCGTGGCCGACGTGTGCCTGCGGGTCACACCCGCCGATCCGGAGGCTGGTTCTGCTGACGCCACCGGCCCCTTCGTCGTCTCGAACGTGCTGCCGCTGGGCGATCTGAACTGCGACGGCGTTGTCGATGGGCTGGACATCGGGCCGTTCGTCACCGCCATAACAAATGCAGCCGGTTACGAAGCAGCCTATCCGCAATGCCGAAGATACCACGGCGATTTCACGGCGGACGGCTTGGTCGATGCCGAGGATGTTCCACCCTTTGTGACTTCACTGGTCGCATACTAATGAGCTGCCGCGGCGTTTGGTGATCTCCCAGCAGCGCCCGTTTATAGGACGCAAGGCAGCGTGTCAGACGGCTGATGCCGGCCTGATAACCGAGCAAGGTGCGGTGTCGCGCCACATGTTTGATACTTTGACAATAATGCTCGCCTGAACTCGTGCATTGCGAAGCCCGACTTTGTAACATGGAGCGAGAATGCGTGAGACGCGGCGAGGTTCTGCCCGGCCATCCGCCCTCCAGCAAAGGAGGAGAGGCCCAGCAGCCACTGGCAGGCAACAAGTGGCCGATTCTGAATGTCGGCTGCGTGCTCAGTCCGAGAGGGCCTCACGCGGGGAGCCGTACTGCAGAGCAAGGCGCGGACCTGGCGGCCTGAACATCCAAACACCGGAACATGATCCGTCCAGCAAGGCCCACGCCCGTCAAGGAACAGGAAGGAGACCTGGAGATGCGAGTGCATAAGGCGGCATTTCGAGCGGTCGGGTTGTGGCTGGCGCTGGCGGCGGGGGTGATGCCGCTCAGTTCGAGTTGGGCTGACTCCTGGGTCGAACTATCCTCCACCGAGGTGGAATATCGCCTTGATGACCGCGGCCCAAGCGCCCCGTTGGTTGGTGCGGTCGATCTCGGCGCGGCTGGGCTAGACGTGAGGGTCGAGGTGCCGGGTATAGGCGTTTCGCCGCAAGAACTGGGCGGCTCCACTTATGCCAAGCTCGGCTGGCCGGAGGCGACCTACGCGGGAGAAACGGGCGGACCAGCGTTGCCGGTCGTGCGGCGGATAATCGTCGTTCCTCACGGAGCAACGGTTTCGGTCGCGGTTTCGGCCGATTCGCCGGCGACCATCGACCTGGCCCGGCTGGGGCGGTCCCTGCCGCTGGTGCCGGTGCAGACGCCCAAGGCGACGGAACCGCGTGACCCGAAGGTCACCGCCGAAGGCGTGTCGCAGGACGACAAGCCGGCGCCCGCGAGGGAGACGCCAATCGACTTCGTGCCTGCGGCGTATGCGCTGGATGCGTTCACGCCCGCGGAACGGGCGACCATGACGGAACTGGGCATCATGCGCGGACACCGGCTGTGGCTGCTGGAAGTACGGCCGGTGGCGTACAACCCGGTGCGGGGGCTGGTCCAGGCCTGGCCGGCCTTGACCGTCCACCTTCGCTTCGACGGCGGCAGCACGCCGCCCGGCACGGTAAAGCCGCTGGACAATCCGGGCGGTCTGATCCTGAACCCGCCGCAATGCGGGGCACCGCGCGGCAATCGCGACTTCATGATCGTTGTAGCCGAGGACTTTGCATACAGCACGCCGCTGACGCAGTTCGTCAACGCCAAGACCGCCCAGGGTTTCTCCGTCACCGTCTACCGCCTCACTTCCGGAACCTCTCGAGATACAATCAAGGCTTACATACAAAGCCTCTGGAGCGGCGCGAATGCCCCTGACTACCTGCTTCTGATCGGTGATGCGTTGCGTCAGACACCGTTGGCAGGATCCTTCACCGTGCCGCAATTCAACGGCGGCGGGGCATACCAGTGGGGCACGGATCTGCCCTACGCGTGCATGGACGGCCCGAACGATTGGTACGCCGACATCGCCTACGGCCGCTGGCCGGTCAGGACCGTCACGGAGTTGCAGAACATCGTCGACAAGTCGCTGTACGTTGATGGCGGAAGCTACGCGGATCCCACCTATCCGAAGAGGGCGATCTTCCTGTCTGGTCCGGACGAGTTGGCCCAGGGCGAGCAAGTCCAGGATGAGATCGTCAGTATGTACATGCAGCCGAACGGCATCGAGTCCCGCAAACTGTATTCCCGCGATGGCGCAACGACTGCCGACGTCACCGCTGGCTTCAACGACGGCTGCGTCATGGCGGTTTACATCGGGCATAGCACCTTCAGCCAATGGCACGCTCCGCTGTTTACCGATGCCCACGTCTCCGCCTTGTCCAACACCAATGCATATCCGCTGGTGATAAGTTACAGTTGTGTGGTGGGGAACTTCTGGTACGATACATATGATCCAGTGCTGATGGAGCATTTTTTGCGCGTACCCGAAAAGGGTGCCAGTGCCGCCTATGTTACGACAATGGGCAACAACTACCCCTGGTCCTGCTGGCATGACATCTACCGCTGTAAGATGGCGGTGCTGTACAACGACCGCATCCGTGAACTGGGGCCCGCCTTCAACTCCGCCGTCATGCGTTTCGTCACGCTCTACGGCCCGACAGCCCCGGTCAGCCGCGACTTCGCCGAGGTCTTCGAACTGCTCGGCGATCCCTCGCTTCGCCTGCCGCTGCCGCCCCCGGAAAACTATCTGATCGTCACCCCGCCGGATTATGCGAACAGCGCCCCGCTAACGCAATTCGTCAACGCCCGCTCGGCGAAGTACAAAGTCCACAAGTACGTCGTCCCCAGCGGCACGAATCGCACCGCGATCCGAACCTACATCCAGAACATGTACAACACCGCCGACCGCCCCGCTTATATCCTCATTGTCGGCGACACCAGCGGGGAGAACTCCACCGCCAACACCATCCCGCACTGGGTCGGGTTGGGTCCGCGGGCAGGTGCGACCGACTTGTACTACGGCTGCATGGACGCCGGCGACGACTGGTATCCCGAGATTCCCGTCGGCCGGTTTTCGGTCAACTCCGTCGCCCAGCTTCAGGCGATTGTCGATAAGACCCTCTATGTCGAGGCCGGCAGCTTCCCCAATCCCGATTATGTGCGGCGGGGCGCCTTCCTCGCCAATCCGGACACCAACGGCACGGCGGAGCCGACCCACGACTGGGTCATCGACAACTACTTTGAGCCGAACGGCTACGAGGGCATCCGCATCTACTCCGCCCAGGGCGGGACCACGCAGCAGGTAACCAACGCCGTCAACGAGGGCTGCTTGTTCACGCTCTACATGGGCCATAGCAGCTCCAGCGGCTGGTGGGATCCATCTTTCAACCAAAGCAACGTGAATGCGCTCACCAACACGGGCCTGTACGGCCTGGTCTTCGGCTGGTCGTGCAACACCGCCAACTACCCCAACTCGGAGTGTTTCGGCGAGACCTGGATCCGCGCCGCCAACAAGGGCGCCGCTGCCTACCTCTCCGCCTCCAATTACATCTACTGGGGCAGCGCCGAGAACTGGCTGCCGTCCGCCATCCAGGAGAAGGCGTTCTTCCGGTCCTTCTTCGAAAAGAACATCTGGAAGGTCGGGCCGGCCTGGCAGGCGGGACTCTACGACTTCCTCGAGGAGTACGGGCAACCCGCCACTCCCGGCGGCCCCCCGACCCAAAACGCCGGCATCACCCGGGACTTCTTCGAGGAATTCGTCCTGCTGGGCGATCCGGCCTTGCAGTTGCCGCAGCCGGTCGGTTTCCGCCTGACGGCGACGCCCGCGACCCAGGAAGTCTGCACCAACGTCAGCCCCTCCGCGACCTATATGCTGCAAGCGCTGCGCACGGGCGGCTTTTCGGAGAACATCTCCTTCTCGGCCGCGGGCCAGCCGCCCGGCACGTCCGTCACCTTCTCGGTCAACCCCCTCCCTTCACCGTTCACCAGCTCGACCATGCTCATCAGCGGCCTCGACGCCGCAGCGCCGGGACTCTACACGATGACCATCACGGCCACCGGCGGCTCGGTTGAAAAGTCGATTCAAGTGACCCTCGGCGTCGCGGCGGAGACTCCCGGCAGCGTCACCCTGACCGGCCCCCCCAACGGGGCCGTGGACATCTCGCGTTCGCCCACTCTGGTGTGGCAGGCCGCAGCCCAGGCGGTGCAGTACCATCTGCAAATTGCCACCACTGCTGCCTTCAGCACCATCGTGTACGAGGCCACCACCGCGGACACCAACCACGTCGTGCAAGCCCTGCTCGACGGCGGGGCCACCTATTACTGGAGAGTGCAGGCCACCAACGGCTGCGGCAGCGGAGTCTTCTCCACGCCGTTCAGCTTTACCACGATCGCCCAGCCGGACTACTTCACGGAGCAGTTCAGCGCCAACTTCGACCTGCACAACTCCACGATTCGCTTCATCCCCGACGGCTCGGGCAACTTCTATTATGCCTGCAAGCTGCCGGCGTCAGAGTTGCCGACCGACCCGTCCGGCGGCACGACCCTGACCTTGGACGACGACTCCTCCGTGCAGATCACGCCGGCCTCCCCGGTCCTGCTCTATGGGGTCAGTTACAGCAGCCTCTTCGTCAATGCCAACGGCAATCTCACCTTCGACAGCGGCGACGGCGATTGGCAGGAAAGCCTGGCGGACCATTTCAACCGCGCCCGGATCTCCGGGCTGTTTCACGACCTCAACCCGGCCTCGGCCGGCTCGGTCACCTGGCGCCAGACCGCCGACCGCGTCGCCATCACCTACCTGAACGTTCCCAAGTACGGGACCTCGGCCCCGAACACGTTCCAGTTCGAACTGTTCTTTAACGGCGAGATCCACATCACCTGGCTGACGGTGAATCTGACCAGTTGCATCTCCGGCCTCTCGCCGGGCGGGGGAATCCCCGCGGGCTTCATCGCCTCCGATCTGTCCGGCTACCTGGCCTGCGGCAGCGGGGCTCCGACCGGCGCATGCTGCTTCGGCGACACCTGCGAGATCCTGACCCAGGGCCAGTGCCAGACGCAAGGCGGTGATTTCCGTGGCGAGGGCACGCCCTGCACGCCGAACCCCTGCGCCACCTACCAGCCGCAGTGCATCATCATCAGCGAGGTGGTCAACGGTAACGAGAGCGGCGGATGCCCACGCTGGATCGAGATCACCAACACCGGCACGCTGGACTTCGCTTTCTTCGAGGGCGGACTGATCGTCCAGATGGACGGCAGCACCGACCTGAATATCGATGTGGACCTGACCGGCGTGGTGATTCCCGCCGGCCAATCCTTCGTCATCAATTCGAACCAGTTGGGCGCCTGCACCAACGCTTACAACTTCATCTACGGCCAGCCGCCGGACCTGGTTACCAACGCCGCGTTCGGCGATGGCAACGACCGCTACATCCTCACCAACAACTCCGACGGCTCCTCGATTCTGGACATCTACGGCGAGTTCGGCGTGAACGGCACGGGCCGGCCTTGGGAATACACCAACGGGTATGCTTACCGGTTGCCCAACTACCTCTCCGGTCGAGGGGCGAACTTCGTGGCTGCCGAATGGTACTTCGGAGGCGTCAACAGCCTCTCCGGTCCCGATCCGACCGCCCTCCTGTTGCAGTACACCAATCCCCGCGTGCATAGCTACAACGGAACCTGCGGCGGAACCGTGCCCTATGGCGACCTGAACTGCGACGCCGCGGTGGACGCCGCCGACGTGGCGCCGTTCGTGCTGGGTCTGCTGGATCCGGACGCCTACGCGACCCAGTATCCGGCGTGCAACCTGCTCTACGGCGATCTGAATAACGACGCGACCGTCGACGGCCGCGACATCCAGTTGTTCGTGGAGCTGCTCATCGGCGGGTAGTCCGTCCCGCCTCACGACGAGAGCCAAGCCATGCGGCCGCCGCCGGAGTGTAAAAACTCCGACGGCGGCCGCGGTACTTCGTGCCATTCACACGCCGGCGGCGGCCCGGCTCACTCCTCTGGCGGAGTCAGCCAGGCGGTGACTTCGGGCAGGGGCAGCCCCTCGGCCGTCTCGATGTGCGCCGCGAACTTCCAGGGCGCGGCGTTCTGAGTCACCTTCAGCAGGAGCGTGTTGGCCCCTTTCTTCAGGCGGATCGGCACCCGCTCCTCCTTCGAGCGGAAGTAACGGGCGATCTGACGCCGAAATACTTCCTGCCCGTTCAGCCAAACCGCCACGCCGTCGTCGGAACCCAGCGCCAAGACGGCCTCCAGGTCGCGAGGGGATCGCAGAATCGTATAAGCGTAGGCAATGGCGTGATCGTGCTGCTTGCCGAACGCTCGGATGAAATCGACCACGAACTCCTCGCCCAGGTCGGTCCCCGGCGTCAACGCCCGCTCCACCTTCTGCCAGGTCAGTTTCTCTTCACCCGGGGCCGTCACCGGATACGCGGCCTGTAAATCGACCGGCCCGGACTCCGGCGGGCAGACCGTGTCCATGGCCGTCGCAAACTTCGCCGGAAACGGTCCGACCACCCAAAAGCGGTTGATCGACGGCAGCACCAGTTCCTCCAGCCGCAGGCGGACTACCTCGGCCCGACCCACCCGCAACTCCAGCTCGCCGGCGAGCATCGCCGTCTGGGGAGACGCTTCGGGCGCGAGGCGGGCCTTCACCGTGGCCGGCCTGGCCTCGTCGAGCAGGGGCAGCATGACCTCGGCCGGACCTTCGATCCGCCAGTTCATCGGCGGGATGAAACGCAGCCGCGCGGAGGCCTCCCGAACCTCCCCCAGCCGCGGCGCCAGGCCGAGTTCGAACCGACACTCCAACTCGCCCGGATGTTCCGCGGAGGCCTGAGTGTGAAAGCGCACATCCAGCCCCAGCAACCGGGCCACCGCCGCGCGGTGGGTCGCCTCGTCCAGCCCCATTTCGGCCAGATCTCCCAAGTACGATTCCAGCAGCGCGGCGCTGGGCCGCAGCGGGGCCTCCGCGCCCCGCCAGCGAGCGGCGGTCTCCGCCCGCCGGGCCATCTGTTCCGGCGTTCCGCTCTGCGCGCGTTGGATGAGTTCCAGAACCGCCTCCACCTGCCGGAGCCGCCCGCGAAGACCGCTCGGGATCGCCGGGGCCGGCTCGGCGGCGAGCTTCACGGCGACCTCCACCTTGCGGTCCACCGGCTGCCGGGGTAGCCGCACCACCACGCTGCGCTCGTGCGCGTCGTAGGTCCAACCCACTTCGCCCGGAGACTCGGCCTCCGCCAGGGGCTGACCATTCAGGCTGACCTCCTCGGCGCCGGCCACCTCGCGGAGGCGGAGTTCGTAAGCCCGCTCCCTCAACATGCCGGGATAGGAGCCTTCCGCCGGTCCGATGGTGATCCGCCGGACGCCGTCTTCCCGCCGCTGCGACACCGGGGTCCACGCGCACTCGCCGCGGCGGTAGCCCTGGGTCAGCCCGTCGTCTTCATAGACCCGCGTCGCGCTGTCCGGGCCGGGCCAGACGTGCAGGATCAGCGGATCGACGGGTTTCTCTCCGGTGTACCGCATCGGCGGCTGGGCCGGAATGATGCCGCCGCCGCGGACCCACAGCGGAATCTCGTCCAGCGGGACGGCCACGGGGACGGTCCGCGGGCCTTGATAAGACTGTCCCGTGAACCAGTCGATCCACTCGCCCGGCGGCAGCCAGAGGTCCATCCGGGCGCAGCCGCTGACCGCGCTGACCGGCTTCAGCACCGGGGCGACCAGGAACTGGTCCCCGAACAGATAGGTGTCCGGGTGCTCGTAGGCCTCCGGCAACTCCGGCCATTCGTAATACAGCGGGCGGCACAGGGGCAGAGCCGTGTCGTAGCATTGCCGCGCGGCGGTGTAGAGGTACGGGAGCAGGGCGTAGCGCAGCACGAACGCCTCTTTCATCGCCTGATAGTGTTCCGGCGGGAACTTCCAGATCCGCCGCTCGGCGGCGGGGTTCTTCGTCGTGTGCGTCCGCAGGATCGGGCTGAAGGCCCCCCACTGCACCCAGCGGGTGTACAGCTCCGGTTCGACCTCGCCCGGCATGTGCCCGCCGATGTCGTGCGTCCAGAAGGGGTACGCCACGTTGCCCGCGGTGGCGGTGAAGTAGGGCTGGAAGGCCAGCGACGGCCAGTTGCAGTAGGTGTCGCCGGAGAAGCCGATCTGGTAGCGATGGCTGCCCAGCTCGCCCCAGCGGCTGAAGAGCAGCGGGCGGAGGCCGGGCCGCTCCGTGCTCCGCTCCAGGTCGGTCCAGTGCAGGTAGTTCAGCCAGGGCAGCGGATCGACCTGCGGGAGCTTGGCGTGCCGGACGGACGTGCCCTGCTGCCAGTCGATCCACCAGAAGTCCACGCCCTGACGCTCCAGCGGGTGATGCAGGTATTTGAAATAGGCCTCCACGTAGCGGGGATCGGTGCAGTCGAACGGCACCCGGTCCACCTTCGCGGGATCCAGCCCCATGTGGCGGGCGACGTCGGCGAAGGCGGCCTCATGCCGGCCCACGCCGTCGGCCGGGTGCAGGTTGAGCGTGATCTTGAGGCCCTGCTGCCGGGCCCACTTCAGGAAGCCGGCCGGATCGGGGAAGTACTTCGGGTTCCAGGTGTAGCCGGTCCAGCCGTCGAGGTGCCAATCCATGTCGATGACCAGCACATCCAGCGGCACCTGGTGTTCCTGAAACTCCCGCACCAGGTCGCGCAGCTCCTGCTCCGTGTACGCCCAGTACCGCGACCACCACGCCCCGAAGGCGTAGCGCGGAATCAGCGGGATCCGCCCGGCCACCTGCACATAGTCGGCCAGGGCCCGCGGGTAATCCCGCCCGTAGCCGAAGAAATACCAATCGGTCGCGTCTTCCTGGGTCCGCAGCGCCGCCCAGGGCCAGTCGGTCCCTTCCACCCGGTCGAAGAGCAGCCGCCGCGAGTCGTCCACCAGCACCCAGCCGTCGCGCGAGAGCAGTCCGGGCGGCAGCGGCGTGCCGCCGGAGACGCCGTCCAGTGTCCGGTAGGTGCCGCGGAGGTTGCCCGTGTCTTCCAGGCCCGGCGTCCAGGTCACCGGCCGCCCATGCAGCAAGCGGATGGACAGGTTCTCGCGGCTGAACGGCGCGCCCGGCCGATACCGCAGCTCCAGCCGGTCGGTGCGGAGCGTCAACCAGCCGTCCTGCTCCGTGGTCGTGTAGTGCGGCACGGGCAGCCGCCGATTCACGAAGACATACGAGGCCCGATCCTCGAAGCGGCCGGCGGGCGAGTATTCCAGACGGATCAGCTCCGGCGTCAGGACGGTGAAGCGGGCCCGGCCCGCGGTGACGACGGCGGCGGGATCGGCCACGGGGTTCCAGGTCTCGACGTCGGCCGCGGACGGCCCGCAGCAGGACAGCACGCCCAGTAAGGGGAACCAATGTCGGCTCATGTCAGCTCCTTGGTGGGGGATGAACTCCGGCACGCCCGGTTCCTTTCGGGCGGTCCGGCCGTCATCATCGCCGACGCCGCCGACGCCGACAACGGGAGGCCGGTGCGGGGCGGCGGATTTGCGGCCGGGCGGCCGTCGGCGTAGGATAAGGAGGCCCCGCCGGCCGCCGCCGTAGCTCAGTCGGTAGAGCAGCGGTTTTGTAAACCGCAGGTCATCGGTTCGAGTCCGATCGGCGGCTGTGATGGGCCGCACGGTCGCGTCGCCGCGGCCCGAGGCGGCCCCTCTGACTAGCCGGGCGGCCCGATTCCGGCCCCCGGCGGCCCATTTCGCGCCCCCGGCGATCCGTGGCAAGCCCCCGGCGATCCGTTGCAGGCCCCCGGCGACCCGTGCAAGGCCCCCGAGCGCCCATTCCTCGCCCCCTGCGATCCGTGGCAGGCCACCGAGCGCCCATTCCTCGCCCCCGGCGATCCGTGGCAGGCCACCGGCGATCCGTGGCAGGCCACCGAACGCCCATTCCTCGCCCCCGGCGATCCGTGGCAGGCCACCGAACGCCCATTCCTCGCCCCCGGCGCAGCCGTCAACGCCGTTGGCGCGGCTGAAAACGGCCTTCGCGCCGCCGCGGGCGGCGGATTTTGCGCGGAGAGCAACGTCCGAGTACAGACCGGCGGTCGTTGCCGTGCGCGCGGACGCGATTGCCGTGCGCGCGGCGGCGGTTGCCGCGACACCGGCGGCGGCTGCCGCGTCACCGGCGGCGGCGGCCGCGTCACCGTCGCCGGCCGCAGCGGCCTGCACAACGGCTGTGCAGGGCTGCACAGCGATTGTTCATCGATGCACAGCGATTGTTCAGGGCTGCACAACGGCTGTTCATGGATGCACGGCGGCTGTTCACGGGCCGACTGCGGACGTTGACGGCCGCGCCACCGGCGTTTTCAGCCGCGCCCGGGGCGTTTTTGGCCGCGCCCGGGGCGTTTGCGGCCGCGGCAATGGCGTCGACGGCTGCGCGCGCTGCGTTTACGGGCGCTAGCGCGGCGTGAACGCCTCCGCGCGTAGCGTAAACGGGCGCTCGGTGGGCGTCGGCGGCTGCTCCCGCTCCGCAAACGGCCGCTCGGTAGGCGTCGGCGGCTGCTCCCGCTCCGCAAACGGGCGCTCTGTGAACGTGGGCGGCTGCTCGCGCGGCGTAAACGGCCGCTCCGGCGGCGTCAACGCACCCGCCGCGGGCGGCCGCCGGCGGGCGAACCCCGTCGCCCCGTGCCCGGCGGGCTCGCCGCCGCCCCTACCCCAGCATCCTCCGCAACATCATGGGCAGGATGCCGCCGTGACGGTAGTACTCCACCTCGACCGGCGTGTCGATCCGCACCGTCACCGCGAAACGCCGCTCCGGCACGCGGCCGTCCGGCGCCCGGGCCACGACGGTCAGCTCCTGCCGGGGCCGGAGGCGGTCGTCCAGACCCTCGATGCCGTACAGCTCCTCGCCGGTCAGGCCCAGCGACTCGCGGGTCTGCCCGTCCTGGAATTGCAGCGGCAACACGCCCATGCCCACCAGGTTGCTGCGGTGGATCCGCTCGAAACTGACCGCCAGCACCGCCCTCACCCCCAACAGCAGCGGTCCCTTGGCCGCCCAGTCCCGCGAAGAGCCGGTGCCGTACTCCGCACCGGCCAGGATCAGCAGCGGCGTGCCGTCGGCCCGGTAGCGCATGGCCGCGTCGTGGATGCTCATCAGCTCGCCGGTCGGCAGATAACGGGTGACGCCGCCCTCCGTGCCCGGGACCAGCAGGTTTCGCAGGCGAACGTTGGCGAAGGTGCCGCGGGTCATGACCCGGTCGTTGCCGCGGCGGGCCCCGTAGCTGTTGAACTCCGCCGGCGGCACGCCCAGCTCCTGCAAATACCGCCCGGCGGGGCTGTCCGGGGCGATGCTCCCGGCGGGAGAGATGTGGTCGGTGGTGATCGAGTCCCCCAGCACGGCCAGCACCCGGGCGCCGATGATCTCGCCGATCGGCCGCGGCCGCGGCGGCAGGTCGACGAAGAACGGCGGCTCCTGGATGTAGGTGCTCCGCTCGTCCCATTGGTAGACATCGCTCTCGCCGACGGGGAGGCGGTCCCACTTCTCGTTGCCGCGGAAGACGTTGGCGTAGCGCTGGCTGAACATCTCCGGCGTCACCACCCGGGCGGCCGTGTCGGCGACCTCCCGCGCCGAAGGCCACAGGTCGCGAAGGTACACCTTGCGGCCGGTGGGGTCGGTCCCCAGGGGCTCCGTGGCGAAATCGAAGTCCACCCGGCCCGCCAGGGCGTAGGCCACCACCAGCGGCGGGGAGGCGAGGTAGTTGGCCTTGACCAGCGGGTGAATCCGGCCCTCGAAATTGCGATTGCCGCTGAGTACCGCGGCCGCCACCAGCCGGCCCTCCTGGATCGCGGCGGCGATCGGCCCCGGCAAGGGGCCGCTGTTGCCGATGCAGGTCATGCAGCCGTAGCCGACGGTCTGGAAGCCGAGCTGATCCAGGGCCGCGGACAGGCCCGCGGCCCGGAGATAGTCCGTCACCACGCGAGAACCGGGCGACAGGCTGGTCTTGACCCAGGGCGCGACCCGCAGGCCCCGCTCCACGGCCTTCCTGGCCAGCAGCCCGGCGGCGATCATCACCGAGGGATTGCTGGTGTTCGTGCAACTGGTGATCGCGGCGATGACCACCGCGCCGTGCGTCAGCTCGGCGTCCGTGCCCCCCAGGCGCACGGCGACCCGGCGGCCCAGGTCCGCCTCCCCCAGCCCGAAGCCGCGGTCCTTCACCGCCGCCGTCAGCGCCGCGCGAAACGATTTCTTCGCCTCGGCCAGCCGCACCCGGTCCTGCGGCCGCTTCGGCCCCGCCAGGCACGGCTCCACCGTGGACAACTCCAGGTGCAGCGTGTCCGTGTACCGCGGATCCGGCTGCCCCTCCCGCCGGAACAGGCCCTGTTCCTTGGCGTAGCGCTCGACCAGGTCGACTTCGTCCGCGGTTCGGCCCGTCCGCCGCAGGTAGCCCAGGGTTTCGTCGTCGATGGGAAAGAAACCCACGGTCGCGCCGTACTCCGGAGCCATGTTGGCCAGCGTGGCCCGGTCCGGCAGGCTCAGCTCGCCCAGGCCGTCGCCGTAGAACTCGACGAACTTGCCGACCACGCCCCTGGCCCGCAGCATCTGCGTCACGGTCAGCACCAGATCGGTGGCCGTGGCCCCCTCGGGCAGGGCGCCGGTCAGCTTGAAGCCGATGACCTCGGGGGCGAGCAGGTAGATCGGCTGCCCCAGCATCACCGCTTCGGCCTCGATCCCGCCGACCCCCCAGCCCAGCACGCCGAGACCGTTGATCATCGTGGTGTGGCTGTCGGTGCCGACCAGCGTGTCCGGCAACGCGACGGTCACGCCCTCGTGCCGCACCGTGGTCACGACCTTGGCCAGGTACTCCAAGTTCACCTGATGGACGATGCCGGTGGCCGGCGGCACCACGCGAAAACGGTCGAAGGCCCGTTGCCCCCAGCGCAGGAACTCATAGCGCTCGCGGTTGCGTTGGAACTCGATGTCCTCGTTCAACCCCAGGGCCCCGTCCACGCCGAAATGATCCACCTGCACGGAGTGGTCGATCACCAGATCGACCGGCACCAGCGGGTTGATCTTCGACGGATCGCCGCCGAGCCGGATCATCGCCGAACGCATCGCCGCCAGGTCCACCACGGCCGGAACGCCGGTGAAGTCCTGCAAGAGCACCCGGGCCGGCATGAAAGGCAGCTCCTGCTCGGCGGGACGGCCCGCCGGCCAGCTCGCCAGCCGCCGAACGTCGTCTTCACCGGCCAGGCCGGTGTCCACCTGGCGGAGAACGTTCTCCAGCAGGATCCTCACGCTGAAAGGCAGGCGCTGGACGTCGCCGAGGCCCGCGGCGGCCAGCCGGTCCAGGCGATAGATCCGAACCGGGGCGGCGCGGGTCTGAAGGGTGGATCGAGCGTTGAACGGGTCGCGGGGTGCGGCAGCCATGGCGTTTCCTCACTTCGCCGCGGGACGAACGGCCCATCCGTCGCTCGGCGGCGACAACAGGAAGAAGCGGATTATAGCACCCGGGCCGCGGGCCGGGGAACCGGGAACGTCGCCGGGGCCGACGGTGCGTGACCACGCCGCCGGCGGTAAAATGCGGAGAGCGGGAGACCGAGAGCCGTGCCAACCACCCGGGCCAGCCTGCTCATGCGCATTCGCGACCGGCGCGACGCCGCGGCCTGGGAGGAGTTCGACGCGATCTACCGACCCATGCTGCTTCGCTTCGCCACGCTGCGCGGTCTGGAATACGCCGCCGCCGAAGACGTCGTCCAGCAATGTCTGATCGCGGTGCAGGAACACATGGCGCGATTCGATTACGACCCCAAGAAGGGCCGTTTCAAAAGCTGGCTGCGGACACTGGTGAACAACCGCATCCGCAATCTGTTGCGGGACCGCCGCGAGACGCCCGCCGACTCCCAGGACTTCCAGCGCGACCAGGCGCGGGAGGAGACCCCGGAGGAAACGTTCGACCGGCTGTGGATGGAGGAGCACCTGCGGCACGGCCTGCGGCGGATCCGCCGCGAGACCGACGAGCAGACGTTTCAGGCCTTCGAATGGTATGTTCTGGAGGAACGGCCGGTCGAGGAGGTATGCCAGGCCCTGAGCCTGACCGCCAACCAACTGTACAAGATCAAGTGGCGACTGACGCAAAAACTGGCGGAGCAGATGAAAGAACTGACCGAAGGCGCGGATTGACCGTTGCCGTGACCCGCCGGCACAACCACCTGAAATGACGCCCTGCCCCGGCGAACTTGAACTCAACCAGTACCATGCCGGCGACCTCGACGACGCCCGCGCGGAGGCCGTCCGTGCCCACCTGGCCGCCTGCCGCGACTGTGCGCGGCGCGACGCGGAGCTTCTCGCCCGCCATGAAGACCTGCTCCGCCAGTTGCGGGCCGTCAATTCCAGCGACCGTCGCCGCTCGGCCGCGGACGCAACCGGGGCCGACGCCACACAATCGTTCCTCCCGCCGGCAGGCCCCCACCGCCCGGCCGCCGCTCCCGCGGAGGGCCTGGACGCCCGTTCCCCCCTGCCGCCCAGCGACATGATCGAGGGCTACGAGCTGGTCAAGGAACTGCACCGCGGCGGACAGGGCGTGGTCTATCAGGCCGTGCAGAAGTCCACCAAGCGGAAGGTCGCCATCAAGGTGCTCCTGGAAGGCCCCTTCGCCTCGCACGCCACGCGGCGGCGCTTCGAGCGCGAGATCGAGCTGGTGGCCAACCTCAAGCACCCCAACATCGTCACCATCTTCGATTCCGGCCGGACTCGCGACGGGCGGCAGTACTGCGTGATGGACTACGTCCGCGGGCTGCGGCTGGATGAATATGTCCGCGACCGCAAACCTTCCCTGCCGGATCTGCTGCGACTATTCGCGATCGTCTGCCACGCCGTGAATCACGCTCACCAGAAAGGCATCATTCACCGCGATCTGAAGCCCTCCAACATCCTGGTGGAGGCGGACGGCACGCCCAAGATTCTCGACTTCGGCCTGGCCAAGCAGCTCGGCGGCGGGGAGGCCACGCTGCTCTCGGTCAGCGGCCAGGTCGTCGGCACACTGCCGTACATGTCTCCGGAAGTGGCCCGCGGTCGGCCGGACGAGATCGACATCCGCACCGACGTGTACGCCCTCGGCGTGGTTCTCTACGAGCTGGTCACCGGGCAGTACCCCTACCCGGTGGCGGGGGAACTGGTCGACGTGCTTCGGCACATCACCGAGACCGAACCGCTGCCGCCCAGCAAGGTCTGGCGATCCGTGAACCGGGAAACGCCCGTGTCCGCGCGGAGCGGGACCCCGCCCGCCGTTTGCCCGGTGGATCGCGATCTGGAGACGATCATCTTCAAGGCCCTCGCGAAGGAGCGCGAGCGGCGGTACCAGAGCGCTTTGGAACTGGCCCGCGACATCGACCACTACCTGAGAGACGAGCCGATCGAGGCTCGTCGGGACAGCAGTTGGTACATCCTGAAGAAGACGCTCCGTCGCTATCGGTGGGCGGCCGGCGCGGCGGCGCTGATCGCCCTGGTGATCCTGGGCTCCTGTGTCACGCTGTCGATCATGTACAGCGCGGCGGTGGACTCCTGGCGGGAGGCGGAGGTCCAGAAAGGCCTCGCCGAAGAACAGCGCGACCGGGCCGTCGCCGCGGAGCAGCGGGCCAACCAGCGCTTCGCCCAGGTCCGCGAGTTGGCCAACACGTTCATCTTCGACGTGTACGACGCCATCGGCGACCTGCCCGGCTCCACTCCAGCCCGAGAGCTGCTGGTCAACACCGCCCTGGCCTATCTCGACAGCCTCCGCGCCGAAGCCGGCGAGGATCCGACCTTCCTGGTCGACCTCGCCGCCGCCTACAACAAGGTCGGCGACGTGCAAGGCTCGATCCGCCGGGCGAATCTCGGCAATACCTCCGGCGCTCTGGAAAGCTACCGCAAGGCCCACGAGATCCTCAGCCGCCTGCACGAGACCGACCCGGACAACCTTTCATATACGCTCAACCTCGCGGTGAGCCTCAGCCGCATTGCCGACGTGTACTGGGTCACCAGCCGCTCCGAGGAATCCGCCGCCTGCTACCGCCGGGCAAGAGACCTGTGCCAGGCGATTTCCGATGCCCACCCCGAAAACGCCACCGCCCGCCGGCAACTGGCCATTGCCTGCCAAGATCTGGGCGACGTGGCCATTGAAGAAGGCCGAGCGGATGAAGCCCTCGCTTACTACCGGCAAGCCTCCGCCGTTCTCGAAAAACTAGCCGGCTTGGATCCGGCCGACCCCGACGCCCGCAGCGATCTGGCCCTGGCCGCCGACAAACTCGGTGACGCCCTGCAATTCAACGGCCAGATCGAGGACGCCATGCAGCAATACGATCGAGCCTTGAAGATCCGTGAGGCCCTGATCGCCGAGCAGCCCCGCAACGCCCGCTTCATGGAGCTGCTGGCCGGCAGCCTGGAACGATTCGGCGACCGCTACGCGTCCCTCCACCGCGAGGAGGACGCTGCGGCCTACTATCGTCGCGCGCTGGAACTGCGGCAGTCGCTGGCCGACGCCGACCCTCACAACGCCAAGGCCCGCCGCGACCTGACGATCAGCTACGACCGTGTCGGCCGCTCCGAGGCCCGAGCCGGCCGCATGGACGTCGGCCTGGCTCTCGCCCGGAAAGCCCTCGAGCTGCGCCGGCAACTGCTCGAGGCGGATCCCTCCAATGCCCGAGCCCGTGGCGACCTGGCCGTCGGGCATGAACGTCTGGCCGACCTGCTGAGCCTCGCGGGACAGAAGGAACCCGCCGTGGACCACTATCGAGCCTCCTTCGAGATCTGGCGCGATCTGGCCGCGACGGAGCCGAACAACATCTGGTACCGCGGCGGGCTGGCCAACGGGCACATTTATCTGGGCGATGCGCTGATCGAGGTGGGGCGTCCGCAAGAAGCCCTGGAGCATTTCGAGGCGGCTCTGGCGGCGCGGCAGGCCATGGCCGACGCCGCGCCCGCCGACCCGGAGACGCGGCGGAGCCTGTCGGTTGCTCATGAGCGATTGGGCGACCTGCTGCTGAGGCTGGCGCGACCGGCGGAAGCGCTGCCGCACTACCAGTCCGCGCAGGTGATCGTGGAGGAGGAGTCCGACGCGGCTCCCGACAACGTCACGATCCGGCGCTACGTCGGCGTCGGTCACTGCAAGATCGGCAAGGCGCTCGGTATGCAGGCGGCACACCCGGCCACGCCCGACGCCGAGCGAGCGGACCACTTCCGCGCCGCCCGGCGGTCGTACGAGAAGGGCCTGGCGGTATTCGTCGACCTCCGCGACCGCAAGCTACTGCCGCCGCATGAAGAGGACATCATCCCTCAAATCGAAGCCGACCTCGCCGCCTGCGACGCGGCCCTGGGGGAAGCGGAGGCGGAAGCGCCACAACCGGACCACTCGACGACGAGAACATCCGATCCACCTTGACGCCGCGGAGGGCGGCTGGTCCAGATCGCTCGCCTTATCCCACGGCCGTCCGTCCGCTCACCGCTTCTGCGTGGCAGGAGAGCCGCGGCGGCGATATGCTGCTCCACCGCCTGGAGAACCTCACGAGGACCAGCATATGGCCAAGCCATCGTCCACGAAGGCGGGCAACCCCGACGAGGCCCCGCCGGCATCGGCCGAACGTCGGATCGCGGAGGAGTACCTCGGCGAGTTGAAGGCCGTCCGCGCCAGCAACGCCGGGGCCCCGGAGACCTCCTACTACCCCGCTCTGTCCAATCTCTTCAACGCCGTCGGGGCCTGGCTCAAACCCCGCGTGTGTTGCGTGATGAACCTCCGCAACCAAGGCGCGGGCCTGCCGGACGGCGGGCTGTTCACCGTTGATCAATTCCAGCGACAGACGGATACTCAGGCCAAGGCCGGCCAACTCCCCAGCCGCGGCGCGATCGAAGCCAAGAGCACACGACCGGACGTGCGCGCGATCGCCGCCGGGGCGCAGGTCGCGGCATACTTGAACACCTACGGCATCGTCATCGTCACCAACCTGCGCCAGTTTCTAATCGTCGAACGCGGCCCCAACGGGCAGCCCGTGGAACGCGAGGCCTTCACCCTGGCCGACGACGAAACGGAATTCTGGCAAGACCGGGTGGCCCATCCGCGCCGGACGGCGCAGGAACACGGCGGGCAGTTGATCGAGTTCATCCGGCGGGCCGGCCTGCACGCCGCGCCGCTGGTCGACCCGAAGCAGGTGGCGTGGTTCCTGGCATCGTACGCCCGGGACGCCCTGGCCCGGGTGGAGTTGCGGAAAGACCTTCCGGCCCTTCAAGCCGTGCGCAGCGCCCTGGAAGAGGCGCTGGGGATGAAGTTCACGGCGGAGAAGGGCGAGCACTTCTTCCGCTCGACGCTGGTGCAGACCCTCTTCTACGGCGTGTTTTCCGCTTGGGTCCGCTGGCACAAGGACCGCCCGACCGCCGGGTCGCGCTTCGACTGGCGAACAGCGGAATGGACGCTGCACGTGCCGTTCATCCGGGTGCTGTATGAGCAAGTGGCGAGCAAGAGCCAGTTGGAGCCGCTGGGGCTGGTGGAAGTGCTGGATTGGGCGGCAGGCGTCCTGAATCGCGTGGACCGCGAGGAGTTTTTCAAGCGGTTCGAGCTGGAACACGCCGTGCAGTACTTCTACGAGCCGTTCTTGGAGGCCTACGACCCAGAGCTGCGCAAGGCCCTGGGCGTCTGGTACACGCCGCCGGAGATCGTCAAGTACCAGGTCGCCCGTGTGGACACGGTCCTGCGCGAGGAACTGGACCTACCCGACGGGCTGGCCGACCCGAACGTGATCGTGCTGGACCCGTGCTGCGGAACGGGGGCCTACCTGTTGGAAGTACTGCGCTGCATCGGCGCCACCCTGCGAGACAAGGGCGGCGATGCGCTGGTCGCGTCGGATCTGAAGAAGGCAGCCGCAGACCGCGTCTTCGGTTTCGAGATTCTACCCGCTCCGTTCGTGGTCGCGCACTTGCAGTTGGGCTTGATGCTCCAGGCGGAAGGCGCGCCGCTTTCGCCTCAGCGCGGGGAGCGCGTCGGCGTGTATCTGACCAATTCCCTGACCGGCTGGGAGCCGCCCAAGCAGCCCAAGACTCTGCTCTTCCCGGAATTGCAGGAAGAGCGCGACGCGGCGGAGCGCATCAAGCGGGAGAAGAAGATCCTCGTGGTATTGGGCAATCCCCCTTACAACGCCTTCGCCGGAGTCAGCCCGGAGGAGGAACAAGGGTTGGTCGAGCCGTACAAGAAGGACTTGAACAAGCCCGTAGCCCAAGGCGGCTGGGGCATCAAGAAGTTCAATCTGGACGATCTCTATGTCCGCTTCTTCCGACTGGCGGAGCGTCGCATCGCGGAGATGACCGGCAAGGGCGTGGTGTCGTTCATCTCCAACTTCTCGTATCTGGACGATCCCTCGTTCGTGGTGATGCGGCAACGATTCCTTGCCGGATTCGACAAACTCTGGTTTGACTGCCTGAACGGCGACAGCCGCGAGACCGGCAAGCTCACGCCTGACGGCCGGCCCGATCCTTCGGTCTTCTCTACTGAGCACAACCGCGAGGGCATACGCGTCGGAACCGCTGTCTGCCTCATGCTGCGTAACCGCGTGCGGGAGAAGAAACCGATCGTTCGCTTCCGACAGTTTTGGGGAGCCAGCAAACGTGCTGACGTGCTAAAGAGCCTGAAAGCCCGGCGCTTCGACAGAGCCTACGCTCGTGTCGTTCCTGGACCGGATGGCCGATTTGCCTTTCGGCCTGAAAGCGTGGCCCATCACTACACCGCCTGGCCCCGCGTGATTGACCTCTGCGCCATTCCTCCGTCCAACGGCCTCATGGAGAAACGCGGCGGTGCGTTGATTGATATTGACCGCGACAGACTGGCGGCCCGCATGCGAGACTACTTCAACCCGAAGTTGTCCTGGGACGAGTACAAGGCACGCCACCGGGCCCTCACCGGAAACGCGGCCCGCTTCAACGCGAAGGCGGCGCGCAGCAAGGCGCTTGCCGCTGAGACATTCGATCAGAATCGCATCCGGCGGTATGCGATCCGTCCATTCGACGTCCGCTGGTGTTACTACACCGGCGTCCGGCCGATATGGAATGAACCCCGCCCGTCGCTCTGGGCACAGTGTTGGTCCGGCAACAGCTTCCTGATCGCACGATTTCGCAGCACGGCCAGACCCGAAGGCCCACCGCTGGCCTTCACTCGCTCGATATTGGACGACCACTTTCTCATACCTGATGCTGTTGCCGTGCCCATTCGCCTCAGGAACGGCGATCGGCTGACCAAGACCCAACACGCCACCCTGTTCGATGCGGTCGGCTCCGCGCGCGAGGATGAGCGGCCCCTCGCCAATCTCTCAAAGGCCGCGCGCGATTACCTTGCCACCCTCTGCATCAAGAAGCCCGATGTCTCGGAAGAACTGCAATCGCTTCTCTGGTGGCACGTCCTGGCCGTCGGCCATAGTCCGGCGTATCTCCGCGAGAACGCCGACGGCATTCGGCGAGATTGGCCGCGGATCCCGCTGCCCGACGATCGTGATTTGCTTGAGGCCTCGGCGAGGCTGGGCCGGCAGCTTGCCTTGCTGCTGGACACAGAGACAGATGTGCCCTCGGTGACGAATGGGAGACTGCGGCCGGTCCTGCGAACTCTCGGCGTCTCGTCAAAGCTCGGCGGCGGCGCGATCGACCCGTCCGGCAACGACCTGGCCTTGACCGCCGGTTGGGGTTACGCCGGCAAGGACGGCGCCACCATGCCCGGCAAGGGCAAGTCCGTCGAGCGAGAGTACCACGAAGCCGAACTCAAAGCCATCGACGCCGAGGCCGCGGCCCGCGAGCTGTCGCGAGATGACGTGCTGCGACTGCTGGGGGCCGGCACATTCGACATTTTCCTCAACGACAGGGCCTATTGGCGCAACATCCCGGCAAACGTGTGGAACTTCCACATCGGCGGCTACCAGGTCATCAAGAAGTGGCTCAGCTACCGCGAGCACGACCTGCTCGGCCGCGGTCTCACGCCCGACGAGGTCCGCGAGGTCACGAACATGGTCCGCCGAATCGCCGGCATTGTCCTGCTCCAGCCGGAGTTGGACGCCAACTACGAGCGCGTCAAGAACTCCACCTATGACTGGCCCGCCGCCGGCGCGGTATAACCCTCCCCTCATGGACCTCACCATCCTTCTCGTCTTTGCCCTCGTCTACCTCGGCATGGTCCTCGGCGGCGTGCCGGGGCTGGCCATCGACCGCACCGGCGTCGCCCTCCTCGGCGTGATCGTGCTGCTGGCCACCGGGCGGCTCAGCCCCGAAGCGGCCTGGGACTCGGTCGACGTGCCGACCATCGCCCTGCTACTTGGGCTGATGGTCGTCTCCGCCCAGTTCCGCCTCGGTGGCATGTACTCGGCCATCACCCGCCGCATCGCCGCCGCCGACGTGCGGCCCGACGTGCTGCTGCTTCTCGTCATCCTGGTCTCCGCCGCCTTGTCCGCCGTGCTGGCCAACGACATCGTCTGTCTGGCCATGGCCCCGCTGCTGGTGGAAGGCTGCCTGCGACGCGGGCTGAAGCCCGTGCCGTTCCTGCTGGCCCTGGCCTGCGCCTCCAACGTCGGTTCCGCCGCCACGCTGATCGGCAACCCGCAGAACATGCTGATCGGCCAACAACTTCCGGTCTCCTTCGCCGGCTACCTGGTCGATGGCGGCGTGCCCGCCCTGTTGGGCTGCGGCGTGATCTGGTGGGGCATCCGCCGCCAGGTCGGGGGCAACTGGTCCCACCCGCCCGGGGGCATCGAGGTGGAAGCCCCGACCTTCAATCCCTGGCAAACCGCCAAGGGCGTGGCCGTGCTGCTGGCCCTGATGGGCATCTTCATGTTCACCGCCCTGCCTCGCGAGGTGGCGGCCATGGCCGCCGCCGGCCTGCTCCTGATGAGCCGCCGCATGCACACCCGCAACATGCTCGGCCTGGTCGATTGGCACCTGCTCGTCCTTTTCGGCGGGCTGTTCGCCGTGAACCACTCCCTCGCCGCCTCCGGCATGCTCGCTCAGGGCCTGGCCGGGCTTCGCGACGCCGGTATCCACCTGGAGCACCCCGCGTGGCTCTTCGGCGTGACCGCCGTGTTGTCCAACCTGGTTTCGAACGTCCCGGCCGTTATTCTTCTGCTGCCGGCGGCGACGCACCCCAAGGCCGCGGCGATTCTGGCACTGTCCAGCACGCTGGCAGGCAACCTCTTCATCGTGGGGAGCATCGCCAACATCATCGTGGTGGAGCAGGCCGCGCGACTGGGCGTCGCCGTGTCCTGGCGAACCCACGCCCGCATCGGCGTGCCGGTGACGCTGGCCACGCTGCTCATCGCGGCAGGCTGGCTGTGGTGGCGGGCATCAATGTGAGCGGGGGATCCGGGCGGCGACGGGCGGGGTGGCCAGACTCCGTGAGCACTCGATTCAGGCGGTGGCGACGGCCTGGGCCGAGACCGGCGAATGGTCGTTCATCTCCGGCTGATATTCCGGAACGATCTCCTTTAGACGAGCCTTCAGTTCGGTCGGCGTGAGCCGGTCGGCATCGGCAACCAGGGCGTCCATCAGTCGGCAAACCCGCGGCCAATCCTCCTTGCGGTTGCGCCAGACGTAGATCTTCTCGTGCGTCGTGCGCCCCATGTCCTCGCCCTTGACGCTCAGTTCCTCGTAGAGCTTCTCACCGGGACGGATGCCGACGATCTTGATTTCGATGTCCTCCCCCGGGCGCAGACCGCTGAGCGTGATCATCTCGCGGGCCAGGTCCACGATCTTGACCGGCTCGCCCATGTCCAGCACGAAAATGTCCCCGTCCTGACCCATGGTGCCCGCCTGGAGGACGAGCTGCGAGGCCTCGGGGATGGTCATGAAGTAGCGGGTCATGTTGGCGTCGGTGACGGTGACCGGCCCGCCGGCGGCGATCTGCTTCTGGAAGATGGGGATGACCGAGCCGCTGCTTCCGAGCACGTTGCCGAAACGCACGGTCATGAACTGGGTCGGCGAGTCCTGACGAAGCTGCTGGATGTACATCTCCGCGACGCGCTTGGTGCAACCCATGACGCTGGTCGGGTTGACCGCCTTGTCGGTGGAGATCATCACGAAACGGCTGACGCCGTGGCGCCGCGCGGTATCCGCCACCGTCTTCGTGCCGAGAATGTTGTTCTTGATCGCTTCGCCGACGTTGATCTCCATCATCGGCACATGCTTGTGGGCCGCGGCGTGAAAGACCACGGCGGGTTTCTCCTCCGCGAAAATCACGTCCAACCGCCGGGCATCGCAAATATCGGCGATGCAACAGCGACGCGGTATGGCGGGGGCCAGCCGGTCCAACTCGCGGTCGATTTCAAAGAGCGGGTTCTCCGCCTGCTCCAGCAAGACCAGTCTGGCCGGGCCGAATCTCAGCACCTGGCGGCAGATCTCCGAGCCGATGGAGCCGCCCGCCCCAGTCACCAGCACTCGCTGGCCGAGGAGGAGATCCCGAATGCCGGCCGTGTCAAGCTCGACCTGTTCCCGGCCGAGAAGATCCTTGATGTCCACATCGCGAATCTGCGAGACCGTGACGCGGCCTTCGATGACCGCCTCCATGGCGGGAATGGTCCGCAGGCGAACGTTGAGGCCCTGGACTTCCTCCACCAGTTTGCGGAGCCGCTTCTGCGGCAGATTGGGTATGGCGATCAGCACTTCCTCGATCTCGTGCCGTTCGCAGAACCGACGGACCTCCGAAACCGGGCCGAGCACCGGCACGCCGTGGATCAGCGAGCCTTGCCGGGCGGGATCGTCGTCCAGAAACCCCGCCACGTTGTAGCGGTCCACCGGCATCCGCAGGATCTCGCGGAGCAGGGCCTCCCCGGTGTCACCGGCACCGATGATGAGGCAGTGCCGACGCCCGGTCGTGGGAACCGGACGAACTTCCTCGTAATACAGCCGGACGATGATGCGGGCACCGCATACGACCGCCACGGTCATGCCGAGATCCAGCAGGAAGACCGACTGCGGAAACCGTCCTCGTGACGCGAAGAACCCCGCCGTGTCGGGATTCAGCGCGTGATAGCCGACCTCAATGGCAAAGAACACCGCGATGAAAGCGAAAGTGCCGTACCAGGCAGCCTTGAAGACCGCCCAGACGTCACGCATGCCCACGTACCGCCACGACCCCCGAAACAGGTTCATCCGGCTGAAGATCGCGAACTTCAAACACAGCACGATCGGCAGCAGCGGCAGAAAGAACGGGCGAACCCAATCCTCGAAATGTCCGAAATTGTAATACAACCCGAACGAACTGAAGAAGGCCACCGTGAACAGTGCCAGGTGGGCGAGCCAGGAGATGACCCGGCGATGACGCACGATGAACGGCGTGGCGAGATCTCGACGTGTGGCGGTGCCTTCTCGCATGGGTGCGTCGCATCTACCGGGCGGGCCGACCGCCCCCCGTTACCATCTCAAACCCGCACAGACCTCGCGGCAGCCTGATACCTTTCCCTACCCCTTGTTCCGTTCCTCCGCTCGACACTCGGTCGGCGTCAGGAATCCGGCCGGCCTTCCTGGGCCTCGGTCAGAAACCGGCGGAACTTCTGGATGTGAGGGACGTAGGCGGAGTCCATGTTCTTCTCGGCGTTTTCCGCCGCCGTGATGGCCGTCGCGACGTGCCCATCCAGCCACGCGAAGTAGGCCATCAGCAGGTTGGCTTGCGGGCTGTCAGGACTGGCATTCGCCAGGGCCGTCATGTTGTCCACCGTGCGGCGGAAGTTGCTTCTCCGAACCGACTCATCCGAACCCGGAAACATCAGGTCCAAGAAGCCCTCGATCCGAAGATCCTCCAACTTCTCCGCGTTCTGGAGCGCCTTCAGCAGCGACGCCAGGGCACGGTTATACCGTTCCCCCTGCACGGCCGCGAAGACATCTGCCAGGAAACCGCGGGTGCCTCGGGATTCCAAACCGCGGACGATCTCAAAGCAATTGGCGGCGGCGGACGGCTCGCCATTTCGCAAGTAACTCGCGCCCAGCTCGTAGTAGTCGTCCGCCTTGGTCCGCAGCCGTGTTGCCAGAAGATCCTGGTATGCTCGCGGGTCAGGCGACGCCGGAACACCGGCCTCAACGGCCGCTGCCGGCAAGACCGCCGAACCTGCGGATCGGGGATCGTCCGAACCCGCAGGAATCGTTGACGGACCCGCGGGAGAGGCGGCGGGCCCGGCAAGGCGACCGGCAACACCGGGCCACGACCCGATGTCGCCGCGGCGTCGACCGCTGACATCTTTCACATAGTCGGCCCGCCCGATCAGGCGCGAAATGCGGGATCCAAGGTTAGACCGGCTGCGGAGAAGATTCCTTCGCTCCATGATCACGCGGATCGGGCTGTAGGACGGCGGGGGAGCCGCCAGGAGGCCCTCGGTGCGGCCGCTGAACGGTGAAAGCTGCCGGACCCGATCCGCTCGCGTCCTGAAGCCGGCATACTGCTTGGGGCCGGCCCCGGTGCGGAACGTGGCCCGCGAGCGGAGCGTGCTCAGCATGCCTTGATGCCGCACTTGGATCCGACCCAAGCCGGTCCCGGCGTACAGGCGATTCTGCGGCCTGTAGCCGTAGCCTCGATACTGGGCCTCGGCTTTTCCGCCGGTCCAGATGAATGCGACTGCGCATGTCAGCATGAGCGTCCGCAGGCCTGGCATCGTCGTCACTCCATGCTCTCGAGCCGGAATATGCTAAGGTATCGGCTCTGCAAAACCCCGGCAACAGACGTTTTGGCCCTCCTATGCCGCCGTAAGGCCGGGTTATGATACTACGTCGCAGGAGCCTTGATGGATGCCGCGATCATCGCGAATTTCAGTACTGTCGCTCTCCCTGGCGGCCAAGTGTCGCTTGTTGTTCGGGCTGGCGGTGCTGTTGATCGTCGCGGCCTCGCTCTTCGTCCCGTGGTTGCGAATGCGGGACCTCGTCCACGAAGGCAATATCCAAAGCCTCCGATTCGTTGCTCGACTCGCGGTCGCCCGGGTTGATCCCGAGGCCGGCCGCTGGGAAGAGACGCAGAAGGCCCTCGATCGCTGGTGGCCGGCCAATGCGGCGCAGTTGGGTCTCCGCTGCGGTCCCCCACGCCTTGTCGCTTTATCAGACCCGGCCGACCCTCAGCCCCCCTCCGACGCCAGCCCCTATCTTCGTTCGGCCATCCGACAACTGGCCGCCGAACCGGGCCGCCATGAGGCCGCGCCCGAAGTGGACAAGAGAGATGGAGAGATGACCTATCGGATCGCCTTGCCGGTCCGCTCCTCCGGCGGCCGCTATCCTGCTGGCACGCTTCTGGGCGTCGTCCTCGCCGAATACCCCGCCCCCCGGGCCAGGACGGAACTGGTCATCAATCTCGGCCTCAGCCTCATGGCGGGCAGCTTGGCGGGAATCCTCGCCGTGCTGGTGTTCTACCTGATCACGCAGAAACTCATCCTTTCCCCGGTGCGTGAACTGACCCGCGTCTCCGAATGCGTCTCCCAAGGTCAGCACAGCGTTCGCAGCCAGATCGTAACGGGCGATGAATTCGAGGCCCTCGCCCGCGCCTTCAATGCCATGCTATCGCACCTCCAATCCACGGAGAACGAGCTGCGCACCATCAATCGCAGCCTCGACACGCGCCTGAGCGAACTGGCGGAGCGGAATGTCGCTTTGTTTGAGGCCAACAAGCTCAAGAGCCAGTTCCTGGCCAACGTCAGCCACGAGTTGCGGACACCGCTGACCTCGATCATCGGCTTCGCCGAGCTGCTCCGCGAGGCGACCAGCGCCGACGGAGGCCGACTGCTCCGCTACTCTGAGAACATCATGTCCAGCGGCCGAATGCTCCTGGGCATCATCAACGACCTGCTCGACCTGGCCAAGATCGAGGCCGGCAAGATGGAGATGCATCTCGCCCAGATCGATATGGCCGAGATGGCCCGCAATCTGATCGATTTCATGCGGCCCCTGGCGGAGAAAAAAAGCCTCCAGTTGGTCACGAGCATCGCTCCCGACCTCCCGCAAATCACCTCCGACGCCGGGCGGATTCAGCAGATCCTCTACAACCTGCTTTCCAACGCCGTGAAGTTCACCCCGGACGGAGGCGTCGTCGAACTGACGCTCCGCCCCACCGAGGCCGGCGGCGTCCGTGTCTCCGTCCGCGACACCGGCATCGGCATCCCGCCGGAAAAGATGTCCATGGTCTTCGAAGCCTTCCGGCAACTTGATGAATCCATCACCCGCGAACATACCGGCACGGGCCTGGGACTGGCCATCAGCAAGGAGTTAGTAACTCTGCTGGGCGGCACGATCGAGGTGCAAAGCGAGGTGGGCAAAGGCTCCGTCTTCACCGTCGTCTTGCCCGCTGCCTCGCCCACCCGCGAAGACGACGCGATCATGCGGGCGATGAACCTGATCTGACCGCGACGCTGGGGTCACGAAACGATCAGCCGGAGCGACCTCCATGCCCAACGTGACGAACGCTCCGAACAATGAAGGAGTTTTGGCACAGCCGCCTGGCCGAAGCGGGCTGCTGCGGCGGCTGCTGGTTGCAGTGGCCGGCATTCTCTGCGCGGCGGTCCTCGTTGAAACCGCTGTCCGCTTGCTTCACTGGGGCCCCGCCGTGTATGAGCCGCGGCGCTTCGAGCCGCGGGGAGGCGTGCCGTTCACCACCCTGCCGGGCGGCATTCTCGCGTATCAACCCCATGCCGTCTTCTTTTCGGTCTACGATCCCGCCGGAGACTCACGAGGCTACCTCGGACCCACCGGGCGTATCGAATACCGCATCAATCGCCTGGGGCTGCGGGGGCCGGAACCGCTACCGGGCAAACCGCCGCATACCCTCCGCGTCGTCTGCCTGGGCGACTCTTTCACCTTCGGTGAGGGCGTCCGCGAAGAGGACACCTGGCCGGCCCGCTTGCAGGCCGAGCTGATCGCTTCCCGCCGGTACGGAGGCGTCGAGGTGATCAACGCCGGCGTGCAGGGCCACGGTACCAAGGAGTCAGTCGCCTTGTACGTCGGCTACCTGCGATCACTCCGGCCCGACCTGGTCTTGCTTGGATTCGTGCTGAACGATGCGGTCCCTTTCGCCGAAACCATCCGCCTCAACGAAGCCGCGACCCGGCAGCCGACGTTGTCCTGGTTTGCCCGGGCCTCGCGGCTTTGGGAGACCGTCGAGCGGGGGCGAATCGCCGCGGAGCAGCAACGGCGGTTTGCCGACTCCCTGCGCAAGAGTTTCGATTCCGAAGCATGGCGGGATGCCCGCGAACTGCTGGGCGGGATGAAACAACTGGGCGAGGAAGACGGCTTTCGGTTCGTCGTGGTGATTTTTCCGATCCTGATTGAACTGAACCCCGATTATCCGTTCGCCGACCTGCACGCCCGCGTGGCCGAGGCGTGTGGCACCGCGGGCGTCGAATATCTTGACCTGCTGGAGGTTTTCCGCGGCCAACGCGGCCCGGACTTGTGGGTCCACCCGACCGACCAGCACCCCAACGAAATCGCCCATCGCCAGGCCGCGAAAGCAGTGGCCGAACGACTCCTTTCCGATCGGCGATGAAGATGACGGTTTGAAGATCGCGTTGATCGGCCCGCCGGCCGCATGGATTCTCTTGCCAGTCCGAAGACTGAACTGCATGCGTCCTATCGTAGGGAGGCGGCCAGGAACGACTGTAGGTCTTTCTCATCCACGCGCGGCTCGCCCGGGGAGACATGACCCAGGCGGCCTTCCCGCAACCAGGACTCCAACCGCCCCGCCTCATCGAACAGGTGCTCGAACGACTCGACCACGAACAGCAGAGGCTGGTAATGGTCGATCTCGAAGTACTGGTTCACGACCCATTCCAGTTGGAAGGGATAACGCTGCACGTCGGGAGACTCCACGCAATGCTGAAGCTCTCCGAAGGAACTGAGCAGGCCGCTGCCATACACCCGCAGTCCGCTTCCCTCCCGCATCAAACCGAATTCGACCGTAAACCAGAAGAAACGAGCCAGGGCCTTGATCATGCTCTCCATGCGCCGCAAACGCTCGCGATGGTCCGCCACATCCGCGGCTTGACGCGCCGCCTCCCGAGCCACCTCCCCGAAGCGGACCAGCACATCCGCGAAGACCCGGTCCGTGTGCATCGGGACGTGCCCCGCGATGTCGTGGAAGATGTCCGGCTCGGGAAGATAGTCCAGCGTTTCCGCGTCGCGTATGGTGATCGTCGTGGGGAACTGCCGCTCGCGGAGGCAATCGAAGAACAAATAGGCCGGCACATAGCCGCTGACCGCTTTCGCGGAGAAGCCGCTCAGCGGCTCCAGAAAGCGATTAACTTCCTCCAGCCGCGGAATGCGGTCCGGATTGAGGGCCAGTTTCTCCACGCCTTCCAGGAATCTGCGGTTCGCATACCGCCGCCACCGCGGCAGGATCCGAGCATACAATCGACGCCACGCTTCGTGATTCTCCTCGGTGTAAAGCTCGTAGGGCTGATGAATGTACAACTGCCCGTCAGCCTGGGCCTGTTCGATGAAAGGGGCTTTGGTCGTGGTCAGCCCGAGGGGAACGGTCGACATGGGGCGCCTCCTCTCTCGAGCGGATTATAGCGCCGCCCGACCCACGATCCGCGAAGGCAAGGACGTGACGGCCGTGGGGGGCCGACCAGGCCCGCTTGTCGCACCATCGATCGGCCGGCCACAACGCGGAGCCGGCGCCGTGACGGTCGAGTAACCGCAGCGGCGCCGGCTCGCGAGGTCTAATTCATTGGCTTGGAGGATCACAACAGCCCGCTGCGTCGGCGAAGCAGCATGGGCAGCGTTCCCAGGAGCAGAACCCACACGGCCGGTTCCGGCGTGACCAGCCGCAATTCCACGCCGTCGTTATAGAAGTGGCAGTCTGGGTCCAGACCGAGACCGATCCGCCCGTCGGCGAGGTAGTTGTTCAGGGCAGCGATCTGCTCGGCAGAGAACTCGTACACCAAGGTTTGAGGCGTCACGGGCAGGTTGACGTACGTCACCAAGTGGGTGTGCGGATAACGATAGGTCGCGAAGAAATCGCCTCCGCCTTGATTGTCCGAGGATTGCTGAACGCCCAGTTCGCACCAGTCCAATAGCCCGATATAGAGAATGTTGGGGTTGGCATCCCAATTGCGGATATTCCGAATAGTTAAGGTTGCGGCAACAACCTCCTCTCGATCCGGCACCCCCACGTCAAATCCCCATCGGTACGCCTTGTAGTGATCCAGGTCGTACAGATCCGCAGGCGTGGGACTGAACAAGAGGACGCTGTCCGCAATCGAGGCTCCAGCCAGAACCGCCACGACCAAGCCGCCTAGAACCAGATTGAGCTTCATCGATACCCCCAATGACTTTGCCCGGCGATTGACCGAATGCTGAGCACTCGGCGGGCCGTGAACAAATCCAGGGACCCCATGAGGTTGGGATCCGGGAATCCGGGTCGCTCCGCATGCGGATCACCTGTTTTATTGGGTCTCGGCTCCCTGTGAAAACAGCTAAACTGGAGGAACGGCGACGCCACATGGCGTCAGGAGAACGAAGGGCCGCTCTGTAGCCGCAGCCGGGCCAACAGAAACCGATCTCCGTGTTGCCGAAAGCAAACATGTCCGCGTGCGGTGTTGGTTTGCCCTCACACAACAGGATCAGAAAAAGGAATCGCCTGGACCGTTAACATGTCCTTGACGGACACGAACAATCCTATAAGATGGACAGTAGTCAGGGTGGTTTCGCCCCCCTGTGGCGTAATAGATGTAAACGGTTTTCCGGCGAAGGCGGGAAGTCTTCCGACGGATGTGCGGAGGCTGACCGATCCTTTGTCTCAGAAAGGAGTTCAGATTCCTTCGCGAAGCTGGCGGAGGATCTGGGGGTACAGGATCAAGATCCGGCTGCACGCGTCGGCCGCTGAGTTTCTGACGGGATGCCGCATTGGCGAGAACAAACCGCCAATGCCGCGAAAATCATGCCGCCGCGCCTTCGGTTGATGAGGCCAACGTTTTGCTAGTTATTAGGTTAAATGCGATAGTGATGTGGTTTGCCCACCCGTGCCAACTCCTTGGCTTCCACCGAATGGACTCCTTCCTTCGAGTGCGAAATCCCAAGCCGTTTCCAGGATTGGAATCATTCCGGATGGGCTGATCCGCTTCGCAGCTCCCCTAGTTTGTCTCGCTTCATCCAGCCCGAAAGCAGGACTCGGTAAGGACCCCACGGCAACCCGAACGTGCGGCAATCCCCAAACCTCCTGCCAACAAAGCACCACTAAACGTCGTATTCTCGATATTCGCCTCAAGAGCGATAAATCGAGATGAATGGTGTCGGCGAAGTCCGACGCTCGGTATCCGACACCAAGGCAATTACGGTATGTCTTACTCCAGAAAACTGAAAGGTTGTCTAGATGGGATCTGTGATGATGGCACAGGTCTCGACCGGCTGGGCCTTCGTCGGGGTATTGCTGGCCCTCGTGGTGGGTGCCGCCGCCGCCCTGGCATTTCGGTTCTTCCAGGATCGAGCCCGACGGACCTCAGCCGAGCAGGAAGCGGAGCGTCTGCTCACCGAAGCCAAGAACAAGGCCCGGGAGATCCTCCGCGCCAGCGAAGTCGAGGCCAAGGAAACACGTCTCAAGCAGCAGCAGGAGCTTGAACAGCAGCATCTCGCCGCGAAGAACGAGATCCGCGAGGCGGAGAAGCGGCTGGAGAAACGAGAGGACCAACTCGATCGACAATTCGACATGATCCGCACCAAGGAGCGGAACCTGGAGAAGGCCGAAGCGGATCTGCAAGCCAAACAGAACGAAATCGAGAAGAAGAACGAGGAGATTGCTGAGCTACTTGTCAAGCATCGCAACGAACTGCTGAAAGTCGCCCGGCTGACCGTCGACGAGGCCAAGAAACAGCTCTTCACCCGCCTTGAGCAGGAATTGGAGCAGGAATGCGCGGAGCTTCTGGCCAAGCGGTTGACGGAAGCGCAGGAAGAAGCGGAGAGTCGCTCCCGAGAAATCATCATCACGGCCATCCAGCGCTACGCGGCTCCCCACACCGCTGAGGCCACCATCAGCACCATCGACATTCTGTCCGACGAGATGAAAGGCCGGGTGATCGGCCGCGAGGGCCGCAACATCCGCGCCTTCGAAAAGGCCACCGGCGTCGACATCATCGTCGACGACACCCCCGGCGTGATCGAGATCAGTTGCTTCGATCCCGTTCGCAAGGAGATCGCCACCCAGGCCATGAACCGGCTGCTCCGCGACGGCCGGATCCACCCCACGCGGATCGAGGATGTCGTCGAGGAGATCCGCGCCAACGTCGAGAAGCAGATCGTCGAATACGGCAAGAAGGCCTCCCTCGAAGCCAACGTCCAGGGCCTGAACAAGAAGCTCGTCAATCTGCTGGGGCGATTGCAGTTCCGCACCAGCTACGGGCAGAACGTCCTTCGCCACTCCATCGAGGTCGCCTACCTCTGTCAGGTCATGGCCGACGAACTGGGACTCAACGGCATGCTCGCCCGACGCTGCGGCCTGCTTCACGACATCGGCAAGGCCGTGGACCGCGAGGTCGAAGGCGGACACCCCGCGATCGGCGAGGAGATCTGCCGTAAGCTCGGCGAGCGGCCGGAAGTGCTCAACGCCATCGCCGGCCACCACGGCGATATCCCGGCCACCAGCCCTTACACGCCGCTGGTCGCAGCGGCCGATGCCATCAGCGCCTCGCGGCCGGGCAGCCGCCGCGAATCGCTCGAACGCTACATCAAGCGGCTCGACCAGCTTGAAGGCATCGCCACCGGATTCCAGGGCGTCCGCCAGGCCTATGCCATCCAGGCCGGACGAGAGGTGCGGGTGATCGTCGACGCCGACCAGGTCGACGACGCCAACGCCCTGCGAATCGCGAGGGAAATCGCCCTGAAGGTGGAAGCGGAGATGACCTACCCCGGCGAGGTCAAAGTGACCGTCCTGCGCGAGGTTCGCGCGGTGGAATACGCCCGCTAAGGAAGGGGGCCGACGCTCACTCGCGGGCTCGCAGTCGCTCGATCGCGCGGTCGAGATCCTCCCGGATCTCGTGGTTCAGCTCGTAGGTCAAAGCCTTCTCCAACAGGGGAATATCCGCCGAACCGCCGATCGAGCCGACCGCCCGCACGGCTTCCCTTCGCACGGCCGGTGATTCGTCGTGGACCAGCAGGTGGTGCAGCCGTTCGGCAGCCTTGCCGGCTAGGAGATGCTCGGGACTGAGACACGCGGACACCGCCTGACAAGCCTTGGCGCGAACCGCCGGGGCCCGGTCTTCCAGCATGATGACCAGCAGCTCGGCGCTGGTGTCCGGATGGCCGCGAGCCGCCAACCCCGCCAGGGCCAAAGCCCGCACCGCATCGGCGTCGTCCCGGACGGCACGCTCGACCAGCCGTCGGTCTTCCGCCCTTTCGCTGAAGGACAGAGCAAACGCCGCCCGACCGCGGCGCCCCGGCTCCGGCGAGGCGACCAGCCGATGGAGCAGGTCGCCCTGCTCGCGGGTCAGTTCGACCAATTCCCGACCAGTCCGCTCCAGCAGGTCGTACTCGTAGTTGTCGCGAGCCGCCTCGAAGGTCAGCACGGTCCGCGTCAACAGCTCACTGATTTGTTCCTCCGTCATCCGCTCCGCCCTCGCCGGGCGAGCGGAAGCTCGGGCCTCCAACTCCATGACGGCCGGCAGCCAGATCGACTTCGGCCAACGGTTACGCCAGGCCCGACACAATTCCACGACCCGGCTCCTGGCCCCTTCCCGGTCCTTTTGCAGGGCCTCGGCGAACGCGATCATCTGGTCCTTGATCACCTCCTGGCCGGCTTCGCTGATCAGCTCCCGCCGCTTCAGATCCAGGTTGACGGTCAGCTTGAAGACCTCCGGCGCATTCGCTCGAAGGCGCTGAAACTCAGCCGCGCCCTCCAGCTTCACCAGGGTACGCTCGGGCCGCGACCAGGCGATGGTGGCCCGGGCGGTCTTGAAGACGTATTCCCGGTCGAGCGGCTCTTCGAAGGCACCTTCCACTTCCAAGGCCACGCGGGCGATGACCTCCCCCTCCAGCTTGACGAAATCGAGGAAAGTGCAGGTCTGGCGTCCCACCAGTCCTCCGCCGCGAAGCTCCCGGGTCCAGCTCCGGCCGATCTCCACCCGCTCGCGGGGCCAATGGGCTACGTCAAGCAGCGCTCCGAGCACCGCCCGCTGCGCGGGATCCGCCAGCGGCACCTGGGCCGGCGAGTCCTGGGCCGTGCGGTACACGCTCAGCAGGCGAGTCGTGCCGCCGGGAAGGCCGAACTCGGCAGGCGGTGGCAGCGGGGAAACCTTCTTCTTGCCGTGTCGAAGGCCGACGACCTCGGCCGGATGGTCCACCATCATCTGGTATACCATGACGGACCCCGGTCGATTCTCCTCGATGTTGCATTGCACCCAGCGGGCCTTCTGCTGATAGGTGAGCCGCTCCACATGGTCGCGCCGGTGGGACTCCCGCCGCACGGTCCGCGATAGCTCGTGTTCCGTCAGGTGGCCCGCCAGAAGGTTGTTGCGGAAGCTCATGGTACGGTCGCGACTCGACGCGACCGGCGGATCGGCCTGAAGTCCCGACGCCAGCGCAGCCAGCCCCAGCGGCAGAAACAGAAAGGCAGTGGTTCGCATGGGCGGTCCTCCGAACGGCAGGCTCCGCGCGATCTGCCGGACTCAAGCGGCTAATGATTATACCCCCGGCAGGCTGCCCAGTGCCGCGATTCGTCAGATGGTTTTCAGGACGGCCGAGTCGTCGCGGTCCGGCCCTGCCGTCGCAGCCGGTCCTCGGCCATCCGCCGCCAGGCCGCGGCCGCTTCTTGCAGCGCCGGCTCGACCTCAGCCGCTCGGCGGAAAGACTCCGCCGCGCGGGAGTTGTCTCCCAGGTTGAAGAGGCAGATACCCATGTTGAAGAAGCACTGTCCGTTCAGCCCTCGCAACCGGAAACGAGTCTTGTTGAGGCGGTAGGCTTCTTCGAATTGCTTCAAGGCTCCGGCGTAGTCGCCTTGCTCGATCAGCACGCACCCCAACCGAAAACGCGTATTGGCGTGATCGCCTTCCGCAGCGGCCCGACGGAGCAGGGTCTCTGCCCGCGGAAGATCCCGTTTCTTGAGATAGACGTCACCGAGGGCGCTCAGGGCTGTGGCCGAGGGATTGCGGTCCACGACGCACGACCAGAAGGTCTCCGCATCCCGGTACACGCCCGATTGACGCCAGGTCAGCAGGCCGAGTCCGGTCGCTGCGACTGCCAATGCGGCACGGGCGACCAGGCGTGCCGATCGGCCCTTGCGCTCCGTTGCCTTCGCGGTCACCGCGGCTATCGCGGCGAACACCGCGATACTGGGCAGGTAGAGGCAGTGGTCGCCGACAAAGGATTTGCCGAGGTAGCCGAAATCCAGGAGGCCGCTGGTCGGGGCCACCGTAACCAGGAAGCAGAAGACCGCGACCAGCGGCGCCCGTCCGATCCGCCTCCGCAGGAGGAATCCCCCGGCGACCAACGCGAAGACGCCAAAAGCCGGGAGATACGCCGGCCAGTTCCGCTCGTCGACCGGCCAATGCGGATAAATCGGCACGAGTCTCACGGGAAACAGCAACTTGCCGAGATAGAACCAGACGGCGCGTCCGGCGATCTGCACTCGTTCCGCCGGGGAGAGGCCCGAAGCAAACGTCAGGCCCTCCAGTAGAGAATGCTCCCGCCACATGGCAAGCGCCGCGCCCAGGGAGGCCAACGCCAGCAGCGGCATGACCCATAGCGCGTGCTTCACCGCGGCAGCAGGTCTTCGCCACCAGATCCACAGCAGCATGACCAGGGGAAGCGTGCAGACCACCGGCTTGCTGAGCAGACCCAGCACGAAGAACATCGCCGCCCCGGCATAGGCCCACCAAACGCCGGTCCGAAGGAACCGAAGCCAGGACAACGCCGCAAGGAGGGCGAAAGCCGCCGACAGCACGTTTTTGCGTTCCGCCAGCCAGGCTACGGACTGCGCGTGCACCGGATGCAGGGCAAACAGCAACGCCGCCGGCCACGCGGCGGGTACGCCCAGCCGCCGCAGCACCACCCAGACCAACAAGGCGTTGACGGCGTGCAAGCCGATGTTCACGACGTGATATCCCGTCGGGCGGCTTCCCCACGCCCGATACTCCAGTCGGTGCAACGAAAAGGTCACGGGGTAGAACGGAACACCAGGAGGATATGCTTCCGGTGCGGTCCAGATCTGCCGCCATCCGGTGGGACTGGTCAGCAGCGGGTTCTCCTCAATGTAATCGGTGTCATCGAACCGGACATAACCGCCATTGACCGATGGCCAATAGGCCACCGCGACTGCCACGACGATCACCGCGGCACCGAACACCGTTGGCAGCGTGCTCCAGACCGGTAATGCGGGCCAGCTAAGCGTGATCGCCGAGCTGGCGGGCTGCGGCCCCGCAGCAACCCTCCGAGGCGATGGGCAACGTCCACGACTCCTGGTCATTTCGCTCTCTTGATTCTCGGTCCACAGGCTGGAGCCGTCCGCACTCCTCAGCTTGCTGCCGCCTTTTGCCGAAGGAGTCTCCGGTGACACGCGGAATGTATCGTATGTTACGCAATACCGACCGGCCTTGCCCACATGCGATCTCGGTTCCTCGACTCCGATAACCTGAGATCCCGCGGCAGGCGTCGTCGCTCACAAGACCGAGGCCGGCGGGCCTCCAGATGACGAGGTGGGTGTGGCACAGCGTCGGATCATCCTGGCCAGCCAGTGCGACGCCGATCGGGCGCTCCTGGAGCACATCCTGACCTCTGAAGGCTTCGCGGTGACGTGCGTCACGGACGCACCCGGCACTCTGGCCGCCGCTCAGGGACTGACCGACGGCGCCGTCATCCTCGATACACTGTGTTGGCAGTCGGGTGCGCTGAATACGCTGACCGCACTCAAGCGACAGGCGGGCGGGCGGCAGGTTCCCGTGCTGATCTTCGGTCAGCCGCGAACCGTGGAGGAAGTGTCGACGGCCGCGCAAGCCGGAGCAGCCGCATGGCTTGACCGCCGCGGGTTCACCCTGGCCGCCTTCCTGGCCAAGGTGAAGGCCCTGACCGGCGCGAGCCAAGGCGCCGCGACCGCGACCGCGCCCACGCCGACCACCGCGGACGTTGCGCCTTCGTCGTTCATCAAGCCCAATGATCTCGAGCCGCTGACGGAGTCCCGGGTGCGGGAAGTGCTCAGCGGTCTGACCGACTACTCCGCCTACGAATTCAGCATTGTCGATGCCATCACCACGATTTCCTCGAAACGCAACGCCGACGCCCAGATCGCCGAGATCGTGGAACACGACCCCGTGCTCACGCTGGCCACGCTGGCTTGGGCGGCCCAGCACGGAGAGTCCTCCACGCGTCGCACCGCCGATACGCGCGAAGCCCTGGTCATTCTTGGCAACCGTGAATTTTATCGCCGTGTGGAGGGTCTGACGCCGCTCCGCTTCGATAACTCCAGCATCTGGGATCCCGGCGCCTTCTGGCTGCATAGCGTCGCCACGGCCCGCATCGCCGCGATGCTCTCGCGGGCTGTGGGACTGGGCCTGCCCGGCGAGGCCTTCAACGCCGGGATGCTGGCCGACATCGGGTTCTACCTCCTGGCCACGCACCTTCCGCTCTACTTCGGTCGCCTGTTCACCATCGGAATCGAAGCGGACACCATCTCGCCCAAATGGGAGGAGGATCTGATCGGAGCCGATCACGGTTCCGTCGGGAACTGGACCCTCGCGGCCCTCGGGCTGCCCGAGACGCTCCAGAATGCGGTGCGTCACCACCATCATGCTCAAACAGCGGTGGCCCCGCTCAGCCACTCGTCACAAGTCCTTGTTCTGTTGACCCAGGCCGCCGGGCAACTGACGGACGCCCTATTTCCCGGCGATCCACCCCTCACCCATCTTGCCCCGCTGAACCCGGGATTCCGCGCTGCCCTGGACCAATCGAACACTACCTGGGAACGGCTCGTGGCGCAGGCCAGGGCGATGATGAACGACCTGCTCACCGAGATGTCCTTCCTCCTCCCGCAGGCCCGCAACCGGTCCTACTACCATAAGAAGAAACCGCTCGTTGAAGTCTTGTACCACGCCCCGAAACACCCGGCACACGATATCATCCACCTCTATCTGTCCACTCGAGCAGAGAAGGTGACGGCCATTCCGACCGCGACCAACCGATCGCCCGCCCATGGAACCCCCTTGGTCGTCAACCTCACCCACATGCGCGACGTGAGTGCCCAGATCGAGGTGCTGACCTCTCTCCTGGCGGTGGGCCTCTTGAATAACCGGAAAACCGCGGTGCTCCTTCCTGAACCTCCGCGCAAGGCCCTGCTCAGCCTCTTGCCCGATGTCGCCCGGGCAACGCCGGTACCCGCCCACGCCGCACGCTGGCTGAAATGGTTGGCTCGACCGGCTTCCGCGGACGCGACCAGCGTCGAGCAGCTCGTCGCCGCACAGTAAAGACCGCTCGGCCCACCTCGCGCGACATTCTCGGCACCAACGTCGTGAAGATCGTGAACTCGGACCACCGCACTTCGCCCAGTTCGGTTCTGGCGGGCAATTCCCATCGACCCCGGTTGGTTACAGGGGGATTCGTATCGTACGGTTTGGTCATGATGGTGGATTCGTCCGGCGGCAGCGCCCGCCCCCAGAGAGACCGCAGCGACTCTGGGGCGTGAAGAATGACGGATCCTGGCCTGCAACCGAGGACGACCGCCCAGCGCGGCCGAGGAGGCATGCGATGGAGGAAGGACACATCGGACACCCCACACCCCGCAGGCCGCTGAGACAAGCGATTCATCTCACCCTCGGGTTCGCCCTCTGCTCCGTCGTGGCGGCGGGCATCCTGCTGCACGAAGCGCTGGTGGGCAAGCTGGCCTCCGCATCTGATGACGCGACCCTGTTCGCCCTGGCCAGGGCCGCGGCGGCCGCCATCCACCCGAACGATGCAGACCTCCAAGAGAACCCTGCCACGCTGAGGCAGCAGTGCGGTCGCCTTCTCCGCGATCCGCCCATCCTGGCGGTTGCCGTCCTGGATCGGGATGGACAGCCGCTGGCGAGTGCCGCCGTCAGTGATGCGCTCTTGCCGCTGCTGAGCAGGATCTCTGCGCCGCAGCCGACCAAGGTTCCCCCAACGCTGGATCTGCCGCCGCTGCACGGCCGCTATCATCCGGTGCGGCAGGCTCGTCGCGTGGAAGCAGCCTTTCCCAAGGCGGACAGTGCCCAAGCACCCGCCCGGCTCGTCCTCCTGGTCGCCTCCGGCCCGATGTGGCCGCATACCATGCAACTGCGAGTGCTCTACTGGCTGCCCATGGCCGGAATCGGTTTTGGCGCGTATCTGCTCTGCGCCTCGCACCTGCGGCGACACGTGATCCGTCCGATCATGCTGCTGGTCGACGCGGTCAGTGCCGCTTGCAGCGACAAAGCCGCCCTACCCCGAGGAACGGACGAGGTGGACGCCATCGCTCGTCTGGTCGGCCGGTTGCAGGAGGAGGTCGAGTCCTGGCGCGAGCGGGCTGAGCGGACCGAACGGCGGCTCGATCTGCAAGTCGCCACGGAAACACAGCGGATCGCTCGCGACCTCCGCAGAGTCCAACAGGATGCCTGGCGCGACCCGCTCACCGGCATCAACAACCGCCGCATCCTGGAAGAGAAGTTTCCGGACATCTTCGAGGCCCAGCGCAACGCCCGCCAGGATCTGGCGGCGGTCATGTTCGACGTAGACCACTTCAAGGCCCTGAACGACACCCTGGGTCACAAGGCCGGCGATGCCGTGCTGGCCTTTGCCGGCCAGCTCTTTCGGCAATGTCTGCGGCCCGACGACATCGCCGTTCGCTACGGCGGTGATGAATTCCTGCTGATCCTGCCCGGTCTCTCGGCACCGGCGGCGAAGGCCCTGGCGGATCGGTTGCTGGCGCTGTTCGCGCAACGGGTTCGCGTCATGGTCGATCTTCGCCCGTCGCCCACCATGAGCGCGGGCGTGGCCTCGCTGCTGAACAACCACCCCGCCGACCCGCAGGAGTTGCTGGAGATGGCCGATCGCGCCCTCTACGCCGCCAAGCAAGCCGGCAAAGCGACGGCCGGCGTCCTGCCCGCCAGAGTCGTTCGGGCCGACGCGTAGTCCTGGGTGGACCAGCCGTCGACAACGTTCGCGGTGCCGATATAATGGGAGGCACAACGCGGCGAGGCGTGAGAATGCCGCGGACCTCGCAACGGGCGGACTCCTCGAACGTCTCCGTTCACGCTGATTCCCATGGAACCGTCGTGCTCAAATCCCCGCTCATCCTGATCCTCCCGATGCTGCTCCTCTGGTGCGTCGGCTGCACGCCGGTCATCGAAACCCTGGCCACCGCCCAGGAGGTCGGCGACCCGAAGTACGGAATCACCTACTACGTGGGCGGGGCAGGGCCGGTCGGTCACGTCGGTTCCTGGGACGTGCCGCGCGGCCTGGCGGATGCCGGGTATCGCGGTCTGGTCGAGGTCTTTCCCTGGCAAAGCATCACCCACGCCGGGGACCAGATGAACTTGGCCCGCAACCGCGAGAAGGGCGCCGAGCTGGCCGAGCGAATTCGCCGCTACCGCCGCAAGTACGCCTGGCAGGAGATCAACATCATCGCTCTCTCCGCCGGCACCGGTGTCGCCACGTTCGCCATTGAATACCTGCCCGAGTCCCTCAAGGTGAACCGCGTGATCTACCTCGGGTGCAGCATGTCCAGCCGCTACGACCTGACCCGGGCCTTGAAACGCATCAGCGGCGGCCTTTACGTGCTGTACTCGCCGCACGATCGAATCCTGCGGGATGTCGTCTGGTACACCGGCACGGTGGATCGCAACTCCGCGACCGAAGGCGTGGCCGGCCTGGAGGGTTTCCGGCCTCCCAACCGGCGTCCTGACACCGAGTCACAATACGCCAAAGTCTTCAATGTCGCTTATCGCGACGAGTTCACCCTCGCGGGCTACGGCGGAGGCCACACCGACAGCACCAGGCGGGATTTCGTCCGCGACTATCTCGCCGACGTCATCATGAACAACGACCGGCGGCTGCTGGGACCGGATCACCGCCGGACACCCTGGCAGCGGAGAGACTCCGAGATCGACGACGACCGCCCGCGATCCCGCGCCGCCGACAACTCCGTTTACCCCGCCCCCGACTCCAGGCGGCCTTCGTCAAGAGGTTGATCCGCGGCATCACGTCCAGCCGGCGAACCGGGCGGCCGCTCGCGGAATCACGCCGTCGCCTCACCGGCGGAATTCGGGGTGGGCGTTATCCTTCAGGCGCCCGACGGCGCCAGCACCAGCGCCGTTCGAGCCGGCAGGTAGACCTGGATGCTCTGGGGGCGGCCATGCGAAGGCACCCGCTGCCAGGGATGAACTTCCCCCGGCTGAAGGTTGGCGTGGCCGCCGAACCAAAGCTGATCAGTGTCCAGGACCAGGGTGTAATCCGCCTGCCGCGGCACGCCGAATCGATAATCCGTGTACGACTGCGTCGGATGCAGATTGACCGCAAAGAGGAGTGGTCCGCGGCGGTAGACAAGCACCTTCTGATCCTCGTGAACCGCCAGCATCTCCCACTCCGGCTGGCCCAGCAGGTTGTAGCGCAGATCCAATTCCTGCATGGCCCGATCGAACTCGGCGAGGTCGTGATAGCGCAGCAGGGGATCGTCCACCAGCGACCACTGGCGGCGAGCGTGTTTGAAAGAGAAGTTGTTGCCCTCGCGCGGAAAGTCGATCCACTCCGGGTGCCCGAACTCATTGCCCATGAAGTTCAGATAGGCCTCGCCGCCGAGGGAGAAGGTCAGCAGCCGGATGATCTTGTGCAGGGCCAGGCCGCGATCGATGACCAGGTTGGGGGCGCCCTTGATCATGTCCCGGTACATGTCGGCATCCATCAACCAGAAGGCGATGGTCTTGTCTCCCACCAGGGCCTGGTCGTGGCTCTCCGCGTAGGCGACGTGCTTCTCGCCGTGGCGGCGGTTGATGAGCGTGTGGTAGAGCGTCTCCAAATGCCAATGCTCGTCCTTGGTCTCCTTCAGCAGCTTGATCCAGTAGTCGGGCAGGCCCATCGCCAGGCGATAATCGAAGCCCAGGCCGCCCTCGGCAACCGGCCGGGCCAGGCCGGGCATCCCGGAGACGTCCTCGGCAATGGTGACCGCCGCGGGGTTCAGCGTGTGGACCAGTTCGTTGGCCAGTTGCAGGTAGCAGATGGCGTCGTCGTCGGTGTTGCGGAAGTAATCGTCATAGGAGGAGAACCGCCAGCCCAGGCCGTGGTCCAGATACATCATGCTGGTGACGCCGTCGAAACGGAAACCGTCGAAGCGGTACTCCTCCATCCAGAACCGCACGTTGCTGAGCAGGAACCGCAGCACCTCCCACTTGCCATAGTCGAAAAGGAAGGAGTCCCATGTGGGGTGCTGCCCCCGCCCGCCGGCGTGGAAGTACTGAAAATCCGTGCCGTCGAGGTAGCCCAGCCCCTCGCGGGTGTTCTTGACGGCGTGGCTGTGCACCAGATCCAGGAAGACCAGCAGCCCGTGGCCGTGGGCGGCGTCGATCAGTTCCTTCAGCTCCTCCGGCGTGCCGAAGCGCGAGGATGCGGCGAAGAAGTTGCTCACCTGGTAACCGAAGGAGCCGTAATAGGGGTGTTCCATGATGGCCATGAGCTGGACGGCGTTGTACTTCGCCCGGACGACCCGCGGCAGGATGTAATCCTTGAACTCGCGGTAGGTGCCGATCCGCAGGGCCTCCAGGGCCATCCCGACGTGGCTCTCGTATATCCGCAGGTTGCCCTGGATCGTCGGGCGAGGATGACGCCAGACGTAAGGCTCCGGCGGGTTCCAGTACTGCCCGCAGTAATCGTGCGTGTTGGGGTCGGAGATCGCCCGGCGAATGTAGGCTGGGATATGGTCGTGGCGGCCGATCCGGCTCTGGACGACGACCTTCACGCGGCTGCCGTGGGTAAGCCGCCCGGCGTACTCGTCGTCGGGCAGGAACAGGCTCCAGACGCCGAAGTCGCCTCGCGTCATGGCGTGGGAGTCGTGGTTCCAGCCGTTGAAGTCGCCGGTCAGGAACAGGGCGTCGGCCCCCGGGGCCCACTCACGATACCACACGCCGGGTCGGCCGTCGCGCTCACCGCGGGTCAGGCCGTAGTAGAGGTGCCCGCGGCTGAAGTGCTCGAGGGACTGCTCGGCCGCGAGGATCCGCTCGCGGGTTTCAGCGTAGTGGCGGTATCGCCGGCGCAAGGCCTCGGCGTGCGGCTCCAGGTACGGATCCAGCGCAATCAGGCCGGTGCCGTCGCGGCGGTCGGCCGAAGGGGTCGCAAGAGTCATCAGTGTATCCCGGAGTTCCTTCCTGTCGCCGTCGCGGGCCGCCGCGAGAATCATCACGTGCGGGGGACAACGCGGCGCGCGGCCGCGGTCTCATCGGCCCGCCAGGCGAACCACCTCGTTCACCAGCTTTCGCACGCCTTCATACACCTGCGCCGGCCCGGTGGCCAGCATGTATGCGGGAGTCGTCACGACCTTGTGCCCTTCGTCGCAGACCATCTCATTGGCGGGGCAGTCCACGTGCTGCACCCCCATCGCGGTCAGGGCCGCGGCCGTCTGCCGGTCCGTCCCGATGGTCATGCGCGGCGAGAGACCCTTCCGGCCCACCACCCGAGCCAGCATGGCCGGAGCGATGCAGATGGCCCCGATGGGCTTTCCGGCATCCAGCATCTCGCCGATCAAGCGCTCAACCTCTGGGTGGACGGTGCAGTTGGCACCCTGCTCCGCGAAGTTGCACAGGTTCTTGGCGGCCCCGAAGCCGCCGGGAAAAATCAACCCGTCGAGGTCCGCGGCCTTGACGGTTCGCAGATCGAGAATGTCCCCGCGGGCGATGCGGGCCGATTCCACAAGCACATTGCGCGACTCCGCCGCCGGCTCCCGTCTGAGGTGGTTCACCACGGTCGGCTGGGCCACATTGGGAGCACAACAAACCGCCTTGACGCCGGCCTGATCCAGAGCCAGCAGGGTACAAACGGCTTCGTGGATCTCGGCGCCGTCCAGGAAGCCGCAACCGCTCAAGCACACGCCGATCTTCTTCATGGCTCGTCTCCTCTCAGAAGGTCTCATCCCGCCGTCAGAAATGCAGCTCCACCACGTTCTTGTCCTGCAATACATGCGTATGGTGAACCTGCTGGCCGTCATGCACGCCGCCGCCCCAGACCCGAGCGGTCCGCAGCGATTCGGCCAGCTCCCGATGCACCAGATACGCCATGTCCTGCACGGTGCTGCCGGTCGGCAGGATGAACGGGGCATCATAGTCCGTCGGCTTGCCGGGTTTCTTCGAGTAGATCCGGATCACGTTGAGAAGGCCGAACAACTCAGCCATCAGCTCCGGCAGTCCTTGCCGAGTCACCGCCGACACCGGCAGGATCCGCAGATCCGTCTGCACCAGCTCCCTCAGTCCCTCCAGGTTGTCCATTGCGTCGGGAGTATCGCATTTGTTGGCCGCCACCAGCAGCCGTTTGGGCAGGGCGGCGGTCTCATCTTCGTCGAACTCCAGTACCGGCTGAGAAACCGGCCTCATCCGATGCTCCTTCAGCAGGCCCAAGGGACGCTCAAACTGGTCGATCACCTCCACCGCCGACAGGTCGATGACCAACAGAATGGCGTCGGCCATGCGCAACGTGTTCATCATGCCGGGCTGGGCGTGCCCGTCCATGACCGGCGGCATATCCACGAGCTGAATGGGCACATCCTCGTGCCGAGCCATGCCGGGGATGGCCGTCTGAGTGGTGAACGGGAAATCCGCCACCTCGACCTTGGCGTCGGTCAGGGCCTGTACGATGGCGCTCTTGCCGACGTTGGCCGCGCCGAGCAGCACGACCTGCCCGGCGCCCTGCTTCGGCACGGTGAACGGATCTCGGCCGCCGCCGTGCTTCTTGGCCTTCTGCGTGTCCTCGCGGGCGGCCTTGAGCTTCTGCTTGAGCTGGGCCTGGAGCTTCTCGCTGGCCTTGTGCTTGGGGACCAGCCGCAGCATCTCCTCCAGCGCGGCGATCTTCTCCTCCGGCGTGGAGGCGGAGCGATATCGCTCCTCGGCCTTGTTGTACATCGGCGACTGATTGACGGCCATGTTTCTTCCTCAGTCCGACCGGCACGGTATGATACCACGCCGGGCGGACCTCGGCTCCCCCGCCGGACCCCTGCGCCGCCGCATGGGCCTAACGACAGCCGAGATGCCCCCCAGGCGACGAGGCCTCCTGTGCCACGAAGTTCCCACTCCCAATTCGTCTGCACCCACTGCGGCTCTGTTCAGACCCGCTGGATGGGCAAGTGCCCGGATTGCGGCGAGTGGGATGCGCTCAAGGAGCACATGGTCGCCCACACTTCCGCGGACCGCCACCGTCCGCTGGTCGGCCCGACGCCGGACCAGCCCGTCGTGTTGCCGTTGGCCGAGGTCCGCCCGGATACGACCCGCCGACATCCGAGCGGCCTGGCCGAGTTTGACCGCGTCCTCGGCGGGGGCATCGTGCCCGGATCGGCGGTTCTGGTCGGCGGCGACCCCGGCATTGGCAAGTCCACGCTGCTCCTCCAGGTGGGCCACGCCGTCGCCTCCTCCGGGCGCAAGACCATCTACGTCACCAGCGAGGAGTCGCTCGGCCAGGTCCGGCTCCGCGCCGCCCGACTCGGTGCCGACAATTCCCCCATGCTGGCCGCCGCCCAGGCCAACCTCGACCTCATCACCCATCTGTTGCAGAAAGAATCGCCCGAGGTCGTCATCGTCGACTCCATCCAGATGGTCTACCGGCCGGACATGACCGCCGCCCCCGGCTCCGCCACCCAGCTCCGCGACGCCGCCGCCCGACTCATCTGGCTGGCCAAACAGATGGGCTTCGCCCTCTTCCTCGTCGGCCATGTGACCAAGGAGGGCACCATCGCCGGGCCGAGAATCCTCGAACATCTGGTCGACTGCGTGGCGTACTTTGAAGGCGACCGGTTTCACGCCCATCGGCTGGTGCGTACGGTCAAGAACCGCTTCGGCTCGACGGATGAGTTGGGCATCTTCGAGATGACCGATGGCGGCTTGATCCCCGTGGCCGACCCGTCCCGGCTATTCCTGCAAGAGCAGCGGACCGCCCGCCCAGGCTCCGTGATCCTGGCCGCCTGCGAGGGAACCCGAACCCTCCTGGTGGAAGTGCAGGCCCTCTGCGCCCAGTCGGTGTTCGGCGCGGCCAAGCGGAAGGCGACCGGCGTGGATCCCGCCCGCGTGGCCATGATCCTGGCCGTGCTGGAAAAGCACGCCGGGTGCGTCCTGGGCGACCAGGATGTCTTTGTGAACGTCGTCGGTGGCGTGCGGGTCAACGAGCCGGCCGCGGATCTGGCCATCGCCCTGGCGGTTTATTCGGTACTGACCAACCGCTCGCTGCCGGAAGCAACGGTGGCCTGTGGAGAACTGGGGCTGGGGGCCGAGTTGCGCCCGGTTCATCACCTGCGGCAGCGGCTCGCGGAGGCCGCCCGCGTGGGATTCAGCCGGTTCCTGTCGCCGAGGCTGGACCAGGGCGTGCTGCCGCCGGGCGGCAAGACCATCGAACTGTCAACCTGCGAGAACCTGAACCATGCCCTCCGACACCTACACTGAGTTGCTCGTCGACCAATCGCCGGCTGCACGACGAACCAGCCTGGCCCTGGTCCTCGCGGCCGCCCTGGCACTGGCGGGCAATTGCCTGCTGAACTCCCCCGGACAGTTCTCTGAGAAGCACTTCGAGGATTCTTCGCCGCTGCGGCCGATCGTGACGGCTCTGGCCCTGGATGCCCGATTCCCAACCGAGCGCGGCGTCGAGCTGCGCAACCTGTTCTTCTACCTGGGAGCGGCCGCGCTCGGCCTGATCGCCGCGGTGCGGCTGGTCTCGTCGGATCGCCAACCCCGCATGGCGGGCGACGAACTGCTGGACTTCCGCCGGCGAGCCGCTCATCCCTATTCCTGGTGGGCGTTGCTGTTGCTGGCCAGCGTGCTCAGCTCGACCTTCGCGCACGCTCCGGAGGTGTGCCGGGGCCAGACCGTCGTTCGCTTCCTGCATCTGGCCTGGTGGCTCCCGCTGGCGGCTCTGCTCAGGCCTCAGCATGTTCGAGTGCTGCTGGCCGCCTTGCTGACCATCCTCGCCCTGACGGCCGCGGTCGGCTTGTGGTACTACCGGGTTCGCAACGCACCCCACACCGCGTTGAGCTATCCCATGGGCAACGAGCTGTGGCTCGCCGCCTGCCTCCTTCCGGGAGTCTTCCTCGCGGCCGGCCTTCTCGCCGGCTCGCTTCAGCCGCTGATCGGTGATCCAAGCGACGGGCGGCGGCGGCGGTGGCCCGTCGTCCTGTTCGGCCTGGCGGCGTTCGGAGCGGTCCTGGCAGCCTTGGCCCTGACCCACTCACGATCCGCCTTCGCGGGATTGGCCGCAGGGTTCTGTGCCGTCTTGTTTTATGCCACGGCCCGGACTGCGCGGCGGGCGGTCCTGCTGGTGGCCGTGGTGGCGGCCATCGTCGGCGTGAATTACGTCCAGAATCTTCGCGAGCATGGCGGCATGGGCCAGGGTGCCCACTCCATCCGGGTGCGGCTCAATCACGCCTGGCCCTACGCTCTCGGTCTCTTCATGCAAAAGCCCGTGCTGGGACACGGCGACGGCTCCTACTCGCTCCTCGCGGGGCAATTCGCTCGCCGGGACCAGATCGAGGATCCGCGAACGATCGACTTCGCGGAGCGAAGCTGGTTCGGCCGAACGGATAATGAGTATCTGCAATTGCTGTCCGAACTCGGACTGGTCGGAATGGCGGCCTTCGTGTTGGCCCTGGTGCTGACGCTCCGGCGGGCCTTGCTCTATTGCGACCTCCTACGCAGCGACCCCTCCCTATCGTCCTATCGTTGGCTCATCCTCTCGCTGGCGGCCGCGGTCGTGGCCATGGCGGTGGAACAGGGCGGGTCGCCCGCTTTCCGCGAGCCGGGACTGCCGCCGGTTTTCCTGACCGTCTGGGCGAGCTTGTGGGTGCTGGTTCGCATCCCGATCCAGCCGCCCGAGCCCGCACCGGAAGAGCGTCGTCTCGGTAACACGGCGTTACGACTCGGCGGCCTCGCGGCGGGTGTCGCGGCGGTGGCCCTCGGCTACTTCGGCGTGCGTGACTGGCAAGGGCACCGCGCCAACTACGAGGCCCGCCTGGCCATGAACCTCCAACGATTCTCGGACGCGGCGGAGCTCGCCGATGTCGCGGGAGAGCGTCTGCTGGACCCGCTGTATCGGATGCATGCCAAAATACGTGGCATCGCGGCCCGTAGCGGCGACTTTGCCGGCCGGTTGACCGGCTCCGGCGAATTGCCGCCGACAGCGGGCGATATGGCGATTGCGCAAGAGGCCCTCAGCCGACTCAGCATCCTGAGCCGCGAGGCGCCGCGGTTTCTGCATGCTTCGCGGTTGAAGGCGGAGTTATGGTGGAACCTGGGACTTGCCTACTCGCGCCTGGGCCAGCGCGACTATTGGAGAGAATCCTTGCGGCAGGCCGCCCTGGCCTGGCTGGAGCATCGCGCCGACGAGCCGTTCAGCATCGAGAACGTGGAACGCGTCTGGCAGGTGCTGGCGGTCGTGGCGGGAAGTTGGGAGCAGTTGGGCGGCCGACCGGAGGAATTGCAGGACCTCTTCCGGGTCTCCGACACAGAGAACCGCCTGGACTGGCTCCGCCACCTGCTCCGCAACGGGGAGATCGAGCCGCCGATTGTGCGGCTGTTCATGGACCTGACCCGACAGCCGAACTTCGTGCCGACGCTGAACAAGATGTTTCAGCGGGCCGCCGCCGATGCCCAGAACCCCGCGCTGCGCTGGGATGACCGGCTGGCGCCGGAGACTTTTCGCCTGGCGGCGCTGGCTAAGTCGCTGTCGGGACAGCCGAATGAGTCCGTGAAGCTGGCCGAGACCGCGGTGAACATGTACCGGCACGGCAGCCCGGGCCTGTTCCCCGCCTACGCGGCAGCGGTGCATGAGTTGGTGCGTTACGATTTCAGCGTCGATCCGCTGGCCCATACCGAGCCCAACCTCCGGCTTCTGGCGCAGGCCCAGACCATCCTGGAGTCGCCCGCCGATGCGTCCACCCCGCTGCCCGGCAGGCTCGGACAGACCCGATTGCGGCTGCTGCTGGTCGCCGGCCGGGAAGATGAGGCCGCCGCGCAGTTGGCCAGACTGACTCTGGCAGGCGAACCCGAAACGGAGGTGTCGACCCAGGACCTGCTCGCTTCCGCCTGTCTGGACATCGCCAGGGCCTTGGCGAATTCGCCGACGCCGGCCGAGGACTGCATCCGCTGGGTCCAACGGGCCCTCTCCCAGTCCCCTGCCGCGCCGGACGCCTGGGGCCTCCTGGTCCAGGTCCACCTGCGGCGTCAGGAGGACGAGGCGGCCCTGGAAGCCGCCGAACGGCTGCTCGCGGTGACGGCGGAGGAGGACCGCGACCGCGCCTACCAGTATCTGGGAAACCTCGAGTTGGATTTCCTCGGCAGCACCATCTGGCCGACCCTCCGCGAGAAGCACGCGGGCTTCCCGCCGCGGCCCTTGGCCGGTCCTCCGGAACCGCCCGCGGAGTCTTCCGATTCATCACCCACCGACGCAGAACCGCCGACCACGAGCGACGCCACAACGGCACCCGTGTCGCCAGCGTAGCATCCGCCGCATTATCAGCCGTCGGCGAGGACGCAAAGCGGCCGGGACCCGCCGCCGACTTATCGGGCGGGACAGGCGAAGACGGTGATCTCCCGCTGATCCCGAAGCGGCCCATATTCGATCTTGCGAATCTCCTCTTTTTACAGCGAATCCCGCGCGTCAAGTATTGTGCCACCGCGCGGCCCGCGGCTATCATTGAAGTGCCTGGAAGACGTGAGGCGATGCGCCGCGATGCCCAGGCAGGCTCGGTCGGCCCCCGCGCGGGCCGTGCATCTGGGGGAAAACACCATGAATCGATGGGTATTCACCGTCCTGTTGCTGGCGGCCGCCACCGCCGCCCCGGCCGGCGTCCTCGTGGACAACGGCCCGTACGTGACCGGCCTCGGCAACGGCGCCGGGGGAGCGCACACCAGCGTCATTGAAACCGGCTACGGCAGCTACGGCTTCAACACCAACCTGTCGCTCGCCAACGCCTTCATGATCGCCGACGATTTCACCGTCCCCGCCGGAGAGTACTGGGACCTCTCGCACGTCATCTGGCCGGCCTACCAGACCGGCAGCGGTCAGGTCTCCACCTTCACCGGGGCCTATGTGGGCATCTTCAACGGCAATCCGGCGCTCGGCGGAACGTTGATCCACGGCGACGAGTCGACCAACCGCTTGCTCAGTAGCACCTTCAGCGGTGTCTATCGGGTCTCCAGCAGCGCCCAGACGGACAGCACCCGGCCGATCATGCTGAACGCCATCGACCTGTCCTTCCTGCCGAACGCGCTGGGCCCCGGAACCTACTGGATCGCCGTGGGCCTCACCGGCTCGCTGTCCTCCGGCCCGTGGACCATACCCGTCGTGCCGCACCGCGACGCCGACAATGCCCAACAGCGAAACTCCGGTATCTGGGCCTCCATCGACGGCAACACCACCGCCGAAGGCGTGCAGGTTCAGGATATTCCCTTCATCCTGGAGGGAATCGTGGTGCCGGAGCCCGCAAGTTTGGCGCTACTGGCTCTCGGGGCACTGGCCTCGCGACGCCGGCGATCGTAAATCCTTTTGCAACAGTAGATTGCGAATATAACAACGCCCGGCCGCCGGTCGGGCGTTTGCTTTGCGCCCGTGGGCTGTGGCCGCGGGTCCGGCTTGCCGTTCTCCCCGCCGCAGATAGAATCGGCCCAATCCGCTGTCGCCCGCGAGGAACCGCCGCCATGCCGGACAAGCTGATCGGGGAAGGCATCACTTTTGACGATGTGCTGCTGGTTCCGGCTCGCAGCCGGATCGTCCCCCGCCACGCCGATGTTCGCACCCGGCTGACCCGGCACATCACCCTGAATATCCCCATCGTCTCTGCCCCCATGGACACGGTGACGGAGTCGAGCCTGGCCATCGCCCTGGCCCAGGAAGGCGGCATAGGCATCATCCACAAGAACCTGACCATCGAGGCCCAGTGCCGTGAAGTGGACAAGGTCAAGCGCAGCGCCAACGGCGTCATCCTCGACCCGGTCACGCTGCATCCGGATGATCCGCTCGAGCGGGCCGCCGAGCTGATGCGGCTGCACAACATCTCCGGCGTGCCGATCGTCGCCGAAGACCGCAAGCTGGTCGGCATTCTGACGCGCCGCGACCTGAAATTCATGGAGCACACCGGCTTCGCCGAGCGGCCCCACGCCGAGAACGGCCCTCGCCGGGTCAAGGAAGTCATGACCAGCCGCAATTTGGTCACGGCCCCGCCGGGCACGTCGCTCGACGAGGCCGACCGGATCCTTCAGCGGCATAAGGTCGAAAAGCTGCTGCTTGTGGACGACGCCTTTCGGCTGGCGGGGATGATCACCATCCGCGACATTGATAAGAACCGCCAGTTTCCGAATAGCTGCCGGGACCAGCGGGGCCGGCTGCGCGTGGGCGCCGCCGTCGGCGTCCACGACTACGAACGCGTCGAAGCCCTGCTCCGCAACGACGTGGACGTCATCGTAGTAGACACGGCCCACGGCCACAGCGACAATGTCATCGAGACCGTCCGAGAGTTGCGGCGCCGTTGGCCGATCGACATCATCGCCGGCAACATCGCCACCGCCGAAGCCGCCCGGGACCTCCTCGATGCGGGCGCGGACGCCCTCAAAGTCGGCATCGGCCCCGGTTCCATCTGCACCACGCGAGTCGTGTCCGGCGTGGGCGTGCCGCAGATCAGCGCCGTGATGAACGTGGCGGCGGTGGCCGACGCGGAGGACGTGCCGGTCATCGCCGACGGCGGGATTCGCTTCTCCGGAGATATCACCAAGGCCATCGCCGCCGGGGCCCACACGGTGATGCTCGGCTCGTTGTTCGCCGGCCTGGAGGAGTCGCCCGGCTCGGTCATCTTCTGGAAAGGCCGCCGTTTCAAGGAGTACCGCGGCATGGGGTCGCTCGGCGCGATGGTCCACGGCAGCGCCGACCGTTACGGCCAGAAAGGCGAAACCCGCGCCGACAAGCTCGTCCCCGAAGGCGTCGAAGGCCGGGTTCCGTACCGCGGCGCACTGGCTGAGCTGGTCTATCAACTGGTGGGCGGTCTCCGGGCGGGCATGGGCTACTGCGGAACACCGACCATCGAAGCCCTGCGTCGAGAAGGCCGCTTTATTCGCGTCACCAACGCGGGTATCATCGAATCGCACCCACATAACCTCGTCATTACCGAGGAGGCCCCGAACTATGCCGCGGACCAGATTGTCGAGATCTAGCGTTTTCTCCGCCGTCGTTGCCCTGGCGATGCTCGCCGGTTGCAGCCATGTCAACGACCCGTGGCGAGATTCCAGCGCCGTCATCGACCACCAGATGACGACTCCCAGCGCGGAGGGCTTCAAAGGCCAGGCTGAATTCGGCCGCATGGCCCGGCGCGACGTGCCGCCCGCCACGGTCTACTATGAGAACGGGTCCGTCACGCACTGGCCGCTCTGGTGGGAAGACCCCTTAGAGGACAAAGGCAACGACCCGAACCCGTCGCATCGCGATGCCGTCGACACGGTTTTTGCCATGAACTGGGTGGACTACCTGCACATCGGTTACGGGCCGGCGCGCCTGGTGTTGAACACGGTCGGCTGGCCGGTCAGCGCCGTGGTGACCCCGCCGGGCACGCTGCTGGAGAGCGACGGTCGCATCGACCAGGGTCTCCTCTGGTACGACCATGACGCCAAGAGGTCCGACAGCGTCGCCCGCGAGCCTCCGGATGTGAACATCATCAGCAAGCAGCACCTGGTGAACGCTCCCTCCATGGCGGACGCTCCGCCGCCGGCCGCCACCGCCGAACCGACTCCGTAAGCCCAGCCCCCACCAAGCACCGCAATCCTAACGAAGGCCGCCCGCCATGCGCGAACGGTGATCACCGACTGTGCGCTGCATCTCCAAGGTCCCATAGACATTGCCTCGCGAAGGCATCTGCGAACATTGAATCAAGCCGGGGGTTCCTCGGGTCGATCCGGATGTAGCCATGCTCCGCCTGAGCCGCCGTCCGCGGTCGCAGCGGACTCCCTTGCGGCCCGACGCCGAGGACAGTCTCCATGACACCCGAACATCGCGACACCAACGAAAACCACGCCCCCATGATCCCTCCGACACCGATGAATGCGGAGGCGACGACGATCACGGATCGCGAAAGACGAAAGAAGCTGGTCGATCTGGAGTACGGACTGCGGGCACTGGAAGCACATGCCGCGGCACTGGCCGGAGAATTGCGTGACCTTGAAGGCTTCAGTCTCAGCAGCATCCTCGCCGGGCTGCGGGGTAACCGGCTGAGCCGCATCGAGGAACTTCGCATCCGACTCGACGAAGTACAGCAGAAGTGTGCGGCGGCCGAAGCGGCAGCGACGGCGGTACGCGAGGAAATCGGCGACCTCGAATCATCCACCGGCGGCGGCTTCAACGCGGCGGACCAGACCTCCTGCCAGCAGCCGGAGACGTGCCCGCCATGCGGCGACACGCCGGCCGGTGACAGCGGATCAAGCAGTGGGCAAGCCGCGACCTCGAAGCCGCCGGACTCGGCCGACGAGCGGAGGCGAGTGATCCAAAGGGCCATTGAGGCTTGCACTGAAACCCGTAAGGGCCTGCTGGCAGAGATGGAAACGGCCAGTACGCTGGGGCGGTGCAACGTACTTGCCGTCCGCGGCGGCCTGAACGGACTGCTCAGAGCCACCCGCAACCGAACACGAACCCAACTGGCCAATCAGGTCCGCAACGACCTCCGCCGCTTCCTGAGCCGCTATGCCGAAGCCATCGCCGTCGGGGTGCCGCCCATCCCGGAAGAAGAAGAGGTGCTTCGGCAGTTGGGGCACGCCGCGGACCACTTTTCCGGCGACTGGCTGCGGCTTTGTTCCGGGGCGACGTCGGCGGCAGATGATCTGGTGCAGGCCTTGGCCCTGGCCGACATGCTGCTGGAGAAGCGTCTGAAAGACGCGGCGGTGTGATCTCCAACTGCCGTGACGCCCCGAACCAGCCATGAAAGGCCGAAAATACATCTCCACCGTAATACCATCCGCGGCGCCAGGCCAGGCGTTTTACTGGCCGGCGGTGCTGGCGTAGAATCCCGAGACAGGCCCTCGGCCGCGGCCGCCGGAGTGGCGGGCAGCGGATCCGAGAGTCGGGCACACACCGGCCGCGGCTTCCTGCCCGGCCCCAAACGGCATAACCAGCCTCGCCCATTGGAAAGGGATTCACCATGCAGTTTCGAACTTCAATCCACGCAAAACTCTGGACCATCGGCGTGATGGCCTGGGCGCTCAGCTTCGGCTGCGGCGATGTGATCGACTGGATCTGCGCCAACGTGCCGGCCCTCTGCCCGGCGGACCGCCGACTGAAAGTGAACCTTCAGATCGACGCGGAGCAGGAAAGCGGCACCGCCGGCATCAGCGCAATCGTGAACGAACTACGGAGCCGCGGCATCACCGCGACCATTTTCGTCACGCAGGACTATGCCAACGACCATGCCGTCTTCCTCCAGCAGTTGGACGCGTGGGGCTTTGAGATCGCCCTGCACGGCAAGAGCACCGGCGAGCAGTTGGCCACCATGACCTACGAAGAACAGAAGACCCGCCTCACCAACGCCAAGACCGCCGTCGAAGGGTGTATTGCCTGCGGTACAGGACGTCAGGTGAAAGCCTTCCGCCCGCAGTACTTCAGCCAGAATGAAGACACCTATCGCGTGCTTGACGAGCTGGGTATGACCTCGAACAGCGGCTTCAAGGCCAAGCTGTCCTATGCCGACGGCCACGCCGACAGCGTCTGGCCCTACGCCATGCCGGGCCACAACTTCAACGTCGTGCCGCTATCCACCGTGGTGTACAATGGAAATCGCATCTACGTCTGTGACATCGCCTGTGCGCAAGCCCTCGGATTGAATGCAACCCAGTGGGGCCAGGTGCTGACGCTCGCCTACCAGGACGCCGTGGCCAACAACACGCCGCTGGTTCCGCTATTCCACGGCTGGTACACCGGCGACTCGACCAGCTACACCTACTGGCAACCGTTCCTCGATTTCCTGGACCTCCTGGAAGGGAACGTCACTTTCGTAACCACCTCCCAGCTCGCCTCACTGGCCGATTAGACTCGGGGCGAGGGTTCTCGGGCGGATCACCGGCCCGATAAAACTCCACGACCATGCCCGACCGACCGACCGGTTCTCAGAGCCGGCGGTCGGTTTCTCATTCTCGCCGCCCGAATCGTAAGTTTATGCCGGAGGCGACACGCTGCGACCGTCGGTGGGGACCGCCCAGCGACGGTCCGACGCGGCTTCCACAGGAGGAGCGACATGCGCACCATTCGGCATGGGGCTACAGCGGCGGCGATGACATGGGTCCTGGCGATCTCGTTCTCTCACGCCGCGCCAATCTGGTTCGATGAAACCGCCGGCGGGCGAGGCTACGCCTCGTTTCGCGAGCTGACAGCGGCCTACCACGACTTCATCGACGAGCCTGCGTCAGTCATCACCTTCAACGACCTCCGCGAGGGAGTTGTCCTGGGCAGTCAATACGCCGACACGTACGGTGTGCGTTTCCTGAATACCGCCGCGGGACGCTACGCCGCTTACTCCGGCATCCGCCCGGAACACGGCAGCATTGTCGAGGAACTGACCGGCTACGACGGCAGTTACATGCCCAACGGCGACCCGGTTCTGGTCAAGTTCGACAACCACCTCCCCGCGACGCCTTTCACAATCCTGTTCGACCGGCCGGTGTCGACGGTCGGCGCGTTCGTGGGCATGGGCGTAGAGGGCACCGTTCATAGCCTGACCATCTCCATCTATAACGAGTGCAATCAGTTGATCGACCGCAGGGTCGTGGAATCGTGGCTGTGGGAACCAAGCAGCAAGCGACAGAACTACGAGTCGTTCTTCGCTTTCCGAGGAGAGGACGCGGTAATAAGCCGCGTGGAGATCCTGAACAACTCCTCGACCGACTTCGCCAACGCCCTCGTGCTCGACAATCTGGCATTCGGCCGAGTCGCGGTGCCGGAGCCGGCGGTCGCGGTTCTGGTGGCGGTTGTCGCGGCGACTTGGTTCCGCCGCCGGCGTTTCCCGTGCTCCGACCGGTAGGCGGCTCAGTCGTCCTCCCGATCCAGCGCCTCGTTGCGAACGTACTTCGCGCCGTGGCGAACAGTCGGCCCCTCGGTTGAGAATCGGTCATCGGGCGATTCCAATGGCCCCGTCGGCCCGACCCCGAAACTCCAGAAACCGGTCATCCGGATCCCTCCCGTAAGCCGCCGGCCGAGCACCTTGCCGAACCAGCGCCGTAGAGGAGGCAGCAGAAGGGCGAAAGCCATGACGTCGCTGACGAAACCCGGCAGGATCAGGAGCATGCCGGCCAGCGCGAGCGCCACCCCGTCGAACAGAGCCTGACTGGGAAGCTGGCCCGCAGCGATTCCGGAGTGAATCTCCATCGCCATCCTGGTCTTCTGACGCCGCAAAAGGAGCAGGCCGCTCCACGCGGCGACCACGAGCAGCATGACGGTCGGCCAGAAGCCCCAGGCCTCGCCCACGCGAAGCAGGACCAGCAACTCGCCCGTGAAGAGCGCCGCGAAGAAGCAAAGGACTCGCAACAGCATCGATGGTCCGGCCTCGCCCGCCCACGCCGTTAGGATAACCTGTTAACGTTATGCATAGAAGAAGGTTATAAACAAGCACTCAGCCCTGAAATCGCCGGTCTGAGCGCCGATGGAACCAAAGCCGACCGGGAAGCACTTCCCGCCTCGCCCATCAGCCGGTTTGACGGACGAAGACGCCGCCACCGGGCCGTCCCCGCACGGCGGACGCATTCCATCGATCAATACTTGAGCAGCCGCCGTCGCGCGCCAACACGCGAATTTCAGCACTGAAAACCGACCCTCCAACCCTTTCGGGGCCGAGCAAGCGTCGTTATAGTCATCCGCCGGCCCAGCACTGGCAAGGGCCGCAGGCCCACTCTGGGAGGGACCGGACGTTGGCGGAAACACGGATGTTTCAGCACTTCGGGAGGCGGCATCGCCTGCTATTCGCGGCGAGCGGCGTCCTGCTGGCCACGGCCATGCTCATGGGCCTGATGCAGTCCGCCCCCCAGACTAGCCCGCCCGTCGAAACCGAAGGGCGGATCATCGACCGCGTCGAATTCGAGGGCGCGCGGACCCTCGCCCCCGGCTACTTGCAGAGCGTCGCGCGGATTGCTCCCGGATCGGTCTGGAACCGAGACGAGATCGCCGCGGCCTGCGCCCGGCTGGCGGCGACGGGCAAATTCGAGGGCAACCCCTACGCCGAACCGCGAGAGGTCGACGGCAAGCTCGTGCTGGTCTTCGTTTTCGTGGAGCGCGAGTTCATTCGCGAAATCGACTGCATCGGCAACAAGAAATTCAAGACTGGGGATCTGCTGAAGGAAATTGAACTGTCCGTCGGCTCGCCGATCAGCGACTATCTGATCTCCGAATCCCGGCGGCAGATCGAGCGGAAGTATCGCGAGGCGGGCTATTACTACGCCACCGCGGAGGTCGATCGCGAGTTGCTCGAGCAGGAGCAACGCGTGCTGTTTCGTATTTCGGAAGGCCCGCGGATCAAGATCCGTCGAATCAGATTCGAGGGCAACGCCGCCTATCGCGACAGCAAACTGCGGTCCAAGATCGAGACGTCCACCTACCTATGGATCTTTCGCACCGGCGCGCTCGACGACGAGACGGTCCAGCGCGACGCCGCCACCCTCAAGCAATTCTACGTGGACCGCGGCTATCTCAACGCCCAGGTCGGCTATCGCGTCGAGCTGGCCGACAACGGTCGCGATATGACCGTGATCTTCCAGATCGAGGAAGGTATCCGGCATTACATCCAATCCATTACCCTCAAGGGCAACACGGTCTTCGACAACGAGCGGATCAGCAGTTTCCTGCGGTCCGCGGTCGGACAGCCGATCGACGCCGACATTCTCAAGGCCGATCGGCAGCGGATCCTCGCGGAATACGGCTCCATCGGCTACATCTACGCGGAGGTTCAGACTACCCACGTCTTCGCCGAGGAGGACGGTTACGTCCACTTGACGGTGGACGTCAAGGAAGGCGAGCAGTATCGCGTTGGGCAGATCGTCATCCGCGGAAACCGCCGCACCATGGACAAGGTGGTCCGGCGCGAACTCCGCTTCTTCCCGGAGGAATTGTACAACACCGAAGAAGCCAAACGCGCGGAACGCCGCCTGGTGGAGACGCGGTTGTTCTCCGAGGCCACCATCACTCCCCAAGGCGACACGCCCGGCGTGCGGGATGCCCTGGTGGATGTCACCGAGGGCGATTCAACCACCATCCTGTTCGGCATCGGCGTCACTAGCAACAACGGAGTGGTCGGCTCGGTGTCGATCGAGCAGCGGAACTTCGACCTGTTCGACACGCCGCGCGGCTGGAAGGAGTTCTTCAAGGGACGGTCTTTCCGCGGGGCCGGCCAGACCCTGCGGCTGACGCTCGAACCGGGCACGGAGATGAACCGCGGCCGGATCGAGTTTCGCGAGCCGTACCTCATGGATATGAACGTCGGGCTGGGGCTGGGGGCCTACCTCTTCCAGCGCGGCCGCAAGGAATACGACGAAGAACGCATCGGCTTCTACACCAGCTTTGACAAACGCTGGCACAAGGGCCTGTTGAAGGACTGGGCCGCGGAAGCCGCCTTCCGGGTCGAGCAGGTCGACATCAGCGACACCGACTGGCTGACCGCCCGCGAAATTCAGGAAGATAAAGGCTCGCACTGGCTGACGTCCATCAAAGGGACCATCATCCGCGACAAGACCGACAGCCAGTGGCTGCCGAGCGAAGGCAACCGCATCAAGGCCGCCTGGGAGCAGTTCGGCGCCATGGGCGGCGACTACACCTTCTCCCGCGTCACCGGCGAATACGACCATTACTGGACGGTCTTCCGCGACGTCTTCGACCGCAAGCACATCGTTCACCTGGGGGCGAACATCGGGCAGATCTTCGGCGACGCGCCGGTATTCGAGCGATTCTACGGCGGTGGCATCGGCTCGATTCGGGGTTTTGAATACCGCGGCATCAGCCCGCGGGCCGGCTGGCGTGACGACCGCATCGGCGGAGACTTCATGCTCCTCACCAACGCGGAGTATTCGTTCCCGCTGGTCGGCGAAACGCTTCGCGGCGTCAGCTTCCTGGACATGGGCACGGTTGAGGACGATTTCGGCATCAGCTCGTGGCGGGCCTCCGTCGGCTTCGGCGTCCGGGTCTACATCAAGTACTTCGGCCCGATCCCACTGTCGTTCGATCTGGCTTTCCCCATCGCCAAGGAAGATCAGGACGACACGCAGATCTTCAGCTTCTCCTTCGGCACCACGTTCTGAGCCACCGCGAGGCGATCGGCGGAACCGCCCGGCCGCGGTACCGATCGCCGACGGCGCTACGATGGACCGGCTCGCCCCAGCAATTCGACGGCCTGCGTCAGCGTCACACCGCGGGCCAAAACGGTCTTCCGGGGCGACGTGTGCCCGCGGACGACCGATACGCTCCTCGCGCTGATTCCCAGGACCTCGGCCAAGAGGGCCTCGACGGCGGCATTGGCCTTGCCTCTCTCCGGCGCCGCCGCCACCTGCACCTTCAGGGCATCGCCCAGCAGGCCCGCCAGCCGGTCGCGGGACGACCCCGGCACCACTTTCACGGTGATTTCCACTCCTTCAGGAACGGCCTTCAGGTGCTTCACGACGGCGAGAGATAACGCCGCCGGGCCAAGGAGTCCAGTCGAGAAGCTGCCGTCGCGGATCCAACCCCGGCCGCCACCTTTGGCGCCAGATCAGGCCGGGCCAGAGTGGTTTCGCCGGCCGAGTTCCTGGCTGCGGTGGAAGGCTGCCAGCACGGCTTGGGTGACGCTCTCGGCGACGCGACACTCGCGGAGGCGGTCCATCGCGGCCTGAGTGGTCCCGCCGGGGCTGGTCACGGCTGCCCGCAATTCCGCCGGCGACGCGCCGTTCTCCAGCAGCATGGCCCCGGCGCCCACGCAGGCATGAGCCGCCAGCACCTGGGCATCTTCCGGTTTCAGGCCCGCGGCCACGCCGCCTTCCATCATCATCTCGACGAAGTAGTAGAAGTAGGCCGGACCCGACCCCGCCACCGCCGTGACGGCATCCATCAGGGCCTCGTCGTCGACCTCCACGGTCACGCCGCCGGCGCGAAACAGGTGCTCGGCCTCTTCCAGGTCATCCGCGGAGGCGTGACGCCCGCGAAACAGACCCGTCACGCCGCAGCCCAGTCCGAACGGCAGGTTGGGCATCGCCCGGATCACTCGAATCGGCCCGCCGCCGAGGCACTCCGCCACGCGATCCGTCGGCACCCCGGCCATCAGGCTGATGAACAAGTGGTCGCCGCCCACCGCGTCGAGGATCGTTCCCGACGCCTCTTCGAACCGCTGCGGCGTGACGGCGATGAGAACGGTGCGGGCATCGCGGACCACGGCGGCGTTATCTGGAGCAACGACCACGTCCAGGGGGTGCTCGCGGAGCTTACGCGAGTCGGAGACGATGATCCGATCGCCGGTCAGATAGTGGCTGGCCAGGAGCCGACGAATGATGACCGCGGCGATGTGGCCGGTGCCGAGGACGCCCAGCGCGTAAGCATGGTTGGTCATGGATTCCCCCCGCCGCGACACCGATCTGCACGCCCGTCGACCATCTCCGCCACCTGCCCATGAACGATTCTTCCGTACCCGGCTCGAGCAAGCCGTGCGGGGCAAAGATCGGCAAAATGACGGCAGACCCCAAGTAAAGCCCTACCCCGTCGCGAGACGTCCGAAAGAGAGACCCGGCGGAATGATCTATTAGCCCGGACCAGCGTCATCGGGGAGCGTTGGAAGCCTGATTTTTGATATCACACGGTGTATATTGGCGCGAACCAAAGTTGCCCTCGTGAGCCGGCCGGCCTACGGCTCGGCGGCGGACGCGGGCTGGGAGGCGGCACCGCGTCGGGCGGCGAAACATTGTCTGCGGATACTGCGTAGTGTACATTGGGGTGTGTCGCTGTCGCGGGCGTGAGCGGGGCGGCCCGTGCCGCAACGGCGGAGGCGCGGCGCGGAGGTGGGCACTTCTCAAACTCGGAGGATTGAGCGATGCACAAAGTGGAGAAGTCTCGAATCGCCGGAGGCCGATGGTCGGCCCGGTTCCTGTTCACCGTGGCAGCGGCCGCGGCAGGCGTGACGCTCTGCGGGCCGGTCGCGGCGCAGGGGGAGTGCGAACCCCGCTGGCTGCCGGGGGAGGGCATCCCCGGCGCGGATCACAATGTCCACGCGGCAACGACCTGGGATCCCGACGGCGCCGGGCCCGCAGGAGAACTGCTGGTGGTCGGGGGTAGGTTCACGTTTTCGGGCGAAGTGGTTGCCAACCGCATCGCGGCCTGGGACGGCACGAATTGGCAGCCACTGGGGACGGGGATGGACAGCTATATCCTCGCCCTGACGGTCCACGACGGCGCGTTGATCGCCGGGGGCGTCTTCCTCACAGCCGGCGGCGTGACCTGCAACTACATTGCCCGCTGGGACGGCAGCCAGTGGCAGCCGCTGGGAACCGGGATGAACGGCGGCGTCTACGCTCTGACGGTCTTCAACGGCGAGCTGATCGCGGGGGGTAGCTTCACCATCGCCGGCGGCGTGGCGTGCAATCGCATCGCCCGCTGGGACGGCAGCCAGTGGCAGCCGCTGGGGACGGGGATGGGCGGCGGTTCCCCGTACGTCCGGGCCCTGGCGATCTTCAACGGCGAGCTGATCGCGGGGGGCGACTTCACCACCGCCGGCGGCGTGGCGTGCAGATACATTGCCCGCTGGGACGGCAGCCAGTGGCGGCCACTGGGAACGGGGATGGACAACCAGGTCTTCGCCCTGTCGATCTTCAACGGCGAGCTGATCGCGGGGGGCGACTTCACCACCGCCGGCGGCGTGACCTGCAACTACATTGCCCGCTGGGACGGCAGCCAGTGGCAGCCGCTGGGGACGGGGATGAACAGCGGTG
>CAZNFM010000023.1:0-77118 GCA_964572385.1 uncultured Planctomycetaceae bacterium | reverse complement strand
GGAGTTTCTGGCCCGAAGCGCGGAGTTTCTGGCCAGAAGCGCGGAGTTTCTGGCCCGAAGCGCGGAGTTTCTGGCCAGAAGCGCGGAGTTTCTGGCCAGAAGCGCGGAGTTTCTGGCCAGAAATTTTGTCCTTTCGCCGCTATCAGCGTGAAAAACCGGCCTCGGCAGGATCTGCGCCCCCGCCGCGCGAAATCCGCGCGGGGTGGCGCGGGGTAAACGCTCGGCTCCCGCCGCGGCTCGGCCCGTATCGGACCCGCCGCGGACCATCGCCGCCGCGGCTCGGCCCGGAGCGGCCGGGGCCGGGCGGGGTTCGCCCGCTACTTCTTCTGCCGCGGCTCGTCGTCGCCCTCGTCCGCGCCCTTGGGGTAGTAGTCCGACGCCCACTTGAGCAGGGCCTTGGCCAGGCCGCGGGCCTTCCAATCCACGCCCAGCCCGACCGTCTTGCCGGTCCGCCCGATGGCGTTGCCCGTGGCCAGCACCTGCTGCGTGTCCTTGTCCGCCAGCGTGACGCGGGCCACCACCTGCTCCAGCGGGCCGAGCACGTTGTCCGTGGTGTCCGCCACCTCGTAGTGGATCAGCGCGACGTTGAAGACCAGCGTCTTGCCCGGCGGGGCCTGGGCCAGCCGTGACTCCCGCAATTGCTTGGCGAACTCGGCCTTGAACTTGCTGATGAAGTCCGGCGGCAGGTGGCGGCCGAAGTCGTTCTGCACCGTGCCCAGCTCGAACCGCCCGTAGCCGTCCAGCACCTTCAGCTTCTTGCTGGCGGCCAGCGGCTGCTCCTCCCAGTAGTCGCCCTTGGGGCCGAGGGCCTTCTCCGCGCCCTCGCCCACCAGCCGACCCATGCAGCCCGGCGACCACATCGCCAACCCGACCAGCACCGCCAACGGCCAAACCCGCGCACGCTTCATGGTGACTCTCCCGAACGGGCCGATGAACGGCCGACCCGCGGCATCATAGGCCGGCGGCGACGGCGGTCAATCCGGCGGCGGGACCGCGCCCTCCGCCCCGTCGACCGCCGCCTCCGGCGCCGCCGCGTCGAGCGGCTCGTCCGCCGCCCGGCCCAGCCGCTCGCGGACCCGCTGGGCCAGGGCCTCGGCACTCGGCAACCGGTCGAACCGCACGAACACGCCCGGGGCCCGCTCGCCCTGCAACAGAAACTTCCCGACCAGCCACAGCACCTCGCTCCACGCCCGATCCTCGTCTCCGCCGGGCGGGGCCGGGGCCGCCGCCGCCGGAGCGTCCGAACAGCGCCGCCACCACCCGGCCGCGGCCGTCTCCAGCTCCGTCGGCAGCACGGGCGGGCCGCCTTCGACCGAACCGCCGCGGACGAAGAAGGGTTTGACCGGCGTCCGGTCCGGGGCGCGGCGGGGACCGCCCCGCTGGATGACGAGCCAGCCGCAGCGGGACACCTCGGCCAGGTGCCGGTAGGCGGGACGGGCCGTCACCGCCGTCACGCGGGCGATGGTCCGCCGCAGGGCCTCCGCCCGCTCGAACTCCAGGGCCGCGGCCGCCGCCGGCATGGCCCGGCGGAGCTGGTCGAGCCGGGACGTGCGGTCCCCCGCGGTGAAGTCGGCCGCGGCGGCGAGCATCCCGCGGTAGTCGTCGAGGGAGATCCGGCCGCCGCACGGGGCGGGGCACTTGCCCATCTCGAAATACGCGCAGGGCAGGCCGTGCGGGGCCTGCTCCAGGATGTTGCGGTAGCGGCAGAGGTCGAAGGCGTCCTCGAGCATCGCCCGCCAGTCCTCGGCGGCGGAGCGGGTGGCGAGCGGGCCGAAGTATTCGGCCCCGTCGCGGCGGACCTCGCGGACGGCAACGAAGGCCGGGGCCGGCTCGTCGAGCCGCAACCGCAGGAACCAGACCGGCCCGAAGGAAAGCAGGCGGCGGTAGTTCCGGGGATACAGCACGCGGGCGACCCGCCAGTGCTCCAACGCCGTCTCGAAACGGCTGAAGGTCTCCCGCCAGTAGACCCGGGCCGCGACCTCGGCGAGGTCCGCCCGCTGGCTCTGCCGCTCCGGCGGGCGGGTCAGGCGGTGGGCCACCGCGCGGCGGAGATCCTCCGCGCCCGCCAGCAGGATCGGGCGGTCATCGCGATCGGCGAGCAAATACACGCCGCCGCCCGCCGGCAGCAGGGTCGGCGCGAACGTGCCGCCGGACGGCAGCTCGAGGCGACGGTCGAACAGTTCGGCAAGGCTCATGGGCGGATTCCGCCTGCACAGGAGCGCATCCGGGCACCGGCGACGGCCGGCTCAGCGCGGGGTCAGGCACTCCTCCTCGATGTACCGCAGGTACCGATGGGCCGCCTCATCCGGAATCGCCGGGCGATTCCAGGTCAGCGACAGCGTGAGGCGGTCGCGGAAGCGGCTGAAGACCGGGTTCCAGCCCGGCGGGGTCGGCAGCGGCCCGCCGCCGTACAGGTTCAACACCTCCGCCCCGAGGAACGTCCGCAGCGGCGGATCGACCTCGCGGTAGCAGGAGAACCCGGTGGACAGCCGCTCGAAACCGAGCGGCAGCGTCAGCAACACCCGCTGAGCGCCGGCCCGCAGGAACGACGCCATCCAGAGCAACGCCCACTGGCCGAGATCGCCCTGGGCTTCGCGGTACTCCGTGACCTGCCGCTGGATGGCCTCGCCGAGGAGACGGAAGTCCGCGACCTCCGCGCGGGTCGCCGCCACCACCGGGGAGACGAGGTAGTTGCCGTGCACGGGCCGCGGCAGCGGCGCCCCCGTGCGACGCTCCGCCATCGTCACCCGATCCGGAAGCGTGAGGCAATAGGCCGGGGACTCCCGCGTTAGGCTCCGAGACACGCGATCCACGGCCCGCAGGACGCACGCCGCCAGGTAGCGAGTGTAGAGTCCCGCGCCGGGCGGCGTGGAGTTTCGGGCGTGGGTTTGGATCCTTTGCGTTTCTTCGGCGTCGAAGTGCCGATGGGCCGCGGCGTGCCCGCGAAAGGGGCCGTCCGCCGCCCGCACGAACGGGGCGAACTCCAACCCGCGATGGCGTCCCTGGAGGCCAAGCCCACGGCGAGCCAGCCTCAAACGCTCGACCCAGGAATACCCCCGCAACGGATCAGCCGGCTCTTTGACCGGCCCGAGGGGTGGGAGAGCGGGGAGTCGGCCCGCTGGAACGTCGGCCGCAACGGATCCGCCGGAGGCGACGTCGGCCAGGAACCGCTGGGCCCCCTCGGCATCCATCAGGCAATGCGGCCATCGCAGAATGAACCGACCCCGGCCATCCGGGAGGGCGTAATGCTCCAGGCTGACCTGCGGCCCGTCGAACATCGGCCAGTTCCCGGAGTAGCGGGCCTCAAAGAGACGGACCAGGCGGGCGGCGGAGTCCGCGTCACCGCTGAGGTCGGCATGGTGGTAGGCTCGCGCCACCGCCGCGTCGACCGCCGCGGGAGAGGCGGACCACCGCCAACAAGCCCGGCCGCCGGCCACAGTGAACCCGAGACGGGCCATGGCGGGCGGGGTGCGACGCAGCGCTGCCGCGAGAGCGGACCGGGCCGATCCGGGATCGACCCGACCCCGAATGTCCACCGCCATGTAGGCGACGTTGCCGCCCTGCTTCCGGCGGGCCAGCGCCAGATGTTGCCCGAGGATCAGGTAATCGCAGGGATTCAGGAGTTGGCGACGAGCCATTCGACGATCCGCCCGGCGGTCCGCGGCCCGGCCGGGGCCGCCGCAAGGATTAGCACAACATCGGACGATAACTTTGGCAAGCACTCCGCTTTGCAGATCAGCGGAGTCGTGGGTATAGTCCACGCCCGACCGGACCTCGCCGGTCGCCTGCCGAGGGAGACGCCTCTTTGGCAACCATGCTCTGGCTGCTGCTGATCGCCGAACTGATGATCCTGTTGCTGTGGGCCGGCGGCGCGTGGTGGGTCCGCAGCCTCCGGGCGGATGACCAGATGCGGATCGAGCCGCGCCCGGGGGATCCGGTCCGCGGAGATGTCCCGCGGCTGGCGGTTTTCATCGCCGCCCACAACGAACAGGAGCGGATCGGCGCCTGCCTGGATCGGCTGCGTTCGCAGAACTATGGCAACATGCGGATCACCGTCGTGAACGACCGCAGCGACGACACCACCGGAGACCAAGTGCGGGCGGTCATGGCCCGCGACCACCGCGTCCGACTGGTCGAGGTGGACGAACTGCCCGACGGATGCATCGGCAAGACCCACGCCCTGGCCGTGGCCGCGGCCGACGTGGAGGCCGACTACCTCCTGTTCATGGACTGCGACTGTCGGCTGGCGCCGGGGGCGATCGCGGCGGTCATGCACAAGGTGATCACCGAAGGGCTGGAGTTTGCTTCGCTGTGGCCGCGGCTGGAGCTGCGGAGCCTGCCCGAACGGCTGCTGACGCCCGCGATCAGTTGGGTGCTGGGCATCTGGGGGCTGCTGAGCCTCAAACAGGGAGCCGCCAATACCGAAGTGAAACTCGGCAACGGGCAGTTCATGGTGCTTTCCCGCAATGCCTATCGGCTGGTCGGCGGTCATGCGGCCTTCGAGGCGGAACTGGCCGAGGACCTGATGATCGCCAGCAAGGTGGCGGCGTTGGGCCTGAAGCGCTGGGCCGGACTGGGAGAAGGTCTTTATGTGACCTCCCGCGACAACCACCTCGCCTGCACCTGGAACTCGCTCACGCGGGTGGTGATCGGCAGCCTGGTCCAGACCTGGCGGGTGCTCCTCAGCACCCAGTTGCTGCTGGGCGGAGTGGTACTGCCGGTCTGGCTGCTGCCGCTGGCGCTGCTCTGGGCCTTCGAGGGAGCGGGAGCGGCGGCCTGGCTGCTCGCCATCGCGTGCAGCCTGCACCTCGCGGCCATTGTCTTCGTCGTCCGCCGCCTGTTCGCCATGACGCTCGAAGACAGCCCTTCGGTGGCCTCCTTCATTCTCGGGAGTCTGATTGCCACGGGTCTGCTAGCCTGGGCCGGCGTCGTGGTCAGCGGAAGGGGCTATGTCCGCTGGGGCAAGACCGCCTACCGCGTCCGCGGATCGCGGGTGCTCCACGCCCTGCCGGCCGCAGCCGAACGGACCGCCGCCTGACATCGCGATGGCTCCACCGGCCTCACTCGCCCAATAGCGCCGCCACGAACGCCGCTGTGTCGCCGCCGAGGTCGCCTTGCCCGAAATCGGCACAGGCCGCGCGATCGCCGGTCTCCGGGCTGCCCAGCTTGACCCGCACGAACCCGGGAATGTCCTGCCCATCCAACAACCCGTCGCCGTTGAGGTCGCCCAGCAGGAGGCACGGCTGCGGGCACGGGTTGGGCACGCAGGCCGTGCCGTCACCCGCGTACGCTCCGCCGGCCGTCGAGCACTCTGCCGAGGTCAGAATCTGACAGAGGCCGCCGGCCACACAGCAGGCGCCGGTGGGCTGCGGGCAGGGGTTGGGCTCACAGCCTGTCTGCAAGCCCTGCCAAAGGCCGCCGGCCGCGTCGCAGTCGTCTTCCAGCAGCACCGCGCACTCGCCGCCGGCCAGGCAGCAGGCACCGACCGGCTGCGGGCAGGGATTCGGAGTGCAGGCTGAACCATCACCCTGGTAGACTCCATCCAAGGCGGCGCAGTCGGCCTCCAGACCGACGAGACAGTGACCCATTTCCACGCAGCAGGCCCCGCGAGGACCGATGTCGGTGCGTAACCCGACATTGAAGCTGTACGACGTCTCGATACCGTCCAGATTGCGAGCCTTGACGGCGAAGACATAGAACGTGTTCGCCGCCATGCTTTGGGTCGTCAGGATGCCCCAGGCGGCGTCGGACTGCCACACGGCGGTATCGGATGGTCCGCCCGCGGCATTCACAAACCTTCCCTGCCAGTTCGGGTCGGCGGGATCGGTGCTGACGCAAAGAATGGCCAGCTCGGTGTAATCGGGGTTGTTGCCGGGATGGACATCGATCTGCATGGAATTGTGAGTGGCGGAACCCAGCGACGGCCCCCACGGGACGTTGCAGAGGGTGGCCACAGTGAAGTTCTCTGAGAAGGCCGTGACATTGGGCGGAAGGATGTTGTCTCGCGCCCGGACCCGGTAGGTATAAGCGGTGTTCGGCTCCAACCCGCCGTCGTAGTACATGCGAGCGTCCTGCCACGGGCTGGTGTCGCCGCCGATTCCGCCGCCCACGCATTCGAACTGGTACTTGACCGGCAGGGCCGGGTCCGTGGCGATGGAGGCGATCATGCGGACCTCGGTATGGCTGATGGCCCACGGCGGCGTGGCGAAGGTCATGGGACTGGGCGTCGGCGGAATCTGGTCTTCAGGGACGCAGAGCACGCCGTTGACCGCCAAATCGTCGATCGCCGCCTCGACCAGGGAGCCCGCGCCATAGTCCGAGGCGACGAACCGCAGTCGAACCTGGGCGGTCGGCGTGATGAAGTCGGACACGCGGAATTCGTGGTAGATCCAGCCGCCGGTGGTGCCGGCCCCGCTCGGGCCGACCGTCTCGACGTTGACCCAGTTGGTGCCGTCGCCGGTGACGTCGACGACGAACACATCGGCGCCGGGGCTGGCGCCCTTGTCGTTGGAATACCAACGCCAGTAACTGATGACGGCATTCGGGTTGCTGCTCAGGTCCAGCACGGGCGACAGCAACGTGGTCTTGCCGCCATCCACGTCGCGAGCGCCATCGCTGCTGCCGCGGACACCGTCGGTAACCCAGCAGGCCACGCCGGGCGCCGGAGTGTGGTCGTCTTCCGGCTGGGCGCTGCTGCCTTCGGGATCCATGCGATTCCAGATTCCCGCGGTGGCGTCGTCGTTGGACGCTCCTACCGTCCACCCGGGATCGATTTCGCAATCGTCGGTCAAGACCGTGCCGGTTCCGTAGAAGACGTTGGCCGTACGGTAGGACGAGGGCGCGTTCACCGGGTCGGAGCCGATGCCGCCGGTCGTGGACTGGGCCGTGAAGTAGTAATCAACAACGTCGCCGCAAGGCAGCGCCGGAAAGACCGCCAGGTAGCGGTTCGGCGAAGTCTGGGTCATCGTGCCCTGCTGAAAGGCGCCGCCGTTGACACGGTACCAGAACTGGGCCGTGCCGGGTTGCGGGGTGCCGGTCCGCTGGACGACATAGACGCGGATGGAGGCTTCCAGGTTCGGCGGCAGAGCCGGCGGCAGACCGTCCGGATACTGGTAGCCGAGGAGCGGCATGGGATCGCCGAAGTTGACGTAGGTCGCGGCGTAGCCGACGGAATTGCAGCCGTAAGCGATCCGCATGTATCCGTTCTCGCCCCAGCCGGTGCCCCACGAATTGCGCAGGATCCAGACGCCGTTGGGGCCTTGTTGATCGTCCCAACCCACCAGGGCCACCGCGTGGTTGATGGAGGTGGCTCCGCAGGCGTTGAAAACGCCGCCGCTGTAGGCGCTGAAGGCCCCGTCCACGGCGATCGCCACCGCGATCGGCCCGTAATCGAGAATGGCCTGCTTCATGGCGGCCACGCTGGGGACGTTCCACGATTCCACGAAGGCCCAGCCGTTAAGCAGGTATTCGTGGGGGTAGGGGCAGTTGCAGGCCGCGTCCGTCGCCACATAGGGAAAGGCGCTCTCCGGCACGGCCCCGAATCCGCCGCAGGTGTCCGGCTTCCACTGGTGATAATCATGGACCCACCATCCGCCGTCGCACCCGTACCCCTCGCGGTTGCAGCTCACCAGCCATTGCTCGGAAAGATCCACGTTCAGGCCGAGCTTGATGAGGATATTGGACTCCAAGGGGGCCAAGGTTCCGAAGGCCCAGCAGCTTCCGCAGCCGCCCTGGTTGCGGATCGGCGTGCAGCCGCCGATGTCCCGCCAGTTGAAGGCCGTCGGCAGGTCGCGGCGCGGCGTGCACGGATCGAACGTGGCGTTCTTCTCCCAACCTTCCGGAATGACCAGGCCGCAGAGTTGCTCCAGCGGAACCCGCGTGGCGGGATTCGCGGAAACCTCGAAGGTCCAGCCTTCCCGGCGTCCCCGCTCCCGCAGGGCCTCGATATCCCGGTCTGAAAGCTGCCCGAATAGCTCCGCCGCCGGCCAAACGCAGACCAGCACCGCCCCACTCGCCACCACACGCCACATCCACGAACAAGATCTCATCGATGACTCCCTTGCTGGAGAACCTGGCTGCCGCGGACAGAACGGGCGGACCGTTTCTCGGCCCATGCTTCGAGCCGACGCTCACGCCCGCCGCTGGCGGGCTCCGTCCGGACCGCCCCGGCAGCCTCTCTTTTTCGCCTGCGACCGCCGCCTGCCGCAGCGGTCCAAAAGTCACTCCGCAACCCTTCGACTAATCGGCCAGCAACGCGGCCACGAAGGCCGCGACATCGCCCTCCGGCGTACCCTGGCCGAAATCCGCACACGCGATCATGTCGCCGGGTTCCGGGACACCCAGCTTCACCCGCACGAAACCGGGGATATCCCCGCCATCGAGGATGCCGCTGCCATCCATGTCGCCGGGCAGGAGGCACGGCGGCAAGCACGGATTCGGCTCGCAAGAGGAGCCGTCTCCCTGATAGCTGCCGCCGCCGGCCACGCAGGCGGATTCCGTAGCGACCGTGCAGCCGCCGGTCAGCGGGTCGCAGCAAGCGCCGGCCGCCGCGGTCGTGGCCAGACTCGCCGCCGGGCCGAGGGCCGTCTCGATGCCGTCCTGATTGCGAGCTTTCACCTGGAAAGTATAGGTCGTCGCGGGCGACAGGCCCATGATCGTGATCGTGCCCCAGGCTGCGTCCGTTTGCCAGACGGCCGCCGACGAAGGCGTGCCGGCGGCGGACAGGAAGTAGCCGTTCCAGGCGGGGTCAAACGGAGCGGACGCCGTGCACTGCACCGCGAAGGTCGTGACCGCGGGATTTCCGTTCGGCGCCACGTCGAGTTGCATCGTCGCGGCCGTCGGGTTGCTGAGCACCGGAGCTGCGGGCACGTTCGCCAGGGTCCGCTTCGAGGCACTCGGGCCGTAGTTCGTTTCGACGGCATTCTGATTGCGGGCCTTGACCCGGAAGGTGTAGGAGGTATCCGGACTGAGGCCGGTCGCGGTGTCGGTCGTCACCTGCACCCACTCATTGATCCCGCCGTCTCCGCCGGTCGTCGTCGAGTCGAAATACAGACCGGACGAACCCACGGTCAGGTTGGTGAACCCGCCGCCGGCGTTCAGGACGATCGAATTCGCCGTCGTGGTTCCGAAGGAGACGCCGGTCGGGGTCTCGATGTGGGTCGCGGTGGTCACATTCTCCGAGTAGCCGGTCTCATTCGGCACGGGGGCGCTGTCGCGGGCTTTCACCCGATAGGTATGGGCCGTATTGGCCAGCAGCAGTTGGTTTGTGTAAGTCGTCGAGGTCTGCCAGCCGCTGTCCGCCCCGCCGAATCCGCCGGACACGAAGTCGAAGTAGTAGGACACCGGTGGGGAAGCGGCGTCCGTGGCCGTCGTGGCAGTCATGGTGATGGATCCGGTGCTCGCCGGGGTCGGCGGAACGGCAAAGGTCATCGGGTTCGGAACCGGCGGCGTGGTGTCCACGGGCGTACAGGCCGGCCCCTGAATTTCCAGGGCGAAACTGCCGACGGCGCCGTTCCAGCCGCTGACCCTGATGTAGTACGTGCTGCCACCGACTACCGAATACGTGATCCTTGACGGCCCGCCACCGCTGCATGCGTCGTCATCGCAGGCCAGCGTGTTGCCCGACGTGCCCGGACAACCCGAGTGCAGCGACATCACCGAGTCGTATGTGGTGCCTCCGCCGCTCGGACACAGGGTGAAGATCGCCGATCCCGAACTGCCGGGCGTGTACTTGTACCACGCATCCGGCGTGCTGTTGGACGTGCCGCAGGTCGTGGCTCCGTCCACGTTCATGCCCTGGGTGGATCCGGTGTAGATGGTCCCCGGGCAGGCGGTCCGCGCCTGGCCGCAGTTGTCGTTGAAACCGACGCGGAGCGACACGGTCCGCGTGGTGTTGCCGACCCCGGTCGTAAGGTTCACAAAATTGACGGTGGCCGTGTACTCCCCATCCGGCAGCGAATTGGCGTTGCTGTTGACCGTGAGGGTCACCACCGCCGTCGCCCCGATCGTGGCCAGGGTGCCGGTTCCATTCGTGATGGTCAGCCAGGCGGCCCCGGTCGTCACGCTGTAGCTGATCGGGGCGGTCGGCCCGAGGTTCTCGACCGTGTAGTTCTGGCTGGACGGCGTGAACGGCCCGCCGGCCTGGCCGTTGGAAACGAAGTTGGACACCGGGGAGACGCCCATGCCGACCTGGAGCGCCGGGCAGTTCATGTTGTGGTTGCCGAAGCCGGCGCAGATCTCCGGATAATGCGGCGTCCCGTTGTAGATATTGCCATCCGTGTCATCCAGCGTGAGGAAGTCGATGGTGATCTGCGGGGTGATGGTCGAGCCGGAATGCATCGGCACCGAATTCACCGTCAACGCGCCGATGATCTGGCGATAGGTGGCGGGATAATTGGCCGCCAACTGGGTTCGGGTGTCCCAGACGCAGCCGGAGAGCAGGTTGCCGCAATCATGCGCACCGCCCGTGCAGGGATACTGATAGGTGTTGACCGCGTTCCGCAAGCCGGTGTTGCAGTCGCCGAAGAAGCCGTAGCCCAGAATCGGATCGTCCAGGATCAGCGTGGAGATGGAATCGCTCATGCCTTCGCCGTACTGGTCCTGCCCGCTGCCGCCGCAATTGACCACATGGTGGCCGTACTCGTGGTAGATGACGCTGCTCCAGGCGGTGTTGGGGTAGCTGCTGCCCGCCGCGCAGAAATTGATCGAACTGTAGTCATACCAGGCGTTGCCGGGACAATAGCCGTCGGTTCGATTCACATAGACGGGGAAGCTGGTTTGCCCGGCGATGGTCGGGTAGGTCGGGTGATAGGTCAAGATCCAGTCACGGACAACGTTGGATTGAACATAGCCGTTGACTTGGGCGCGGATCGCCGCGTTGGTGTTGGCGTCGTTGTGCATGAAGTTCGCCGGGCCGGGCGGCGTCACGTTCAAAGTCAACGTCTCCTCCGCTCCCGCCACGTTGTCCACGACGAAGTACTGCCCGTCCATGTAGGAGGTTACCGTGACCGGCGACGAGCCGCTGTTGGGAATGGTGAAGTTGCCGTTGGCGTCCGCGTAACGCGTGGTGCTGCCGATGGCCACGCGGCCGTAGGGCATCGCCATGGGCACTTCGTCGGCGCAGTTGTCGGACTTCGGGCCTTGCGTCGCCCGCCCGTTCTTGACGCCGCTGACGTCGGTGAAAAGGATCAGGTTTTCGCGATACACCACCTCGCCGGTGGCGGCGTTGACGACATAGAGCCACTTCTCCGGCCGCTCGGCACCGGCAGCGCCGTAGTTGTCGGCGATGAAGGTCACGGCCGTCAGGGGCGCGGAATGCACATCCGGCGTGCCCGCCCAGATCACGGTCTGCGGGGCCGTGAAGTTGACCAGACCCGCGTCGGCATGTGCCGCCGGGTCAAAGGCGGCGTTCACCAGGGCCGGATCGGGCAGGAAGTCGCCCAGATCGCGAAGGCAGGAGCCCGCCCAGACCAGCGGATAGCCGGGCACATTGCGAACCAGCAGCCGCAGGTCCGCCCGGAAGACCGGCACGCCGGCCCGGAACTGGCTGTAATAGACCAGCGTGAACCGGTAATCGCCGATCTCGGGATCGAACATCAGGGGCAGGGTATTGCCGGACGACAACACCGGGGAGGTCGGCAGCAGGTCCTCGGGATTCACACCCCAGATGCCGCTATGGGCCAGACGGAATTGCTCGGCGGTATCACCTGGGCTGGCCCCCGTTCCAAAGGGCACGCCGTATAGTCGGGTAATCCGAGTTCCTTCCAAGAGCAGGCTCGCGCCGGGCCACGCCTGCATGAAGGACTCCGCGGCCGCTTGGCGGAAGTCCCGGAGGGGCAGGGGCTGATCCGGCGACGTGACATAGACTGGTGTCGATAAGACCGGTACCGCTGCCGATGCCGAGACGCTCGCGTCTTCGGCGAAGACCGCCGCGGATCCCGCGGCCAATGCCAATAACCCCACAACCCACACGGCAGGTTTCATGGAAGCGACTCCTTGGTACGGGGAAAAAGATGAAACGGAGGACACATGCGCTGACCGTTAGCTCGCCTCACCTCGCGGACCCTGGAGGCAGACCCCAGCGGGAATGCTCCCGCGCACGGCCACGACCGGGGCGCCGCGATGCTCGACCCGGCGGGCAGCATCAGCAGGCCGAGTCGGCAGTCGGAAACGCGACGCCGGTCGCGACGGCGTGTCGTACGACCACGGCGGGAGCAGCGGGAGCCGAAGGCTTTCCCTTCCCGCCCCTCCTGATCTGCTGATCGTACCGCGCCGCAGGATGAAAGGCCATGCATTCCGGGCGGAAAAATCGGCGGAAGGTATTGTCTTTTCTGGAGTTGTGAATGGGATGACACGCTTAGGGGCCGCACCCTCCCCGCAGCAGCGACTTGCTAACGCCGCAACCGCAGCGCCGGGCAAGCGCGGCGGCCACACCAACACGCCCCTAACTTTCGACCTGCTCGCGAATTATCGCCCGACAGACGGGGCCGAGGTTCTCGGGCGTTTTTCCGCGAGAAGGTATTGACGCGCCGCTCTGCAACCGAAGTAAACTCCAGGCATACAAAGCGGTTGAGGCGAACCGGGCGCGGTGCGCCGACGCCTCGCCCTTGGAAGACGGTCGTCACCGCCAAACGGCCACTGCCGAATTCAGCAGGGAGGAGCGGGCCTCGTGACGCTGGGAGACATTCTCCTCGAATCCAAAGCCATTACCCCGGAACAGCTCCGGATCGCCAACGAACAGTGCGGCCCGACCGAGCGACTCGACCGCGTGTTGGTCCGGCTGCGTTATTGCAGCGAGACGGCGGTCCTCCAGGCGCTCGGCAAGCTCTACAACTTCGATGTGGTGGATCTCTCGACCAGCGACGCTCCCGTGGACGTGGAATTGCTCCGGCGAATGCCGTCCAAACTGGTTCATCGCTCCAAGCTCGTGCCGCTAGACAAGGTCAACGGCTCCCTCCGCGTCGCCACGCCGGATCCGTTCCAGATCTACGCCTTCGACGAACTGCGGATGATCTGCGGGCTGGAAATCAAGCCGGTGCTGGCCAAAGAGAGCGAGATCGCCGAGATCATCAAGAAGCATTTCGGCGTCGGCGGGGACACGGTCACGCAACTGGTGGGGGAGGAAACCGAGGACGATGTCCAGGTCCTGAGCGATGTCCGCGAATCCGCCGGCGACCTGGCGGAGATGGCCCAGGACGCCAGCGTCATCAAGCTGGTGAATGAGATCCTGCTGGAGGCGATCAACGAGCGGGCCAGCGACGTCCACATCGAGCCTTACGAGAACGATCTGCACATCCGCTACCGCGTGGACGGCGTGCTCCGCAACACCAACGTGCCGCCGCAGATCCGTCGGCTCCAAGCGGCCATCATCAGCCGCATCAAGATTCTCTCAAACCTGAACATCGCCGAGCGCCGCGTGCCGCAGGACGGCAGCTTCAAAATCAAGGTCCACGGTCGCGAAATCGACCTCCGCGTCAGCATTATCCCCATGATCCACGGCGAGGGCGTGGTCATGCGTATCCTCGACAAGCAGTCGATTCTGCTCTCGCTCGAGGATCTCGGCTTCGATGCGGAGATGCTCAAGACCTTCGAGCACGTCATCTCCCAGCCGCACGGCATCTTGCTCGTCACCGGCCCGACGGGGTCGGGCAAGACCACCACGCTCTACGCCGCCCTGCGCGGCATCGTCTCCGAGGAAATCAAGGTCCTCACTGTCGAGGATCCCGTCGAGTACCACCTGAGCGGCATCAATCAGGTCAACGTGAACCTGAAGGCCGGCCTGACTTTCGCCAAAGGCATGCGGGCCTTCCTCCGCCACGACCCCGACGTCATCATGGTCGGCGAGATTCGCGACCTGGAAACGGCCGAAACCGCCGTGCAAGCCTCGCTTACCGGCCACCTGGTCTTCAGTACGCTGCACACCAATGACGCCCCCACGGCTGTGACTCGACTCCTGGACATGGGCGTCGAGCCGTTTCTTGTGGCCAGTTCCGTCGAGGCCGTGCTCGCGCAACGGCTCATCCGCACGCTGTGCCCGCACTGCAAGGAACCCTACGAGCCGGATCCCATCGACTGCCCGCCGGACTTCGACGCCCGCGGAGCCACGATCTACCGCCCGGTGGGCTGCCGAGAATGCCGCATGACCGGCTTCGCCGGGCGGAAAGGCATCTTCGAGCTGATGGTCATGGACGACGACATCCGCGAACTGGTGCTCCAGCGTGTTTCGGCCGGCAAGATCCGCAACCTGGCCATCCAACACGGCATGGTCATGCTTCGGGACGACGGCTGGAGCAAGGTCCGCCGCGGGCTGACCACCATTCAGGAAGTCATGCGGGCGACGAAGGGGTAGGCCATCGTGAGCAGCCCGCGAACTGAACCACGGCCGCCGGTCGGCAACGCGTCAAGCAGACCATCGAGAAGTAACAACACGCTGCCCGCCGCGGAACCCCATGTCGCCGCTCCGCCCGTTGAGAAGGCACGATGCAGGGCGCTCTGGCAGTCTATGTCACCGCTTTGAGTCTGCTAGCCGGCGGCTGCTTGGTGGCCCTAACCTGGCGGATTGTCCGTCGATGGATTCGCCCGCCGCCACTGCCGCCGCACTACCTGCGACTGGGCCGGGTGGCCCCGGACGAACCCTGCCCTTGTGGCGGGGAGGGCCGCCCGTATGCCGTCTGCTGCCGCCCGGCGGATGTGGAGCGGCTGACCGAGGAGGTGCGGGAGTTCCTGTGGCAGCGATGGTCGCACCGCTCCTTCGCGGGTCGCCGAAGTTCTCGGTCGATGCAGCATCGGCTGGAGGACTACCCCATCCCGCCGGTGACCTTGCCGGACTGGGTGTATCGGCCGGACCGCCACACCTTCCCTATTGAGGAGCGGAGACTGCGGCGGTGGAATCCCCAGGTTGCCGCCCAGCGGACCGCTGCCCGACACGCGGCCCAACAACCCGCGCGGCAACTCCCCGAGCCGGCTTCCACTCCGCCGTCCCCGCAGGATGAGGCCCGACGGGAGCAGGCCGGCTCAGCGGATCACGCTGAGCCAGAGCGGTTGCCACCTGACCTCGGGGCACGATAGAATCGACTCCCGCGACCCTGACCGGCCACCAGGAACCACCGACTTCAATGTCCCCGGATCTGACAGACCAGATTTGGCGCGTGATCAGCGAGAACTGGGCCTTGTGCTCGATTCTCCTGACGATCCTGCTCCTCATCATTGTGCCCACGCTGATCCTGGCGAAGTACGTCCGCATCTGCCTGAACATCCTGAGCGACACCGTTCCGCCGCTCTCGCGAACCCAGGTCGGGTATCAGCCGATCTCCGGAGAAGAAAAGGACTTTTACGCGGCAGATGGAATCCGACTTCGCGGGGTCTTCCACCACCCGGCGACGCGGCAGCCCCGTGGGATGATTATCTTCGCCCCGGAGTTCAAGAGCGACCGCAACAGTTGCGCACGCTACTGTCGGGCACTGATGGCCGCGGGCTATACGGTGTTCTCGTTCGATTTTCGCGGGCACGGAGAATCCGCGGCCGAGCCGGGTTACTTTCCGCGCCAATGGGTCAGCGACCGGGAGATGGCCGACATGCGCGGGGCCATCTCCTACGTGGAAAACTGGCTGGAAGAGCACGGGCGTCCGGTGGAAATCGGGTTGTTCGGCATCTCCCGCGGAGCCTGCGCGGGAATCCTCGCCGCGGCGGAGTGCCCGTCCATCAAGACAATCGTCACGGACGGAGCATTCTCCTCGGATTGCACTCTGGAACACCTTTGCAAGAAATGGGCGAAGATCTTCGCGAAGGTTCGCGTGGTCTACGAGAATCACCCGCCGGAGTTCTGGCGATTCCTGCGATGGTGCGTGTTTCTCACCTGCCGAATCAAGTTCAAGTGCCGATTTCCTTCCGTGCGGAAGGCGCTGATGCGCATGGTGCCGAGGCCCATCCTCTTCATCCACGGAGAACGGGACAGCTACATCCCGGTGGAGCAATCGCGGCTGCTGTACGCTCTCAGTCCGCAGCCGAAACACCTGTGGATCGTCCGCCACGCCAAGCACAACCAGTCGGTCGACGTGCAACCGGCGGAGTACGCCCGCCGCACCTTAGACTTCTTCGATCGTTACCTGGCCCGCCGCGAGGAGGCTTCGAACATCTACCGTGAAGGACGACCGGAAGAGTTGATCCTGGGTGGCCGTTGCGGGATCCCGCCCGTGCCCGCCTGGCCGGGGGAAAGCCGCGGCAGGGAGAAGACCCGGCGGTTGCGGGGGGAACGGTTGTCGGCCGGCAACAACTGACGGGCCTCCACACGCTGATCGCCAAGGATCGACGTCCGACGAGTTCTCCTGACACAACGGCAGACGCAGATCCTCGAGGTCTGCCGGAGTGGCAGTCCCCTCCGACCTGATGGGCTGGGGCGAGAGTCTATAACTACATTAACCGCAATATATTAAAGCCAGACAGCGGCGGTTGGCGACGCGGGCATGGCAGTTGCTTTTCAAGTGCGGGGGAACGTCTATCCCGACGGGTACCGTACGTTTGGATTATCCGGAATCACCTATTCGGAATTGCCACAAGGAGGCCTAGATCCATGGGTGCCAAGCAACTTGCGTTTCAGGAAGACGCCCGCGCCGCCCTGGCGATGGGAGTGAGCAAGCTGGCGGCGGCGGTCAAGGCGACGCTCGGGCCGCGGGGCCGGAACGCCATCATCGACAAGGGCTGGGGCTCGCCGACGGTCACCAAGGACGGCGTCACGGTCGCCGAGGAGATCGAGCTGCGAGACAAGTACGAGAATCTCGGAGCCCAATTGGTGAAGGAGGCCTCCAGCAAGACCTCGGACGCGGCCGGCGACGGAACGACGACGGCGACGGTGCTGGCGGAAGCGATCTTCAAGGAGGGCTTACGGAACATCACCGCCGGTACGGACGCCATGGCCATCGCCCGCGGGATTGAGAAGGCCGTGCAAGTGGTGGAGAAGGCCCTTCAGGAGATGGCTCGCCCGGTCAAGGCCGACAGCAAGAACGTGGAGGACATCACCCGCGTGGCGAGCATCTCGGCCAACAATGACCGGGAGGTCGGCGAGCAGCTCGCCGAGGCCTTCAAGCAGGTCGGCAAGGACGGCGTAATCACCATCGAGGAAGGAAAGAGCCTCACCACGACCGTCGAAGTGGTGGAGGGCATGCAGTTCGATCGAGGCTACCTCTCGCCACACTTCGTGACCAATCCGGAGGACATGGAAGTCGTTCTGGAGAAGGCTTTCGTCCTCGTCTATGAAGACAAGATCTCCAGCGTGACCAAGCTGGTTCCGCTGTTGGAGAAGGTCGCCAAGACCAAGCGGCCGCTGCTGATCATCGCCGAGGACGTGGAAGGCGAGGCCCTGGCCACGCTGGTGGTCAACAAGCTCCGCGGCATTCTACAGGTGGCGGCGGTGAAGGCGCCGGGCTATGGCGACCGCCGCAAGGCGATGATGGAGGACATCGCCATCCTCACCGGCGGCAAGGCCATCTTCAAGGATCTCGGCATCGAGCTGGACAACGTCAGCATCAGCGACCTCGGCCAGGCCAAGAAGGTCGTGGTCGACGCCGATAACACCACCATCGTGGAAGGGGCCGGCGCTTCGAAGGACATCAAGGGCCGTATCGAGATGATTCGGCGGGAGATCGAGGCGACCACCAGCGACTACGACCGGGAGAAACTCCAGGAGCGGCTGGCCAAGCTGGCCGGCGGTGTGGCCCAGATCATGGTCGGCGCCGCCACGGAGGCGGAGATGAAGGAGAAGAAGGCCCGTTACGAAGACGCCCTGCACGCCACCCGCGCCGCCATCGAGGAGGGCATCGTGCCCGGCGGCGGCGTGGCCCTGCTGCGGGCCAGGTCGGCCTTGGACAAGGTCCCCGGGCTGAGCGAGGGCGAGCGGGTCGGGGTGGACGTCGTTCGCCGGGCCCTCACCGCTCCGATCACGGCCATCGCGGCCAACGCCGGCGTGGAACCGGGAGTGGTGCTCTACCAGGTGGAGAAGGAGAGCGGCGCCTACGGGTACAACGCCCTGACGGACACCTACGGTGACCTGGTCAAGGACGGCGTGATCGATCCGACCAAGGTCGTCCGCACGGCGCTGCGGAACGCCGCCAGCGTGGCGCGGCTGCTGCTGACCACGGACTGCTGCATCACCGAGAAGCCGGAGAAGAAGGGTGACGGGCACGGCCATGGGCACGGCCACGGCGGCGGCATGGACGACATGGAAGGCATGGACGACATGATGTGACGCGGCGGCAGGGCCGCAACGCGGAACCGGGTTTGAATAGTCAGCGACAACTAGAGGGCCGCAAGCCCTTGGAAATCTTCAGGAGATACTGAGATGGCACTCAAGATCAAGCCTCTGGATGATCGGGTCGTGGTCGAGCAGCACAAGGCGGAGGAGATGACCGCCGGCGGGATCGTTCTGCCGGAGCAGGCCAAGGAGAAGCCCACGCGCGGCACGGTACTGGCCGTGGGCCCGGGCAAATTGCTGGACAACGGCAACCGGGGTCCGCTTTCAGTGAAGGTGGGCGACGACGTGTTCTACGGCAAGTACTCGGGCACGGACGTGGAGATCAACGGCAAGAAGTACACCGTGTTGCGCGAGAGCGACGTGCTGGCGATCATCGAGAAGTGAGGAGACGACATGGCCACGAAGCAGATGCTGTTTGAACAGGACGCCTCCACCAACATCGGGACGGGCCTGACCAAGCTCGCCGCCGCCGTGAAGGTCACGCTCGGCCCCACCGGGCGCAACGTCCTGCTGCAGAAGTCCTGGGGCGCGCCGCGGGTGACCAAGGACGGCGTGACGGTCTCCAAGGAGATCGAGCTGCCGCAGCCCTTTGAAAACATGGGCGCGAAGATGGTCAACGAGGTCGCCAGCAAGACGTCGGATGTGGCCGGGGACGGCACCACCACGGCGGTGGTGCTGGCCGAGGCGATCTTCCGGGAAGGCCTCAAGAACGTGACCGCCGGCGCCAACCCGATGCTGCTGAAGCGGGGCATCGATCAGGCCGTGGAACTCGCCGTCGAGCAGATCGGCAAGATGTCGATCAAGGTCAAGGGCTCGAGCGACATTGCCAAGGTCGGCACGATCAGTGCCAACGGCGACGAGAGCATCGGCAAGATGCTCGCGGAGGCCCTGGAGGAGGTCGGCCCCGAAGGCGTGATCACCATCGAGGAAGGCAAGAGCCTGGAGACGGAAAAGAAGGTCGTCGAGGGCATGCAGTTCGATCGCGGCTTCGTCTCGCCCTACTTCATCACCGACACGACGGAGATGCAGTGCGTCCTGGAGGATGCCTATATCCTCATTTATGAGAAGAAAATCACCTCGCTCCGCGACTTGGTGCCGCTGCTGGAAAAGATCGTGGCGACCGGCAAGCCGCTCCTGATCATCGCGGAGGATGTGGAGGGCGAAGCCCTGGCGACGTTGGTCGTCAATCGTCTCCGCGGCGTGCTGCGGTGCTGCGTGGTCAAGGCGCCCGGCTTCGGGGATCGCCGCAAGGCCATGCTCGGGGACATCGCCATCGTCACCGGCGGCGAGTTCATCAGCGAGGACCGCGGCCTGAAGCTGGAATCGCTGGAGCTCAGCCAGCTCGGTCGGGCCAAGAAGATCGTGGTTGACAAGGACAACACCACGATCGTCGAAGGCGCCGGCAAGAAGGCGGACGTCAAGGCCCGGGCTGATCAGATTCGGGCCCAGATCGAGAAGACCACCAGCGACTACGACCGCGAGAAGCTCCAGGAGCGGCTGGCCAAGCTGACCGGCGGCGTGGCCGTGATCCGCGTCGGCGGCGCCACGGAGATCGCCGTCAAGGAGCGGAAGGATCTTGTGGATGACGCCTTCCACGCCACCAAGGCGGCCGTCGAGGCGGGGGTGGTGCCGGGCGGCGGCGTGGCCCTGCTGCGCTGCATCGAACCGATTCGCAAGGCGGCCCAGCAGGAGTCCGGCGATGTCCGCACGGGCATGATGATCCTGGCTCACGCGTTGGAATGGCCGGCTCGGCAGATCGCCGAGAACAGCGGACACGACGGTGCCGTGGTCGTCTCGCGGATCCTCGAAGGCAAGGGCAGCTTCGGCTACGACGCCCGCCGCAACGAGTACTGCGACCTCGTCGAAGCGGGAATCATTGATCCGGCCAAGGTGGTGCGCACCGCGTTGCAGAACGCGGCCAGCGTGGCCGGCCTGCTGCTGATGACCAACGTCATGGTCACGGAGCTGAAAGACAAGGATGCCGAGAAGTCGCCGGCCATCCCCGGCGTCGTCCGCTAACGTGCGACAAGGCGTCGAGCCTGGCGCACGGCCGGATCGTTGGGGAACGTGCCGGCCCCCCCCGGCGGCGGGAAGTCAGGGAATCTCGCACCGGTTCCTGGCCGATAAGACGAGGTTCCCAGGCGGAGTACCGTCGCGCGACATCGCCCACCGTGGCCGCGCTCGGCAACCTGGGCTGAAAGCTCGATGATCGTGTCGACAAAGCGCGATTATTACGAGGTGTTGGGCGTCGCGCGGGATGCGTCGGCGGAGGAGATCAAGCGCGCCTACCGCAAGGCGGCGATGAAGTACCATCCCGACCGCTCCAGCGACGTGCCGGACGCGGAAACGCGATTCAAGGAATGCGCTGAAGCCTACGAGGTGCTATCGGACCCGGAGCGCCGTAACCTGTACGACCGCTACGGCCACGAGGGGCTGAGCGGTCGGGCCGGCCACGACTTCTCCCGGATGCGCGTCGACGACATCTTCAGCATCTTCGGCGACATCTTCGGAGACATGTTCGGCGGAGGGGGAGGGGCCGGGCGCGGCAGCCGCGGCGTGGATCTGCAAACGGAGGTCGTCCTCACCCTGGCCGACGTGGCCCACGATACGGAGAGATCGATCGAGTTCACGCGCAGCGATCTCTGCGAGCATTGCAGCGGCCGGGGCGCCGAGCCGGGCAGCGAGATCCGCACCTGTCGTGTCTGCGGAGGCTACGGCCAGGTCGAACGCACCACGGGCATGGGCTTCTTCGCCATGAGGACCGTCGTGCCCTGCCCGCAGTGCCGGGGCCGCGGCAACTCCTTCGCCCAGTCATGCAAGGTCTGCAAGGGCAGCGGGCGGGCGCCGAAACGCCGCGTGGTGACGGTCAAGATACCGGCGGGCATCCATGACGGTCAGGGCATCCGTCTCCGCGGCGAAGGGGAACCGGGCGAGGACGGCGGTTCGCGGGGCGACCTGCACTGCTACGTGCGGATCAAGCCCCATCCCATGTTGCAACGACATGGCAACGATCTGCTCTGCGAGATCCCGATCAGCTTCACGCAGGCCGCGTTGGGAGCCAAGATCGAGGTCCCAACCTTGACCGGCAAGTGCCAGGTGGAGGTGCCGCCCGGGACGCAGCACGGAGAGATGATTCGTTGCCCCGGCCAAGGACTCCCGGACATGCGGAATCACCGCCGCGGCGACCAGATCATCCGGATTCTCGTCGAGATCCCCCGGCGGTTGAGTCCGCGACAGGAGGAGCTGTTGCGTGAGTTTGCCCGCTCCGAAGACCGGACCGTCCTGCCGGAGAGCAAGGGTTTCGTGGACAAGCTCAAGGATTTCCTGGCCGGGCTTTCTGAATGACGAGGCGAGGCGAAGCAGTGACCAGCGACCCCGTCCATGACCCCCAAGACGCCCGCACGCCGGACCTGGCGGCAGAGACCGAGACGGTCCGCGGGGATTCGCCGCCGCAGAGCGCGGGGGAAACCCCGCCCGGCGGCGGAGCGAACGAGCCGCCGGCGGTCACGGTCGAGTCTCTGCGGGCGGAGCTGGCCGACTGTCAGGACAAGCTGCTCCGGGCCAGAGCGGAGTGCGCCAACATCTCGCGGCGGCTACGGCAGGAGTACGCGGAATCGCTGAAGATGGCGGCCATGCCGCTGGCCCGTGACCTGCTTCAGGTACTGGACAGCTTCGACCGGACCTTGCAGTTGATCGAAACGCGGCCCGCGGATGATCCGGTAGCGCAAGGGGTGCGACTGATCGCCGACCAACTGGTCAAGGTGCTCGGCGAGCACGGCGTGCAGCGGATGGAGGTCGAGATCGGCAAGTCGTTCGACCCTGCGCGGCACGAGGCCATGCTTCAGGACCACCAGACTTCGCACCCGCCGGGTTGTGTCACGGCAGAACTAGGCCGCGGGTACCTACTGCACGGTCGCGTGCTGCGCGCCGCCAAGGTGGCCGTGGCGGCGGAGAAGCTCGCCGCTGATGAAGCAGCCGCGCCGAAGGAGTGATCCGACCTCCGGGCACCGCGGCAGCAGACCGCCGCCGAAGAGGAGTGATGAACATGCCAACCTACGAATACCAATGCAAGAAGTGCGGCGAAACGTTTGATGTGTTTCAGTCCATCAAGGACCGTCCCTTGACCAGGACGCTCTGCGAGGCCTGCGGAAAGACGCAGCCGGTGCGACGGTTGGTGAGTGCCGGCGGAGCCGTTCTCTTCAAAGGCTCCGGTTTCTACCAGACGGACTACCGCAGCGAAAGCTACAAGAAGTCGCAGCAGGCCGAGAGCGGAACAGCCGCGAGCAAGCCTTCGAACGATGCGGCCAAACCCGCCGAGCCGGCCACCGCGTCCAAGCCCGCCACGGAAAGCAACACCCTGAAGCCCAAGGGCGGCAGCCAGCGCCAGAAGGTGGCGGTCTGACGCCCGCGGGGCCTCGCCGCCTCGTTCACGGGCTTGCGACCGAGGTCGGCTCAGCTACGATGCCCGCATGGCCACCGTGAATGTGCTGGTCCTGAGGGCCGCGGGCATCAATTGCGACGTGGAGACCGCTTACGCATGGGAGTTGGCGGGCGCCGCACCGGAGCGGATCCACGTCAACCGCCTGGTCGAGAACCCGCGGCGATTGGAGGCTTTTCAAATCCTCACGATTCCCGGGGGGTTCAGCTACGGCGACGACATCGCCAGCGGCAGGATCCTCGCCAACCAGCTCACCCACCGTATCGGCGATAGCGTATACCGGTTCATCGACCGCGGGGGGCTGGTACTAGGCATCTGCAATGGTTTTCAGGTACTGGTTCGGATGGGGTTGCTCCCCGGTGCAGACTGTGGCATCCGAGCGACGCTCACCCTGAACGACAGCGGCCGATACGAGGACCGCTGGGTGTGGGTCCGTGCCGAAAGTGAGCGGTGCCCGTTCCTGCGGCAGGGCGAGGTGCTGCACCTCCCGGTCGCCCACGCGGAAGGCAAGATCGTGGTCGAGGGCGGGGCCGCCGGCGTGGAGGGCCTGTCGGCTGCGGGGCGGATTGGGTTGCGGTATGTCGCTCGCGACGGTGGTGAGCCGTCCTACCCGGAGAACCCCAACGGCAGTGCTGGAAACATCGCCGGGCTGACCGATGCCACCGGCCGCGTCCTCGGCCTCATGCCTCATCCGGAGCGGAATATCGCCCGGACCCATCGCCCCGGCTGGACGGCCGATGCCAATACTGAGGGCGATGGGGCCGGTCTTTTTCGGCGAGCGGTGGCTGCCCTCCGCTGACGCCCGAGGCCATTCCCAGCACTACGAAGCCATCCCGCCCACATGATCCCCCGAGCACCTGCCGTCGTGACGCCGTAGATGCGGAGCAGGTCCGGCTTCCTGGCATCGACGGCAGGCGATCAACGCGTGGGCGGATCAGGCTTCCAAGACGGCGTATCCGCATCCAGCCGACCAGGAGCACAGGCCGATAATCGCACAGTCGTCTTGTCACTCGGCCGGCGAGGACGTTAGAATCGCCGCCGACGGATCGAGAGCTTCGCCAAAGCAAGGAAGCAACCATGTACGATTCCCTGCGAGCAGTGGGTCTGGCGGTTTTGGCCGCCGCCGTCCTGTCAGTCGGCTGCAACAAGCAACCGGCCCCATTCGAGATCAAGGATCGCACGCCCAGAGCCGACCGGGATGCGCCGTTCGACCCCCCCAACGCCTACCCGGAGTGGGCCTATGACGCGCCGAGCTATGTGCGGCCGCTGGCCGAGTTGAAACCCGCGGCCCGCGCGACCCAGGCCGAGCCGCTGCACTACTTCACCAACAAGCGGCTCGTCGAGGTCCGACTGCCCGCCGACTACCCTTCCGAGGAGATCCCGCGGCTGGCGCTGTGGTGGACGGATAACAGCGGCTTCCACTGGCACAAGGCCGGGCACTTCGGGCGGGCGCAGACTTTCTTCCCGCTGGAGGTGAACGCCGACGGAGACTACGGCATCCGCTTCGTCGGACCGGACCAGACTCCTGCCGTGCAGACGCCGGCCTACCCCGAACGGGTCTATCACGTGGACACCAAGCCGCCCGCGGTGGAAGTCAAGGTGGAGCCGGAGCAGGCTCACTACACGCCCGGACAAGTGGTCACCATCTCGTGGCGAGCGGAGGATTTCCACCTGTTGGAGGATCCCGTCGCCATCAAGATGATCATGGACTTCACCGCGCCCGACCCGCAGGTGGTCGAATTGCAGCGGGGCCTGGCGGCGGAAGGTTCCATGACCTATGCGATCTCCCCGGAAGCCGCCGAGCATGAGATCCGCTTCCGCGTGGAAGCCCTGGATCGGGCAGACAACCTCGGACTGGCGTACTCGCCCGCCCTTCAGGTCGTGGAACAGCTCTATGCGGAAGGTTCGTCGGAGCAGGCTCCGCCCGACCAGGAGGCTCCGCCAACCGAGCCTGTCTCACTGGCTCCGCCTCCGTTTGTCCTGGAGCCCCCTTCCGCGTCAGGGACGATGATCGGAGGGGATGCGGAGAAGGCCCTCTCGGACGCCCTGGAAGCCGCCGCTCGGCGTGCTCGGTCGCGGATCAGCCTGGTCGACGAATCGGACGATCCGGAGCCGATCGCGGCGGACGCCGCGGAGGAAGAACCGGCCATCACCGCCGCGGAGTTCGACGCTCTCGGCAACGGCCCGGTGGCCGTGCCGTTCGTTCGCCACCCGGCGCGGTCTACCGGACCAAGCGGCGGACTGACCTGGCAAGGCCGGAAGCCGACGGCTTTTCCCAGCGGTGACACGGCCCGTTCCGAGCGGCAGGAAGGCGGTCTCATCGCATCGATGATGGCTGCCGGGCGGAGACTCGCTCAGAGCACGCGGGAGGGGTGGAACGCAGTGACCACACACTCGCTGGCCGATTGGCTGACCGGCGAGAACCCGGTCGCGACGCTTTCCGCGGACCCCATCCTCCGCGCGACGGGCGCAGAGGAAACCGCTGAAGGCATTGAGTCCGATGAACCCTCCCGGGCGGCGGCACCCGTCGAAGCCGTGGATGTGACTCACGGTAATGGGCTGTTGATTCCATTGCCGGCGACTGTCGAGGCCGGCGACCTCGGCTCGCGGCTGGTAACGGCTCATCCCTGGCGGATTCTTGGCGGCGTATTCAGCTCCCCGTTGCAAGTGGTCTGGGCCTTGCCCAGACCGCAGTTCGGCAACGAACTGGCCCGGCTGTTCGACGGTCGTTTTCTGGCCGAGAACCCGGGGCTTCGCGCCGTGACCGAGCCGGGCGGTGTCACCCGCGTCCTGGTCGGCACACCTGACGAAGTAGAGCCGCCCGACCTCCCGTAGGCGTCGTCCGGCGGCAAGGCAGTCTTCCCATCGCCGCAGGGTAATCTCCCTGCGGCGTTTCTCTGCGCGATGAGTCGCCGGCTTCCCCCGCGTCCGGTCAGGACTGCCTCCTGCCGGGCAAGCCGTCCGGCGAAAGCCGGCCCGCTTTCTTGCCCCTTCCCAACCTGCCGACTACAATCGCGACCCTGCGCAGAAGGCAGCCGGCCCCCGCGCGCCGTGGGTTGGGCCTTGCCGCCGGCCGCTGCGCCGATACGCCATAGGAAAGTGCCCAGGCATGGACATTGAAGAAATCAAGACGCTCACGGACCTGATGGTGGCCAACAACCTCTCAGAGATCGTGATCCGCGACGGGGACAAGCGGATCCTGCTGCGCCGTGGTGCCCGGGAGGCCGTGGTCACGACGATTCCAGCGGCCATGGCGGCTCCGCTGGCCCCGCCGCCTCCGCCCGTTCCGGCGGCGGCTGCCCCGGCGGTCGCCGCTCCACGAAAGGACGACGCCGACCTGGCGAAGATCACTTCTCCGATGGTGGGCACCTTCTACGCATCAGCGGACCCGAACTCGCCGCCGTTCGTGCAGGTGGGGTCGGTGGTGAATCCGGATACCGTCGTCTGCATCATCGAGGCCATGAAGGTCTTCAACGAGATCAAGGCTGAGGTGTCGGGGACCATCGAGGCGATCCTGGTCCAGAATGGCGAAGCCGTGGAGTTCGGCCAACCCTTGATGGCGGTCCGCAAGGCCTGAAACGCCGCCGCCGCGGGCTTCTGCAACCAGACCAACTTTGACGGGAGACCCTGTGTCGGCCAGTTCTGCACGCCCACGAGTCAAAGATCGAATGTTCTCCAGAATCCTCATCGCCAACCGAGGAGAGATCGCCCTCCGCATCATGAGGGCCTGTCGGGAGATGGGGATCCAGTGCGTCGCTGTATACTCCGAGGCGGACCGCGGGGCACCGTATCTGCAACTGGCCAACCAGGCCATTTGCATCGGGGAGTCGCCACCGACGCACAGCTATCTGCGGGCGGACCGCATCATCGCCGCCGCCGAAGTAGCCAACGTGGACGCCATCCACCCCGGATACGGATTCCTCGCCGAGAACGCTGATTTCGCCGAGCAATGCCGGGGAAGTCAGATTGAGTTCATCGGCCCCAGCGCGGAGTCCATCCGGCTGTTGGGCGACAAGGCCGCGGCCCGGCGGCTGGCCAAGAAGCTGCGCATCCGCACCGTGCCCGGCAGCGAGGGGGTCGTCGAGGACGAAGACCACGCCATCCGCGTCTGCCAGGAGATCGGCTATCCGGTGATGATCAAGGCGGCGGCGGGCGGCGGTGGGCGCGGGATGCGGGTCGCGCACAATGAGGTCACGCTGCGTTCGCAGTACCGTCAGGCCCGGGTCGAGGCGCAGAATTCCTTCAAGGACGACCGCCTCTACATCGAGAAGCTGGTTGAGCAGCCACGGCACGTCGAGGTGCAGGTGCTGGCCGACCAGCATGGCAACGCCATCCACCTGTGGGAACGAGACTGCACCTTGCAGCGGCGTCACCAGAAGATTGTGGAGGAATCCCCTTCGCCGGCCATCAGCGAGAAGACCCGCGAAGCCATGTGCCAGGCCGCCTTGCGGCTGGTCGGGGCGGCAAACTACTACTCCGCCGGGACGGTGGAGTTCATCGTGGACCGCAAGGGCGAGTTCTACTTCCTGGAGGTCAACACGCGAATCCAGGTCGAGCACCCGGTCACGGAGCTGGTCACTGGCGTCGACCTGATCCAGTGGATGATCCGCATCGCCGCCGGAGACCGGTTGAACATCCGCCAGAAGGAAGTGCCGCGAAACGGCTCGGCCATCGAGGTGCGGATCAACGCGGAAGACCCCGCCAACAACTTCCGCCCCATGCCGGGGCCCGTGCAGGAGTTTCGCGCCCCCGGCGGTCCCGGCGTCCGCCTCGACACGCACGTCTCGGCGGGCTACACGATCAGCCCCTATTATGACTCGCTGATCGCGAAGCTGATCGTGCATCGCTCGTCGCGAGAGGAGGCCATCCGCACCATGCGGCGGTGCCTCGACGAATTCCACATTGCCCCGACCAAGACCACCCTCCCGCTGCTGCGCGAGATCTTCGCCAACGCCGACTTTGCCAGTGCGAAGATCGACACCGGCTTCATCGAACGCACGTTCCTGAAGTAATCGGCCAAGCAGCAGCCGGTAGTGCGGCTAGGTGCCCTTCCGGCGCTGGACGAAAGCCGCGTAGTCTTCCGGCGTGTCGATGCCGACAGCCGCCTGCGGTACGATCCCGACCGCGATCTTGAAACCGTTCTCCAGGACGCGGAGTTGCTCCAGCCGCTCACACTGCTCCAGCGGAGTCGGCGGCATCTTCGCCAGATGCAGCAGGAAGTCGCGGCGGTAGGCATAGATGCCGAGATGCAGATACCAGCCGGGGCCGACCGCGTCGGTCGGCCGGCCCTGGGTATCGCGGGGATAGGGAACCAGGGCGCGACTGAAGTACAGCGCCCGGCCTTGTCGATCCAGGACGACCTTGACCTTGTTGGGGTTGGACGGATCCTCACTCGAAGCGAAGGGGCACGCCAGCGTGGCCATGCTGACCTGCGGCTGCTCCTGGAGCAGCCCCACCAGCCGGTCGATGGCCGCCGGCTCCATCTCCGGCTCGTCTCCCTGAACATTGACGACCAAGTCGGCATCCAGCCTTTCTGCCACCTCGGCGACGCGATCGGTCCCGCTGACGTGGTCGGCCCGCGTCATGACCACCTGTCCCCCGAAACTGCGGACGGCCTCCGCGATGCGGCCGTCGTCAGTAGCCACGATCATCCCCTGAATCGAACGTGCCTGGGCGATCCGCTCGCAGACATGCTGGATCAGGTACTTGCCGGTGTCGCGGAGCAGCGGCTTACCGGGCAGACGAGTCGACGCATAGCGGGCCGGGATGACGGCGATGGCGGTCATGGGCGGCCAGCGTATCCAGCCCGGCGGTCAACGTCAAAAAACCGGCGGCGTTCCGGCCTTCTTCCTATAATCTTCACGATTCCGGGAGGCCGCCGTTTTCAGGGCAGGACGGCGGACGATTCGGCCGATATCGCCCAAAACGCGGCATCGGCCGGCCGCGGTGAAACGGGCCATGCAGATACGGCAATTGCTATCAACCGGGCGACCCTGCTTCTCCTTTGAGTTCTTCCCGCCCAAGAACGAACAGCAGGCGTCCGTGCTGCGCGAGACGATCCGCTCGCTGCGAGACCTCAAACCGACCTTCGTCTCCGTCACCTATGGAGCGGGCGGCAGCACCCGCGACCACACCATGGATCTGGTCGCCGACATCAAACGCACCAACGGCGTCGAAGTGATGGCGCACCTGACCTGCGTCGGCGCCACCAGCCACGAAATCGAGGGATCGCTGAAACGGCTCCAGTTGGCGGGCATCGAGAACATCCTGGCCCTGCGCGGGGATCCGCCGCGAGACGCCGGCGAGTTTGTTCCGGTCCGCGGCGGCTTCGCACACGCCGGCGACCTGGTGGCCTTCATCAAGCGCTGCTACCACTTCTGCATCGGCGGGGCCTGCTACCCGGAGGGGCACATCGAATGCCTCGGCCCCTACGGCCACCGCGACCTGGACCGCGACATGCAGAACCTGGTCCGGAAGGTCGACGCCGGCTGCGAGTTTCTCATCTCGCAGTTGTTTTTCGATAATCGAGTCTACTTCGATTTCGTCGCCCGCGCCCGCCAGGCGGGTATCGGCGTGCCGATCATCCCCGGGATCATGCCCATCACCAACGTCGAACAGATCGAGCGTTTCACGCGGCTCTGCGGCGCCACCATCCCGCGATCGCTGATGGAGGAGCTGACCCGGCTCAAGGACCGACCGGAGGCGGTCTTGTCGCTGGGTGTGGCCCACGCCTCGGCCCAATGCCTCGACCTGCTGCAACGCGGGGCGCCGGGCATTCACTTCTACACCTTGAACAAATCGGCCGCGACGCGCACGATTCTCACCGCGCTGCGGACGATCTGGCCGCCCGCCCAGCGACCGGCCTGAAGCCGCGCGAAGAGCCACCGCGGTCTCGCCCGGCCTTCGCGGTACGTCCAACCCGGCCCGACAGGAGGCGAAGAGGCTCACGTGAAAGGATTACCACAACGAGTCCTGGTGACCGGGGGCCGCGGCCTGCTCGGCACGGCGCTGTGCCGGCTTCTGCGGGCTCGCCCCGGTGTCGAACTCGACGCCGCCGATCTTCCGGAACTGGACATCACCCAATGGGACGGCCTCCAAGCTCGCCTGCAACGCACCCGGCCGCAACTGGTCATCAACTGCGCCGCCTACACCGCGGTGGATGCCTGCGAGACCGATGAGGCCGCCGCCGTTCGGGTCAACGCCACGGGCGCGGGCCTGGTGGCCCGCGCCGCCGCCGAGGCCGAAGCCCGGTTGATTCACCTCTCCACCGATTATGTCTTCGCCGGCTCGGCCTCGACCCCCTATCGCGAGGACCAGCCGGCCGGTCCGCCGGAGCAACTCACCGCCTACGGCCGTTCGAAGCTGCTGGGCGAGCGCGAAGTGCGGTCCGCGCACCCCGCCGCGGTCATTGTCCGCACGGCCTGGCTTTATGGGCCGGACGGGCCAGGCTTTCCCCAAGCGATCCTGCGCAAGGCCGTTCAGGAGGGCAAGCTGCGCGTGGTGAACGATCAGCGAGGATCGCCGACCTACGCGCCGGACCTGGCGGCGGCCTTGCTCACGCTGGCGGGCAGCTCTCACGCGGTTGGAGTCTTTCACATCACCAATGCCGGCGAATGCACCTGGCATGATTTCGCCGTCGAGCTGGTGCGGCAGGCGGGCCTGGATGTGCCCGTCATACCCGTGACCAGCGGCGAGTTCCCCCGCCCGGCACGTCGGCCGGCCTATTCGGTACTGGACAACCGCCGTTACAACCAATTGGCGGGGCGTCCGCTGCGGGCCTGGCGGGAGGCGACCGCGGAATTCGTGCGCGAACACGGCGCCGCGGTAATGACACTGGGGCGCTGAACCGATCAGCCACCCTTGCCAAGGGTAGGCCTGCCTCGAAAATCGACCTCATTCCCGAATCGGCACTCGCTCCGGCGGCACCAGCGGGATGATGAACACATCGCGGAGACGATCGACGCTGATAATCGGTTCGACGATCAGGGTGTAGACCAGACGCTTTCGCAGATCCTCACGGACCTCCACGATGCGCCCCACCACCATCGGCTCGGCGAGGCCCATTTGCCCCGGCCCGCTCAGCACCAGGTCTCCGACGCCGACTCGCCGGCGCGGAAGACTGGGGCCGGAAGCCGGCTCGGAGGTTCCCTGCACGTACTGATACGGCACGTCCTCGATGGCCATCCGCCCCCCGCCCAGGCCTCGCAGGCTGCACGGATAATCCACGAACTCGAAGCGGCCCTCACCGGTCACGCCGCCGACCCGCACCTCCAGCCGCGGACTGTCCACGTCGCTGAAGAGCTGCACGCGGGACATGTAGGGGCTGACCTGCTCCACGCGGCCCAGCAGTCCCTCGCGGGCGATCACCGCCTGCCGCTCGGATACGCCCTGGGTGAAGCCGTGGTCGACGAAGAAACGGGAAGCCACCCAATCGCGGTAGCGGACCCCGCGGGAAGACCCGCGCTCCACCAGCACCGCATCCCGCCAAGTCACAATGTCGCGAGCCACCACCTTGGCCGGCAGAAGCGGCACCGACGGCGGCAGGAGCGCCTCGCGGACCCCGCGGAGGCGGGCGTTCTCCTCGCGAAGCTGGTCCATCGCGGCCAACTGAGAAGCCAGTTCATGGCGAAGAGCCTGCAATTCCACTTCTGCCCTGGAGAGCGAGCCCTCCAGCTCCAGCAACCCTTCGTCGGCCAGGTGCGCAGCCTTGTAGGCGGCGTCCTGGACCGGCACCAGCAACTGCCCGGCATGCTTGAGGCCGTCGCTCCAGGTCCGAGGCAACACGAACAGCGAAGCCAGCGAGGCCGACATCAGCAAGATGAACAAGCCGCGTTTGGTCAGTCTGTACTCGGACCACTGCATGCCGGTATCTTACGCGGCACTGGCGCCGATGAAAGCCGTGCCGCATCGGCCTTCTGTCGATCAGGAAATGCAGGAGATGAAGGAATGAACTCACCGCGATCCAGACGTGCCGCGCGACGCCCGTCGAACCCCGCGGTGTCTCCGCCGCGGGTTGGGGACCTCTGTCGAGTCATGGAGGAAATCGCCCCGAGCTGGGCGGCGGCGGAGTGGGACAATGTCGGACTCCTGGCGGGAGACATAAGCTGGCCCGCGCAGCGGCTGCTGCTGACCATTGATCTGACACCGGCCGTGCTGGCCGAAGCCCGCCGCCGGCAGGCCCAGGTTATCATCGCCTACCACCCGCCGGTGTTTCGCCCGATCAAACGCCTGATCTCCGATCCGAGGGACCCCGCCGGCCTGGCGGCATGGGCCCTGGCCGAGAGGATCGCGGTCTACTCGCCGCACACCGCGCTGGATGCGGCTCCCGGCGGAACCAATGACGCGCTGGCCGAGTTGTGCGGGCTGACGGAGGTGAAGCCCCTCGAACGATCGTCCGGCGGGGCACGACGCTGCAAACTGGTCGTCTTCGTCCCTCCGAATGACGTCGAGCAGGTCGCCGACGCGGTGTTTATGGCCGGCGGGGGACGAATCGGGGCCTATGAGAAATGCAGCTTTCGGCTCCGCGGGGAAGGGACTTTCTTCGGATCCGCCTCGACCAACCCGGTCGTCGGGCAACGGGGCCGGCTGGAACGGGTCGACGAGATTCGTCTCGAGGTCGTGTTTCCAGAGCCGCGACTGCCGGACATCGTGGCGGCTCTGCGGCGGTCACACCCCTACGAAGAGCCGGCGTTCGACGTCTATCCACTTCAGCCCGTTCCGGACGGGCAGCACGGGCAGGGACGGATCGGCCGTTTCGCGGAGCCGATCACGCTACCAAGACTGCTGAAAAGGATTGCCGAGAAGACCGCTGCCCGGCACATCACCCATGTCGAACCTCCGTCCGCAACTCCTTCGGCGCGACGCCCCGCCAGCCGCGTCTACACCCGCGGCCTCATCTGCGTGGGGGCTGCCGGCTCATTGCCGTTCGAGGCCGCGGGGCCACGGTGCGGGCCGGGCGACGTGGTGATCACCGGGGAGATTCGCCACCATGACGCCCTCCGCTATCAGCGGCTGGGGGTGGCGGCAGTCGCCGTGGGCCACTGGGCCAGCGAGCGGCCCGTCTTGTCGCCGCTGGCCGACCGCCTGAGGCGAATGCTGCCCGGCGTTTCCGTTAAGGTCAGCCAGGCCGATGCCGATCCCTTCCGTCCGATGAGCCGGACCTGACCCGAGGAGGAAACCTCACCCATGCCCATCGCTCACAACTGTAATTCGGCGTGCCGTTTCTCGGCGGGCACGATGCTGGCCCTGGCCTTGTGGACCGTGTCGGCCTGCGATCCGGCCGGACCACCGCCCGATTCCGTCCGCGACCGACTGGTGCAAGGCGAGCCGGCAAACCAGCCTCTCCCTCGTGCCTCATCCGAAAACGACATCGGAGCTCCTCCGCGCTCGGCGAAGGAACCCGTCGCCGAACCGGCCGTGGCCGTGGTGAATGGCCGCCCCATTGAACGCCGGGAGTTCGTGCGGCTGTTGATCGAATCGCGGGGACTACCCCTCCTGCAACAGATGGTGCTCCGTGACGCGGCCCGTCAGGAAGTAGAGCGGCAGGGGCTGACCGTCGGCCCCGCCGAGATCGACCGCGAATATGATTTGACGCTCCAGGCCGACCGCTACAACGGTCGTGACCCCGAAGCCTTGACGCCCACCCGGCGGGAACAGCTCATCGAGGAGTGGACTCAGACACGCGGTATTTCTCGCGCCGAGCTGAGCATCGCCATGGAGCGGCAGGCGTGTCTGCGGGTTCTGGCCGAGCCGGAAGTGCGTATCGACGACGCCATGCTGCGGAAGGAACACGCCCGGGTGCACGGGGAGCGCGTGGAGGTGCGTCACATCCAGCTTGCCGCGTTGCGCGTGTGGGACCAGGTGCGGCAACGGCTGGCCCACGGCGATCGCTTCGAGGATCTGGTAGCCGACTACAGCCAGAACGGGTTGTCAAGAGAGCGGCGCGGGCTCTTGCCGGTCTTCTCGCGGGACGACACCACGGTGCCCGCGGCGTTCATCGAGGTAGCCTTTCGGCTGGAGGTGGGGCAAGTGAGCAACCCCATCGAGGCCGAAGGCTCCTATCACGTGCTCAAGCTGGAACGGCGGATCCCGGCGGATGAGATCTCCTTCGAGGAAGCCCAGGCGTCGTTGCGCCGCAACCTGCACGCTCGGCTGCTCGGGTTGGCGATGGAGCAGGTTGGGCAGCGGTTGCTGCTCGCGGCCCGACTGAAGATCGAGGATCCAGTGCTCCGCCGACAGTACGAGCGGGAACGGAATGCGGGGCGAATCGTCGGGCCTGGGCTGGAGCGGTGAGTCCGCCGACAGCCGGATGCGGGGTTGGATATGAGGCCGCGGCCGAAGTGGCCGCGACCCTCGCCGGTGGTTTGACGCCCCGCGGTGCGGGACTATAATCGCCCCGCCGTGGCGGGTACGGGGCCGATCACCCCGGCTGATCCAGGAGAGCATCGCATGTCGTCGCCCAAGCGGCTTACTACCGGGTTGTGGACGCTGTCCCTGGGGGCGTGCGGCCTGTTGGCAACCGGCTGCCCGCGGGGCGAACTGGGCGAGACCGCCGACGGCCCGACGCGGGATCAGCTCCTGGCTTTCTACAGCCCCCGCAGTCTGAAGGTTCTGCCCTTCACCAAGCCGCGGAGCTTCGACGACGACGCGATTCCGGACGGCGTCAACGTTTCTCTGCGGCTGCTGGACGCGGCGGGCGACCCGGTCAAAGCCTACGGTACGTTTCTCTTCGAGCTGTATGAACATCGGCCGGCGTCGGCGACGGGCCGCGGAGACCTGCTCCTGACCTGGTCGCGGCCGGTGGTGAACCTCGACCACCAGCGGCAATTCTGGGAGAAAGTCACGGCCACTTACGAATTTCAACTGGGCTGGGAAGGTCAGCCGTTGCCGCCGCAGCGCAAGTATGTCCTGGCGGTGAGTTTCCAGGCCCCCGGCGGCGAACGGCTGTTCGACGAGTACACGTTCGAGTTCCGAGTGCAACGCACGGAGATACTGGAAGCGCTGACCGAGCCGCCGGCAGGTTCGTAGCGGAACGGTGCAGCATGACGCGCGGCGGCGGTTCAGCGCGTGGCGCGGCCCGCCGCCCGGGGAGTCTTGATCATGTGGCAGAAAGTCGGTCTGGCGGCGTTCCTGGGGGCTGGTTTTCTACTGCTCGTGGGTTGCTCCAAGGTGACCCGCGAGAACTATGACCTGATCATGGTGGGCAAGTCCACGCAGCTCGAAGTGGAATACACCCTGGGCAAGACCTACACGGCCCGCGGCAACGACCAGTGGGAATACGACGAGGAGGATCGGCACCTCGTGGTGAACATCTACTTCGGCCCCGATGGCAAGGTCTGCAAGAAGGAGTGGATCGACGCGAAGACCGGGGAGTGGCACTCTGACCCGGCTGATCCCAAGATGGGCGAGAAGTTTTCCGACGAGACCAACACCACGACCATCCACCGCGACTGAGCGCAGGCGGCGACAAATCGGCACGAAGCGACCGGCGTCAATCGATCTTCCACGCGGCCGCAGGGATCCGCTCTGGAGCAGTAGCGGGACCGCGGCTCGCCAATCCTGCCGCCACGTCACACTGTCCGCAAGCGACGCCGATCAACCGGACGGCGACCGAAAGGTGTGCCGGTCGGCGATGGCCGGCCGCCGCCCTATCGGGCTCATCCACTACACCTCCGCCGTCCCCGACGCGGCCGGCGGTGCGTTGCTCCGGGCTGGAATTCTAACCCTGGAATAGCGAGGGTTGCCTCCAGGCCGATCCGCAGGCATACTATCCATTGGTATCAGGGCGAAGCGAACCTCAGAACCGCATGGACCTCAGCGAAGTACAGAAACTGATAGAGACGATGTACTCGGCCAAGGACCGCAAGCGCGGAGCCGCAGGTACGTTCCTCTGGCTGATGGAGGAGGTCGGCGAGCTGGCCGCTGCCGTCGGGGAAGGGACGCAGGCCGAACGGGAGGGCGAGTTCGCCGATGTCCTGGCCTGGCTGGCCACGCTGGCCAATGTGACGGGTGTGGACCTGAACAAGGCCATGGCCAAGTACGCCCAAGGCTGTCCCGGCTGCGGCCGGATGGTCTGCTGCTGCAACGAGAAGCCTTAGATTGCCACGGGGGAAGTCTCCTGCCGCGTCGAACCGGGCACGTGAGCGGCGTCGATGCGAGTGTGCGGCCGAAGCCGCTTGCCCGACGGGGATGTCGCCCATGAGACGAATCCGCCTCATCCTCGCCGCGATGCTCGCGATGGCGAGCGGGGTTCCGGTTTGCGCCGAGGTCGTCGGGCAGGTCAAACGAGTGGGGCTGTTTTCCGTCCCGCCGTGTCTGGTTCGGAGCGGAACCTGGACCCTGGCAGAGGTCGAACTGCGTTGGATCGGAGCGAAGCCGTTCGAAGGAATGCTCTGCCTGGATCAGCTCGACCGCGACGGCGACGTGGTCACGGCGGTGGAGCCGGTGGCACTCGAGCCCAACGCCGAATCGAGGGCGTTTGAGATCTATTTCACGCCCTACGCCCTGAGCCGGGAATCCAGGATCCGGATCCGGCTTTATGACGCCGAAGGTCGGCTGGTCAAGGTCGTCGGGCCCGACGGGAAAGCGTCTTCCGATCTGGAATCAGCCCAGCCGCTCTTCGAGTTGCCCGACGACGATTTGCTGGTGCTCTGCCTCTCGCCGACCGGGGTGCTGCGCCAGGCCCGCTGGTTGGACAGCGAGCTGCTCGGCAAGACCGAACACATCAACGCCCGCAAGGTGATGGGCCTGGCACCGCGGAATCTGCCTCGCCGCTGGCACGGTCTGGCTTCGGTGGACGCCATCCTGTGGGACAACGCGGACCCTTCGGAACTGTCGGACCAGCAGATTGACGCTCTCGTCGGCTGGGTGCAGGCCGGCGGACGCCTGCTGATCACCGCCGGCAGCAACTGGTCCGCCCTGTCGGCCAGCCGTCTGGCCGAGATCCTTCCGGCCAAACTGACGGAGCCTCGTGAGGCGACCGAACTTCAGGAGTTCACACAGATCGTCCGCCACGAGGAGTATGAGCGAGAACTGGACCGCCACTATGCGCTGCACCCGGTCTGGCGATGCGGGTTGTCACCGCTGCCCACGGCTTTGAGTATTCCCGCCGACTGCGAAACGCCGCCGGAGATCGCCTATCGCCGGTGGCTGGGCCGGGGAATGGTCACGCTGGTTGGCGCTCCTCTGCAACAACTGTTGCCGGCTCCGCAGCGTCTGTCGCGGCACGAGCAGCCCGGCGCGGTAATCTCTGAAGACCAGGAATCTCCCTCCTCCGACCGTTTCGTGCGGGCCTGCGAGACCGTCATTGCCCAGAACTTCCTTCGGCTGCCGCCGATCCGCGAGAACCCGCAACGGAGTTGGCTGATGGCCGGGTGGGAGCCCCGGAACCTGTTTAACGACGTTCGCCGTTCCATCGGCTTTGAATCACTCTCGGCGGCTTTTCTGATCTCGGCCATCCTGTTCGCCATCGCCTACACCTTCCTGGCCACACTGGGAACTTACTGGTTTCTGGACCGCCGCCGGTGGAAGCACCACGCCTGGACGGCTTTCGCCGTCGTCAGCGTCGCCGGCAGCCTGCTGGGAGTCGGCATGGTCTGGACTCTCCGCGGACTATCGACCCGCGTCTGGCAGACCGCGACCATTGACGGGCAAGGCGGCTTGGCTTATGCCCAGGGAACCTGCCTCATCGGCATTCGCACACCCGACCACACGCGGCTGGACTTGAGGCTGCCGACCGGCGATCCGAGCCGCAGCGACGGTCTTGCCGGCCTGCCGATCTGGCCGATGCCCGAGACCTCCCGACTGGATGCGGCGGATTCCCGCTACGTCTCCCCGGAAAGCTACCGATCGAGCAGGGCCGGCGACGAGCTGCGGGGGGTGCCGGTTCGCGCGACCCTGAAGGAGTTCCAGGCCAACTGGCACGGCCTGCTGTCGGGCACGCTGGAGGCGAGACTGGTCGCCGTGCGAGTGCCCGACGACCCCGCGGTGCGCTACGAGTTCGGTTCGGGAAGTTACATTCGCAACCATCTGGGGGTCAATCTGCACGACTGTTACATTTTCGAGACTCTGGACGAGGTGGCGACCTCGGCGGCGCGGGTGGGCTGCTTCCGGCTTGGGGAACTGCCAGCTTCTGGTCCCGGCTCAGAGCTGGAGGGAGATGCCCTGGCCCGCCGGCTGTTCTATGAGGGTGGCCCCGCCGGCCCCAACAGCAAGCGGATCGGCAAATGGCCGTGGCTGGAAGACCATATCCGTGCCTGGATCAACGAGTTGCCGGGGGCCGGCTGGATGGGCGACGACCAGGCTCCCGGGAGCGTGCGGCTGACGGCCGACCAGGAGTACCGCCCGCTGCTGTTGCTGTCGGTGTACAATCTGATCGCCCCTGACCGACTGGAGAACCGCCAGGTGCGGCGATCTCACGGGCGGGGGTTGGATGTCAGCCACTGGCTGACCAGCCGCTCGGCCGTGCTGATCGGGTGGACTGACGAGCCGCCGCCGGTCACCGTGGAGATCGACGGAGAGCCGATTCAGCCGAGCAAGGCGCGAACGATCTACCGATTCGTGATTCCGGTCGAGCGGCCCCGGCGGAGATAACGCCGAGCCGGGCGAAATGCCGCCCGCTTCGGCCCGTTTCATAGGCTGGCGAGCAGGCAACGTGATCATCCAGACCATCAACCTGACGAAGCGGTACGGGAAGCTGGTGGCCCTGAGCGGCCTGCATCTCAACCTGGAAGAAGGGGAGTGCTTCGGCTACATCGGCCCCAACGGCGCCGGCAAGACCACGACCATTCGCATTCTCTCCACCCTGCTTCAGCCCACCTGGGGCGAGGCGAAGGTCTGCGGATACACGGTCGGTTACGAATCGCGGTTGATCCGCCCCCTGATCGGCTATGTGCCGGACTTCTTCGGGGCCTATGAGGACATGCTGGTCCAGGAGTATCTGGAGTTTTTCGCCGCCGCTTACGGCATCCACGGCGACCGCCGGCGACGGGTCGTGGGCGACGTGCTGGAGCTGACCGACCTGGCCTATAAGCGCGACGACTACGTCGATTCGCTCTCCCGCGGAATGAAACAGCGGCTCAGCGTGGCCCGGGTGCTGCTGCACGATCCCAAAGTGCTTTTCCTCGACGAGCCGGCCAGCGGCCTGGACCCGCGGGCCCGCATCGAAATGCGGGAGCTACTCAAGGAACTGCACCGCATGGGCAAGACCATCGTCATCAGCTCCCACATCCTGCACGAGTTGGCCGAGTTGTGCACGACGATCGGCATCCTCGAGCGGGGCGAGCTGCTCTTCCACGGCACGATCGACGAGATCATCCGCCGCACCCGCTCCGGCACGGTGGTCGAGGTCAAGGTCCCGCAGCGGGCCGAGCAGGCCGTCGCCCTGCTCGGCGGGCTGGATCCCGTCGCCAAAGTGGAATCGGAGAACGGTCGGCTCCGGGTCTCGCTGAAACAGGACACGCACGATTTTTCCTTCCTCGCTCAAGCGTTGCTGGCCGCCGGCCTGCCGATCCAGGAAATCCGCGAGGAACAGGTCAATCTCGAAACCGCTTTCATGCGGCTGACCAAGGGGTTGGTGCAATGAACACGCTGTCGTATCCGTGTTTACAGGCCGCGGCGGGCCGATGGGCCAGCCGGTTGTCGCGTTGGTCTTGCTGGGGATGGGTAGCGGTGCTGTGCAGCGTCATGACGGTGTCGGCCCAGGAGCAGGAGCCGGCGGAGGAGCTTCCTTCGCCGCCGCCCGCCCCAAAACAGGTCGAGATGAAGCCGACCGAGCTGGGCGTCCGGTTCACCCCGCGGATGGCCCGGGTCATGGGCAACAAGATCGCGGCGAGCATGAAAGGCCGTTACGAGCTATCCGACCAGCAGGTGGAGGAGGTGCAGCATATCCTGGCCTCGCAATTCGTGGATTTCGCGCATAAGAACGCCCAGACCAGCCGCGACATGATCGAGATGATGATCGAAACCATGATGGAGAACGACGGTTCATTCCCCAAGGAGCAGGCCCAGGAATTCGCGCGGATCGCCAAGCCCTTCGTGCCGGCGTTTCGGGAGTTTTTCACCGAGACGTCCGCCCTGATCGGGCAGAAGATGACCATGAAACAGCGGCTGAAGTTCACCGGCGATCTGACGGCCGCCAGCGCCGGCCTCACCATGTTCGAGAACCGCATGAAGCGCTGGGAAGAAGGCAAGGTGGGCAGGAATGCGAACCCGTTCTTCGACTTCGACGAAGAGGAGGGGGCCACTTCCCAGCCCGACGAGCCGGAAGACCCCAACGAACCCCCGGAGCATCGACAGGCCCGCAAGGGCGTGGAACGCTGGATCGCATGGCAGATCGACATCGACAGACAATGGGAAGGATACGTTGAACGGACCGCGGAGTTCTACGGCTTCAGCGAAACCCAGCGGAACTCGGCCCGGGCGATTCTCGACGACTGTCGGCAACGCGCCCAGCGCATCAAGACTCCGGAGTGGAGGGCCACCCTGATCGAAAACCGCATCACGCAACAGTTGAGCTGGAACCTGGGGGCCGAAGCCAGTCAGGGGCCGTTCATGTACAAGATCGAAACAGAATGGGAGCGGTTGCGGAAGCCGCTGCTGGACATCGAGCGTGAACTGAAGCGCCGACTGGAGGAATTGCCGACCTCCGAACAGCGGGCCGCGGCGCGCGAATCCGTCCGCAAGGCCCTGAGCGAGCGCGGCGTCAAGAAACTGCCCATCTGACCATGGCTTCCGTCGCTCGAGATCTCGGCGCCTGGCTGTGGCGGCTCGTGCCCGCCAACCCGATCCTGCTGCGCGTCGTGCATTCCGGCGGGCGGCGGACCCGCCATCTGTGGATCCGGGTGGCCTACCTGTCCATCCTGGCGGCGGCCACGATCATCGGAGTCATCGTCGCCCATCAGAACGCCGGCGGCGCTTCGCTCGCCGATCTTGCCAAGCGGGCCACCCAGGTCTTCGAGCAGGTCTCCATGATCCAGCTCATCCTCGTCTGCATCCTGGCCCCGATCTTCACCGCCGGCGCGATCACCCAGGAGAAGAACTCCCAGACTTTCAACATCCTGCTCACCACGCCGCTGACCAATGCGCAGATCGTCCTCGGTTCGCTGCTGAGTCGGCTGTTCTTCGTGGCCGTCCTTCTGGTGGCGGGCATCCCGCTGTTCTGCATCATGATGGTGTACGGCGGCGTCACGGGCGACAAGATCGCTTTGTCCATCGCCCTGGCCGGCTGTACCGCATTGCTCACCGGCTCGCTGGCCATCACCATCAGCGTGATCCGCATCGGCACTGGTCGGACGATCTTCTCGTTCTGCCTGACCATCGCGATCTATCTCATCGTCGTCTACGCCCTCGCGGCTTGGTCCGCCGTCATCCCTCCGGAGGCCGAGCCGGCGCCGGGCCAGGACGAACGAATGAGCTGGCTGGCTGCCTTCCACCCGTTTCTCGCCCTGGCGGCCACTCTGGGGCGGACCCCGCCGCCGGACTTCGGTTCGGTCGCTCACTACGGGTTCCCCAGGAGCTACCTCCTGGCCTGGCCGCAGTATTGCTACCTGGCCTTCACCACGGCCGCCTCGCTCGCCCTGATCGTGTTCAGCCTTTCCTTTGTGCGCCGCGGGGCCAAGGAAGGCGAGGCCACCTTCCTGAATCGACTGTTTGGATATCGCCGGAGAGCGGCGGCGGACCCGCAGAAAGCCCGCCGTACCCGGCACATCGGCAAGAACCCGATCGCCTGGCGCGAGGCGGTGACCAGCGCCTCGGCGGGCGGCGGGCCGATCGTCCGCTACGCGGTCTTCGGTTCCGGGCTGGTCTTCGCCATGCTGCTGCTGGCGTACTACCTGAAGGGCAACCTGACCGTTGAGGAAACCAGGCTGTGGCTGTACGGCGCCGTCGCCGTGGAACTGGGCATCACGCTGTTCGTCGCCACCACCACCGCCGCCACCAGCATGACCCGCGAGAAAGAATCCAACACGCTGGAGCTGCTGCTCGGTACGCCGATGACCAGCGACATGATCATCCGGGGCAAGATCTGGGGCCTGGTTCACGCCGCCGGGCCGATGTTGCTGGTTCCGTACCTCACGATCGGGTTGTTCCTCCTGTTCGATCTCCTCACCGGCCGGGCGTTCCGTGCGGAAGGGCCGGTGGTCAGTTGGGAGGCCAGTCTCACCCTGCCGATCCTGCTCGTGTGTTTCACCGCTTTTGCCTGCCTGGTGGGCTTGCAGGCCTCGATCAAGGCCCGCCGCACGCTGACCGCCGTGTTCACCAGCATGGCGCTGGTGCTCGCCGTTTTCGCCGTGACCGGCGGATGCGCCCTCGCCGTCAAGGAATCGGGCACCAGTTACCTGACCGCGGCCTTCATGCCCGTGACGCCGATCACGGCGGTCTATGTGGCGATCGACCCGGCCTCGGCCCTGAGCCGGCCGGGGCAGGTCATGGATGGCGCCACCCTGCAAACCTGCCGTGTTGTGGCGGTCGTGGCGGCCTTGTGTTCGGCCCTGGTCTACGGCCTGGTGGGCTACGCGATGCACCGAACCATGGTCCGCAACTTCGACATGATCATCCGCAAGCAGACGGCCTGAGCGGCCTTTACCCCGACTCATCCCCCGCGCTCAGCGTCCCGGTAGGAGCCGCTCGCGCTCGAGGAAGGAAATGATCTCCCTCGCGATCAGCGGGGACACAACTGCTCTGGGATGGCAGACCATATCGAGTATGATGTCGCCATCTCCCAGAGCATCCGCCCACTGCCGCATCATCGGCAGCAGGTCCAGCACTGGTATCCCGCGGTCCTCGCAAAACGCCGCAATTTCCCGCTGCGGCCACGGTTCTCCAGGCGGATCGGGATCGAGCTGCGGCCGATAGGGAAAGCAAACCATCGCGATCGGAACGGAAGCGGCCCGGCATTCGGAGATGATCTGATCGAGATCACTGAGCGTGGTTTGCCAGCCCTGTTTGACCAAATCGTTCTCCGGGTCTTTCAGCAGATCCAGCTCTGTGAGCAGTTCCCGGTGTTCGCCGGCCTGGGAGTGGTGCAGCCACCGCTGCAGTTGGACCTCGCTCATGATGGCAAAACGATACAGGCCTGACCATTCCAAGACTCCTTCGGCGAGAATGACGTCTGCGGGCGACTGCCGCCCCCCGAAGCGGACTAACTGGAGAGGTTCCAGGACGTCGTTAAGGTAAAAACAGTGGAGGACCAGGTCGGGCTGATATCGCAGCCCCTCACGTCGGAGCAAGATCAACTGCTGCCATGGCGAGTAGCCGGTGACCGCACCGAGAATCACGACCGGCTTTCGCCCTGCTACGCGTTCGGCCAGGTCTCGCTCCATCAGGTGGCCGAACGTCTCCTCATATCGCAGACCGAAACCGAAGGCAATCGAATCACCCAGCAGCAAGATCCGAAACTCGTTCGGCCCTCTTTCGTAGGCCAGTTCCGGACCCCGCAGGCCCTTGGCATTGATTTCCACCCAATAGTCGTACAACCACCCTCGGAAGCCGGGCCGATGCCGCCAACCCAGATCCGCATCGGGCACGAAGACGCGGTTGGTCCCAATTCGCGGAGGGGCGAGGTAGGCACAGATGCGATCGGCCGAAACCAACAAGACAACGGGGGTGATCGCGGCAATCGCACGAAGCCTCCACAGTGCGGACTCCGGTCGCCAGCGGACCGCCTTGAGCATCATCACCAACAAGCCGCCCAGGCCGACGTGCCAGATGGCCACATGCAGCAGACGCCGATCATCGTGCTCCGGGATGGGGAGCCAACCCCAGACGTTCAGCACAACCCGAAAGCCGACCAGCACCAGGATCACCAGACTGTAACCGGCCAGCAGCTTCAACCACGCCTCGAAGAGGCGGTCCCATCGGTTGATCCCCACCGGCGAATCTCCCGCTCGTGACCTGTTCACACCCTGACCCGCCGGCCTCCTCCCCGACAACGGCATCAGCAGCCCGCCGACAAACCCGCCGCGGCGATATATGGTTCGCCGGCCGCCGGAAGCCGTCAGTCCTCCGGTTGGGCCCGCACCTCAATGACGCGACTCCGCGAGTACTTCTTACCGTTTTCGAGGGCCACGTTGACCGTCACCTCGTAGCGGCCCGGCCCTTCATAGGTGTGGATGGGGGTGACTTCGCCCGACTCCGCGCCGTCGCCGAAGAACCACTTCTGCCGAATCACCCGCGGCACGGCATCCACATAGAACCGCACGCGACGGCCGTCGTCAGCCGCGGCCGGCTGGGCCCGCACGTTGATCCAGGGCGTGCCTTTGACGACCTCGCGAAAGTACTTCCAGGCCAGGCTCGGATCTATCCGCCGATGAGCGCCGGCGATTTCTCGTTCGTCCACGTAGCAACCCCGGTCGCGGAGCCACTCGATCATGGCGATCGATTGGTCACGGAGAAGATCGCTCATGCCATAGATCACCAGGATCCGCTGCCAGCGGCAGATCCTGTCCTGCGGGAGATCCATGAATCTCGCGTCAAACGAACCCTGGCGAATGGCAATCGCCCGGAACACCTCGGGATTCCGCAACCCGGTGTGCAGGATCACGTATCCGCCCGCGGACCAGCCGGTCATGAAAACCTGCTCCTCGGCGATGTGGTACTTGCGCTTGAGGGCGGCCACCATGGCCAGAATGGCCCGCTCATCCTCGCGCTGGGCGGCGATCTGCTGTTCCGGAGGCGGGGGAAAATCCCCTTTGGTCGAGATCAGCCGCGGCGCCGCCACGATGATGCCGCGGTCTTCCGCAAACCTGGCCCATTCCCGCATCTGCAATTCCGCCGTGTCGTAGGGCCAGGTTCCGTGGCAGGCCACAACCAACGGCCAACGCACTTTATCGGAATATGTGCTGGGCACGTAGAGTAGGTAACCTCGTTGGGTCCGGGCCTCCACTTCCTCACGAATCGGGGCCTGGGTCGGTAGTGCCTCGGTCGACGGACACCCGCCAGAGCAGGCCAGAATGGCGAATTGCAGGCCTGTCACCAGGATAGCGGGGACGCGTCGAAAACCGCTGCGAGCGCCGCGAGACGCCGCGGAGGGATTGCGGGGGGGGCCGACTCCATCGCCGATTGGCGGGTAGCGGCCAGATTCAGAGAGGATTGATGGCATAGGCTTGCCATCTTAGGGCCAATGAACGCCGCCGCCAATCCGTGCTTGCTCGGGCCGTCAGACGCCCATATACTGAGTAGTGAGGCTGAGTGGCGGCGGGGCCCAGACCGTGCTCGGTCAGAACTACCTGGAGACTAGCCCATGCCTGCAAAACTGGAAGGTCGGTCTATCCTCGTCGTCGATGACGATCCGGATGTGCTGGCGACTGTCAAATTGGCTTTCGAAGCCTCCGGTGCCAAGGTTCTGACGGCCCGCGACGGCAATCAGGCGGTCGAAATGACCAAGCGGAACGACCCCGATCTGGTCGTTCTGGACATGATGATGCCCAAGCGGAGCGGCTTCCTGGTGCTCGAGAGCATCAAGCCGAATCACGACCAGAACCAGCGGCCTCAGGTGATCATGATCACCGCGAATGAGGGCAAGCGACACGAGTTGTACGCCAAGCATCTCGGCGTCGCGGGCTACTTCACCAAGCCTTTCAGCATCGACCGCCTTCTGGAGCGAGCTTGCGAGGTCCTACACGGCGAATATGTGGATCCGGATGCCGTGTGATTCACCACGCCCGATCCACCGCCATTCAGACCCGCCAGACCTGGAACACGAAACGCTCCCTCACACGTAATTGCTTGTCGGCGCATATGTTAGCAGGCCCTTGCCAAGCCTGTGGCGCCGCCCTACAATGGCACGATTCATAGAAGGAAGGTACGACACAGAGCCTGCGGCCCGGCAGTCGGGCCAAACCGGAGTGGCGGTCATTGGCACCAGGAGTGAATTGAGGTCATGGCGTTACTGGTCGAGGACAAGGCGAAGGTCGTGACGTCGTATCGGCGGCACGAGAAGGACACAGGCTCTCCCGAAGTGCAGGTCGCCCTGCTGACGAGCAGAATTCAGCAGCTCACCGAACACCTCAAGACGCACCGCAAGGACCACTCCTCGCGGCGCGGGCTCCTCAAGATGGTCGGCGCCAGGTCCGGTCTTCTGCGATATCTGAGCGCCACGGATCACGCTCGCTACCAGCAAGTGATCGAACGGCTCGGCCTGCGTAAGTAGGCTCCCGCCGCCTCGGCTGCGGCCCAACCAGAACCACCTTCCTCCTATCGAAAGACCACTGGCGGCGTGGGCCGAATCGGTTTCGGCACCATCACCCGCCCAGACAGACAGCGGCCGCCCGACGATCAGCGGCCCACACGGTTCATCAGCATGTCGCGCTCCCAGCGGGCCTCCCAAGCGATTATCCGCCGCAACCGATCGGCGACCGGGACGAACCGCGGAAGGGGTGAAGGCCGATCGCCGACTTCACCCGCGAGCCCGCAGCGACTGAGCCGCGATTTCATTCTCCCTCACCCATCTGCAAGACGACCGGAAGCACCACAGCGGCCGAGTCCCCGTGGGCCGGCACAGGAAGGAAACCATGAGCATCCACAGCGTTGAAGCCCAAGTCGGCGGGCGTGTCCTGAAGATCGAGACCGGCAAGCTGGCCAAGCAGGCCGCCGGAGCAGTCGTCGTCACCTACGGCGAAACCATCGTGTTGTCCACGGTGGTGACCGCGGCACCGCGCGAAGGCATCGACTTCTTTCCCTTGACCGCGGATTACCGCGAGAAAATGTACGCGGCCGGGAAGTTCCCCGGCGGCTTCTTCAAGCGGGAAGCCCGCCCCACCACCAAGGAAATCCTCACCATGCGGCTCATGGATCGCCCGATCCGGCCGCTCTTCCCGGAGGGCTTTCGCAACGAGGTGCAGCTCCAGAGCCTGGTGCTCTCCTCCGATCAGGAGAACGACGCCGACATTCTGGCCATGTGCGGTTCATCGGCGGCCCTGGTGGTGAGTCCGATCCCGTTTGAAGGCCCCACCGCCGCCGTGCGGATCGGCCGGGTGGACGGGCAGTTCGTCGTCAACCCGACCATGTCACAGCGGGCTCTCAGCGACCTGGAAGTGATCGTGGCGGGCCATGCCGACGGCGTGAACATGCTGGAGGCGGCCGCTCTGGAAGTCCCGGAAAAAGTGGTCGCCGACGCGATCGCCCTGGGCTATGAGGAAGTCAAGAAGCTCGTCGCGGTGATTCGGCAACTGGGCGAGATGGTCGGCACGCCCAAGGTCTGGACGCCCCCGCAGAAGGATGCCGCGCTGCCCGGCCGGGTGCGAGACTTGTGCGAAAAATACGATTTCAAAGGTGCCAAGCGGCGGCCGCAGAAGGCGGAGCGGGCCGAAGCGGTCAAGGCCGTCTTCGACCAGATCTACGCCGACCTGCTCCCCGAGGGCGCGACCGACCTGCCTTACACCCGGAACGACATCGCCGAGGAGCTTTACAAGATCGAGGAGCGTCTCGTCGCCAGCGGCATCCTCGACGAGTCGATCCGTTCCGACGGCCGCGGTCTGGACGACATTCGCCCCATCACCTGTGAGGTCGGCGTCCTCCCGCGGACCCACGGTTCCGCCTTGTTCTCGCGCGGCGAGACGCAGGCCCTGGTGGTCACGACGCTGGGCACCTCCCGCGATGAGCAACTGGTCGACGACCTGATCGAGGAATACAGCAAGAAGTTCATGCTGCATTACAACTTCCCGCCGTTCTGCACCGGCGAGGCCAAGCGCATCGGCGCGGTCAGTCGCCGCGAGATCGGCCACGGCAACCTGGCCGAGCGGTCCCTGGAGGCCGTCTTGCCGGATCCGGAGAAGTTTCCCTACACCATCCGCCTGGTCAGCGACATCATGGAGTCCAACGGCAGCAGTTCGATGGCCTCGGTCTGCGGCGGCACGCTGGCCCTGATGGACGCCGGCGTGCCCATCAAGCACCCCGTCGCCGGCATCAGCATCGGCATGGTTCACGACGACCGCCGCTACGCCCTGATCACCGACATCCTCGGAGAGGAGGACCACTTCGGCGACATGGATTTCAAGGTCGCCGGCACGCAGGTGGGCATCACCGCCATCCAGCTCGACCTCAAGACCCGCACCATCACCCAACAACAGATCGTCGAAACGCTGGAGCGAGCCAAGGCTGCCCGCATGAAGATCCTCAAGGAGATGCTGTCCGCCCTACCCAAACCGCGGGCGGAGATCAGCCGGTACGCCCCGCGCCTGCTGACCCTCAAAGTCGACCCGGAGAAGATCGGCAAGATCATCGGCCCGGGCGGCAAGGGCATCAAAGGGCTGGAGGCCAGCACCGGTGCCAAGATCGAGATCCAGGACGACGGCACGGTCCAGATCTCCTGTGTGGACGCCGCCGGCGCCCAGGCCGCCTACGACGCCATCGAACAGATCTCCGAAGGCGTCAAGCTGGGCCGCGTCTACACCGGCCGTGTGACCTCCATCAAGGATTTCGGCGCCTTCATCGAGGTCGCCCCCGGTCTGGACGGGCTTTGCCACATCAGCGAGCTGTCCGACGGCTATGTGCAGAAGGTCAGCGACGTCTGCAAAATCGGCGACACCATGAAGGTCAAGGTTATCCTGATCGACGACACCGGCCGCGTGAAGCTTTCCCGCAAACAGGTGCTGCTGGAGGAAAAAGGGGGCGGCAAGAAGGGCGAAACCAAGGAGAATGCCAAGGCCGGCTCCTGATTCGGCCGCCGCGTCCGTCCCTCCAGCCCGCGGAATCTCGCCCGCCATGACCGACCCGCCGGAACCACCGCCGCCGGACCTGCCGCCTGTGCCGGTCCCCGCCGCGACCCTGGCCGACCAGATCGTCGAGTTGTCCGCGCTCACCGGCGGGTTGGCCCACGAGATCCGCAACCCGCTCTCCACGCTCAAGGTCAATCTCCAGCTCCTCGAGGAGGATTGGCGGCAGGTGGAGTCGGCCGATCCCCGCCGGCCCTGCGACCCGCAGGAAATCGCCCGCCGCAGCCGCCGGCGGATCGAGGCCTTGATCGCCGAAGCCGACCGTCTGGAATGCATCCTCCGGGACTTCCTGGGTTTCGTGGCCGGCCGAGAGCTTCGTCGCGCGCCCGTCGACCTCAACGAATTGATCACCGACCTCGCCGATTTCTTTCGGCCCCAGGCGGAGGCCCACCGCCTCGATTTCCGCGTCTATCCCGCGGCCGCCCCGCTCATCGGCCACATCGACGAGGGGCTGGTCAAGCAGGCTCTGCTCAATCTGCTCCTCAACGCCCAGCAGGCCATGCCCGACGGCGGCAGCCTCCTCCTTCATGCCGCCCCCCTGGGTGAAAACCAAGCCCGCATCGACGTCATCGACAGCGGGCCCGGCATCCCCGAAGATCAGCAGGCCCGGATTTTCGAGGCCTATTACTCCACCAAGAAGGGCGGCACCGGTCTCGGTCTGGCCACCGCCCGCAAGATTGCCCGGCAGCACGGCGGGGACCTCACCCTCTCGTCCATGCCCGGGCAGGGATCCTGCTTCACCCTGCGGCTGCCGCTGGACGACCCCTCGACGCACCCGCCCCCCGGCGCCGCCTGATCCGCCGCCCCGCCACCGCGCACCGAGAACCCCCGCCGCCGGCGGATCGTCCGACGGGCGGGGGTCTTGGGCAGTCGCGGCGAAGGCGGGTGAACTTACATCATCCAGAAGCCACCGCCGTAGAACCAGCCGCCCTGCTGGTTGCCCTGGTTTCCGCCGAAATCTCCCAGGTCGCCGTCGTCCTCGTACGCCGGGGGCAGAACCTCGGACCCGTCCTCGACCGGGAACCCCAGGTCGCCGCTCGGCGTGTAGAGGAGCTCGCAGCTTCCCAGCGAAATCGGGGCCACCATCAAAGCCGTGCCCGTCAGGATCGCCCCCAGCCGCATGTGCATTTTCTTGAACATCGTCGGTCCTCCCATTGGTTCAGGTTCACTTCTTGGCGTCGAGCCCCATCGCTCGCATCCGCCATAGGAGGTACACGCTGCTGCCGGCTTTCTTCCGGGCCGTAGGCATTTTTTTTCGAGCCGTCCGAACCCATTCGTCAGGGCCCGCTCGTGCGAGAATCCTTTCTCGCACGCACGCCCTTCGCTCGCGCAAGAATCCTTTCTCGCACGCACGCCCCCGCCGCCGCGGGAACGGATTCCCCGGAGAGTGGGTGCGAGAAGGGTTTCTCGCACCAGCAGACTTCACGCGGGGGCGCCCGCTCGCGCGGGGGCGATGCGCCCTCGCGCGGGGGCACTCCTCCCTCTGGACCGGCGCCCGACGCGCGGGGGCTACGGCTGCCAGGGGTTGGGCAGGCCGAGTTCGGCCAGTTTGGCGAGCATCCGCTGGAGCTGCTCGGTGCCGGTCAGCACGCTGGCCGGGCCCCAGGTCTGCTGCATCGACCAGTCGAAGAACTCGCCCCACGCCGCGGCGCAGGCCGGGTCGTCGTACCACTCCTCCGGCGTCAGCCCGGCGCAGGGGCCGTCGAGCAAGCCATCGAGATAGCCGCCTCCAAAACCTTCGCCGCCCATCATCTGCTCCCCGCCGCCGAGCAGGCCCTCGCCCTCGCACTCGTCGGGGATGCCGTTCTCGTTGGCGTCGAGGCTGATCTCCGCGGCGATGTCGCACTCGTCGAGGAAGCCGTTGGCGTTGCAGTCGTCGCACCACGGGTCGCCTTCGCAGTCGGCCAGGTCGCACTCATCGGGGATCCCATTCTCGTTGCAGTCCAGGCTACCAAACGGCGGACCGAGGGCGATGTCGCACTCGTCGGGGGAACCGCTCTCGTTGCAGTCCGGGCTGACCCACTCGTCGCCGTCCGGGTCGCTCGGGTCGATATCGCAGTCGTCCGGCACGCCGTTCTCGTTGCAGTCCGGCTCACATTCGTCGGGCGTCCCGTTCTGGTTGCAGTCGGCGCTGGTACTTTGCGCGATGTCCCAGGCGTCGGGGATGGTATTGGCGTTGCAGTCCGGCTCGCACTCGTCGGGGATGCCGTTGCCGTTCACATCGTCCGCGGTCTCGCCCGCGATGTCCATATCATCGGGGATGCCGTTGCCGTTGCAGTCCGCCTCGCACTCGTCCGGGATGCCGTTCGCGTTGTCATCGTCGCTGACCAGCCCGTTGCCATCCGGATCGCCCGCGTCCACATCGCACTCATCAGGTATGAAGTTATGATTGCAGTCCGAACTCGTGGCATTGGCGATGTCCTGCCAGTCGGGCACTTCGTTGCCGTTGCAGTCGCCGGACTGTCGCGGCCCGCCGCCGGCGTCCGTCCAGCAGTCATGCATACAGCCCAAGTCACCCAGCATGACGAGCACGAAACACTGGACATCCCCGCCGTCGATCGTCCCGCTGGAGTCCAGGTCGGCGCAGTAGCAGTAGCACTCCGCGACGGGCTCGGCCAGGCAGCACTCCACGAACCGCTGGATGTCCGCGCCGTTGAAGAGTCCGTCATAGTTCAAGTCGCCGCGCTCGCACCAAGAGCAGCCGACCTGGTACTCGAAGGCGCCCATGTCCGTGACGTCACACTTGGCGAGGCCCAGGATGTCGGCCGCGCCGACCATGCGCGGGAGAAGCTCCAAATCGAGGGGAGTGTCTTCCTCGGTATCGCTGTCCTCGTCGAGGTCGCCGAGGTCTTCGGGCAGGTAAGTCCGGCTGGCCGTGTCCAGACAGGGGGAGACGCTCGTGAGGCGGTAGTCGTAGATGGCATAGTCGTAGCCGGACGGCCAAAGCTCCGAGAAGTCGCCCCACACGTACAATTCGGTGGCGGTGTTGGCGGCGATCACCGTCAGCGGGCGGCCGTCGCACTCCCACTCCTCCGTGCAGGCCACGACGCAGCCTACCAAGGCGCCGGGCGTCCAGGCGGCGTTGGCGTCCGTGAGCCGGGTCCGGTCGGGGTAGCCGGCCGGCTCGAAGACCGGGGCGGCGGTCCAGGTGCCGGTGAGCGGCGTGATGAAGTCGGGGTCGTCGGCCTGGAGGTCGTCGCCGATGTTGTGGTACTCGGGATCGCCGAACAGGTCGAGACCTTGCAGGCAGGTGTACAGCACGCTGACCGGGCCACCAGGCGGCGGGACGCTGAACGCCACCTGGGCGAGTTCGATGTATTGGCCGGGGGCGAAGTTGTTCCACAGAATCGAGTTCAGAACCAAGACGTTGGGCTCCTCCTCCTCGGAGCGGAAGTCCGCGGTGATCCCGCCACCGCTGAGCCCGGCCTCGTTCCGTGACAGCGTGCAGTGGGCGATTACCATGGGCGCCGACCAACTGTAGATGGCCCCGCCGGACGCGGCTTCATTGCCGGCGAAGAGGCAGTTGATGAGCGTAGCCCGACCTTGGCGTGCAGCGCGCCGCCATCGCCGGCGGACGTGTTGCCGACGAAGCGACAGTTGGCGAAAACTGTTTGGCGTCCAACCCCTGAGTCAACCAGCTGCCCCACGCCTCCCGAGGCCCACGACTCGTTGTGGGCGAATATGCAATTGGTATAGGTGCTGGCGGCGGAATGCAGCGTACCTCCGCCGGATCCTACAGCAACGTTGTCCACGAAGACACTGTCCCGGACCACGATGTCGGCCGAATCATGATTGTAGATGGCGACACCGGAGCCGACCGGCGTCTCCGGCGGCGGGCGATAGCCGTTGCGGCGGAAGAGGCAGTTGCTCAGACGCGGCAAGGTTGCGATGGTCTGCCCGCTGCCGTTCCAGATGCCGCCGCCCAGCCCGGCCAGATTGTCGCGAAACTGGCAGGCGGTCAGGAATGGGCGGCAGCCTTCGGCGATGTACAGCCCGCCGCCCTGGCTTTCGGCCTCGTTGGACTCGAAGGCGCAGTGAGTGAGGGTCGGCTGGGCACCGTTGACCAGGTACATCCCGGCGCCGTCGCGATCGTAGTACGGCAGCGACTCGTCGTAGTTCTGGTTCCCGACGATACGCAGGTTCTGGAACGTCGGCGACCCGCCCGACACCTGCACCCCGTGACGCGAAGCCCCCGTGATGGTGAAGCCGTCGAGGATGGTCAAAGCGTCACCATCGGTGCAGGAGACAACACAGTAGGAGTTGTCCGACATCGCGCCGGGATCGCCGATTTCACCGGAGAGGATGGTGCCGTTCGTCGATGGATTCTGGTCGCGCTCGTCAGGGTCTCCCTCAGACCCGGGCGTGCCGAAGAAGCCACCAATGACCTGCACACGCCAGGGTATCTGAAAGACGTTACCTTGCTGGCTACCCGGCGTATAAGTTCCGACGGCGACCCACACAGAATCGAACTGGCCGCTTACGCTGAGGGCTTGCTGCAAATCACCATAGGCATTGCTCCAAGCCGTTCCATTTCCGGCTGCGCCAGCCTTGACGTAGCGGATCGTCGCGTCGGCAGGACTCGCCATCCCCAAGCATAACAGCAGGCTGCCGAGGATCGAAATGTTCACCATCTTCTTCATTGTCTTCTCCTCACACTGGAAGTTAACGGACTGCAAGAAGCACGTTGCTTCTGCCATCGACCTCGCGTACAATTAAGCGGCAATAAGGATAACGCCTTTCGCATCCTGGGAACACCATAATGTCCCGCCCGCCTCACCTTGTGGTCGGCCTTGTTCTTGGCAGCTTGGTGCTTCTCGCGCCCGTGCGGCCAGTCAGCGCGGATGAGTTCACCATTGGCGAATGGGGGTTCCTGGTCTTCACTGGCACGAGTTGGCCGGACATAGCAGCCAACGGATTCAGCACCGTCGTCAACCCCTTCGTCAACCAGCACGCCGTCACCCTCCCCAGCAACCCGGCCACGTCGGCCGCCGCCCAGTACGACTTCGCCTGGGCCGAGCAGTTCGGGCGGTTCCTCGTCCAGGCCCAGAACGCCACCCGCGACGGCTCGGCCAGCCTGACGCAGTCCGTCGCCTCCGGCTCGATCCTGGTCCAGGCCCACGAGGACCTGACCTTCTCCTGCCACAGCGTCTACTCCTACTCCTGCCCGGCCACCTACCTCGACGTCAGCACGACCGTCATCGTCTCCTCCGAAACCACGCAGCAGACCCTCTACCTCGACGGCCGCGCCGGCGGGCCGTTCATCGGCGGGCCGCCCGCGGGCACGCTGACCTTCAGCGGCGGAGTCCTCCTGCCCGCCGGCGACACCTACCGCCTGCGGTACAGCGCTGAAATCGTCTCCTTCGGCGGCAACAGCGGCGTGGTCGGCACCGGCAGCGGCTTCATCGACCTGCAACTCACCCCCGAGCCCACCTCGCTGGCCCTGCTCGCCCTCTCGCTGTTTGTGGTACGCCGCCGCCCCGCCCACGGACGGGGTTGAGGCTCCGCCTCTCCAGCCGGTAAGATGTCTGCGGCCGAAGGAGGGCCACGGATCATGGATGGTCTTGCGGACAGGCTTGCCGACACGCCCGAACCGATCGACGCCGCATCACCGCGGGGAGGCGACCCGCCGGCCCCGTCGGAAGCGTTGGCGGATCACGCGGACGATCCCGCCGACTTCGCCGAGACGCCGAGCACGAACGAAACGGTTGCGTCCACGACCGGCAACGGCGAACCCGTCGAGAGCATCGCGGAACCGCGGCCCGCTGACCGGCCGACGGAGATCCTGCCGCACCGCGTGGTCGAGGCGATTCTCTTCGCCGCCGATGCGCCGCTCCCGGCGGCGAAGATCGCCCAGGTGCTGGGCATCGGCACCGCCCGCGACGTGCGGAAGCACATCGCCACGCTGAACGACCAATACCGCGAGTGGGGGCTGTCCTTTCGCGTCGAGGAAATCGCCGGGGGGTTCCAGATGCTCACGCTCCCGGCCTACAACACCTGGCTGACCAAACTGCTGCGGACCCGGCAGGAGACCAAGCTGTCGCAGGCCGCGATGGAGACGCTCGCCATCGTCGCCTACAAGCAGCCCTGCACGCGGGCGGATGTCGAAGCGGTCCGCGGCGTCGCGGCGGGCGATCTGCTCAACCGGCTGCGCGAGATGAACCTCGTGAAGATCGTCGGCCGGGCGGAGGATCTCGGCCGCCCGCTGCTCTACGGCACGACCCGCCGATTCCTCGAGGCCTTCGGCCTGCCCTCGCTGGAGGATCTGCCCAAAGTCGAGGCGCTCTCCAGCGGCGGTGGGGCCTCGCGGGCCGCGGCCCAACTGGCCGAGACCCTCCCCCCCGAGGGCGAAGTGCAGGCCGCGCCGGCGGAGGAGGGCAGCAACCCCGCAGCCGCTGCCGCGCGGTCGACTCCCACGACGGAACCGGAGCAGCTCCCCCCGGCGCCGAGTGGTTCCACCAAAGGTGCGACGGCGGTCGTCGAGACTGGAGAGGACAGCGCCGGAGCAGATCCGGACGCCGTCACGGACGAACGAGACCGCGCCGAAGACGAGCAAATCGCCGAGCTGCCTCCCCCACCACCCCTCCGCCTCGCTGTTGCGGACGACAACGGCACGCCTTGAGAGCCGAGTCCCTCGTGCGGCCCATCCGACTAGGGGCGCTGCGGCCCGTCCGCGTTCGGAAACTCCCCCGCCGCGTGACGGCGGCTCAACTCCAGGTAGCTGCGGACCACGCGTGCGGCGTACTCCCGCTCCGCCGGCGTGGTGTCGCGGACGACCCGGGCGGGGATACCCATGAGCACCTTTCCGTCCGGAACGATCGTGCCCGGCGTCACCACGGCTCCGGCCGCGACGAGACCATCGCGGCCGATTTCCGCGTCGTCCAGCACGATGGCCCCGATGCCGATGAGCGTGCCGGCCCCGACGCGGCGGCAATGCACGACCGCCCGATGCCCGATGGAGACATCGTCCTCGATATCCAGCGGGACGCCGCTGCGGGTGTGAATGATCGCTCCATCCTGCACGTTGACGCGGCGGCCGAGGCGAATCGCCGACACGTCGCCGCGAATGGCGACGTGATGCCAGACGGAACAACCATCGCCGAGCACGACGTCGCCGCCGACATAAGCGGTCGCGGCGATGAAGACGTCCTGGCCCAGCAGGGGTTTCCGGGGTTCGTGGTTCATGGAAGGAATATTACCCGATGCGACCGAAGCTTGCAGGGGAAACCGCGAACAGACTGCGGAACAAGCTTGCGAGCTGGCGGTTGTATCTGGTAGTATGGAGTTACCCGATACATGGTCGACAGGAATCCTGATTATACCCGACAGTCGCCACGAAGGGCAAAACAACAACAGCGTAAATGGGCAGAACCAAGGCAGAGCTGGAGGAGGCACGCGATCGCTACCTTGAGCGGTTGGATCGGGCCAAGTCGGCGTTAGCGAAGAGCCGTCCCGTGGACGCGATCCAGCACGCACTCGAGTCCTGCCAGTACATCAAGGACATGATGCAGTATGAGCGGCGCTACAACGATCGCGAATTCGAGGGCGTCGAAGCCATCGACATCATCTTGGAGAATGCGCCGTTGCTCTTTCACCATGAGAGCCTGAATCAGCTTGAAAGTCTGCTCGCCACTCATCGGAGCATCGACAAATACGCCTCGGACGACGTGGCGGGCGAGGTCGCCGAAGCCAAGACGGTGATGATGGAAGCCCGCAGCCTCTGGAACCTGTTGGAGAGGCTTGGACCAATCAGGCAGGAGGATATTCCGAATCACCTTGGTGGTGACCTGCGGCGATGGCAGTCGATCGCCGAAGGCTGGGAGAGAATGGGCGTAATCAGAAGGCGCGTAATCGGCCAATCCTGTCGCCTCGTCCTGTCGACAAACATGAACGAAAGAGCAAAGGCCAAGTGCCCGGAATGCGGCGCTGTGGCAAAGGCACCGAAGTCCCGATTGCTATCAGAAGCACAATGCCCGAAGTGCAGGAAAACAGTGATCTTCGTGTTGCTTGACCAGGCGAGCGGGCCCACTGGCGAGGCGTAGCCCATGTGGTATGTCGTTGCGTCTCTTCTCGGCATGGTCGGCGGCGGTTTGGCCGTCTTCTTCGCGCTGGAGAAGCATCGCCGGGAGCTTCGGGATGTCGCGGCCGAAGCGGCGGCGTGCATGAAGCAGGTGGCCTGTGAGCGTCAAGAGAACCTTGCAACTAGTCGCGATCTGGCCCAACAGCGTGAACACTTCTTGGCTGAGCAAGCCGAGTTTGGGAAAAAGGTCATCGCCTACCAGGATCTGCAGGCGGAGAATGCCGTCCTCAAGAGAGATCTGCTGAACTTGGACATCGCCACGCGTAAACTACAGATTGACGGCCAACGACAGCAGGAAAACCAACAGCTCCTTGATCAGCGGGTTGACGAACTGGGGAGACGATACCTGCAGGAAAACGTCGACTGGCTCGGCGATTCGCTCACGCAGCACAACTTCGTAGCCTGCAAGCAGAAGCTCCAAAAGGTGATTGCCGAATGTCGCGAGATCGGCCTGGTCATCACTAAGGAAGATGAGGCCCACTTCCTGACCGGCTTGCGTCAAAAATACGAGAAGGTCGTGCGCGCGGCGTTTGAGCGCGAGGCGCAAGCCCGCATCAAGGCCCAGATTCGGGAGGAGCAACTGCGAGAGAAGGAGATCGAACGGGAACTAAAGCAATTGGAACGTGAGAAGGAGGCGATTCACGCGGCGCTGTCCAAGGCCCTGGCACAGGCGAAGGATGAACACAGCGCGGAAGTTGAGCGGCTGAGGGCCCGGCTGGCCGAAGCTGAAGAGAAGTCCCAGCGGGCGGTCTCGCAGGCCCAATTGACCAAGAGCGGATATGTGTATGTGATCTCCAACATCGGCTCCTTCGGCGAGGGCGTCTTCAAGATCGGGATGACCCGCCGACTGGAGCCGCTGGAGCGAGTGAAAGAGCTCGGTGACGCCTCCGTCCCATTCCCGTTCGACGTTCACATGATGATCGCCTCCGATGACGCGCCGTCGCTGGAAAACGCACTCCACAGGGCACTGCACAAGACCCGTCTCAACAAGATCAATCCCCGCAAGGAGTTTTTTCGCAGCGACATCGACGCCATTCGGCAGATCGTGCAAGCCCATCACGGCGAAGTGTTGTACGTCGCGGATCCCGAGGCACTGCAATATCGACAGAGCCTCTCCATGACCGAGGAGGACATGGAGTACATCGAAACGGTGTACGACAAACTGGAGGAGGAAGAAGACCGCAAAGAAGGCACGCCGGACGACTGATCCGACTCTAGCCGTAGGCATGATCTCGATATAATGCCCTAATAGGAAACGGCGATGGACCGGCGAATGTGGAAATGGCCCAATGAAGCAGAGAGTATACCAACTGCTGGCGCTGGCGGAGCCGGCTGACCGGTGGCGACAAGTTGTTGACGTTTTCCTGATTACACTAATCGTCCTGAACATCGTGGCGATGGTCCTGGAGACCGTCGAAGAGTACCGGCTCCGGCTTCCCGGTTTCTTCGACTGGTTCGAGGCGGTATCAGTTGCTATCTTCTCGGTGGAATACGTCCTCAGGGTGTGGTCTTGCACGGCAGCCCCAGCCTACAGTCCAGCCTGGTCGGGGCGATTGCGTTTCATGCTCACACCGCTCGCGATCGCCGACCTGCTAGCGATTCTTCCATTTTTCCTTCCCTTAGTGGGAATCGACCTCAGATCATTCCGAGCCATTCGCTTGTTGCGGCTCCTCCGCGTCGCCAAGCTCGGCCGGTACTCAGAAGCCATAAAGCTTACGGGCCGCATCCTGTCCTCCCGCAAGGCGGAGTTGCTCGTGACCGCGTTCGTATTGTCCATCATGACACTGCTGGCCTCCTCCCTGATGTACTGCGCCGAGCGTAACGCGCAACCAAATACCTTCTCCAGCATACCCGCGACGATGTGGTGGGCTGTGGAGACGCTCAGCACCGTCGGTTATGGGGACGCCTACCCGGTAACCCCGATAGGTAAGCTGCTGGCGTCCGTCATTGCGATTCTGGGTATCGGCATGTTCGCGCTGCCGACCGGCATTCTTGGTGCCGGCTTCGTCGAGGAAATCCAGCGGAAGAAGCGGGCGGCTAACGTGTGCCCCCATTGCGGCGGTATGCTGTAGTTCGGCCGGCGGCCAATGCGGCCATCACCCCCGCCGCCAACGGAACCGACCCAAGCGCTCCGCATCCTGCGGCTGGCAGACCCACGCCGCTTTTCGGCGTCTGGACCGCCAGGGCGTATCTCCCGGTACCGCCGCCTTCGGAGCGCACCAGCACGTCGTAGTCTCCGGCCGGCAGGCTGATCTCGATCATCTCGTCAGACGAGCCGGGGGTGGCCGAGGCCGCCGCCTCGCCGCCGTCAGTCTGATAGAGAAACAAGTCCAAATTGACGTTGCGAGCCGCCGTCCTCACGAGCAGCAGCCCGCCGGGATGAGCGAAGCGGAACCAATCGTCGTCGCGCGCCACCAGGCTGTAGCTGGTGGGTGCGAGGGCCGCCGCGGTGTCACGATCGTTATTCGGTTCGAATTCGTCATCCTGCTGGGCGGCGGCCAGGGCGTACTTCCCGCCTGGTATCGCCGCCGCAGCCACCGCCTCCAGCAACGGCTGGTTGAAGTGCTGGGCGATCTGGACCACCGTGGCCGCGGCGGTCCGCCCCGCGGCGTTTTGGTACAACTCCCAAAAGGAGTACTGCCCATCGCCATCGACGTCGACGGCGGGGTTGGCGAACGCCGCCAATAGGTACCCGGTGAACACACCATGAGGCCGCGAAGCGTAGGAAAGCCGGTCGTAGTCGCTGGAGGTGATGAAGGCGATGTGGTCGGTCCAGACTTTGGCGGCGGCGTCATTCTTGACGGATGCGGCCGAGCGGACGGCCTGACACCGGCTCAGCGCGTTGTCGCCGAAGGGCCACTCGCCGAGCACCGGCCGGGCGGCGGCATCCTTGAACAGGCCGGCGGAGTTGCACGCCTCGACCATGACAACGACGCTCGTGGCGGGATTGAACAAGGCCAGATCGTCGCCCAGTTCACGGTCGGTGTACGGGCCGTCATAGGTACAGAGGTACGTATCGAGACCCTGGGATTGACCGCCATGGCTGGCTTGGTAGTAGACAAAGACATCGCCCGGCCCGCAGAGCGCCGCCATCCGCCGCAGCCGCAGCCGAATCGCATCGCGGCGGGCCTGCTCATCCAGCAACACCTCGATCTGCAATTCGCTCCAGCGCGTCTCGTCCGCCAGGAGCGTTTCGTACAGTCCGGTGGCATCGTTGACAGAGGAATCCAGCGGCGAGACATTGTAGAAAGGGCTGTAGCGACTCACGCCGACGAGGAGCGCTCGGTACTGCCGGGCCTGCGCTGCGGACTCGATCACACCGACGAGCGCGACGGACAGGAAGAGCACGAAGGCCGCCGTCCGTCGAGAAGACGAACGCCGTGACGACGCCGCAGCCGCACCCGATGTTCGGGCGCCGAGGCCGCTGGTCGACGGCGCGGGCCGAACACTGATCAAGCCAGTTGCCACGGGATCGCGCCCCCCTTGCGCGGCGATTCGCTCCCGTGCTTAGGTCGGCGGAAACGTACATCAGCTTGATTGAGTAACCGGCGGCGCGTCGAAGGGTGACCGAGAAAACAGCGCGCAAACCGGCCGCGAAACGGCCGATCATCCGTCCGCATGGACTTCGAAGCGCCAGGGAACTGATTGGGAAAATCCGTTATCGGAGCAGGAAACCAGTTGCGGGCTTCGCTCCAACAGCCCGATACCGGCTGTCGGCCTGTTCCGTCGCTCGGGCAAAGCGGAGGCGGCGGAACCCGGCAACGTCAGATCGGGCGGCCGGCCGCGACCATGATCTCCATCTCGTCCAGCTCCAGCGGGCGGCGGCCCCAATTGCCTGCCGTGCCACCCCAGATATGCTCGACCTCCAGGCCGGCGACCGAGAACAGCAGCCGCAACTCGGTCGGCACGAAGCCCCGCTCGCGGAGCGTGATCGGCCCGGCGGCGCTGCCAGGGGGCTGGCAGTCCGAGACCTCCGTCATGGTGTGCGGGTCGAAAACGCCGCCGGCCGCGTCAGCGGACGTATGACGCCGGATCATCGCGCAGGCGTTGAGCACGGTGAAGAGGCACCGGCCACCAGGCTTCAGGGCTGCCGCCACGCGCCGCAGGATCGCCAGCGGCTGCTCGATCGGATCGTCTCCGCGGCCCAGCAGCCCGAACGCTCCTTCGCAGAGGCAGATCACCGCGTCAAACGGTTGTTCGACAGAAAACTGCGTGGCATCGCCCTGCCGAAAATCGACGGCGACTCCGGCCGACTCCGCCCGGCGGCGGGCCTGCTCCAGCATCCCGCGAGAGAGGTCGATGCCGGTCACGCAACAGCCGCGCCGGGCCAGTTCCACGGCGTGGCGGCCCGTGCCGCAGCCGACGTCGAGCACAGTCCGGCCGGGAACGAGAGCCAACTCCTCCACGAGGAAATCGACTTCGGGCAGTGTGTTCTTGGTGAAGCAGTTCTCGTCGTACACGGGGGCGTGGTGGTCGAAGAACTCGGCCCATTCGGTGGCGGACATCGGGGGCCTTTCGGGAATTCAAGGATAGCGGACGTCGCCCGGTGTCGGCCGGGCCGGAGGAACGTCCCCCAACCCAACCGCAGGGCGAAGAACCACTTCGTCGGGATGGGACGCTCCGGCCACCCGTCTTAACGGCCCCGCTTCGCCGGGCCGCCCTGATACGCCTCATCGAGGATCATTCCCAACACGTCGCACCCTTCAAGCCGCCAGCGAGGAATCACCTTTCCGTTGACGTAGATCGTCGGGATTCCGCCACGATACAGCAGCGACTTGCCGGCCCGGCCGTCTTCTTCAATCGCCGCCTTCACCTCCGGCGAGGCCATCGCGGCGAACAAGGCGTCGGCATCAAGGCCCAGCGCCACGGCAGTCTGGCGCAAACGGTCATCGTTGAAATCCGACGGGTTGTCCATCAGCCAGTCATGCATCCGCAGGTAGGCGGTAACGCCCCCGAGACTGCCGGCCGCCTCGGCCGCCTGACTGGCCCGGCAAGCCAGGGGGTGCGCCGTTCGTGACACCGATGAGTTGCACTCCTGGTTGAAGGGGAAATGGCGGAAGAGATACTGCACGTCGGGTTTGTCGGCCATCCAGCGGCGAATCTGCCGGTCGGCCTGCTCCGAGTACGGCTCGTGATAATCGGCCCACATGACGATCTTGACGCGGGCGTCATCCGGTCCGCGGGGCCAGGGACGACTGTCGGCCGGCAGGGTGACCGCGTAGCCTTCGCGCCAGTCGCTGACGTACTTGTCCACGGCGGGTGGCGGCTGGTCGTGGTCGTGGTTCATCGGCGGCGGGTTCGTCGCGGCCACGGCGGCAACGGCCCGCGGAACGGCCTGGGCCGCGAAAACGCCTTTCAACTCGACACCATTGATGAAGACCATCGGCGTGAAGTGCAGGCCGAGCCAGATGCCCTCCTCGATGTCGGCCTGGACGCGGGCCAGAGTCTCCGGGCCGGTCATCACGCGCTTGAACTCAACCGGATCGAAGCCCAACTCCTGCAAGCCTTGGGTCAACTGCTGATCGGTGAAACCGCCGTCATGGTCAAACAACCAGAAGTGCATCTTCCAAAAGCCGTCGTTGCCGTAGAGGATGCCGGCGGCCTCGGCGGCGCGGGCCGCCCAACAGGCGTTGGGGTGCATGTTGCGGGAGAAGTGGCGGTTGCACTCGGTACACATCGGGAAATGCTTGATGCTCAGCGAGACGTCGGTTCGCTGGCGAAGCATTTGCCGCACTTCGTCTTCGATGCGGTTGCAGTCCACGCACTGGTAGTCCGTCAGCATAACCAAGCGAACCGGAGCGATTTCGGGGCCGTAAAGATAGCGGCCGCGAAACCCGCCCTGCCAGGGGCGATCGACCGAGGCCGGCTGGGTATCGTCGATGAAAGTTGCCTGGGTGGTCCCGGTGCCGGCTGCCGGCGCCGTGGTCGCGGCCCGTTGAGTCGTGACGGCGATGATGTCGGCGGTAGACTCCGCCAGTTCCTTCTCTTGTTTCGCCGTAACCGTGCGGCGCGTGCTGAACTCGGCCCCGAGCATCACGCCGGAGGCTGCCAGCCAAACGGCCACGAACACGCCGACCGGCCGCCGCGACGGCTGTGGCAGTTGCCGCCGGGACAGTTCCATCACCAACCAGAAAGCGAAATTGCCCAAATGCGAGGCAATGCAGTAAGAGCAGTGGTAGCCGCCGAAGACGATCACGCCGACGAAGCCCAGCGAGACCGCCGCCGACAGCCGCGCGACCAGCGCGAACAGCGGATTCACCCCCCGATAGGAGGCCAGCCAGGCACCCAGGGCGCCCAGGAAGTAGGCCAGCCCCAGGAACGAAACGGGCCAGGCGAAGCCTTCGCCCAGTGGGATCTTTCCCCACTTGCTGTTGGCGGCCTCGGCACAGGAGCTGCCCTCGCCGCAGCCCGGCAGGTGCAGCCCGCCCAGGTGATCCAGCACCAGCAAGAGCGAGGCAACCCCGCCGACCAGGAGGAAGATCACCCCGGCAGAGAATAACAGGGGAGAAAGGGTCGCCCGGGGCGATGTCACATTCCGCAGCGCGTACGAAACGGCAGGGGCTGGCGTCTCCCGGCGCGGCTGCGGCGTCGCCGAATTCGGTCTCTTTTTCTTGGACATGAGGATATCCGTATGCCTGCGTCCGATGACCCAGAAGCTCGAGACTCGGCGGCCGTTCGGCCGCTGTGACTATGCGAAATATAGCCCATGACCTCGAGGAGGCCAACCTAGCGGCCTGACCGCTCGCGAACTCACGGGATAATTCGGACCATGGTGAAGCCAGGTGCTCGAAGACCGAGTACAATACGTCAGGCAGAGCGGGCCAGACGGCCGCTCGGGGGCTTGCCCCCGGGAGGAAAGTCCGAACTGGACAGGGCGCGGTGGTGGCTAACGGCCACCGGCGGCGACGCCAGGGAAAGTGCCACAGAAAAGACACCGCCGATGGGCGTGCCGCGCGGCGCGCCACAGGTAAGGGTGAAATGGTGCGGTAAGAGCGCACCGCGTCCGCCGTGAGGCGGATGGCAGGGTAAACCCCACCGCCAGCAAGCCCACATAGGCAGCGAGCGCGTGGCTGCGACCGGCCTCACCAGGCCCTCGACCCGTCGACGACGGGTGACGCCCGTCGCAGCCACGCCGCGAGGCGGCCCGTCTCGCCGGCGGCGTCCCGTACCCACGGGACCTGCCTGACGCTGCGGGTAGGGTGCTCGAGCCGGCGGGCAACCGCCCGGCCTAGACAAATGGCCGTCGCCTTCGCGCGAAACCGCGCGAAGGAACAGAATTCGGCTTATCGGCCCGCTCTGCCGCTTTTCTCGCCGCCGACTACCCCCGTCGACTATACTCCCCGCGCCGACTTCGCCGTGACGAGAGGATCGTGACTCGCATTCCCTTGGAAATCCTGGATCCGCAGGCGCGGGACGGAGTAACCCGCGGCGAGCCGAACCCAGCGGCGCGACGCCCGTCCGACCGAAGCTACGGCCGCCTGCACTGGACGTTGATGGGCCTGATCGCCGCCATCATCCTGTACGGTCTGGTGGTGGCGCGGTTCCTTCCGCCCACTCGCGGCGTGGGCTTCCGCCTGGTCATCGTCATCATTCTCTGCTTCAACCTGCTCTGGTGGTCCGTTGCCGACCGTCGGTTTGCCCGCTACGTCCGTGTGGAGGGCCAGGCCAGGGTTCTGCGGGGCGTCGTGCTGGTCTTCACCGTGGCGATGAACCTGCCGATGGCCCTGACGCTGGTCCTGGGGCGGCTGCCGTGGTTCCTGAACCATGACCCGGCCTGGTATGCGACGGCCTTCACGCTCTGGCACCTCGGTCTGGTGGTGCTGATGCCGATCGTCGCCCTGCTGCGATTATGCGGCTTGGCCGTCATGCGCCTGGCCGGCTGCCGGCTCGAGAAACCAACGGCATCCTCGGCCGAACCGGCCGCTGGTGGTCGATCCGCTGATCTGCTGACTCGTCGGGCCGTGCTCAAGACCGCCTTCGCGTACGCGCCGCTGGCGGGCCTCGCGGGCCTCACTACCGCGGCGTACGCCCAGCAGAATCGGTTTGAGGTCAACCGCCGCCGTCTGGCCGCGCCCTGGCTGCCGGACGGCCTTCGCGGCCTCACCATCACCCATCTCAGCGACCTCCACCTGGGCCGTCATTTCCGCCCGTACATGCTTGGGCCGGTAGTGGAAGCGGCCAATTCGCTGAACAGCGACCTCGTCGTGGTCACCGGCGATGTGGTGGACGTCTCCAACGACTTCCTGCCGGACGCCATCGACGCCCTGCAACAGATCCACCACCGGCACGGCCTCTTTCTCTGCCTCGGCAACCATGATGAAATCGACAGCCGACCGGACTACATCGCCGCCATGAAACGGCATTTTCCACTGCTTATCAACGAACGGAGAACCTTGACGATTGGCGGGCACCGTCTCACCATCGGTGGCATCGACTATGCCTCGGACGAGCAGCCCCGGGGTCGCCGGGCAGGGTATCTCGCCGACATCGCCGCGATGCTCGACGGCTACAGCCCGCGGCGGGACGGCCCGCTCATTGCCCTTTCCCACCACCCCCACGCCTTTGACCTGTTGGCATCCGCAGGCGTGCCGCTGACCCTCGCGGGCCACACGCACGGCGGCCAACTGATGCTTTCCGCGCCCGACCGGCGGCCCGACGTCGGCGTCGGCCGGATGCTGTTTCGCTATCTGCGGGGTTTTTACACGATCGGCGACCGCACTCTGTTTGTGAATCGGGGGATTGGCAACTGGTTCCCGCTACGGTGGAACGCCGCCGCGGAGGTGGTCCAGATTCAGCTTGTCTGAGGCGGCCCCCCCCTCCGGCCGACCATTCGGCATTTTCTGCGCCTCCGACCCGGCTTGCCCACCGGCGGATTTACCCGGCGCGCAGCGAGAATTTCCCGCGCGGCGAACACCGCTACTGAACCACAGCAGCCACCCTCAATCCAGTCCGTCCCGAAGGGCCAGAACCCGAAACCCGCGATTTCAATACTGGAGCGGCGGCCGAACGACCGCCGTAATACAGGTAGATCGGCTGCTTTGACAGACCGCCCCGCGTCCATAGAATGGCCCGTCCAGTGCCGGCAGTCCTGGCGAGCGAGCACGCCGCAACCGGGTGCAGAGCGCCGGCCGTACCAGCCACGGATCGGACATAGCCCATGAGCCTGACATCTGACCAACGCCATCTGATACTGTTCGCCGGCATCCTGGGTCTGTTGTTGACGGCGGGCTGCCAGAATCCGGAGACCCCTCTCGATTCCGCCAAGGTGCAGCGCTATGAAGAGCGAATGAATGCCGAGTCCTTTGAGGCAGCCGCGGCACTGAGCCGACTCGACAGCCCGCCTCCCGTGGATCTGATCGGCGAGGTGCCGGCCACTCAACACCCCCTGGATGCCACGGTGTGGCTACACCTGCCGGATCCCTCGGTGGCACAGGAGGTTCTCGCCAAGCGGCTGGAGATCACCCGCTACGGCGACGCGAGCATCAAGCGAGAATACGAAACCATTTACAAGACGACGCTGGAACACATCGCCGAGATCCGGCGAGAGCGGCAGTATCGGTTGACGCTCAGCGAGGCCCTCCGCCGGGCCTTGGCCAACAACTACCAGATCCAGATCGACGGCTACGCCCCGGCGATCAGCACCGCCCAGGTCGTGCAGGCCGAGGCCGCGTTCGATGCCGCATTCTTCGCCAACGTCAACCGTAACAACACGGATCGGCCCTCGCTACCGGCGACCTTGGTCGGCTCCCAGGCGGACACCACGATCGTCCAGGGCGGCCTTCGCAAGCTCCTGGCGACCGGCGCGACCGTCACGCTGAGCCAGCAGATGAGCAGGACGGACGCCGGGCGCATCCCCGCACCGGCCATCGACCCGAGTTGGAGCCAGAGCTTCGTCGCCGAATTGCGGCAACCGCTCCTGCGAAACTTCGGCATCGACGTCAACCGAGCGCAGATCAACATCCGCAAGGCCGAGCGCCAGATCAACGAGGAAGCGTTCCGAGCCCGGGTGATCGAGATTCTCAACCGCACTGAGCAGGCCTATTGGACCCTGGTCGGCGCCCGGCGGGACGTGGTCATCAGTGCCGAACTGCTGGCTCAGGCCAAACTGACGTACACGCAGATCGAAGCCCGTCGAGACTACGACGCCTACCAGACCCTCCTCTTCCGCAGCGAAGCCACGGTGCGGCAGCGAGAGTTCGACTACATCGACGTCAAGAACCGCGTGCGGAACGCCGAGGATCAGCTCCTCAATCTGCTGAACGACCCGGAACTGCCGATGTCCGCCGACCTGGAAATCATCCCGGTGGACAACCCCACCACCGTCGAAGTCCTTCGCGACCGCTTCCACGCCGTGCAGACCGCGCTGGAACGGCGGCCGGAAGTCACCCAGGCCCGCCTCTCCGTGGACATCACCCGGCTGCAACTGGGCGTGGCCAAGAATCAGACCCTGCCCACGCTGGACGCGGTCTATCGCATGACCTTGAACGGGCTGGGCGGCGGGGCGGACTCCGCGTGGGACCAGATGACCACGGGCAATTTCATCGATCAGTACGTCGGCCTGGAATTCGCCTATGCCATCGGAGAGCGGGCCGGTCGTGCCGGTATTCGGGCCGCGGCCCTGCAACAGTCCCAAGCCGTCGTCGCCTACAAGCGGGTGCTCGACGACATCATCACCGACTGCCGTGTCGCTCTCCGCAATATCGAGACCAATTACGAACAGGTCGGCCCCAGCCACAAGGGAGTGCTGGCCGCATCGGAAAACCTCCGCTCCTTGCAGGAGCGACAGGAGCGGAAAAGCCCGGCCGAACTGGATACCGTACTCAGCGCCCAGACCGGGCTGGCCCAGGCACGAAGGGCTTTGCTTCAGTCTCTGTTGCAGTACAACCAGGGCATCGTCGATGTGGAGCGGGCCAAGGGCACGCTGCTCGAATACAACAACGTCCAACTCGCCGAGCAGCCCTGAGCTGACATCAGGGAACTCGGTCGCGTAGCATATCCCATCAGACCCCCGGAGAAACCCACCCCCGGCGATGGTCGACGTTCTGATCAGCCTGGCTCAGGCCGACCCCGACGCGGGCATTCCGCGGTTTGGGCTGTCGTTCCTGACTCTGCGTTGGCCAGCGGCCGCCGTGGCGGCGTGTGGTCTGCTGCTGGCCATCATATTCCACCGACGACATCCGACGACCGGATGGTCGCTGGGCATGGCCGGGGTCACCGTCGCCGTAACACTGTCAGCCGTCGGGGAGTACTGGCCGCAGGCGTCAGCCTCCGGCCGACCGGTCCTCACGGGGTTGGCATCACTCTCGGTCGTACTGGGAGCCCTCGCCGCGACCTGGTCGCTGCTGGCCCGGAGATCGTCCGGCTTTGACGCCGGCGGCCGCCTGCGCGGAAGACCCCCGATCTCGCCCATTCTGGCCGCCTGGGCCTTGGGGTGCGGGCTGGTCGCCGCCGCCGTCAACAGTTACATCATGCTGGACTTGACGGTCGCGCGGCTGCTGGATGCGAGCCAACCGGTCGAGACGATTCCGCTCGCGGTAGTCTGGAGCATCATCCTCCTGCTCATCGCCACTCTGTTCTGGGCGATGGGCGGGCCGAAACCCCGACAGCCGGCCGCGGTCCTGATCCTCAGTGCCTTCCTGGTCTGGGCCACCAGTCTGTTGATTCCCACGGCGACGGGCGTGCATCGCTTCGTCGCCACGGCCCTGCTGCCGGGTCAGCCGCTCTGGTGGACCTGGACGCTGCACCTCCAACTCGGGTTGGGCCTGTTACTGCTGCTCGCCGCGCTGATCCAGGAAACACAATACCGCCGCCGACGTGGCGCCGCCTGGCCCGACCGCCTCGACGACCTGCTGGCCCCCTATTCCCGCTGGCCGGGCTTCGTTCAAAGTGAAGCCGTGATCGCCGCCGCGGTCCTCTTGCTCGGCGTGTTTCAGATCGTGCGGCCCGGTCCGCCGGCCTGGCAGGCTGCGTTGGGCAATTTTACCGCCTCCACGATGGCCGGCGTCACCTGCATGTTCATGACCTACCGCCGCTGGAGCGCCAACACGACCGGGCTGGCCATCGCCCTGCTGACACTGGCCAGCGTGGCCTTGGCGTGTTCGCTCCCCGAGTGGTTCCACCAGCGGCGGGCGAACGTGCCCTATGCCGACCGGCTCCCCGTGCTCTACAACGCTGCCCTGTTCGCCTTGGCGATCATGATCGCCTGGTGGTCGTGGCTGGCGCGTTTCTGGAACCAGCAACTGCTTGATGGAGTCGCCTGGACCACCACCGGCCGCATGATTCCCTACGCCCAGCGCGCGGCGTTCCTCCTCACGGCGGTGGCCGTGCTGGCAGCATTCCAGATGGCGCTGTGGCCTCGACGGGTGCTGCCCAGCGTGGAAGACGACTCGCCGGCTCGAATCGCGGCCGGCACGGCAGCGATGTTACTCCTGGCCTACATCACCGCCCGCAACGCCCGCCGTCTCGATTCCAGCGCCAACGCGGCGTTCAGCCTGAGCTTCCTCGCGGCCGCAGTCCTTTCACTCTACATTCGATTGCCGTCCGCCTCGTGGAAAGGATGGATCAGTCAGCACGACGCCGTAGCCTACGCCGGCCTGGCCTTGCCTGCTCTGGCGATGGCAGGGATCCTCACGGGAACGAAATGGCGCTGCTTCGCCGTTCCGCTCTGGTGGCTGGCGGTGGCGATTCTGCCCGCGGCCGCCATGATGGAGGTGCGATCTCCGGAACGCCCCGCCGCCGACTGGATTCGCCCGGCAACCTTCGGGCTGCTGACGGTGGTGTTCCTCGTGGCGGGCAGCCGCCGACACCGCCGCTCCATCCTGGTTCTCGCGGGCGTCTGTCTATTGGAGGCGATTCTCAGCCTGCACCGCGCCTATCTCTAGGATCGCTGAGAGATCGCGGGCAAGGGTTGCAGGGGCCGGTTTGGAGCCTTGATCATGAGAGCCGTCGTACAACGGGTCCGCCAGGCCGAGGTGAGCGTGGAAGGTCGGCCTGTCGGCCGCATCGGCCAAGGGCTTCTGGTTTATGCCGGCGTGGCCCAAGGAGATACACCGGACGACCTCCGTTATATCGCCGACAAAATCCGCCATCTCCGGATCTTCGCTGACTCCGACGGGCGGATGAACCTCGACGTCAGCCAAGTCGGCGGGGAAATCCTGCTGGTGAGCAACTTCACACTCTTGGGCGATGCTCGACAAGGGCGACGACCGGACTTCACGCAGGCGGCCGCAGCCGAACATGCAGAGGCAGTGTATCAACAATTATGCGCTGCCCTGCGAGCGGAGGGCCTCACAGTCGCGACGGGGCGTTTTCGTGCCATGATGGAAGTGCAGTCCGTGAACGACGGCCCAATCAACATCCTACTGGACTCTGGAAGACTGCTGTAAGGCGGCCACGGCCACACCGATCCTCGGCTGAATCGTTCATAACCATTTGATAGTCAAACCGTTCTGAAACAAGGGGGATGGAGACGTCACCGGTATTTGCCTGGAGCCACAGGCAGAGATGGCGGATCACAAGGCAGTCCCCTCGGCAACCCGGCGGGTGCTGCCACCGCCGGGTTGGCCCGTGACAACACGCCAGGTAGCCCCTACAATGGAACGTCGTGGCACCAAGGCGCACGCGGCCTCGCCACTAGGCTGGCCTTGCCAAGCGAGACGCCGCCTCGCGCTTCCAGCCGCACGTCGGCACGGGTCCGGGGATTCGGATCGCTCCCCCAAACGATTCGGATGATGTCGGGGTCGTTTCACTCCGCTTCGTCCCTTGCAGGAGAGTGGCCAAGAAGCGAGAGGAGTGAACGGCCAACGGTGACGGACGGGCACGGCAAACCAACAGCGCATCGCAAGCCGGTGGTCGGCCTCGCGGGCGGGGTCGGATCCGGCAAGTCGACCGTAGCCAAGATGCTCGGCGAATTGGGAGCAGGCGTGGTCGAGTCGGACGTTCTCGCCCACGCCGAGCTCAACCACCCGGAGGTCCGCGACCTGCTGCGGCAATGGTGGGGTGAAGGCATCCTTGGTTCGGATGGAACGGTGGATCGCAAGAAGGTCGCCGCGATCGTGTTCAACGATCCTGCCCAGCGGCATCGGCTGGAAGCGGTGCTGCACCCTCGGGTCGCGATTCGGCGCGCGGACCTGATGGCCGAATTCGAGCGGCAGCCCAAGTGCCGCATGATCGTGCTGGACAGTCCGTTGCTCTATGAGACGGACCTGGACCTGATCTGCGACGCGGTGATCTTCGTGGACGCCCGGCCGGAGTTGCGGCGAGAGAGGTCCGAGAAAGGACGGGGGATGAGCGAAGAGGAGCTTCGACGGCGAGAAAAATCGCAACAGCCTCTGGACACGAAACGCATCCGGGCCGATTATATCTGTGACAACAACTCGAGTCTGGCCGCCTTGCGGACCCATGTGGAACGAGTTTTTTCCCAGATCGTCGCGGATGCCGGAGGCATCGGTGACGCACACCAACCGGGGCCGATGTCAACGCCCGACTGAGCCTGGCCGGCGCCCGTTCAAGATCCAGTGAACCCACCCCGGCGGGGCCGAGTACTCCGCCAATCAAGAACACTCAGGAAGTCTTTCGCATACGCATCGGAGAATCGGATCATGTCCAAAACACAGGAATCGGGTCGCACCAGGAAGAAGGTCAAGCGGGCGCCAGAGGGGACGCTGCAAGCCCGCCCCCACCGCAATGAGGAGGAGATCGAGGAAACGGCCGCTCCCGCGGACGATTCCGGTTCCGATTTCGCCGCCAACATCGACACCGACCCGCCGCCCGCGACCACTTCGCCGGACACGGCGGAGAACGGAGCGTCTTCCGGCGGCTTCGACCGCGAGACCCACGAGCGGTACGAGAAGATCAAGCGCGGCGATCTGCACATCACTGACCTGCAAAAGATGTCCATCCAGGAACTGCACGAGGTCGCCCGCGGCGAAAACGTGGTGGACTACGCCTCGCTGAAGAAGCAGGACCTGATCTTCAAGATCCTCAAGGAGCGGATCAACAAGAACGGCCTGATGTACGGAGAGGGCGTGCTGGAGATCCTGCCGGACGGCTTCGGCTTCCTCCGCAGCCCGGAGTACAACTACATCCCCTGCCCGGACGACATCTACATCAGCCCCTCACAGATCCGCCGTTTCGGCCTGCGCTCCGGCCACATCATCCACGGCCAGATCCGCCCGCCCAAGGAGTCGGAAAAGTACTTCGCCCTGCTGCGGGTGGAAGCCATCTGCTTCGAGGAGCCGGACAAGGTCACGGAGAAGGCGGTCTTCGAGGATCTGACGCCGCTGCACCCCACCCGGCGCATCATGCTGGAAACGTCGCCGGAGGAGTTGAACATGCGGGTCATCGACATGGTGACGCCGATCGGCTTCGGCCAGCGCATGTTGATCGTGGCCCCGCCGCGAACCGGCAAGACCGTCCTCCTCCAGAAAATGGCCAATGCCATCACCACAAACCATCCCGATTCCTACGTGATCATCCTGCTGATCGACGAGCGGCCGGAGGAAGTCACGGAGATGCAGCGCCACACCAAGGCCGAGGTCATTTCCTCGACCTTCGACGAGCCGGCCAGCCGTCACGTGCAGGTCGCCGAGATGGTCATCGAAAAGGCCAAGCGGTTGGTCGAATACGGGCGGGACGTGGTCATCCTGCTGGATTCCATCACCCGGCTGGCGCGGGCCTACAACACCGAGGTACCGCACTCCGGCAAGATCCTGACCGGCGGCGTGGACGCCAACGCCCTCCAGAAGCCCAAGCGCTTCTTCGGCGCCGCTCGCAACATCGAGGAGGGCGGCAGCCTGACCATCATCGGCACGGCCCTGGTGGACACCGGCTCGAAGATGGACGAAGTCATCTTCGAGGAGTTCAAAGGCACCGGCAACAGCGAACTGCACCTCGATCGCCGCCTGGTCGACAAGCGAGTCTGGCCGGCGGTGGACATCTCCGCGTCCGGCACCCGCAAGGAGGAATTGCTCCTGGACCCGAAGGAACTGGAGCTGACCTACAAACTGCGGCGCGTGCTGGTGGATATGAATCCGGTCGAGGCCATGATCCTCCTGACCGGCCGCCTCCAGAAAGTCAAGACCAACGCCGAGTTTTTGATGACCATGAACCTGGCCTAGCCGTCGGGGCATCCTCCCGCCTTCCGCCCACGTTGCACCGCCGGCAGCAGTCGGCTACACTGCCGTTCCCGGGCGCGGGAGGATCCCACCTGCCGGCGGAGCCGCCGGAGCCGCGGACTTCCGCGCACGCCTCGCGCGCGAGCCGGACGCAGCGGAGAAGACCCATGATCGTGCGGACACAGCGATGGAGCCGGCGGCTCCTGGTGACGTTGGCGGCGATGCCCCTGTTTCAGGCGGTGGGAGGATGCGACGCCGTGCTCGCCTCCGTCGCGTCGCAATTCGTCTCCGGCACCTTCAATCTGTTCGTCGGCTCGGTGCAGGCCATGCTCTTGCAGAACTTCCCGTCGATGGACATCCTCCAGATCCTGCTCGGGGCCAACCGTCAGCCGTTCTTTCAGTAGTCAACCGCCGAATCCACCGCCCCGCCGCTCGCTGATCCACCGGGGCGTGGGTTCCCTGACGAGGCGATCATGAACTCTCCCAAGCTCTCCCGTTACCGCCTGCTGCGTCGGCTGGCCCTGGTGATGGCCGCCGCTCCGCTCTTCCAACTGGCCCAGTGCTCCACGGCGCTCCGCCAGGTTTCCGGCGATGTGGTCAACGGCCTGCCGGCGCTGAGTTTCAGCATCCTCCAGGAGTTCCTGCTGTTGCCGGCGCAGTTGTTCCTGAGCTTCGTCACCGGCGGTCTGGTCTGATTCCGCCGCGGCAGGAACGCTTGACGAGGTTCGCGATCGGCCCGGCGGGTGGCGACCGCGGACGGAGCCGAAAGGCGTCGGCCTTGGGAAACCGGCCGGCCCGCGCCACGCAGGAGTCATTTCCCGCCGGGCCATCCCTCGCAGGATCATCCCGCCATGACCGCCCCAGAGCCGCGGACGCCGGACTACATCGAGCAGACCCGCATGTCCTTCGGGGACCACCTCGAGGAGCTGCGGCGGCGGATCCTGCGGGCCCTGCTCGGGCTGATCGCCGCCACGGTGCTGTGCTTCCGCTACGGCGACCGGCTCATCGAGCTGCTGACCACGCCCTACTGCGTGGCCATGGAGGAGCTGGGCTTCGACCCGCGGATGGTCCAGCTCAACCCGATCGAGTCCTTCCTCGAATACTTCAAGATCGCCATGAAATTCGGCCTGGTGCTGGCCGCCCCGTGGATCCTCTACCAGCTCTGGCGTTTCGTGGCGGTCGGGCTGTATCCCGCCGAACAGCGGGTCGTGCGCTGCTTCGCCCCGACCTCGATCGCCCTGTTCCTGGTCGGCGCCGCCTTCATGATCACCATCGTCCTGTCGGGCCTGATGAAGTTTTTGATCGGCATCTCCCTCTGGTTCCCGCTGCCGAGCCACGACAACTTCCTTTACCGCTGGTACCTGCCGAAGGCCCCCGCCCCGGCGGCGACGCGGCCCGCCGTGCCGCCGCTGCACGTCCCGCTGCTGGACCGCGACCCCGAGCACCCGACGGACGGGCAGGTCTGGTTCAACCCGCAAACGCGGCGGCTGCACGTGCAGAGCGGCGGGCAGACCTACTCCTTCGCCATGCAGAAGGCGGCGGAGGCCCGCTTCGTGCAGCCTTTCTTCAGCGTGGCGGAGTATCTCGGTTTCGTGGTGAACCTGGCCCTGGCCTTCGGGCTGGGCTTCCAGATCCCCATCGTGGTGGTCTTCCTGATCGCCGCGCGGATCGTCACCGCCGCCCGGCTCGCGAGTCTCCGCAAGTACGTCATCCTCGGCGTGGTCATCCTCGCGGCGGTGATCACGCCGACGCCCGACGTGGCCACCATGCTGCTGCTGGCGGTGCCGATGCTGCTGCTCTTCGAGGCGGGGCTGCTGGTCGGGCGGCTGCTGGAGCGGCGGGCCGCGGCGGCGGCGCCGGGCGACCCGCCGTAAAAACGACGCAGGCCCGCCGTGTGGCAGGCCCCGGGCCGGCGCCACCGCGGCACGCCGTCGGTCGCGGGGGCGGACCTGGCGGCGGCGCGGTCCCGCGCCGCCCTGCTCCCCCCAAACGCCCCGGGCGCGGCGATCGCGGCAGCGCGCCGCGGCCGCCGCGCCCTGATGGCGATCGATCAGCCTCAGAGTCGGGCGAGCTTCTCGCCGGCGGCGCGGGCGGCCTCGTACCGGGCCTTGGCCAGCGCGCAGCGGGCGGCGTCCACGCACTTCAGATGGTCCTTGCCGACCACGAATTCCACCTGGCCGGCGGCCTTCGCCTTCGGGCAGACCTGCTCGACGTCCTCCACCTCCACGCCGTTCACGACGCAGGTCATCTTGACCCGGCGGATCTCGGCCAGGGCGGCCTCGCGGGCGGCGCGGGCGGCCTGGTAGTCGGTGAATTCACGGCCGAGCACGACGAACCGGGTGCATGTCGCGGGATCGCACTCCGCCCGGCCGGCCACCTTCTCGCCTTTCCCGGCCGAGCAGCAGCCGTCGCCGCCCTTCGACGCGACCTTCTCGCCCTTCGCGCCGCCGCAGCAGCCGTCGCCGCCCTTCGACGCGACCTTGTCGCCCTTCGCGGCGGAGCAGCAGCCGCCGCCGCTCCGCGCGCCGTCCTGCGACGCGACCTTTTCGCCCTTTCCGGCGGAGCAGCAGCCGCCGCCGTCCTTCGCCGCGACCTTTTGGCCCTTCGTGCCGCCGCCGCACTTCGCGTCCTTCGCGGCGCCGGCGGCGGAGTCGCCCCGGTCGCCACAGTAGACGACCTTTCCATCGACCACGCAGCCGATGGTCACGAAGTCCCGCACGTACTGCTCGGCGGCGTCGGCCAGGGCGGCGCGGGCCGCCTGCTCCTCGGCGAACTCGCGGCCGGCGACGACGAAGACGATCGGGGCGCCGCTTTCATCCGCCGCCTGTTTGGCCGCCATCGGGCAGGACAGGCTCTGCGCGCCGACCTTCCAGCTCATGGTCGGGAACTCGCCGAGGCCCGGGCGCGAGGCCTGGGCGTCGGCGCAGGTCTTTTGCCCCTCGGCGGCCCGGGCGTCCTTCGCCCCGCCGCAGCCCGGCCCGGCATACGCCGCCGACAGGTTCAGCGCGGCGACCGTCGCCGCCGCCAGCGTCCACGCCAACATTCGCTTCATGGGGTTGCTCCCTTCTGGATGGGCCTTCCCGCCCGGGCGGCCGCGACGTTGCGGCGTCCGGTCGGGGTCGGCCACTGCACCGAATTTTCGTATGAAGGCGTGCGGCCCGTCGCTTCGCGGCCGCCGCCCGTTCCGGCCCGCGGCGACCGCGCCCGCGGCCGCCGACATGGTAGTAACGGCGGCGGCGGCCCGGCTATTCCCGATTTTTCGTGCCGCGCGCGGCGGGGCGGGCGGCGGCGCGTCGGGGCGGCGTCGCGGCCCGCCGATCGCGAACAACGGAGCAGCGGAGCTGCACCGCAGCAGATGGGTTTATCCGGATAGACCGTCGCCGCGCCGCGGGTTTGGGGCGGGGTTCAGGCCGGGAGGCGGGCGGGCGGCGGCCGGAGCGGGGCGCGGCGGGGGATCCGCGGCGGCGGTTCGCCGAGGCGCGGCGGCGGGTCGGCGAGGTCGGCGGGGGCGCGGGCCGCGCTCGCGGCCACGCCGAGGTACACGGGGAAGAGTGCCGCCGGGCCGCGGGCGGTGGAGCGGACGGCGCGGATCTGGTATTCCACGCGTCCCGCCCCGGCGGGGAGGGTTTCGTCGACGAACTCCTTGCGCCCGGCCAGGCCCACGATCTCCAGCGGGGCGGCGGGCCCGCCGGTGCGGCGGCGGACCTCGTACAGCGTCCCGCGGGCCCCGGCGGGTTGGTCGCACTTCCAGCGGAGCCGCAGGGCCCCGTCGGCGCGGAGCCGGGTCTCCAGTTTGTACGGTCGGCCGGGGGCGGGCAGCGGGGCGGGGGCCGCCGGCGGGGGGATGAGGGCCAGGCTGTACACCTGGGGGTCGTTGGTACTGTGGGCGCGGTTGCGGATGGTGCGCAGCAGGTCGGCGCCGTGCCCGTGCAACGCGGCGACCTTTTGGTAAAAGCGTTGGGTGGCGGCCTGGGCGGCCTGGCGGGCCTGCTGTTGTTCGTGCCAGGCGGCCCGGGCCTCGGCGACGAGGGCCTGCTGGGTGGCGATCTGCTCCGGGGACAGGCCCAGGGCGGCGGCGTGCTGCCGCCACGGCTCCAGGCGGTTTTCGTAGAACTCGATCTTCCCGACGCGGGCGTCCGGCACCAGGCTCATCGGCGGCCTCCGGGTTCGAAGACGGCGACGTACGGCGGAGAGGTCGGCCCGCGGCGGGCCTGGCTCCAGTAAAAAAGGCGGGCGCGGCGTAAAAAGCGGCGCTGCGCGCGGGAGAGGGGCCGCCGCGCGGGAGAAAGTGCGCGTCGCGCCGCGTAAAGAGGCCGTCCGCGGCGTAAAAAGACGCCGTAAACGCGGGCGAAGGGCCGCCGCGCGGGAGAAAGTGCGCGTCGCGCCGCGTAAAGAGGCCGTCCGCGGCGTAAAAAGACGCCGTAAACGCGGGCGAAGGGCCGCCGCGCGGGAGAAAGTGCGCGTCGCGCCGCGTAAAGAGGCCGTCCGCGGCGTAAAAAGACGCCGTAAACGCGGGCGAAGGGCCGCCGCGCGGG